>NZ_JAALJH010000101.1 GCF_011064615.1 Aquisphaera insulae | reverse complement strand
TCCGGATAGTCTCTCAGTTGGGCGTTAGAAAACTCCCTGGACGCAAACTCTTGATAGTTCCCTTCGTAGCTACGAAGCAGCAGACCGAAGTTGGGCACAGTCGAGGAAACCCAATCTTGAACCAGACTGGTAATGTTCCAAGTAATCGGCATCCCCGTAAGTGCACCAGAACTAGAGTTGGTGCTGTAGGGCGCGACATCAGGTTGATTCGTCGTACCTGCATAGTCACCGCCGTTCCAGAGCGGTCCATCGGCATTGGGCCGGTTCCACGTTGCCTCGTATTCCGACCAGGCAGTCGTCAGTCGATAAATCTCCATCGGCTTCCCGAATACATTGTAGTGATCATTAAAGATCAAGTATGTGTACAATGTAAGATGTGCAGAGATTACGATACTCCCTTGCGGTATGGCCGATAGATCGAACTGCATGAGCGTCCTCTGGATGGAATTGATCCCTGTTTGATTCGAGTAGACGCCAATCTGGATGTCACTCCCATCATTCACGTCGGGAGCATTCGTGAAAATCCGAGTGTCGGCGATGGGATCTAGGCTGATTAGATCCGCTCGAGTCCGGGCGACTGCCAGGAGGAAGGATGCTAGTAGCGTGACTACCGCAAGTCGTGCCAAGGATGATCGCGAACTCATGACATTTTCTCCATGATCTTGGGACTGCTGTATTCGTTTATCTCCCCCGTGCAATCGCGCCGCCTTTCTGATAGACTGCGTGCAGCCTGGGAGCGATGGGGCGGACTTCCAGCCCCGTCAAGAGTCATCTCCGACAGACGCGGACGAGAGGCGCACGGTTTCTCTTGATTTTTTTCCGCGAGGGGGGCAGCTCGATGGAGAGTGGGCTCGAGCTGGGGAAAAACGAGGGCCGGGATCGGCTGGCGGCGGTGCTCCTGATGCTCAGACCGGAGGCCCGAAGATTGCTCGATCAGGCCGGGGGGGCGGCGGGGTCGCTCTGGTCGGGAGACCTCGTGGGGGAGGCGGCGGTCCGGCTCTTTCGTTGCCAGAGCGTGGCCGAGCATCCCGATCCGCGGTATGTCTGGAGGTCGGGGCGGAGGGCGCTCCGGGATTCGCTCGTCGAATGGCTGAGGACGCGCAAGGCCCGGAAGCGATCGGGACGATTCGCGCGGATCTCACTGCAGGAGGTGACCTTCCCGCTCGTCGATCGCCGCGGGCCGCGTCCGGAGGCCGTACGGACGGAGGTCCGGATGCGGGACGCGCTCGAGGAGTCGCTCGAGCGGCTCGATCGGGCCGAACCGAAGGCGGCCCGGGCTTTTCGACTCTGCTGCATCGAGGGCCTCTCGGTGTCGGCCGCGGCCGACGTGCTATGCCTGTCGTCACGGACGATCGAGAAGTACCTGGCGGTGGCCCGCGTCTGGCTTCGGCGGGACCTGGACATCGGCGGGGCCCGTTGAGATCCTGATGACGGCCGGCGGTGGTTGACCCCTCTCCCTGCCCCTCCCCGACTCAGCGAGGAGGGGACCGCAAGGCTCGCCTCGCACGGCAGGCTTCCTCGCTCAGACACCGCGGGATTCTCGTCATTGAGGGTGAGGAATTGCGGCGTGGCGATGCCCGTCCGCTGGGCGAGTCGCGAGGCGGCGGTGGCGCTGGGGGGGGCAACGGCGATGAGCGCTCCGAAGGACAGGGAGAGTATCCGGGTCTACCTCGATCTCCTCGACCTGGAGCCGTCCCGGCGTCGGCTGGAGTTGTATCGCCGCTGCGCCGGGCAGCCCGAGCTGATTGCGGCGGTGGAATCCCTCCTCGATCGCGAGACCGTCGCGGGCGCCGGCGGATCGCCGAGGATCTTGCCTCCGACCGACCCGGGGCCGGATGCCGTCGAGCAGCCGGGCCTGGTTGAAACCATCCCCGACGCCCCCGGGCCGGTCGACTCGTATCCGCCGGGAACGCCGATCGGCCCCTACCGGATCGAGCGAGTCATCGCCCCCGGAGGGATGGGGGTCGTCTATCTCGCCCGCGAGGAGGGCATCAGGCGGCCGGTCGCCCTGAAGGTCATCCGGGGGCCGGTCTCCGAGCGGGCGAGGCGGCGGTTCCTCGTGGAGCGGCAGGCGCTCGCCGACCTGGTGCACCCGAACATCGTCACGCTCTACACCGCCGGGACCACGGAGCGGGGCGAGCCGTATTTCGCCATGCAGTACGTCGACGGCTCGACGCTCAACGACCGGCCTCGTGAGCCCCTGGCGACGCCTCGCGAGTGTGCCCGGATCCTGCTCCCGGTCGTCGATGCGGTCGCGTACGCCCACGACCAGGGGGTGATCCATCGCGACCTGAAGCCGGCGAACATCCTCGTGGACGGGGCCGGCCGCCCCATGGTGGCCGACTTCGGCCTGGCGCATTCGGTCCGCGATCCCCGGCCGGCGACGCAGACCCAGGTCGGCCGGCTCTCCGGCACGCCCGGCTACATGGCGCCGGAGCAGATCGCGGGCGGGCCGGGATGCAAGAGCGAGCCGGTGGACGTGTACGCGCTGGGCGGCCTCCTCTACTTCCTCCTCACCGGGCATGATCCGCACGAGGGGGGCTCGGCGCTGGAGATCTGCACGCGGGCCCTCCGCCAGCCTCCCACGCCGATCCGACATTTCCGCCGGGATGTGCCGCGAGACCTGATCACGCTCGTCGAGAAGGCCATGGAGCCGGCCCCCGAGCGGCGACTCTCCTCGGCACGCGTGCTGGCCGACGACCTGCGTCTCTTCCTCGAAGGCAAGCCGATCACCACCCGCCGGACGTCCCCGGCGGAGCGGGCCGCCCGCTGGGGCTGGCAACACCGCGTCGGCGTGGCGGCGGTGGTGATCCCCGTGCTGGCCGTCCTGGTCGGCTCGCTGGTCGTGCTGACGGGCATGAACCGCAGGCTGAGCGACTATGCCAGGCAGGTGGACCGGAAGAACGACGAGCTCGTCCAGTTGACCCGCGACTATGCCGTCGCGGCCGAACAGGAAGGACGCAACGGGGGGATCATCACGCCGAAATTCCGGGAGCTGTCCTCCCGGTTCGCCGAGGGCATCGATCGGATCGTCCGCGACTGGGGTAGGACAGCGGCGCCGACCGACCTGCTCTACGGCCAGGCTTTGGCCCATTTCCAGGTCGCCCGTGCCAACCAGAGCCAGGGTCGACGCGAAGCCGCGTTCGACGAATACAGGCGCTCCATCGCACGACTCCGCACGGAAGCCGAGGCACACCCCGATCGACCGGATATCCGCTATGACCTGTTCCGAGCCCTGGCGACCTATGGCCGGGCGGTCGCCCCCAGGGATCGTGCGCTTGCGATCGCACTCCATCGCGAGGCCTGCGAGGTTGTGAACAAGCTCGCCGGCGATTACCCGGGCGAGCCCGATTACCGCGACGCGATGATTGCCCAGATGATCAACCTCGGACGGACTCTCGCGGAGTCGAAGTATTTCGAGAGCATGGCTCATCTTCAGGAGGCAGCCCATCTGGCGGACCAGCTCGTGGCGTCGTCGGACAGCAAACCGATGTACCGGCGAAACCTCGCCCTGGCGCATGGTTGCCTGGCGACCAGCCTGCACGCAAATGGCCGGCTCGACGAGGCCGACTCCGAAGCGATGCGAGGCGTGGACGAGGGAGCCCGCCTCATCCGCGATCTCCCGGACGACCTGGTTTTCTGGGATGAGCAGGCGGCGAGGTTGACGGGGCTGGCGACGATCCGGGCGGACCTGGGGGATCTGCCGGGGGCCGAACTCTGGGCCGAGCAGGCCGTCGACTTTGCGGAGCGGATCGCGGCCGCGAATCCCGCGCTGTACGCCCACGCCGAGCGGCGCTTCGTCCCCTGGCGGCTTCGTGCGGAGATCCGGCTGGCCCAGGGCAAGAAGGCGGAAGCCCTGGAGGATTTCCGGGTGCTCGACGAACGGCTGGACGCCCTGCACGATTCGGGTGGAGATCGCGAGAACGCGTTCCTCCGCCACGGAGCCCGGACCTTTCGGCTGGACCGTCGGCGGGCCGAGCGCATCGTCGCCGCCGCGGCGCCGATCCTGGCGGCCTCGCCGACCGATGAGGTCGCCAGGATCGCGTTGACTCGCGCCGACATCGCCCTGGGGAAGGATGAGGACGCGCTGCGGCTGGTCACCACGGACCTGCCGATCGAGGTTGCCCGGCAGTCCCCTCATCTGTGCCTGGCCGTCATCGCCCAGGCCCGCCTGGGCCTCAGGAGCGACGCCCAAGAGTCGATCGAGCGGCTCTCGCGGGCCGTGCCCGCTCACCATTCCGAGTGCCTCTTCCTCGCCCGGCTTCGTCGCGAGGCCGAGGAGCTCGCCAGGTCGCCCGGCGAATGAATCGAACGGGATCGACGGCCTCCGCCGGCAAGTCGCGCAATCCGGTGGGATTAAGGTGTCCCGATTCGGGACCTGCCGCCGTATACTGGACGTTCCTCTCCGTTGCGGCACGTGAACGCGATTCCAATCGGACACGAGGCTGACCAGTCTCGTGACCGGTCCGGGGTACTTTCGACGATAGGGCTCCGGGATGACGCCGGAACCTGTGCGGGGCTCGGCTCCGCGGATGTTGAACGGGCGCGGGTTTCCTGACAGAATGCGTTCCGCCCTCGAACACGCGGGCTCCTTCGGGCAAGGCGGGCCGGTCCGGATCATAACGCCAGGGAGACGACCAGCATGCCCGTGTATACCCAGGCCCACAGGCCGATCGCGGTGAAGACCCCGCTCGGCGAGGATGTCCTGCTGCTCCAGGCCGTCTCGGGGGTGGAATCGGTCTCGAAGCTCTTCTCGTTCCGGCTCGAGATGCTGGCGGAGTCGGAGACCGAGATCGCCTTCGACGGCGTCCTCGGGCAGTCGGCGACGGTCTCCTTCCTGATGGCGGACGAGACGCCCCGATACATCAATGGCATCATCAGCCGGTTCAGCCAGGGTCATCGGCTCCCCTCGGCGCTCGGGCCGGGATTCCTGACGCGGTATCACGCCGAGCTGGTGCCGAAGGCGTGGCTGCTGACGCGGCGGACGCAGAGCCGGATCTTCCAGCAACTGACCGTCCCGGAGATCCTCAAGAAGGTGCTGACCGGGCTCGACGTGGCGTACCAGCTCCAGGGGACGTACAAGGCGCGGGACTACTGCGTGCAGTACCGCGAGAGCGATCTCGACTTCGCCGGCCGGCTCATGGAAGAGGAAGGGATCTTTTATTTCTTCAAGCATTCCGCGGGCGGCCACCAGATGGTGGTCGCCGACACGCCCCAGAGCCACGACGACGTCCCGGGCGACACGAAGCTGATCTACGAGGAGGCCGAGGGGGGGCTCCGCGAGGAGGACCGGGTCTTCTCGTGGGAGAAGACCCAGGAGCTGAGGTCGGCCAAGGTCACGCTCTGGGACCACTGCTTCGAGCTCCCCGGCAAGAACCTGGAGGCCGTCAAGCCCACGCTCGATGCCGTCCAGGCGGGCAAGGTCTCCCACAAGCTCAAGGTCGCCGCCAGCGAGGGCCTGGAGCTTTACGATTACCCCGGGGCCTACGCCCAGCGGTTCGACGGCGTCGCCCCGGGCGGCGGCGACCGCGCGGCGGACATCCAGAACATCTACGAGGACAACGGCCGGACGGCCGCCATCCGGATGCAGCAGGAGACGGCCCCCGCGCTCGTCGTCGACGGCCGGAGCACCTGCCGGCAGCTCACGGCCGGCCACAAGTTCACGCTCGATCGCCACTTCAACGCCGACGGCTCGTACGTGCTGACCGAGGTCTCGCACGACGCCTCGATGGGCGACGCCTACGTCTCCGGCAGCGAGGCGACCCCGTCGTACGAGAACGCCTTCCGCTGCATCCCGTCCGCCCTCCCCTTCCGCCCGGCCCGGAGCACGCCTCGGCCCACGGTCGAGGGGACGCAGACGGCCGTCGTCGTGGGCAACGCCGGGGACGAGATCTTCACGGACAAGTACGGCCGGGTGAAGGTGCAGTTCCCCTGGGACCGGCAGGGGAAGCACGACGCCGACAGCTCCTGCTGGATCCGCGTGGGGACGCCCTGGGCCGGCAAGCAGTGGGGCATGGTCCACATCCCTCGGGTCGGCCAGGAGGTCATCGTCGCCTTCGAGGAGGGGGATCCGGACCGGCCGATCATCGTCGGCAGCGTCTACAACGCCGACCAGATGCCCCCCTACGCCCTGCCGGCCAACATGACCCAGAGCGGCATCAAGTCGCGGAGCTCGAAGGGGGGATCCGCCGCCAACTTCAACGAGATCCGCCTGGAGGACAAGAAGGGCTCGGAGCTGATCACCATCCACGCCGAGAAGGACCAGTCGATCTCGGTGGAGAACGACGAGTCGCACACCGTCGGCCACGATCGTTCCAAGACCATCGATCATGATGAGACGACCCACGTCAAACACGATCGCACCGAGACGGTCGACAACAACGAGACCATCACGATCGGCGTGAACCGGGCCGAGAAGGTGGGGGCCAACGAGACGATCGCCATCGGCGCCAACCGGACCGAGACGGTCGGCTCGAACGAGTCGATCACCGTCAGCCTCACGCGGACGCGGATGGTGGGCATCAACGAGTCGATCACCGTGGGGGCCGCCCAGGAGATCACCGTGGGGGGGCTCCGCGCGGTCACCGTGGGGGCCGCCCAGACCATCACGGTGGGGGCCGCCCAGGCGGTCAGCGTCGGCGGAGGCCAGACCGAGAGCTACGGCGGCAAGCACACGCAGACCGTCGGCAAGACCCAGACGGTCACGGTGGCGAGCGACGGCAAGTACACGCTCGGGGGCAAGCGCGACACCTCGGTGGGCAAGGACGACAACCTGAGCGTGAAGAACAAGCTGACGATCGACGCCGGCGACGAGATCATCCTCAAGACCGGGTCGGCGAGCATCACGATGAAGAGCGGCGGCACCATCGAGATCAAGGGGACGAGCATCACCATCGAGGGCTCGACCAAGATCGAGGAGAAGGCCCCCAACATCACGTCGGACGCCAGCGCCAAGAATCTCATGAAGGGGGCCATGGTCAACGCCGAGGCCTCGGGCATCAACACGATCAAGGGTTCTCTGGTGAAGATCAACTGACCGATGGAATCTCCCGATCCGTTCCACCCGGCGTTCCGATTCGTGCTGGCCGGCCTGGCGACCTGGCGGCTCGCCTTCCTGGCCGTCCGCGAGGCCGGGCCCGCGGGCGTGATGGAGCGGCTCCGGGCGGGTGCCGCCGCCGGGCCGCTGGCGGGGCCGCTTGGGTGCGTGAAGTGCGCCGGCGCCTGGATCGCGCTGCCGATGGCCTTCTTCGTGGGCGGGGGATTCGCCGAGGTCCTCGTGGCCTGGCCGGCGCTGGCGGGGGTGGTCGCCCTGATCGACGAATGGCTGAAGCCGCCCTTCGAGTGGCGTGAGGAGGCGGACGATGGGGTGCTGCGGGGAGGGCGGGGCGATCTCGATGGGCCGGGCCCATCGGGTGAGGCTCCGCTATGAGGGGGGCCCGTCGGTCGCGGTCGCCGGGCCGGCGACGGGGCGGACCTATCGCTTCTCGGGGCGCGAGCGGGTCCAGCTCGTCGACCCGCGGGACGCCCCGGGGATGGCGCGCGGCGGGATGTTCCGGGTGATCGGGGTGGTCGAGACGACGGGGCTTTGAACTTCGATTCGGGCGGAGGGAGGGAGGACGGACCATGGGCAAGCCGGCGGCCAGGCTGGGAGACACGACGCAGCACGGATCCCCCCTGCTCGGGGCACCCTGCCCCACCGTCCTCATCGGCGGCAAGCCGGCCTGGAGGATCGGCGACCAGCATACCTGCCCGATCCCCAACGCCCCCCCTCCGGCCTGCTCGGGCACGCCGCACGGGCCGGGCGCCACGACCCCGATCCCCGACGGCGCACCCGGCATCTGCATGATCGGCGGCAAGCCGGCCGCCCGCGTGGGCGACATCGTCATGGAGCCCGGCGCCCTGATCCCGCTGCCGCCTCCCAACAACATCGTCGTCGGCGAATTCACCGTCCTGATCGGCATGGGCGGCGGTGGCGGCGGCGGGGGCAGGGCCTGCTCGACGTGCACCTGACGCGTCGCCGAGGGAGTCGCCGCCATGTGTGTCAACGTCGCGACGGGGGTCGTCACGCAGGCCGCCCGGGAGTTCCTCCTCGGCGGCGAGATGCCGTTCAACATGCTCAGGACCTACGCGTCGGACTCGGGGCGGCTCGGGCCGCTCGGCTGGGGTTGGTCCTCCGATCATGAGCGGTGGGCCCGGGTCGAGGGCGACGTCGCCATCCTCTTCGAGGGGGGCGTGGAGGTCGCGCGTCGCGGCCCCCTGCCCCTGGATCGCGAGACCTGGTTCGGGCGCGAGACCCTGGGCGCGATGCGGGTGCTCCGGACGGCCCAGGGCCTGATCGTCACCACGGCCGGCCGCCGCCGCCTGGAGTTCGCCGCCCCGGCCCGCGAGCAAGATCCCTGGCCGCTCCGCACGCTGGGCGACCTCAACGGCAACGTCATCGCCTTCGACCGCGACGACGACGGCCGGCCGGTCCGCGCGACGGACTCTCGGGGCCGCCGGTTCGCGCTCGGCTACGAGCGCGGCCTCCTGGTGGAGATCACGCTCCGGGTCGCGGACGTCGACCCGGTGGTCCTGGCCCGGTATGAGTACGACTCCCGGAAGGACCTCGTCGCGGCGTGGGACGCGTCCGGCGCCGTGCGTCGATACGAGTACGACGATCATCTGCTGGTCCAGGAGACCAACCCATCCGGGGGGAGCCGGTACTACGCCTACGATCGGGATCGCCGCGCGGTCGCCACCTGGCTCGACGGCGGGATCCGCTACCGTGGCCTGGAACGCGACCCGGCGCGGAGGACCGCCTTGCTGGTCGACTCCGAAGGCTGGGGCACGCTCCATCGGTTCAACGAGGCCGACCTCTGCTACGAGAAGGTGGACGCGCTCGGGCAGGTCAAGCGGACCTTCTTCGCCGCGGATTTCAGCCCGATCTACTCGGAGGACGAGGAGCTCGGCCCGATCCACCTGGAGAGCTATGACCCGGCGACCCGATCGCTCACGACGATCGACGCCGCGGGGGCCGCGACGGTCGTCCAGTTCAACGAGATGAACCAGCCGATCCGGTCCATCGGCCCCGAGGGCCATGCTTGGGAGGCGGAGTACGACGAACGCGGCAATCAGCTCACGCTCTCGTCGCCGCTCGGACGCCGCTGGTCCCACTCGTACGACGCTCGGGGGCGGGTGGAGCGGATCGTCGAGCCGGGGGGCCGGCAGATCCGGGTGCGGCGGGAACGGGACGGGATGACGATCCGCTACGAGGATCAGCTCGGCGGGTTCGCGACCTGCGAGCAGGACGGGTTCGGCCGGCTGGTCGCGTACACCGACGAGGCGGGACGGACGACCTCCTGGTCCCTCGACATCCTCGGCCGGCCGGCATCGATCCGGCTCCCGGGGGGCGGAGTCGTCCGCTTCCGCCGCGACGCGGAAGGGCGGCCGCTCGAGGTCCTCGGCCCGATGGGCTACCGGGAGCAGAGGACTTACGACCGGTTCGGCCTGCTCCTCTCCGCGACCGACGCCGCCGGCCGCGTCCACCGCTACGAATACGACGCGGAGCAACGCCTGGTCGCCGCGACGGGCCCGCGCGGAGACCGGGCGACGATCGACCACGATCGCCTCGGCCGGCCGCAGCGGATGACCTATCCGGATGGGCGTGCCGAGGTCTTCGAGTTCGACCCCCAGGGGTACGTCACGGCCGTCCGCGATCCGGGCGGGACCCGCCTGACCTTCGAGTACGATGCGATGCGGCGGCTGACCGCGAGGAGGCATCCGGACGGCCGCGAGACGACCTTCTCGTACGACCCGTCCGGCCGGATGACGGCCGCGGCCAGCCCCTGGAGCCTCGTCGAGATCGAGTACGACGCCGACGGCCGCGCGGTGAAGGAGGTCCAGGCGGCCGGGACTCTCTCGCACGACTTCGACGCCGGGGGCCGGCGCCGGGGGCTCGGCCTCGACGACGGCCGGATCGCCTCGTACGACTACGACCCGCGCGGCCGGCTCGTGGAGCTCGCCGACGCGGCCGGGCGGGTGCTCCAGTTCCGCCACGACGCCCGGAGTGTCGCGGTGGAAGTGCTCGACTCGGCGGGGATCTCGGAGCGGTCCGAGTACGGCGCCACCGGCCTGCTCGACCATCGCCGCGTGATCGATCTCCGCGGGGAGGTCCTCCACGACCGGGAGTACCGGCGCGACGAGGGAGGGCGGGTCGCCTCGGTGGTCGACCACAGGCTCGGGGCGACCACGAACTACCGCTACGATCGGGCCGGCCGGCTGGAGTCGGTCGAGCGCGACGGCGCGGTCCTGGAGGCGTACGCCTATGACGCGGGGGATAACCCGGTGCGGTCGCACGACCGCGACCGGTACGAGTACGCCCCCGGCGACCGGCTCACGGCGGCCGGCGAGATCCGCTGCGGCTACGACGCGGTCGGCAACCTCGCCTGGATCGAGCGGGGAACGGAGCGTACCGAATTCCACCGCGACTACGAGAACCTCCTGACGCGCGTGGATCATCCGGATGGCACCTCCACCGAGTTCCTCTACGACGCATTCCATAGGCGGATCGCCTCCGTCCGCGACGGGCGGACGACGGAGTACGCCTGGTGGGGCGATCGGATCGTCGCGGAGTCCGGCCCGGACGGCCTCATCACCCACGCGCACACGCCGGGGGGCTTCCAGCCGGCGACCCTGGCCCACGGCGGGGCCTCGAAGCGATACGTGACGGATCACGTCGGCTCCCCGCAGGCGCTCGTGGATCAGGCCGGCGCGGTCGTGGAAGAGGTCCTCCCCGCCGGCTTCGACCGGCCCGCGGTCGGCGGCCGGCTCTTCCCGGGGCAGTATCTCGACCGGGCGACCGGCCTGGCCTGGAATCGTCATCGCGACTACGATCCGTCCCTGCGCCGGTATATCTCGCCGGACCCGGTCGCCTTCTATCCGGCGGGGAGCGTCTATTCGTACGCGGCGGACGACCCCGTGAACGCCATCGATCCCCTCGGCCTGACCTGCTATCGGGCGGAATGCGACGACGCGTTCAAGAGGATGGACAACGCGATGAACACCGAGCATCATCCCCCCAATCCGGTCCAGGCGCCGCACCCCGGCACGCAGGTCCCCAACCACAAGGGGCTGAAGCAACGCATCGACGAGTTCAACGCCAATACCGGCTGGATGCCGCTGACGCGGAATCCGGGGGATCCGGCGGGCGGCGGCTCGGGGCAGGCCAATACGATCGCCTCGCACTACGACCAGTACTGGACGCTCCAGGATCACCTCCGGAACGCGCAGAATGACTGGTGGACCAACGGCTGCACTCCCGCCAACACGAGCGACCCGGCACGGGCCGCCCAGGTCGAGGCGGACGCCAACAACCTCAACACGTACACGCCGCCCGTCCCGGAGCCCAACCCGGAGCAGTCCCGGTTGATGGAGGGGATCCGGATGTTCCGCCAGGATGCCGGCAGCGGGCTCTGGCTGCCGGTGCACTGAGGCCATCTCGATCGGGAGGAGGAGTGCCATGTCGGAATCCGAAGCCCTGCTCGCCGAGCTCGAGGAAATTCGCCTCGAAGGTATCGAGCTCTTCCGGCAGATGTCCGGGCTCTCCGCGCGGCTCCACGAGATCGCCCGCGAGAGCCCCACGGACCCCGAGTTCGTGGCCCGGGCCGGCGAGGTCCGGGCCCTCCAGCAGGAGCAGCGGGCGCTCGGACTCCGCCAGCAGCGGGCCTTCGGACGCAAGAAGGAGATCGAGCGACGGCTCCGTGAGCTCGAGGTCCCGGGGCCGTGGGACGAGAATCCGGCGTCGGGCCCCGACGCCTCGGAGGCGACATGAGCGAGCGCGACGACCATCCTGAGCCGGGCCCGGCCGTTCCCGGGTTAGGCCCGGGCGCCCGGCTCCGCGGTGCCCGGCTCGACGGGGCGGCCCTCGCCGGTGCCAGCCTGGCCGGCGTGGACCTCGCCGGCGCGAGCCTGACGGGAGCCGTCCTGCGGGGGGCGGACCTCTCCGGCTCCAACCTGGAGGCGGCACAGCTCGGCGAGTGCGACCTGACCGGCGCGGACCTCCGCGGCGCGAGGCTCTGCCGCTGCACGATCGCGGCCACGTGCCTCCGCGGTGCGGACCTCTCCGGTGCGGACCTCTCCGGGGCGAATCTCAGCGGGGCCGATCTTGCCGGGGCCAGGCTCGTGGCCGTCCGGCTCGTGGGCGCGGACCTCTCCGGCGCCAACCTGACGGAGGCTTGCCTCGTCGGCGCGGATCTCTCCGGCGCCAATCTCATGGGCGCGGACCTCACCGGGGCCGCCGCCTCGGCCGCGATCCTGGCGCGAACGGACATGGGGGCGGCGTCCGGTCGGCTCGGGGATTTCTCGGAGGCCGATTTCAGCGGGGCCCGCGCCGTCGACGCGAGCTTCGAACGGGCGACGCTGGCCCGGGCCATCCTGAAGGGGCTGAAGGCCCCGCGCGCGATCCTCGAGTTCGCCGACCTGCGGGAGGCGACCCTCGAGGGCTGCGACCTCTCCGACGCCAACCTCGTCGGCGCGGACCTCTCCGGCGCCCGGGCGACGGGCTGCGACCTCCGTCGGGCCGACCTGTACTGGGCCTCGGTCGCAACCTTCTCGCATGCCGAATGCCACCTCGAGGGGGCTCGCTTCCCCGAGACGAGGGAGATCGCCTTCGGCCCTCGCGGGGTATCGCCGCCGGCCATCCGACCGCAGAGCCTCCACCGGACGCCCGCGACGGCGGCGGAGCGGGCGCGCCTGCTGAAGGCGGCGGCCAGGGGCGTGCCCCCATGCGATTGACCCTCGAGTTCACCGATGCGGGCGGGCGGGCCCGCAAACTCGCCGTCGAACGGGCCGGCTCGGCGAAGGTCGGCCGATCGCACGAGG
This sequence comes from Aquisphaera insulae, assembly GCF_011064615.1. GTDB lineage: Bacteria > Planctomycetota > Planctomycetia > Isosphaerales > Isosphaeraceae > Aquisphaera > Aquisphaera insulae. The sequence continues at coordinate 16,224 of NZ_JAALJH010000101.1, read as the reverse complement.
CGGACCTTTCGATCCCCGACGACCCCATGCTCTCGCGGGAGCACTTCGCGATCGAGTGGGCCGGCGCCGACATTCGCGTCCGCGATCTCGGCAGCAGCAACGGCACCACGCTCAACGGCAGGAAGGTCGACGGCTCCGCTCCCCTCAAGGAAGGGGATCTCATCCAGGCGGGTCGGACCACGTTCCGGGTCGTGGTCGCGGAGAGCCCCCCTGCCGAGCCGCCGCGCCGGAAGAACTCGGGCTGGAAGCTCGCGACCGTCTCGAGCGAGGGGATGCGTCGCGAACCCTCCGCCCCGGCCGGGCCCGCGATCTCGCCCGCGGGAGCGGAAGCGCCGGCGATCGATCCCGAGGCTCCGCCGCTCGAGGCTGCGGCCACGCCTGCGCCTTCGAATCCGACGACGGGGCGACCATCGGCCGCCGCGGCCGCCCTGAGTCCCGATCAATTCGTGGTCCAGACGATGATGTGGGAGGGGTTCGAGGGGGTCCCCCGCCTGACGGTGATCGTCAAGATCACCTGCTCGATGCCGACGAAGCACGGGGCGGTCGCCTCGATCGCGCCGGAGCAGCTCCCGATCTTCTCCGCCGACATCCCGTGGGAGGACGAGTCGATCCGGACCGTCCGCTTCGAGTGCGACGTCGTGCCGTTCAAGCCCAGGGCGGATGTCGTGGTCGTGGGCGCCGCGTACTTCCCGCGGGGCAAGGATCCGGACACGCCGCTCGGGATCGGCGTCCGGGTCGGGCACCTGGACAGGACCATCCACGTCTACGGCGACCGGGTCTGGCGGTTCCCCTCGCGGCTGGCGATCTTCCCGGAGATGGGCAAGCCGGCTCCGTTCGAGCGGATGGACGTCGTCTACGACAGGGCCTTCGGCGGCATCGACGAATCCGCCGCGCTCTACGCGTCCGCGAACCTGGCGGGGCGAGGGTTCGCCGGCAAGAAGACGCCGGAGTCGTTGGACGGCAAGCCGCTGCCCAACATCGAGGATCCGGAGGATCCCATCCGGACCTGGAGCTCGCACCCGGGGCCGGTCGGCTTCGGCTTCTACGGCCGCGGCTGGTCCCCGCGGCTGGCGATGGCGGGCACGCCCAGCCCGGCGCCGGAGGGCCGCGAGCGCCAGGTCGGGCTGCCGGCGGACTTCGATTACCGATTCTTCAACGGCGCCCACCCGGATCTCCAGGTGGCGGGATACCTTCGCGGTGACGAGGAGGTTGAGCTGCGGAACATGTCGCCGGACTCCGACTTCCAGTTCCGCCTGCCGGCGCTGCGGCCACGGGTCGCGGTCACGCTCTGGGAGTCCCCTCCGGACGAATGGCTGGAGGCGAGGCTGCGCGAGGGGCGAGCCGCCACGATCGAGGAGGTCCCCACCCGCGTGGAACGGCTCGATCCGGTCCTGGATACCCTGGTGCTGGTCCCCGATGAGGGCATCTGCTACCTGGTCTATCGCGGCCAGGTCAGGCTCCGGGACCTGGAGAGTCTTCAGGTCGCCGACGTCGCCGTCACCGTCGAGACGCCGCGATCCGCGCCGGAGAAGTCCTCCGTCATGCGCACCTGGATCCCCCGGGCCGGGAGCTGACGCCGGCCGACGTTTCGCCGCCGGGCCTCGCCTGGTATGATGGGCTTTTACCAGCCCACCCTCGGCGAACCCAGGTGAGAGATGGCCAAGCACATCTTCGTGACGGGCGGCGTCGTAAGCTCGCTCGGCAAGGGACTGACGTGCGCCTCGATCGGGATGATCCTCGAACAACGCGGGCTCCGCGTCCGGCTCCAGAAGTTCGACCCCTACATCAATGTCGATCCCGGGACCATGAGCCCCTACCAGCACGGGGAGGTCTACGTCCTGAACGACGGCTCGGAGACCGACCTGGACCTGGGCCACTATGAACGCTTCACGCACGCCCCGCTGACCAAGGACTGCAACTACACCACCGGCAAGATCTATCTCTCCGTCATTCAGAAGGAGCGAGACGGTTTCTACGAGGGGAAGACGGTCCAGGTCATCCCCCACGTGACCGACGAGATCAAGGCGGGCATCACCCGGCTGGCGACCGACGACGTGGACGTCGTGATCACGGAGATCGGCGGCACGGTCGGCGACATCGAGAGCCTCCCGTTCCTGGAGGCCATCCGCCAGTTCGCGCTCGAGGTCGGCCGGGAGAACTGCCTGTTCATCCACCTGACGCTGGTCCCGTACCTGAAGGCGGCGGGCGAGCTGAAGACCAAGCCGTCGCAGCACTCGGTCGGGGCGCTCCGCCAGATCGGCATCCAGCCGGACATCCTCATCTGCCGGTCCGAGGTGTCGATCCCCCAGGACGAGCGGGACAAGATCGCGCTCTTCTGCAACGTGGACAAGAAGGCGGTCATCGAGGAGCGCGACCGCCAGTTCAGCATCTACGAGGTCCCGCTCAGCCTGGTCAAGCACGGGCTCGACGACATCCTGGTCAAGCGGCTCGCCCTCAAGACCAACCCGCTGGACCTGTCGGCCTGGAGCGAGATGGTCGATCGGATCATCAACCCCAAGCAGGAGGTGCGGATCGCGGTCGTCGGCAAGTACATGAAGCATCGGGATTCCTACAAGTCCGTGTACGAGTCGCTCGATCACGCCGGCTTCGCCCATCGTGCCCGGGTGCTGGTCGTCCGGGTGGAGGCGGAGGAAGTCTCGACCCGCGGCAGCGAGGCGCTGCTCGCCGGCGTGGACGGGATCCTCGTCCCCGGCGGGTTCGGCATGCGCGGGATCGAGGGGAAGATCGAGGCCATCCGCTACGCGCGCCTGAACAAGGTCCCGTTCTTCGGCATCTGCCTGGGGATGCAGTGCGCGGTCATCGAGTTCGCCCGCAGCGTCCTGGGGCTGGAGGGGGCCAACAGCACGGAGTTCGACCCGCACGCCGACGCCCCGGTGATCGCCTTGATGGAGGAGCAGAAGCAGGTCACCCAGCGGGGCGGCACCATGCGGCTGGGCCAGTGGCCGTGCAGCCTGGTCCCGGACCGGCTGGCCCGCAAGGCCTACGGCCAGGAACGGATCACGGAACGGCACCGGCACCGCTACGAGTTCAACAACACCTACCGCAAGGCGTTCGAGGAGCATGGCCTGATCCCCTCGGGCACGAGCCCCGACGGGACGATCGTCGAGATCGTCGAACTGGCCGATCACCCGTGGTTCCTCGCCGTCCAGTTCCACCCCGAGTTCCAGTCCAAGCCGACGCACGCCCATCCGCTCTTCCGCGACTTCATCGCCGCGGCCATCGCCCGCCGCGGATCGGGCCGAACGGCGGCGGACTGAGGAACCAAAGAGGGATGGAGCGGCCCGTGAAGCCGCGTGAGCGAACGGGTCGGACGCAACGCAGTAAGCGAATGAGCAAGGCGGAACGAGGGAGTTGATGGGAACGCACCCCATGGCAGCGAGCCCGGCTCGCGTCGTCGCCCGTGACTACCGTTCCGGGCAATGGGTCGAGGTCTCGATCGCCGGCGACCGCCTGGCGGATGTCCGCCGGGTGGACGGTCCGGAAGCGATCGCGGCGGGAGATCCCTGGGTCGCGCCGGCGTTCTGGGACATCCAGGTGAACGGTCGGCTCGGGTATTCGTTCTCGTCGCCGACGCTCACGGTGGACCAGGTGGAAGAGGTCGTGCTGGCCCAGGCGAGGCTGGGGACGGCCCGGGTCTGCCCGACGCTGATCACGGCCCCGCGCGAGGAGACGCTGCACGGTCTCCGGACCATCGACGCCGCCTGCCGTCGATCGGCCGCCGTGGGGCGGATGGTGGCGGGGATTCACCTGGAAGGGCCCTTCCTGTCCGAGCTCGAGGGATATCGGGGGGCGCATCCGGCCTCGGCGATGCGAGACCCCGAGCCGGCCTACTTCGAGGAGCTGCAGCGGGCCTCGGGGGGACGGATCAACCTGGTCACGCTGGCGCCGGAGCGGGCCGCTGCGATCGAGTTCATCGCCTGGGCCCGGGAACATGGCGTGGCGATCGCCATCGGACACACGGCCGCCGACGAGACGACCCTGGCGAGGGCCGCCGCCGCGGGGGCGTCGCTGAGCACCCACCTGGGGAACGGGATCGCCGCCAGCCTGCCCAGGCACCCCAACGCGATCTGGCACCAGGCGGCCGACGACCGGCTTTCCGCGTCGTTCATCGCCGACGGCCACCACCTGGACGCGGACACGCTCCGCGTCCTGGCCCGGGCGAAGGGTCCGTCCCGGACGATCCTGGTCAGCGACGCCAGCCCGCTGGCCGGCCTGCCGGCGGGCACGTACGGGGACTGGGCGGTGGACCCGTCCGGAAAGATCGTGGTCTCGGGCACGCCCTACCTCGCGGGCTCGAATCGGCCCCTCGGCCGCGGGCTCGAGAATCTCATAAACGCCCTGCCCTGCGACCTGGCCGGGGCGGTCGACTGCGTCACGCTCAACCCGTCCAGGTTACTTGGCCTGCCGGCCCCGGAGTTGAAGCCCGGCCGGGCCGCGAGCCTGGTCCTGGTCGAGCGACCGGACCCGGCCCACCTGGTCATCCTCCGCACCTGCGTGGACGGCGTCTGGCACGATGCCGAGCCCGAGACCGAAGGCCGAGCCTGAACGGGGGGCGGCGGCCTCGATGTTCAAGGGCCAGGCGACCATCAGCAGCAACATACCCGCGTAGGCGATGCATCGTCTCATTGCGCTTCCCTCATGATCCTTGCCGACCGCGGCCGCGGTCAGAACGGGTCGCCGACAGGCTTGCCCATCAGAAGGATAGGATGCAACGGCGGATCGCGGAAAAAAAGCCACGCCGAGGGTCGGGAGACGCCCGGCGCGGCCTGGAGATTGATGTAGGGGTATGGCGGTGGGATCGGTGAGGATCAGGCCTTCTCGACCGGGTCCTTGCCGTCGACCCAGGCGCCTTCCAGCTTCTGGTAGTCAGGGGGCACCAGCAGCGAGCCGGTCTCGCCGGCCTTCCAGCCCTGGACCTGGGAGGGCTTGCCGCGTTCGTGGCTGTTCTTCTCCCAGTGGGCAGCCCAGGAGGTGTCGGCCGGGCTGACGGCGCCGCTGTCCTTGTCGAAGTAGTAGGCCTTGCCTTCGCGGTAGGACTGGACGCCCAGGTTCACGGTCGTGATCGCGGCATAGCCGAGATCGGCCGGGCAGAGGGTCTCCTGGTTGCTCGAGCGGACGCAGCCGAGGAAGTGCTCCCAGAGGGCGCGGGTGTCCTCACGGGGCTGCTGGGGATTGAAGAGCTCGCCCCCCTCGCCCGTGTTGCTGCCCGGAGGGGCGGGACGGCTGGCGAGCTTCTGCTCGGAGATCCGGAAGCCCTTCTCCGGGGTGCGGTCGAACGTCATCGTCGCGTTGTGGCCGCGGATGACCTCGGGGAGCTGGGTGTCGTTGCACATCGTGGCGGAGATGAGGACCTGACAGCCCTCGTCGTAGTCGGCCACGACGGTGGCGACATCGGGCACGTCGCGGCCGTCATACTCCATGTAGAGGCCGCCGGCGCCGACCACGCGGCGGGGGAAGCGTACGCCCATCGCCAGGATCAGGTGGGTGAGCTGGTGGACGAAGAGGTCGGTGTACATGCCGCCGCCGAAGTCCCAGTAGCAGCGCCACTGGGCGTACCGGGCGCGGTCGAACGGCTGGTCGGGGGCGAGGCCGAATTCGGTCCCCAGGAACATCTTCCAGTCGACCGTCTTGGGGGTCATGTCCTTGGTGAGCTTGTAGTACCGCCACTGGCCGACGTCGCTGTTGCGGTAGTACGAGGTCTGGCCCTGGAGGACCTTGCCGATCTTGCCGTCGACGATCATCGAGTTGGCCATCCGGAACCGCGGGTCGGCGGTGGACTGGACGCCGACCGTGAAGACCTTGCCCGTCTTCTTGACGGTCTCGGCGACCTTGCGGGCCTCCTCGATGGTGTGGGTCATCGGCTTTTCGCAGTAGACGTCCTTGCCCGCCTCCATGGCGTCGATGGACATCTTGGCGTGCCAGTGATCCGGCGTGGCGATCAGGACGAGGTCGATGTCCTTGTTCTCAAGGAGCTTGCGATAGTCCTTGGTGATCCGGTCCTTGTCCTTGCCCTCGGCATCCAGGCCCAGCTTCTTGGCCGAGGGGTAGAGGCCGTGCCCGACCTCGGGGTTGCCGTCCCAGACGTCGGCAAGGCCGACGACGTCGATGAGCTTGGTCTCGTCCCTGATGTGCTTGAGGATCCGGATGTGCTCCTGGGCGCGGCCGCCCGGGCCCAGGATGGCGATGTTGAGCTTCTCGTTCGCCCCCTTGACGGCGCCGACGGCCGGATGTGCGAACGTGCCGGCGGCCATGGCCGCGCCGGTCACGGCACCGGTCGTCTCCAGGAAGGCTCGACGGCTGACCTTGGTTCTCTTCTGCATCGGTTCACGCTCCGGGACGGTTGGAAAAGGGGCGGCCGGTTCGGTCGGTCGATCACGTCGTGACGCTGCCGGGGACCGGGGGGCGAAGGAGCTCACCGGGGGGAGGGACCGCCGCGACGCGAGATGGCGCCACGTCGGGCGGCGGACGACGCGCGCCGGCGTGTCTGAGAGGGGCTGCCCCGGTGGGGCCTGCCGGACCTGCGCCGCGAGCAAGCTTCAGGCTACGGTGCCGCCGGACGCCCGTCAAGCGGCTATCGACGACGTCGCGGCTCAAGCCCTCCGGCTTCGGTCTCGGGCGCCGAACCCTGATGTGGGTTTGGAGAATTTTCCGACCGCGAGTCTACACTTCCCGATCCCCGGACGTATTGGGAGTGGGTAAGATAACTCAACACCGTGGCAGGAAGTCCGCCTCTCCCCTTCGGGGAGCACGGACGCCCCTGTCCAACAGACGTCGAGAATCATGCCGCGTACGATCCTGTGTCAAAAATGCGGTGTCGTGCTGAACCTGCCGGACAACGCGCCGGTGGGCAAGAAGCTCAAGTGCCCCAAGTGCACCAATCGGTTCGTGCTTTCGGCCGAGGACGCCAGCGCGGAGTCGACGCTCGCCGGCCCGATCGACGCCATCGTCTCGACCACCCGGGACTTCGGCACCAGGCCCCCCAGCCGTGACGACCTGCCGGTCGCCTCGCGCCCGCCCAGCCGCGACGACCTGCCGGTCGTCCCCTCCGGCGACAGGGACCTGCGCGACCTGTTCAGCCTGCCGATGGGGACCGCGGAATCGATCGAGCACGCCGCGGTCGGCGACGGCTTGCGCCCCGAGGGGGACGCCGCCGCCCTCTTCAAGGATGAGCCCGCCCGGAAGCGGAAGCCGAAGGGGGCCGAGGCCCGCGCGACCGCCCGGCGATGCACCGTCTGCGGCTCCGTCGTCCCCGCGGGCATGTCCCTCTGCCCGGCCTGCGGCCTCGACCAGGAGACCGGCCTGCGGGTGGGGCTGGACGACGACCTGATCCCGCCGCCCCCCCCGCGCGTGACCGGGCCGCCGCTCCACGTCGCCGTCGTCGGGCTCCTCGCCGGCCTCGGATCGCTCGTGCTCCTGATCCTGGCCCTGGCCAAGTCGGCCACGACCGAGGCCGGGGTCATGCAGTACTGCTGGCTCTGCCTGGCCCTCGTCACCGCCGTCGGCGTCTTCGGCGCCGTCCAGTTCTTCCGCGGCAAGACCCCCAAGTACCTGATGCTGGCGCTGACCCTCGGCGTCTTCGTGGACATCGTCGCCCTCATCGCCGTGCCGATCATCCAGGCGAACTTCGAGGAACGCGACGTCATCGCCACCGCCCCCGCGCCGACGAATGACCCGGACGACGAGATCGACTCCGGGATCAAGCCGATCGCCGAACGCATCGACCAGTCGAGGATCACCACGGGGCTCGTCGTGATCGCCCTCTACGGGGCCCTCTCGGTGTACATCATGTCCCCGCCCGTGAAGAAGTACTTCACCCGGCGGGCCATCATGGATGCCGGCCCGATCTTCGGGCCCTGATCCGGCCCCGCGAGGGATCAGGGCCCTGGTGGCGTACCAACGGCTCCCGCGGAGCCCGACTCTTCGCCTCAGGCCAGCAATTCCTTGACCACCCGGCCGTGGACGTCGGTCAGGCGGAAATCCCGCCCCTGGAACCGGTACGTCAGGCGGGTGTGGTCGACGCCCAGGAGCGACAGGACCGTCGCGTTCAGGTCGTAGACCTCCACCGGGTCGCGGGTGATGTTGTAGGAGAAGTCGTCGGTCTCGCCGTGGGTGTAGCCGGCCTTGACGCCGCCGCCGGCCATCCAGATCGTGAAGCACCGGGGGTGATGGTCGCGGCCGTAGTCGGTGGCCGTGAGCGTCCCCTGCGAGTAGACGGTCCGGCCGAATTCGCCCCCCCAGATCACCAGCGTGTCCTCGAGGAGGCCCCGCTCCTTGAGGTCGGCCACGAGCGCGGCGGACGGCTGGTCGGTGTCGCGGCACTGGGACCGGATCTGGTTCGGCAGGTCGCCGTGCTGGTCCCAGCCCATGTGGTAGAGCTGGATGAATCGCACCCCACGCTCCGCCAGGCGGCGGGCCAGCAGGCAGTTGGCCGCGTACGAGCCGGGCTTCATCACGTCCGGGCCGTAGCGGTCGAGGACGGCCCTCGGCTCGGTCGAGAGGTCCGTCAGCTCCGGCACCGAGGACTGCATCCGGTAGGCGAGCTCGTACTGGGCGACCCTCGTGAGGATCTCGGGATCGCCGGTCGCCTCGTGGTGGATGCCGTTGAGCGAGCCCATGTCGTCGAGCATCTCGCGGCGGAGCCCGGCGGGGCAGCCGGCCGGGTTGGCCAGGTAGAGGACCGGCTCCTTGCCGCCGCGGAGCTTCACCCCCTGGTACTTCGTGGGCAGGAAGCCGCTCCCCCAGAGCCGGTCGTAGAGCGGCTGATCGGTGCGTCCTCGCGAGAGCAGCACGACGAAGGCGGGCAGGTTCTCGTTCATGCTGCCGAGCCCGTAGGCGACCCAGGCCCCCATGCTCGGCCGGCCGGCGAGCTGCGAGCCCGTCTGCACGAAAGTGATCGCCGGGTCGTGGTTGATGGCCTCGGTCTGCATCGACCGGATGATGCAGAGGTCGTCGGCGATCCCCGCCGTGTGCGGCAGCAAGTCGCTGAACGTGGCCCCGCTCTGGCCGTGGCGGGCGAACTTGAAGATCGAGGGCGCCACGGGCAGGCTCTTCTGGCCCGAGGTCATCGTGGTGATCCGCTGGCCCATCCGGATCGAGTCCGGCAGCTCGATGCCCCGCTTGTCCCGGAGCCTGGGCTTGTCGTCGAAGAGGTCGAGCTGCGACGGCGCGCCCGACTGGAAGAGGTAGATGATCCGCTTCGCCTTCGGCGGGAAATGGGGCAGCCCCGGCAGGGCCCCGCCGCCGCCCCCCTTCAGGCCCGGTCGCGCCGTGTCGGCGGCGCGGGCGTCGGCCCCGAAGAGGGAGCCGAGCGCGATCGAGCCCAGGCCCAGGCCGGCCCGGCCGAGGAACTGCCTGCGATTCATCTCCTGGGCGATCTCGAGCGGCTCCATGGCGAGGCTCCCGGGCGTGGTCGTGCTGGTTCGAGGACGGGTCGGGGATCGGTCCGATCACTCGCGGGTGACGGTCTCGTCCAGGTTGAGGATGATGCTGGCGGAGGTGGCGTAGGCGGCCAGCTCGGCCGGATCGACGCCCTTGGGGACCTCGATCCGGGCCTCCGCCAGCCAGCGGCGGGCGTCGGCCGGGCTGGTTGCGTAGAATCGCCGATAGCGGTCGAATCCCGCGACCAGGAGGGTCCGCTCCCGCTCGGTCGGGGGCCGCGAGAGGGCCCGTCGATAGGCGAAGGCCAGCCGGTCGGCCGGCGTGCGGCCCCCGTCGGACAGCATCAGCCGGGCGAGGTGTCCGGCCGTCTCCACGTAGGTCACGTCGTTGAGGAGCGCGAGCGCCTGGAGCGGCGTGTTCGTCCGCGCCCGCTTCACCTGGCAGATCTCGCGGCTGGGGGCGTCGAACGTGCTCAGGACGGGATGGGGCACCGTCCGCTTCCGGTAGACGTAGAGGCTGCGGCGGTAGAGCTTCTCCCCCTGGTCCTGGACGTAGGGCCCTTCCCCGGCGCCGCCGGCCAGCTCCTCCCAGAGCCCGGCCGGCTGGTAGGGCTTCACGGACGGCCCGCCGACGTGGGTCGACAGCAATCCGGCGATCGCCAGCGCGTTGTCGCGGACGATCTCCGCCGACAGGCGGAACCGCCCCCCGCGTGCCAGGAGCCGGTTCTCCGGATCCAACTGGACGAGCCGCTCGGACGCCTTCGACGCCTGCCGATAGGTCGCGCTCTCCACGACCAGGCGGTGGATCGCCTTCCGGTCCCATCCGGTCCGGATCAGCTCGGTGGCCAGCCAGTCCAGCAGGGCCGGGTGGGACGGGGGCTCGCCCTGGACGCCGAAGTTCTCCGTCGTCTTCACCAGGCCGGTCCCGAAATGGTGCTGCCAGATCCGGTTGACCACGACCCGGGCCGTGAGCGGATTCGAGGGCGAGGTCAGCCAGCGGGCGAGCGTCAGGCGGTTCCGCGGCGCACCCTCGGGCAACGGGTTCAGGCAGGCCGGGACGGACGGCTCGACCGGCTGGGACTTGTCCGGCAGGTCGTACTGCCCGCGCTTGAGGACGAAGCCCGGCCGCGGTGCGGGCATGTCCTCCATGATCATCACCGTGGGGACCTTCGCCTCCAGCTCGGACTTCCGCCCCAGCAGGGCGGCGAGGGCGGACTCCGCCTGTTTCAGCGGGGTGTCCACGCTCTCCCTGAAGTAGTGGTCCAGCAGGGCGTCTCGCGCGGGGGTCCGCGACGCGGCGGGCTGCCGGGCCATCGCCAGGAACGGGGCGGCGACCAGCCGGCGCAGGTCGTCCGCCGCGAGGGCCCGGGGATAGATCCGGACGTCGGCGACCTCACCCTTGAGCGGTGCGGAGGTGGACCGCCGGCCGATCCGGACCGGCTGATCGGTGGCGATCGAGCCCTTCAGGGTGTCGCTCTCGATGTCCACCTCGAGCGCCCGTCCGTCCGCGTAGAGCTTCAGGCCCGACGCCTTGCCGCCGCCGTCGTAGACGACGAAGAGATGCGACCACGACTCCTTCGGGATCGGCGCCTTGCTCGTCACCTTCAGGGCCAGGGCCGGCCAGTCGTGGACGAGGTGGACCTGGGCCTTGCCGTCGCCGGTGATCAGCAGGTCGAAGCCGCGGAAGCCGTGGGCGTCGTCCATCTTGCTGAGGACGGCCCCCGCGCCGAGCGGCCGGACCCAGCCGCCATAGGAGAAGGCGCCGATGCCGTCGAGGCCGACGTCGGCGGTCGCCTCGACGAACGCCGAGAGGTCGCCCTCGAGCCGGATCGCCTTGCCGGCCGGCGACTCGGCCCAGGCGGCGGGCTTCGGCCCCTTCCACGAGCCGGGCGCGAGGTCACCGTCGAGCGGGAGTCGGAGCGACCAGTCGGTCGGCTCCGGGGCGTCCGCCGCGGACGGCCGCTCCGCCTCCCACCGCTTGCGGCGATCCGGGAGTGTCCGGGCGGCCTGGTCGCGGCTGGACGTGGCGGCGGCGATCGCGGCGGTCAGCCGGTCCAGCTCCTGCTGCTGGGTCCGATCGGGGACCATCATCAGCGGCGGGACGTTCCCCTTCTGCTCGGTGTAGACCCCCTTCTCGTTGACGCTGTTGAAGAAGCCGAGGAACTGGTAGAACTCCTTCTGCGTCATGGGATCATACTTGTGATCGTGGCAGCGCATGCAGCCCATGGTCAGGCCGAGCATCGCGGTGGCCGTGGTCTCCACGCGATCGACGGCGTTCTCGATCCGGTACTCCTCGTCGATCGAGCCGGCCTCGGTGACGGTGCGGTTGTTCCGGTTGAATCCGGTGGCGATCTTCTGGGCGTTCGAGGCCCCCGGGATCAGGTCGCCGGCGATCTGATCGGTCAGGAAGGCGTCGAACGGCTGGTTGGCGTTCAACGCGGCGATCACCCAGTCGCGCCAGGGCCACATCGTCCGGGCGAAGTCGTTCTGATAGCCGTTGGTGTCCGCGTAGCGGGCCGCGTCCAGCCAGTCGAGCGCCATCCGCTCGCCGTAGCGGGGCGAAGCCAGCAGCCGATCGACGAGCCGTTCGTAGGCGTCCGGCGCGCGATCGACGAGGAAGGCATCCACGTCGGTCGGGGTCGGCGGGACGCCGAGGATGTCGAGCGAGAGCCGGCGGATGAGCGTGGCCCGGTCGGCCTCCGGCGTCGGCGTCAGCTTCACCTCGTCGAGCTTCGACAGGACGAAGGCGTCGATCGGGTTGCGGACCCAACCCGGGGTCGAAGTGTGAGGGACGTCCGGCCTCACCGGTGGCTCGAAGGCCCAGTGCTTGCCCCATTTCGCCCCCTGGTCCACCCACCGCCGGAGGGCCTCTTTCTGGGGCTTCGTCAGGGCATGCCCGGACTTCGCCGGCGGCATGAGCTCGTCGGCGTCGTCCGTCTCGACCCGGCGGATCAGCTCGGACTCGCCGGCCTTGCCGGGGACCACCAGGGGATCCTTCGTCCGCAGCGTGCTCTGCTCGACGTCGAGCCGCAGGTCGGCCTTGCGGGCCTTGGCATCGGGCCCGTGGCAGGTCAGGCAGTTCTCGGCGAAGATCGGCAAGATGTCCCGGCTGAATTTCACCGATCCCGGCTCGTCCCCGACCAGGTCGGACGACGCGGACAGGAAGAGCACGGAGGCCAGGGCGCAGGGCACGACGAGTCGGGCGACGCGGGGAGAGGCGACCGTTCCCATGGAGTTCCTCGGGGGGGATGTCAGGCGAGTTCGGGAGCCTCGAGCGGCGGGTTCGCACGGCCAGCCTCATTATGACGGCCGGGCTCGACGGCTTACAACCCCCGCGGAGCCCGGCCCCGGCCCGACCCGGTCCCGGGAAGCCGGCGGCGCCTCCTCCTCGGCCACCGGGACCGGCGTCGGGGTGGCTGTGGAGGAGCGCAGCGACCCCACGGCCGGCGGGCCGGCGTCTCCCCCTTCGGCCACCGGGACCGGCATCGGGGTGGCTGTGGAGGAGCGCAGCGACCCCACGGCCGGCGAGCCTTCGCTCCCCACTGGCTCCTCTCCTGTGCTGCGGGCGGGCAAGCGGGTGGCTGTGGAGGAGCGCAGCGACCCCACGGCCGGCGAGCCTTCGCCGCCCGCGCAGGCCGTCTCGGTGCCAGGCCGATCCCGTGGTGTCGCCTGCGTCTCCACCACAGCCACCCGGACTTCTGACCTCTCCGGATTGGGTTTGATCGTCGTCCTTGCCTCGGTCGGCTCCTCCGATTCCTCGATGGCCTGATCATGGCTCATGCCCGGGCACTTCTTGAGCCGGACGACCGCGTCCAGGATCCGGAGCAGCTCCCGCCCTCGGGCCGAGGAGGTCCGCCGGTGCCGGTCCAGCTCCGGGCCGGCGTCGAACGCGGCCGCGTCGGCCAGCTCATCGGCGTCGACATCCTCGTCGTCGTCGGTCGCGGCGGCCTCCATCGCCTCCAGCCGCGCCAGCTTCCGCTCCGCCAGGTCGATCAGGAAGTCCTGGGCCGCGTCCGAGCTCGCCGGCGGCTCGCCGAGCACCCGCCAGGCGCGATGGCCCTCGTAGAACTTGTCGTAGATCCGGGTCCGGCGGCAGTAGTACTCGTAGAAGGCCTGCCCCTTGCCGCCGCCGAGGAACGCGTCGAAGGCGGCGATCACGGCGTTCAGCTCCAGGTCGACGTTGGCCTCGGTCTGGAGCTTGCCCAGGAGCCGGACATAGCGGTAGAAGTCGCCCCAGCCGAACTGGTCCCGGCCGCAGAGCAGGTTGATCTGGGTCAGCCACTGGCGGATCAGCCAGGCGCGTCCTTCATGCATCTCCTCGAGGCCGGCGAGGAACGCGGCCGGGACGTCGCGGAAGATGTCCGAGTTGCGGTGGCAGCCGGGGGCCGCCTCGAGGAAGAGGTCGCGCGCGAGGTGCTCGACCCGCCGCTCCCGCTCCTCGCTGGGTTCGTTCGCCTCGGCCTTGAGGGCCGCGCGGGCGAGCCTGGCCAGGTAGGCGGCCTCGGCGCGGTCGGATCGCTCGAGCATGAACGAGAGCCGGGCCGCGCGGGTTAGTAAGTCGCGCTCGATGGCGTTGCCCGCCTTGCCGGCGTGGACGTACTCGCGGACGCGGCGGTCCAGCTCCTTGGGATCCTCCTGGGGGAGCACCGGCATGGCGAGCTGCCTGGAGCGGTTGCCGTGCTTGAGGGCGTTCATCCTGGAAGCCGCCTTGCCCGCGTCGGTCTTCGGTCCGCTGCTCTTCTTTGCGTTGCTTCGGTTGGCTTGGATCTGGGCGGCGGTGGCCATGGGAGTGTCTCCAAGTTGTGGGCCGCGCGCTCAATGGGCGCGGCCTTTACTCAGTACAATCCCGAATTTGGAGGCGCCAGTTTCACCAAAGTCGGAAATCTCGCTCGAATTCGAATCCGTCGGGCCTTGGTGGTTCGGCTTTGACTGGTGAATACCGTTTCGACTTGCCTGTCGATGGGAGCCTGGCTGACAGCCAGGGTTCCCGCGGTAAGAATGAAAAGTAGCATCGAGGTGGGTATCTGCGGGACGGTGCGATTGAGGTGGAAAGGAGCGAGCGAGCCATGCGTCCGGTCTACACCTTCGCGGGAGTGTTGACGTCGTTCCTGTTCCTCAGCGGCTGCGGGTGTGGCGATCAGGCGGCGAACCGCCAGCTTCAACTGACCGAGACGATCGGCTACAACCCTGGCCAATGGGGACCGATCGAGGTCGATCTGAGCCAACTGCCGTCGGACGCCGTGGAGAGCCGAGTGGAGAAGAAGGATTCCTGTGGCTCGCCCATCACCGAGTTGCGGATCTTCACGAAGCAGCCGGTCAAGATCGTGATCGTGCCCATCGATCGGCCGAAATAGCCATATGATCGGAAGGTCAAACTGCCGGGCTCGCACGGGCGTGTTGTGGCAATGTCGGAACGCCGGGATCGTCAACTTGACGGCTCACTCTCTGGCTGCATGCAGAATCGGCGATGGTCCTGGGCGGAATTGAGAATCCGTCGAATCAAGCATGAGGAGGCTCGGAATCGGCATGCCCGAGGCTAACGACGTCTCGACCGTCATCATGGCGTGTGACAACCTCGCGGTCGTGTCTGAAAACGGTCGACTTCCGCTGTCCGATTTGGAAGCCGACTCGCACGTCCACGGCCGGCTACAACTGGAGATCGCGAGTCGGCAGGTTCCCTATCTGGGCTACTGGGGCCCGGACGATGTCTGTTTCGGCGATTGGCTCGTCGAATTGTCAGTTGCGGCTCGCTCGCTGGCGTCCGCCGGTGGCAGGCACGTCTTCGACGAGGGCGAGCAGGGTCAGCCTGCGTTCGTCTTCGAGCGGGATGGCGACCGTGGCTTCTTCAGGATCACGGCTTCTGAGGTCTCGGGCGCGGACGGCGATCCGGCTTGGCACCGCGTCGAGTTCACGCCAACCGACTTCATCGGAGCATTTCAGAAGCTTCAATCTTCATTCGTCGCGACACTGCGGGAATTCTCGCCTGCCGTCGCCGACGTCTGGCTAGCCAGGAACCTCCGAGAGTCCGGTAGAATCGCCTGATCCTCGGGCACCGCGGCGATACCGGCGGCGATCGAAGGTCGCTCACGTGGTGCCGATCTTCTGGGCCGCCGTGGCGGTAATCTCCCGTCATCGTGGCGGTTCCTCCGCTCTTCCCTTGCTCAACTCGCCGGGGCGATCTGAGGCGCGGCAGCGTGAGGCGACACTTGCCTGGCGATTCGAGCTCAGAGGGACTAGGATGGGCTGATGGATTGGCGTCAAGAAAAAGACCCATGCACCGGCTCTGGACGCCTATTCTCCATTGCCTTCGTATCGCTCCTGCGGCGACGATGCTGAGGTGCCCGAGTTACGAGAGGGAATCATGCATTACAGAGTGCCGCTTGTCTTCGAGCCGCAACCGGAAGGCGGCTTCACGGTCACGTCCCCCTTGATCCCCGAACTCCTGACTGAAGGTGACTCGGTCGAGGACGCCATCGAGAACGTGCGCGATGCGTTCGCGGCGGTACTGGAGATCTATCGCGACTCGGGCAAGCCTCTCCCGGCCGAGTTGGCGATCGGGACGCCGGACCAGCCCGTCCATGCGGATCTGATGATCGCCATACCATGAGGTATCGCGAGATCGCCACAAAGCTATCTCGCCTGGGTTGCCGCGAAGTGCCCCGGACCGGAGATGGGTCGCACAGGAAATGGCTCAATCCGGCAACCGGCGACCAGACCGTCATCCCCGATTGGGGCGGGGATGACCTGAAGCTCGGGACGGTACGCGGCGCGGTCAGGCAACTTGGCCTCGCCTGGGACGAGTTCAGTCGTGCGTAGGCTCCTCTAC
>NZ_JAALJH010000100.1 GCF_011064615.1 Aquisphaera insulae | reverse complement strand
TTAGCCCCAATACCGTTCACCGAAGGGTAGGGGCACACGGGCTTCGGCAGGGTCTCGAACCGCGATGGTACGAGACCGAGGTCAACGTCACGTCGGCTCCGAGCTGAGCCTGGGTGGCCGTGGTGGAACACCACGGTGAGGGAAGCTGTTGCGCCTAATGGGCTTCGCCTGGAGGCCACGGCGGTCCCGTGGTGTTCCACCACGGCCACCCGGAGACACTCCTTGCCTGCCAGGATGTTCACGTTCGGCATTCGCGATGCGAGACGAGACGAGCCTTCGTTGAACGGTATTGGCTCTGGAGCCCGCTCCTTGTCTCGATGGGCTCGATGCGGCTCCCGGCACCGCGCGGAGGGGAGACCGGGACGGGAATCGGGATCAACCACGAGGAGGATCGACGAAGGGACCCCGGGGGCGTGTTTCCCCGGGGTCCCTGGTGGATTGTTGGGATGGTGAGGACGTCAGAAGGCGTCGGAGCTGATGACCTCGCCGCCGTCGCGAGTGCCCAGGGACCACATGATGGTCTGGCTGACCGAGGACTTCAGGAACCGGACCGAGCCGTCACAGAAGAGGGCATTGGCACCGCCGGAGTGGTAGCTGCTCATGCCGACCGAGCCCCAGGCCCCGTCATTGTCGCCGCCCCATTTGACGATGATGCAATTGGGGTAGTTGGGGTTGGGAGCGACCAGCGTGTTGCCCAGCGTTCGGCCCAGGAGGGCCTGGCACCACATCTGGCCGATGAAGCTCCGATGCGACTTCGGGTTGGTCGCGGCGAATGCTCCGCACGCCTGGAGCCAGGGGACGAACGAGTCACCACCGTAGGGCATGTTCGCACCCTGCAGGTTCCAGTCGCTGACGCCCGACGGGGTCGAGCCGTAGACCATCATGTCCTGCGGGTTGCTGAACCTGTTGTCGTTCCCGTCGCCGGTCCGCCATTCCCCGAACGCGATCGTGTTCGCCGAGCCGTCGGTGATGGCGGCCAGGTCGTAGGCCGTGCCACCGACTTCGAAGACTCCATTGGGCCTGGAGTTGTTGTTGTACGCGAACTGGTTCATGCTCGCGCCCAGCGAGGCGAAGTAGTTCGTGTAGGGTGACTGCCTGCCGGAAAGCCAGGTGCCCGGATAGATGGGGGACGAGGGGCAGACGAACGCGGTGATCAGCGAGGTCGTGGCGGTGGAGTTGTGATATTGACCGGTCGAATCCTCGCTCGCATTGGGCAGGCTGAAGTTGATGGAGGCGTAGATCGCCTGCTGTTCCATGTAGGGGAGCAGCATCGAGTGGGCGCTCCAGTTGCCCCAACCGGTCCGCATGCCTTGCCCGGCGATCATCACCGGCCCGCCGCCCATGGGGAAGGCGCCGATGGCCGCGTGGTAGTTGTGCATGGCCAGGCCGATCTGCTTGAGGTTGTTCACGCACTGGGCTCGCCGGGCCGCTTCGCGGGCCGACTGGACGGCGGGGAGGAGCAGGGCGATCAGGACAGCAATGATTGCGATCACCACCAGCAGCTCGATCAGCGTGAATCCTCTCGGCTTCCAAGAGGATCGGTTCGAGATCCGTCGCATGAGATTTCCCCTAAATGAAAAGGAGAACGGTCGCTCGATGAACGCTTCCAAATCGGATGAACGGAGTCTGTTTCATCGTGTGAGTGCCAATACAGAACCGCAGCCGCGTCCTCGCAGCCGATGCGTGGACGTAGCCTCGCCCGGATCCGCGCGCGCTCGCGCGGACGGGCAATTCAGCCGAACTGGTCTTTCCACAGTCGGCCCCGGGTCGATCCGCGAGGCCACCTCGACGGATCGATCGGGATGAGTTGCCGCGGGATCAGTGAGGCAACTCGGACGGACTTGCGCCCTTGGGGATCTTGATCTTGCTCTTGTCCTGCGCCGGCTGCGGCGCCGGCGTCGCGACCTTGGCCAGGGGGATTTCCTGCTGACTGTCGCAACCCGAAGTCGCGGCGAGCAGGAACAGGGGACCCGCAACGATCGCGGCCATCATCGCCAGCTTGCAGAATCTCATGAGGATCACTCCCGGCCTGCCTTCGGCGCAGTCCGAATCCCGTTTCAGCACGGCTCTCGGGCACCAATGACCCTGAACCTCGGAGGCTCTCGTCCGATGAGACGAGGCTCGCTGCACCCCGGCAGGCCCACGAACACTCTCCACCACGGCAATCAGGAATCGAAGTCCTGGGCCGCGGTGTTGAGAGACTCCTCGACCTTCCCCACCACAAGCACCAGACCCGGGGCAGGCGATGGGGAATCGACTCAACGAATCAATTAATACTCTACGGCCCTCGTCGCATCGGGTCAACTGGGAGGCAGGGGTATCAGAGATCTTGAGGAATCCGGACTCCGGACGCTCGATCGCGCACGGGTGACCCATCCGGCAGGGACGGTCCTTCCCCCGGCAGCGTCCCCGGGGGGCGGCCCTCGCTTCATCATCCGGGCGAGATACCGGGGGTTCGGGCCCATTCATGGTCGGCGCCGGCGGGAGGACACCGGGGCGTCGATGTTGATGCGACGAATCGGCTCCCAGGTTCGCGCTCGAACCAATAGACCGGCTCCGCGGGATCGTTCCGCGTGCCATTGCGAATTAAGAGGTGAGCATTAGATGCTATGTATTTCGAGCGGCCGGACGCCGGCCGCGAGACCTTCGTCGGGGTTCATGTGCCCCAGATGACCCAGAGGGCATACACGACCGGGGCGGCGAAGAGGATCGAGTCGAGGACGTCGAGGACTCCGCCGAAGCCGGGAACGACCGAGGATGCGTCCTTCCGCTCGCCGTCGCGCTTGATCAGGGATTCCATGAGGTCACCGAGCTGGGCGACCGCGCCGACGATGAGTCCGAATGCGATCGCCGAGACGAGGTCCATGGTCGGGACGTTGAGCGCGTGTCGCGCCACGAGGGTCACGATCAGGGTGGCGGCGACCGCGAAGACGAGCCCGCCGATGGCCCCTTCGACGGTCTTGTTGGGGCTGAGCGAGGGCCAGAGCTTGTGGCGGCCGAAGAGGCGGCCCGCCGTGTAGGCTCCCGTGTCCGCGCCCTTCGCCGTGGCGATCAGGAAGAGCAGGGGGATGACGCCGTGGTAGGGGCCCTGCATCCAGCGAAGCTGGACGATGAAGCCGCCGAGGAGGCCGATGTAGGCGATGGCCAGCATGTTGGCGGCGAGCGTCGCCATCGACCGGCCCGGCCGGACGAACCGGATGCCCTCGATGACGAAGGCGACCATGAAGATGCCCACGAAGCTGAGGAAGGGCCAGGCCAGGACGATCAGGGGGCTGCTCGCGCTGAAGTCGGACGACCCGGACTCCTGGGGACTGCCCATCATCCGCGTGACATGCGGCATCCAGTTCGAGACCATCAGGGCGCCGACGCCGCCGAGGACGGTATTGAGCGAGGGATGGAGGCCGGCGCCCCGGAGGAGCCGGACCATCTCGACGCTGGCGGCCCCCACGGCGGAGAGGACGATGAGGAACCAGAGCGGGAACCAGGGGGCGGCCCATTCGTCCAGGAGCAACACGCCGACCGCGGCGAAGCTCAGGCTCAGTCCGATGAGGACTCGTGTTCCAAGCATGGGGAGATGGTCGCGACGAGGACTCGTCAGGCTCCTGGGGCCGGCACGAGGTGGGGGGATCCGTCAGCCCGCCGAAACGTGGCGACGTCGCCACTCTAACCGGAAGCGGGTGAGGTCGCCAGTGAGGCGGCCGGCAGGCCGCCATACTTGCGCTCGCGGCCGGCGAACGCGGCGCAGGCATCCAGCAGGTCGCCGTCCCGAAAGTCGGGCCAGAGGGTGGGCGTGACCCAGAGCTCCGTGTAGGAGATCTGCCAGAGCAGGAAGTTGCTCACGCGGAGCTCGCCGGCCGTCCGGATCAGGAGGTCGGGGTCGCGCATGCCCCGGGTGTTCAGGTAGGAGGCGAACAGCGACTCGTCGACGTGGTCCGGATCAACCTTGCCGGCCTTCACGTCGCGGGCCAGCAGGCGGGCCGCATCCGCGATCTCGGTCCGGCCGCCGTAGTTGACGGCCAGGCAGAGGATCATCCCGCCGTTGCCGGCCGTCATCTCGGCCGTGCGGTCGAACTCGTCCAGGACCTCCGCGGGAAGCCCCTCGCGGCGGCCGATCATCCGCAGGCGGACGTTCTGCTCCACCAGCTCGTTACGCTCGACGACCAGGAAGTGTCGGAAGAGGCGGAGCAGGAACTTCAGCTCCCGGGGAGGGCGCTTCCAGTTCTCGACCGAGAGGCAGTAGAGCGTGAGCTGATCGAGGCCGAGGCGACAACCTTCCTCAACGACGGACTTGACGCTCCGGATCCCCTGGCGATGGCCGACGATCCTGGGGAAACCCCGCCGCTGGGCCCAGCGGCCGTTGCCGTCCATGATGATGGCGACGTGGCGGGGCAATTGATCGGGCTTCAGGCCGAGGGCCCGGACGCGTGCCAGGCCTTCCTCGGTGATCGACGACTCACGATCTGGCTGCATGGCTCCCTCGAACTCGGCCCGGCCGCCTCGGTCCGCGGCGTGGGCCTGGGGTCGGACGCGTCAGGCCGAAGGCCGGATTCCCGCGGGGATCTGGATGGTCTGGCGGCGGTCCGGCCCGACCGACACGATCGAGGCCGGGACTCCGACCTGGCGGGCGATGAAGGTGACGTAGTCGCGGGCCGCCGCGGGGAGGTCCGCCCACTCGCGGACGCTCGTGATGTCCTCCGTCCAGCCCTGTACCGTCTCGTAGATCGGCCGGCATCGCGCCAGGTCGGTGAGCGAGGCCGGCAGCGACTCGACGCGCCGGCCGTCCAGCTCGTAGGCGACGGCGACGTTCAATTCCTCGATGCCGCTGAGCACGTCGAGGAGCATGACCGCCAGCTCGGTCGAGCCGCTGACCCCGGCCGAATATCGGACCGCGACCGCGTCGAACCAGCCGCAGCGCCGAGGGCGGCCGGTCACGGTCCCGTACTCGCGGCCGACGCGGCGAATCCGCTCGCCGGTCTCATTCTCCTGCTCGGTCGGGAACGGGCCGCCGCCGACGCGGGTGGTGTAAGCCTTCACGACGCCGATCCAGCGATCGACGAATCGTGTCGGGACGCCGGAGCCGGGCCCCACCCCGGCCGCGCTGCTGTTGGAGCTCGTGACGTAGGGATAGCTGCCGTGATCGATGTCCAGGAGCGAGCCCTGGGCGCCCTCGAAGAGGAGCCGCTTCTTCCCCGCGATCGCCTTCTGGAGCCAGGTGGTGGTGTCCCGGACGTAGGGGCGGAGGGATTCCGCGTGCCCCAGGTATTCCTCGGTGACCAGCTTCGGGTCGAGCGCCTCGAAGTCCGGCAGCATCGACTGCAGGAGGCGGTTCTTGAAGTCGATGATGCGGGCGAGCCGCTCCCGGAACTCCTCGGGGTGGAAGAGGTCGGCGACCCGGACCCCGTGGACGCGGCCCACCTTGTCGCGATAGCAGGGCCCGATCCCGCGCCGGGTCGTCCCGATATGGTCGGCCGCCGAGGCCGATTCCTCGGACAGCCGCTCCTCCGACATGTGATAGGGCAGGATGACGTGGGCCCGGTCGCTGATCAGGAGCCGGCCGTGGAAGTCGACCCCCTGCGAGGAGAGCCGCTGGATTTCCGAGAGGAGCGAGGGCGGATGGATGACCACGCCGTTGCCGATCACGCATTCGACGCCGGCCCGCAGGATCCCGGTGGGGATGAGCGACAGCTTGTATGTGGTCCCCTCGTGGACCACGGTGTGCCCCGCGTTGGCACCCCCCTGGTAGCGGACCACGACCTCGTGCTGGTCGCAGAGGAGGTCAACGATCTTCCCCTTGGCCTCGTCGCCCCACTGCAGCCCCACGACGCACGTCGATCCCACGGCAACGACTCCGATCCGCCCCGAACCGCGACCGACGTGCGATCGCTTGGCATCGTAAAGTTACAGCCTAACGCCACAGCCGGGCGCCGTCAAAGGGTTCAAGAAAACAGGCGCCCGCCCGGCTCCGCGGGCAGCCCCCGTCAGGGCATCATGGCGCGGAACTCGTCGAAAAGATACTGGCTGTCATGAGGCCCGGCGGAGGCTTCGGGGTGATACTGCACGCCGAAGACCGGCAGCCGCCGGTGCTGCAGGCCCTCCAGGGTCTGATCGTTGAGGTTGACGTGGCTGAGCTCGACATCGCCGGGGAGGCTGGACGGATCCACGGCGAAGCCGTGATTCTGGGTGGTGATCTCCACCCTCCCGGTCCGCTCGTTGCGCACGGGGTGATTCGCGCCACGATGGCCGAACTTGAGCTTGAACGTCCTGCCGCCGAACGCCTGGCCCAGGAGCTGGTGGCCCAGGCAGATCCCGAAGATCGGGATCCCGCGGGATTCGGACCCGGCGCGGATGAGCGAGCGGAGGGTCTCCACCGACTCGCCGAGGGCGCCCGGGTCGCCGGGGCCGTTGGAGAGGAAGATCCCATCCGGCTGTTGCTCGAGGATCGCCTCCGCGGGGGTCGAGCCCGGCATCGCCGTCACCTTGCAGCCGGTTTCGACCAGGAAGCGGAGGATATTCCACTTCATGCCGTAGTCGAGCGCCACGACGTGGGGCCGCTTGCCGTTCGGGCTCGTGGAGCCGCCTCTCGGGTCCGGGCCGTCCTCGACGTTCCGGCCGCTCGGGTCGAGATAATACTCGGCGTGCAGGCCCGGCTCCCAGGTGAAGCTCTTCTCGGGCATGACCTCGCGGGCGAGGTCCCGGCCGACCAGCCCGGGGCTCTTGCGGGCCTTGTCGACGAGGCTGGCGTCGTCCAGGTCCGCGGTCGAGAGGATCCCCTTCATGGCCCCGCGGGTCCGGGTCAGCCGGACCAGGGCGCGGGTGTCGATCCCCTCGATGCCGAGGATCCCGTTGCGGGCCAGGAACTCATCGAGCGAGCCCTGCGAGCGGAAGTTGCTGGCCCTCCCGCTCAGCTCCCTGATGACGAAGCCGCGGACCCAGGGCCGGCGGCTCTCGGCGTCGTCCTCGTTGATCCCGTAGTTGCCGATCTCCGGATAGGTCATGGTCACGATCTGGCCGTGATACGAGGGGTCGGTCAGGATCTCCTGGTATCCGGTCATGCTCGTGTTGAAGACGACCTCGCCGTCCACCTCGCCCCGGGCGCCGAAGGCCCTGCCGGTGAAAACCGTACCGTCTTCGAGAGCGAGCTTCGCCGTTTCGGACATCGATCTCGGGGCCGCGCGGGCCCTCGCTCCTGGGTGGGAATCGAACGCGGACTGACCCGCTCCATCCTACCCGATCAGATGCTCATGCGTCGAGACGCGCGACCGGGGCCCGGGCCAGGCGGCCCATGCCAGGGCCAGCAAGCACGCGGCGACGGCGATCAGGGCGAGGGCCGCCGCCCGAAATCGATCGCCGCCGGGGAGCCCCGCCAGGACGAGGACCGCCGGCCCCAGGGGTTGGCTCTCCGGCAGGGTCGCCAGCAGGATCGCCGGGCTGATCGACGTCGCGCCGATCGTGCTCAGGAGGGCGATTCGGCTGGCCGACCGGGCCGAACCGGCCCTCGCGAGGCGGTTGGCCCGGCCGCGGCCCGCACCGGCGACCTCGGCCTGGTGGGCGCGACTCGTCCCGTCGGACGAGGATCCGCCGGGGTCCACGTCGGCGTCTCGGCCTCTCCGGAGCATGTCCGCGCAACCGCCGATCACGACGAGCAAGCCCGGGACGGCGGCCGGATCCAGGAGCCAGGAAACCCCGCCGAGGACGCTTCCGACCACCGACCGACCGCCGGAGCGATCCGCCCAGACGGCCGCCATGGAGGCGACCCGGGCGATCGAGAGGACTCC
The DNA here is from genome assembly GCF_011064615.1 of Aquisphaera insulae. Classification (GTDB taxonomy): domain Bacteria; phylum Planctomycetota; class Planctomycetia; order Isosphaerales; family Isosphaeraceae; genus Aquisphaera; species Aquisphaera insulae. Next base: position 22,012 of record NZ_JAALJH010000100.1, on the reverse strand, counting down.
GATCCCGATCACGAGGGACGGAATCCCCCCCAGGAGGGAAGTCCGCCGACGGCCCGGACGCTTCGAATCGGGCGCATCGTGCATCCTGGGGCTCGATGGGCTGGCGAGTGCCGAGACGGCCGCCAGCAGGAACGCGAGCCCGCACGATCGTCCCAGGATGGCCACGGTGGAGCGCGAGAGCATGCTCGCCGGGCCGACGTCCCGGATCCCGTCCGTGAACAGGATCAGGAGGCCGGCGACGGGCGCCCAGGCGAGGCAACACCAGCTCGCCAGGAGGATGCCGATGAGGCAGGCCTTCAGCAGCCCGCGCGGCTCGCGACGGAGCGGCGGCGTGCCCTCGCCTCGGGGCGGTGTCGCCCGCGACGCCCGTCCCCAGAGCCGGAAGAGCAGGAGTCCGGCGGTCGCCATCGCCAGGATCAGAAGTCCCAGGGCGGCTGACCGAGGGAACGGGCTGCGGCCCCTGGCGGAGACGACGAGCTGGAAGGCGATGGTCCGTCTCAGGTTGAGGATCAGGGCAGGGCCCGGATCGGCGAGCGTGGCGGTGAAGAGGAAGCCGGCCACACCCCCCGCGATCGGGCGGATGAGGGGCCATGAGGCGTTCCACCAGGCTCGCAACGGCCCGGCCCCGGCGAGACGCGCCGCGTCCTCGAGGGCGGGATCGAGAGTCCGGCGCAACGAGCGGACCGCCCAGGCGACCAGGGCCACGCCGGGGACGACGGCGGACCACGCCCAGAGGAGCCAGCTCCACGAGAACCGCCCCGGGCGGTCCGCGAACCCGGGATCGCCGAGCACGCCGATGAGGCCGAGACAGAGGAAGCCTGGCGCGATCACGGCGGGCCCGAGGACGAGAGACGGCCAGGCCGCTTCGCCGGGGGCGGACCGGCGGCCGAGGACCTCACCGAACGCCACGCCGACCACCAAGGACACCAGCGCCACGGCCGCCGCGACGGCCAGGCTGTTGCCGATCGAGATCCAGACGATCGGATCGAAGGCCGCCAGGATCAGGGGGAAGACGGTCACGATGACCGTCTCGCCGCCGGACGACGGCGATTGCGTCGGGACCGCGTCGATGCCGGGTCCGATCACCAGGAACGCCGCGCCGAAGAGGGCGAGGATCGGGATCGTCAGCGCCAAACCGACCGTCCTGCGGGCCATGCTCTCGATGACCTCTCCCGGGAGGAACCGAGCGATCCCCCCCCTGGCGGCCCGCCGGCGTGCGCGTCATCCTAACAGCAGCGAACCGCGGCGTACCAGTTGATTGCACCTCGCCCCGTGGAATGATGAGACGCCCCATGAGAGCCTTCCGACTCCATTCGTTCGACGGTCCCCGGGCCTTACGGCTCGAGGACGTGCCCGCGCCGTCGCCGGGTTTCGGGCAGGTGCTGATTCGCATCAAGGCCGCCTCGTTGAACTACCGGGACCTCCTGATTTCGCGGGGACGCTACAACCCGCATCTGCCCCTCCCGATGATTCCGCTCTCCGATGGGGCAGGGGAGGTCGTCGCGATCGGAGAGGGGGTGGCGCGGGTCAAGCCCGGCGATCGTGTCTCCGGGAACTTCATGACGGGATGGGCGGAGGGGCGTATCGACGCGGCCAAGGGGCGGACCGCGCTCGGTGGCGAGGCCAGCGGCGTCCTCGCGGAGCAGGTCGTCCTGCCCGAATCCTGCCTGGTCCACATCCCCGCCCACCTCAGCTTCGAGGAGGCGGCTACGCTCCCCTGCGCCGGGGTCACGGCCTGGCATGCCCTCTTCTCGAGCGGACAGCTCCAGCCCGGCGAGACCGTGTTGACGCTGGGGAGCGGGGGAGTCTCGGTCTTCGCCATCCAGTTCGCCGCCATGGCCGGGGCGCGGGTGATCGCGACGTCGAGCAGCGACGCGAAGCTCGCCCGGCTCAAGGAACTGGGTGCCTCGGAATTGATCAACTACGGGACCACGCCGGAGTGGGACAAGAAGGTCCGGGAGCTGACCGTCGGCGTGGGCGTGGACCATGTCGTCGAGGTCGGCGGGGCCGGCACCCTTCCGAGATCCCTGCGTGCCGTCCGTGTGGGCGGGCATGTCGCGCTGATCGGCGTGCTGACCGGTCTTGGAGAGGTCAATCCGACGGCAATCCTGATGAATAGTATCCGGGTCCAGGGCGTCTATGTCGGGTCGCGGGCCATGTTCGAGGCGATGAACCGCGCGATCGCCGGCCGCGGGCTGTTCCCGGTCATCGACCGAGTCTTCCCGTTCGAGGAGTCCGTCGAGGCCCTGGAGTACCTGGAAAGCGGCAAGCACCTCGGCAAGGTGGTCATCCGGATCGGCTGAGGCACGCGCCCCGGACCGGACGAGTTCCGCCGCGGCGGCTCGTCAGACCAGCTTGCCGGGGAGCAGGGTGACGAATTCCGACGCGACGGATAGCGTGAGGCTCTGGCCCTCGCGGAGGGCTCGCGAGCGACTCTGGAGGGCCCGCGCCATGATCGGCCAATCGCCGGGCCCTCGCAGCTCGATGTGCCGGGTGTCACCCTGAAACGTCATCCGCTCGATGGTGGCGGGGAATCGATTCCAGTCGGCGGGGATGTTCGGACCCAGTGCCAGGGTCTCCGGTCGAATCGAGACCGTCACGGGGGTGCCGGGCGGCAGCGATAACGCGAGCGACGGGCCGGGCATCGTCGCGACCAGCCGGCCCAGTGGGGTCCGGACGACGACCTCGCGGCGAGGCTCCGGGCTCGACCCGGAGCTGTCGATCTGGCCCTGGAACAGGTTGGTCGGGCCGAGGAACCGGGCCACGAAGGAATCGACCGGGTAGTTGTAGACCTCCTCGGGCGGCCCGGACTGGATGATCCGCCCGAGATCCATCACCGCGATCCGATCGCAGGAGGCCAGGGCTTCCGGGACGTTACGCGTGAGGAGGACCGTGGTGATCCCGAGCTCGGACCGGATCGTCCTCAGGTCCGCCATGGCCTCCGCCCGGCTCCGGGCGTCGAGGAGAGCGAGCGGCTCGTCCAGGATCAGGATCTGGGGCTCCGAGATCAGGGCCCGGGCGAGCGCGACGCGGAGAGCCTGCGGCGGCGTGATCTGTTCCGGCCGCCGGGCGGCCAGGCTGTCGATCCGCATCATCGTGAGCGATTCGGCGAGCCTGCGCCGACGTTCCGCGACCTTCGCCTTCCGCACGACGAGCGGGTAGGCCACATTCTCCGCGACCGTCATGGACGGCCAGAGGGCCAGGTCGGGGAAGACCAGGCCGATGCCCCGGAGGCTGGCGGGGATCGCGTGGACCATGCGGTCGTCGAGGTAGATCTCGCCATCGTCCGGCGTTTCGAGGCCGGCGAGCAGCCTGGCGAGCGAGCTCTTGCCCGCGCCCGGAGGACCGACGACGGCGCAGACCTCGCCCGACGGGACCTCGATCGAGGCGCCGTCGACGGCGGCGAGCTCGCCGTAACGCTTCACGAGTCCGTCGGCGATGAGTCGAGCCATGGACACCTATCCGGGCTGCGGGAGACGCCCGGAGGCCACCCGGGCGACCCGACGATATCGCTGCCTGGCCCAGGCTGTCCACTCCCTTCTGAGCCACTCCCGGAAGTCCGCCTGGCGTGCCAGGCGTCCGCCGGCCGCCCCGGCGAGCTCGGCGAGGAACGAGCCGTCGATCGGACGCGTCGGCCTGAGCCAGCTCTGGACGAGCCAGAAGCGGGCTTCCGGATCGGGGGCGACGCGCGCGGCCAGGTCCTGGACCATCGCCAGCGCGTGGTCGCCGCCCCGTTCCTGGAGCTTCTTCACGAAGGCGGGGGGCCAGGGAGGGGGCTCGAGGAGCCAGGCCCTGGCCGGAGACCCGGCACCGGCGTTCGCAGGCGCTCGGCCCAGGATCTCGCAGGCTTCCCTCAGCTCCTCCTGGGCATCCACGAGAGTCGAGCCCAGGAGGTCCGCCAGGAGCTCGGAGCGCCGGGCGTCGTCGACCGTCTGGGCACGCCGCCCCTCGATCGATGCAGGGCCCGCAAGGACATCGAGAATCCGCTTACAGGCCGCCGGATCGGCCGCATGAGAGCCCACCGCGCCCCATTCCTCGTAGACGATGTCCGAGGAGGCCATCTCGGATGGGCTTGCCAGTTGCAGCGTCCAGACGGGAGCAGTCCCGGGTCGGTCCTCGGCCGCGGATGCGGTCCCCGCCTGCCACCCCGCGGACCGCGCCGCGTTGCCGTAATCGAGGAGAACCGAGGCGTAACCTTCCAGCCACCCCTGCTGGGTTAGCCGGCCTTCAGCCCAGGTCAGGGTCACCGGATCGACGCGTGGATCCTCCAGGATCGGTCGCCCGGACGGTCCCGCGTCCGTTCCTTTCCCGCCGGCCACGATGGCGAGCCTGCGGACGACCCTCGGCGCGGGATCGGCTTCCCCGCCGGCCCCGCCGAGCTGTCCCGCCGCGGCGAGTCGCTCATACTCCCATCGGGGCCCGCCCAGGTACATGTGGATGGCCGGGACCCGGACACTCGCGCGATCGAAGGGGAAGCCCGACGGGAGCTCGATCCAGGCGATGCGGATCGACGCGAGGTCCGCGCCGGCCGCGCGGAGCTTCCGCTCGGCCTCGGAACGGTCCGCCGCATTCCACGGCGTCGCGATCCTCACCTCGACGGAATCCCGGGAACCCGGCGCGATCCAGGGCCCCGGGATCCGACCGCATCCGATCGATCCCGAGAGGATCCAGAGGGCGAGCATCCGGCGGATCGGGGCCGAGCCGGCCATGCGGTTGGGCATGGCGTTATTGCTTGTGAGAGGCGCCGGTCGTCCCCCCAAGCTCCGCCTCGATCTTGAGGTCCTCGCCGCCGCGACGAACGCCGACATGGATCTTCTGGCCGGGCTTGTAGCCCTTGAGGCTCTCCATGTAATCGTAGATCGTGGCGATCTTCTTGTTCTCGATGCTCGTGATGACGTCCCCCCCCTTGAGGCCGGCCTTGGCGGCGGGGCCGCCGTCGCGAACGCCGCTGAGCTTCATCCCTTCCTTCGCCTCGTCGCCGTAATCCGGCATGACGCCAAGGGTCGCGCCCATCGCGACCGACCCGGACTGGGCGGATTCACGACGGGGGGGATTCAGCCTGGCGAACGCGGGCCGTTCCGGACGCCGGATGAGGTCCAGCGCGAGGAGCTCCATGTAATCGCAGATCCTCGCCATGCCGCCGTAATTGATCCGATCGGAGTCGTCGCTGGGACGATGATAGTCCGGGTGCACCCCCGTGAACGCGAAGAGGACCGGGACGTCCTTGGCGTAGAAGGACTGATGATCGCTGCCGCCGAACCCGTCCGTGAGGCCGGTGACCTTCTTGATGGTCAGGCCGGATGACTTGCCGAGCGCCTCGACCACGAACTCCGACCCCGGGGACGTCCCCGTGCCGATCATGGTCAGCTCCCGCTTGAGGTTGAGCCGGCCGACCATGTCGAAGTTGATCATCATCACGGTCTTGTTGAGCGGGAAGAGCGGATGGTCGACGTAGTACTGCGACCCGAGCAGGCCCTTCTCCTCGCCCGAGAAGGCGATGAAGACCACGCGGCGGGGGAGCGGGTCGCGGCGGGTGGAGAGCCTGCGGGCCATCTCCAGGACCGTCGCGGTGCCGGACGCATTGTCATCCGCCCCGTTGTGGATCTCGCTCGAGAGCACCGCGAGCGAGCCGGAGAGGAGTCCACCCCGGCCCAGGTGATCGTAATGGCCTCCGATCACGATCGTCTCGTCGGCGAGGGGCCCGCTCCCCTCGAGGACCCCCACCACGTTCCGCGTGGTGATGCCCGGCCGGTCGATGGTGACCCTGGCGGTGACGGAGACGCCCTGAAGCTCGCGAGACCTCGGCCGGAGGTCGGAATCGATCCGAGCCTCGATGTCCGCGAGCTTCGGCGAGCCGGCCGCCGCCAGGATCTGGTCCGCGAAGTCGCGGGTCACCATCACGAACGGCAGCTTGGACGACGTGTCCTCCTCGCGGCGGACCTGGACGAGCCCGAGCAGGTTGTCCTTGCCGCCTTCGAGGCCGGCGAGGTCGTTGACGAGCAAAACCATCGCCGCGCCGTGCTGGAAGGCGTTCGTCGCCTTGTGGCGGAATGTCGCGTATTCGCTGGTCTTCCTGCCGTTGAACGGGCTATCCTCGCGGTCCTGCTGCGGCTCCCGGCGGATGATGAGGACGGCCTTCCCTTTCACGTCGATCCCGGCATAGTCGTCGTAGTCGAGCCCCGTCTTCTCGTCGCGGGCCGTGATGCCGTAGCCCGCGAAGACGATCGCCATCTTCTCCGCCGAACCGCTCGAGCCGATGGCAAGCGGCGTATAGCTGGTCTTCAGCTCGGCGCGGAGCTCCTTGCCGTTCTGGGTGTGAATCGCCAGGTCGTTCGCGGCCCCCAGCGTGGGCCGGCCGGCCAGCGTGAATTCCTGGAAGTAGCCGTCCGCCCCCGGGGCCGTCTTGAGTCCCAGCGACTTGAAGGTCTCCGCGATGAATTTGGCCGCCGCCTCGATGCCGCTGGACCCCGGGGCTCGCCCTTCGCGTTCGTCGGACGCCAGGAACGTGACGTCGGCCCGGAGCCGCGACTCCGTCGGCGAGACGTAGGCCGCGGATGCCTCCGTCGCGGCGGCCGGGGGTGGCTCCTGGGCCCGACAGAAGGGCACCCCGGCGAGGAAGACAGCAAACATGGCCACGCGAGCCTTGTCGAACGCGTGCCTTTGGTTGAGATCGAGCCCGACTTCCTCGCCCCCGAGCCGCATACCGTGCCGTCCTTTCGTCGCGACGCAGATCATCGGCCACGTCGACCGATCGGTCTCGATTCTCAAACCTGGAAGGCGGACCGTCAAGCACCCCCGAGTGGAGTCGGTCGCCTCCGCGCGCCGGAACCGGCCGTCGTTGCGTCCCGGTCCTGCTTCCGATAAGCTGGCCGCAGAGGGTTTGACACTTGTCTCCTGGAGCGGGGAGCACGATGGAAATCTCGAAACGATTCCGGCCGGCGATCGCCGCGGCCGCGACCCTGGCGGCGACGCTGGGGATCGGCGTATCTCCTCCGCTCGCGGCACAGACGACGCCCGCCGATGCGGCGCTCCGTGACAGGGTGCTCCAGCTCGTGGAGCGGCTTGGCGATCCCGATCCAAAGGCCCGGGACGAGGCGGAAACCCGGCTGATCAAGCTCGGTGAGAAGGCCCTTCCGTTGCTCCCCGAGTCGGGCGCGGTCCAGGGTGACGAGCGGACGACTCGGCTGGTCAGGGTCCGCGACCGGCTCCGTCAGGCGGCCGATGACGCGGGCACCGGCGCCAGCAAGGTGACGATCCAGGCGAAGGGGATCCGGCTCTCCGAGGCGATCCAGCAGTTGCAGAAGCAGACCGGCAATCCGATCACGGACATGAGGGAGCAGCTCGGTGCCGAGGTGACCAATCCGGCGTTCGATCTGGATCTCAAGGAGGTCTCCTTCCACGAGGCCCTCGACGAGATCGCCCGGCTTGCGAAGGTCGCGCTCAATGCGTCCACGGGAGACGGTTCGATCGGAATCACCGCCGGGACGGCACCGAAGGCCGCAATGGTCAAGTACGTCGGCCCGTTCCGAGTCGCCTTCCGGCAATTTTCAGAAGCTCGGGACCTCCAGGCGGAAACCGCGACGGCCAACGCCCAGCTCGATTTCGCCTGGGAACCGCGGCTCCGGCCGATGATGTTGACCCTGAAGGCCGATCAGCTTGCGGTGAAGGACGATCACGGCCGAGTCGTCAAGCCGCAGACGATGATGGAGTCGAACGAGCTGGTCCTGCGCCCCGACTTTCCGACCGCGGAGTTGAACATCAGCCTGGAGGCCCCGGACCGATCCGCGACCAAGCTCGCCAGCTTCCGGGTCAAGGCCGATGTCATGTTGCCGACCGGGATGAAGACCTTCCGTTTCCCGAGCCTGGCGGAGGAGAACGCGACGTCCACTCAGGGGGACGTGAAGGTCACCCTCCTGCGCACCGAGATCGACGAAACGGTGTGGAAGGTCGAGGTGGAGCTGGTCTATGAGTCGGGGGGGCCCGCCCTCGAGAGCTACCGTCAGGGCCTCTTCAACAACCGCGTCTGGATCCAGAAGGCCGACGGATCGAAGTTCGACCTCAACGGCGGCTTCTCGAGCACGGGGGCCGAAGGCGGGAAGCTCGGCTTCGAATACATCTTCTCCGATGTCCCCGGCAAGCCGGCCGATTACCAGCTTGTCTACGAGACGCCCAGCAAGGTCGTCACGGTCCCCATCGAGTTCGAGTTCAAGGACGTACCGCTCCCCTGAGAGGCCGTGGCGTGGCGGGGCGGACTCACGCCTCCCGGTCGCCGACGGCGGACCGGACCTGGCGATTCCGGGACTTGAAATCGGCCCGATCGAGGCCGTATTTCTGGAGCTTCTGCGTCACGCTCCGACGGGACAGCCCGCTGTGCCGGGCGCACCTGGCCACGTTCCCCTTGTATTCCGCGAGCAGTCGCTGGAAATACTCCTTCTCAACCTGGCCGATGAGGTCCTCGGTCAGCTCCGGGAGGAGGCGATTGATGTCGATCAGGCTGTGATGGCCCGCGGCCCTTCGGGCCGATTTGGGGGCGAGGAGCCCGGGGAGGTTCTCCGGGCGGATGACCGAGCCGTCGGCGAACGCCGAGGCGGACTCGATGGCGTTCCGGAGCTCCCTCACGTTGCCGGGCCAGTCGTGCTCGAGGAGCGCCTGCATGGCCTCGGTCGCGATCTCCCGCAAGGCGGTCCGACGCGTCCCGTTCGCGTTCTCCAGGAAGTGCATGGCCAGCAGCGGGATGTCCTCGCGGCGCTCCCGAAGGGGAGGGATCTCGACGCGGATCACGTTGAGCCGATAGAAGAGGTCGCGGCGGAACCGGCCGGCGGCGACCTCGTCCTCCAGTCGCTTGTGGGTGGCCGCGACGATCCGGACGTCCACCTTCAGGGACTCCGTCCCCCCCACCCGCTCGAAGACTCCGGACTGGAGGACGCGCAACAACCTGGCCTGCATGGACGGCGAGATGTCGCCGATCTCGTCGAGCAGGAGCGTGCCGCCGTCGGCCGCCTCGAAGCGGCCCGCCTTGCGCCTCTCGGCCCCGGTGAATGCCCCTCGTTCGTGGCCGAACAGCTCGCTCTCGAGCAGCGAATCGTTGAGGACCGCGCAATTGAGGGCCACGAAGGGCCGCTCCCTCCGGCCGCTGGCCGCGTGCATGGCTCGGGCGACCAGCTCCTTCCCCGTGCCGGTCTCTCCCAGGATCAGCACGGTCGAGTTGAGCGGCCCGACGTGCTTGATCAGGTCGAAGATGTTCCGCATCCGCGGGCTTTTCGAGATCATCGTCTGGAAGCTGTAGTCCTCGTGGAGCTGGGTCCGAAGCTCTTCCAGATCGTCGATGAGACGTCGGCGATCGAGGGTCCGCTTGACCAGGAACTGGAGGTGGTCCGGGTTGAACGGCTTGGTGAGGAAGTCGTCGGCACCGGCCTTCATCGTCCGCAGGGCGTCGGCCGTGTCGCCGTAGGCCGTGAGCACGATCACGCCGACCGGATACCGCTCTCTCCGGATCCGGGAGAGCAGGTCCAGGCCGCTGATGTCCGGCATCCGGAGGTCGGTGATCACCAGGTGGAACGTCTTCTCGTCGAGCTGCTCGAGCGCGTCCTGCCCGCTGGCCGCGGCCTCGACCTCGTAACCACCCTCCTCGAGCACCTTGCGAAGGTGATCGCGATTGAATTCCATGTCGTCGACCACGAGGATTCGCCGTGTCATCAGGAGCTGTCCATCCTTTGATTTCGCACCCTGGTAGTCTGGGACCGGTCCGACAGGCTCGCTTGGTCGTCCTCGATCAGGAAGGCCCCTTCGCCGGCTCGAGATGCGGCGAGGGCGCCGGCGCGGGGGCCGGCTCCAGGGCCGGCGGCAAGGGGGAGATCTCGTTCAGGTCCGGCGCCGGCACGGGCTTGACGTCGGGCTTGGGATCGGGTTTCGGCTTCGATTCGGTCTTCGGTGGCGGCGCGGGCTCGGGCTTGGGGGCCGGCTTCGTCGGCGCGGGCTCGGGCTTGGGGGCCGGCTTCGGCTCCGGCTTCGTCGGCGGCGTGGGCTCGGGCTTGGGTGCCGGCTTCGGCTCGGGTTTCGGCGGCGGCGTGGGCTCGGGCTTGGGTGCCGGCTTCGGCTCGGGCTTCGGCGGAGGGGTGGGATCGGGTTTGGTTGCGGGCTTCGATTCGGGCGGCGGAGTCGGTCTCAACTCCGGCTTCGGTTCGGGCACGGCTCCGAGCTCGGGTGCGGCGGTGGTCGACGGAGGCTTGCTCGGGGAGAGCCGAGGCAGCTCGACCGGACCCGGCTCGGCGGATGGCCTCGGCTCGACCCTCGTCGACCCGCGGGCCGGTCGTTTCGGGATGGGTGTTGACTCTCCGTCTGGTTCGTCGGGAAGGACAGCCCGCCCCTCGGACGGTTCGGAGATCGGATTGAGCTCCTTCGGCAAGTCCTCGGAGATCGTACTTCCGCGCGTTCTCCGGCCCGCGGCGCCGCCGGTCGCACCGGGAGGCACCTGACGGACCGGGGCACGCAGGGTGCGGGACGGGGCCATCGTCCTGGGGCTCGCGGACGGTCGGCTTGCGATGACACCGGTGCCGTCCGGCCTGGCCGCCGAGCTCACCGAGACATCCTGCGAGCCGCCCCCGCGGGTGATGGTCAGCCGGAACGTCCGCCCGACGGGGGCGTTCTCGACGACGCGCGAGAGAGCCTCGACCTCGACGATCGGGCTGCCGTCGACGGCCACCAGTCGATCACCGACGAGGAATCCGGACGTCTCCGCGGGGCTTCCCGGTGTGACGGCCGTGATGACGAGGGCGGGCGGGATTCCCTGGTCCACGGGACCGGCCGCGTCGCTGCCGATTGTCAGCCCGAGGTAGCCTCGGCGCACCTGGCCGGATTCGGACACCTCAGCCACGAACCGGCGTGCGGCCTCCGCGGTGATCGCCAGGCCGAACCGGTCCGGCACGGCGCCCCCGGCCCCGGGGCTGACGTTGATGCCGACCACTCGACCTTCCAGGTCCACGAGGGCCCCCCCCGCGCTGGTCCCGCCGGTCAGGGCGTCGGTCCAGAGTGCATCGGACTCACCCGGCGACGATCGAACCGGCCCGCGGCCGCTGACGATCCCCGCCGAGATGACGTGCGATCGGCCCTGCGGCCGGCCGACCGCGACGACCCAGTCGCCCATCTGCGGCGGCTCGGCGGCTCCCCACTCCGACGCCTTCAGGCGGATCGCCTGGGGGTTGATCCGGATCAGGGCCAGGTCCGACCGGGGATCTCGCGTGACCTGTTCCGCGTCCATCTGCCGGCCGTCGGTGAAGACCACGACGGCCCTGGCGCCGCCCCCCAACGCCTGCTGCGTGGTGAGGATCAATCCCCTGCCGGCGTCCACGACCACTCCGCTCCCTCCCCCCGCCGGCGCGATCAGCCGGCGGTATCCCGGGGCGGTCGCCGACATGTCAATCGACTGGGAACCGAACGGGGATTGGAGTCCGGAGGGATCCTCCACCACCGAGGATCGCACCGCGACGACGGAAGGGAGTACGCGCTCCGCGGCCCGGCGGAAGCTCGCGGACAGGCTGGCGGCGTCCCCCTGGGCGAAGAGGGAGGCGGGGGATGCGGCCACCAATAAGCAGGAGAAGATCAGGGACCGACGGGATGCCCACGCTCCTGCAGACCATGCGAGGTGGCTGGCCATGAGAGTCGCTCCATCGAATGACCAGGCGGCGCGGTTCCTCCGAGCCTCCTGCGTGGATCGCCGATCCACGGGCCCTCCCCGTTCCGGACCAGGTCCCCCCGGAGAGAGCCGCGCATGACTATACCGAGGACGGGGAAAGGGCCGCAATGCCTCTGAATCTCAAACACGATCGCGGGCTAGCGGACACCCCTGGCGGCGGGGGGAGCCTGGGTTGGCGTGTGCGGAGGCGTCGCCTTCTTCTTGTTCTCTCCGGAAGTCACGGATTCCATGGCGGCGGCCGGGCTGAGGAAGGGGAGGACGGCTTTCCTGCGGCCACCTTCGAGCTTCACCACGATCGGCTTCACCTGAGGGTCCGCCGGGGCCAGGGTGTGGATCTTCTTCTCCTCGCGGTCCGAGCCCTCATGCGTGATCGTCTCCAGGGTCAGCCGCGTCGCGGGCTTCTCCGGGTCCGAATAGACCATGGAGATCCGGACCGTGTATTCGCCGTCGAATCCCCTGGGACAGACATAGACGTCGTCCGGATGCTTGCCATAGCCGTTCTTGATAACCGATCCGCCGAAGACCGTGCGAGGGAACGACTTGCTGGCCGTGGCCCCGAGCGGTTCGGTGACGACCAGGTCGTAGTCCGCGTCACCGTCCCAGGTGAGCCGAATGTAGACGTCTCGAGCCTCGGACCGGGCCAGGCGATCGAGAAGCGTCGTCGCCTCGGACTCGCGTCCTTCCTCCTTGAGAGTGCCCGCGAGCTGCTCGACCTGTTTTCGCGACTCCAGGCGGAAGTAGTCATCCTGGCCCGGCCATCCCAGGGCGAGGAGCCGCTCCACGGAATCCGCCATCCGCACCGGATCCTTCGTCTTCTGCGCCAGGTTGATCGACATCACCAGCGGCTCGGAGCGGTGCGGGACCTTGCCGGCGGCCTCGTCGAGGAGGTCGCCGACCCGATCGAAGTAGCCTTTCAGGTACAGCTTGTCGGCCGCGCTGACCAGGTCATTGGGGTTATGTGTTCTCTTGGCCAGGTCCGCCGCGTAATTCAGCGATGTTTTGATATCTTCCGGGCGGCCGTGGATCATCTCCGTGGAGAGCGCAAGGGCCTCGTACATCCAGGGCTCGCGATTCCCCGCTCGGTGCGTCAGGTAACCCGTCAGCATCGCGTGGACTTCCACGAACTTCTCGCTGCCGTTCAGGATTCGAAGCGACTCTCGAAGCTGCATCGCATCCTGATCGTGCGTCCGATAGTAGTCCGACCAGAACTTGTAGGGGTCAACCTCACCCGCAGGGCGGCGGATCACTCCCCTCGCCGCATTCACCGGTTGCAGGCTCCTGACTCTCCCTTTCTGGTCCGTGATGGTCGGAGAGCCGTTCGTCCCACTCGTCGTTCGCCCCGGAATGCGCGTCGCGCCGTCGGCTCCCGGGGAAACGCCACCGGGGCCAGCCGGCAGCATGCTGCCGGACTGGCCCCGGGGATTTGAGGGGGTTGTTGAAGCGGGCGAACCTGAGGTGGCGTCACTCAGTTGCTTTTTTTTTGCATGAACGAGGAGTCCGGATCCTGGGAGATGGGCTCGACCGGCACGGACATCATACCCATGCCGCCGCCCATACCGCCCATGCCGCCGCCCATGCCGCCCATGCCGCCGCCGCCCATGCCACCCATGCCGCCGCCCATACCGCCCATGCCGCCCATGCCGCCGCCCATACCGCCCATGCCGCCGCCGCCGCCACCCATGAGCGAGAACGGGATGATGGCGAGATCGGCCACGGGATAGACGCGGATCTCGGTCTGCTGATCCTCGGACGTGGCGGACGTGATCATCAGGTAGCCGTCCTTCACCGTGTAGGTGAGGCCAAGCTGCTTGAGCATGAGCCGGAGGGTGCTCTTGAGGGGCACTCCCTCGAGATTCAGGGAGACGGGCGAGGTCAGGGTGCGGTCGGCTTCCTGAAGGCCCAGCGGGTCCACGTAGATGGGGATGCCGGAGTCATTGGGCCCCTGTGTCGCCTGCTTGAGATACTGGAGGACTTCCTCGAGGGGCGTCTCATTCGGGAAGTTCATCGGGACCGGCTGATTGAGCTTCTCGAGGATCTGCTTGGTCTTGGGGTCGCGATCGAAGACATCGACGGCCTTGCCGTAACGGGCGATCCGCCGCTCCGAGAGGGTCCGGAACCGCTCGGCGTCGGGATACTCGATGATCTGGTCGTCGGGGAAGGGGACCGCTGCGCGAGCGACGTCCTGCATGGTCAGCATGTAGCGGTATTCCTTGAGCAGCTCGAACTGCATCTCCTGCGCGAGGAAGCCGAGCGTCGTGGAGACGAACATGCCGGCATAGGGCGCCGGATCCTCATCGCTGTAGGGGAGCGTGCCGCGGTGCATCAGGGAGCGGGCATGCTGGGACAGGATGCGCGCCTGGTAGAAGGGCGCCGTGGCCGCCGAGATGTTGCCCAGGCCGCCGTTGTAGAGCGTGTTGTAGACGCCCTCGCCCATGAGCAGGTCGAACTGGGTCATCATGGCCTGGATCGTCTGCTGATTCTGGACGAGCTGGGAGATTCCGCGCTGCCGCTGCTCGGCGGCCGCGATCTTCCGCTGCGTCTCGGCCCTCTCGAGGACGATCCGCTCCTCGTCCCGGACCGTGTTCTGGATCTGCGCCTGGATCCGGCGATCCATGGACTTGCGAACGCTCTCGGGCACGTTCAGCGAGGACCGGACGAGGTTCTGGGCCAGGTGCAGGTGAGTGAGCGCCGCCTCCGGCTGCCCGCTCTCCACGAGCTTGCGGGCGTCGGTGAGCCGATGGTTCACATCGTCCTCGAGCTGCTGACGCGCGACGGTGTCCGCCTGATCCGCGTTCTCGAGCGTGGCGTGCGGCTGTTCCGCGGGAGCCGGCGTGACGGCCGCCGCGGGGGCGGGGGGCGGGGTGGGCTGCGCGGGAGCCGGAGGGGCCGGATCCTGGAACGCCACCCGCATCACCTCGGCGGAGGCCGCATTGCTCTCCTTCAGGCCGCGCGTCGCGTCCGCGTTGCCCGGGTCGAGCTCGAGGGCCTTCTGAAAGAAGCCCTTCGCCATCGCGGGGGCCTTCTGCGCCAGGGCCTGCCGGCCCAGGTCATTGAGCTGCGAGGCCAGCGGCGGCCCGTCGTCGCCCCTAGCCACGGCGCCGGATAGCAGGATGCCACCCAGCGTCGTCAGCCCGGCGCCTTTCCACAGTCGCGCGGTTCGAGACATGTTCGATGCTCTCCACCAGAGGGGTTAACCGGCAGCAGGACCGGCTTGGGCGCTAAGGTTTCCCCAGCTTTACTCTACGATCGGCGCGCCGGGCCGACAAGCGGTTCCGGAGGGGCCGTGGGATCGCCTTGAAGTAGCCAGGAGCGAAGAAGAACTGGACCGGAAAGCGAGTCGCGAAGGGCGGATCGTCGACCCCCCGGGCCTCGCCTCGGGGCCCGGTCCGGATCAACGCTCCAAATCACGCGGACGCCGACTCTCGTTCGACCTCCATTATGCCACATGCTTCGGAATCAGGCTCAAGATGCGAGACCCGGACCGCGGCGACGACGGCCATCGTCTCGAGGGTGCACGCCCATCGGTTCGCCGCGATGCCCCCGCCATTCGCCTTTGACACGCGGGGACGCATGTCCTACAGATTCTCCAAGTGCAATGCAGACGAGAAGTTCGCACGCAACGCCGGTCGATCGAAGCGATCGACCCTTCGCCGGTCGCGTCTCCGGACGGCGCGGCCCGCGGGCGAGGGCTCGACGGTCGCCACGAGTCTTTTCCAGGACCGAGACATCATGAGCGAGGATAACGAAGAGACGACCTCGACGGCCGCGGAATTCGATTTTTCCGCCTACCCTTCCAACTCGGTCTTCCACGATCGGCGGGAAGGGCGCGATCGGAGGAATCGTGCCGATCGCGCGAGCAGTCCGATGCCCGTCGGACGCGAGGGCGAGCCTCGCGAGCGACGCGCTCGAAAAGAGCGTCGCAGGCGGATCGACCCGACCACCTTCGAAAAGCAATATACGGACGATGAGCTCGAGTTCATGAACGCCATGCAGCGCTTCAAGGAACGGACCGGCAAGGCGTTCCCGAGTTATGCCGAGGTGATCCGGGTTGCCGTGTCCCTGGGCTATCGCAAGGAGGTCGATGAGATCGATCCCCACGAACAGGAAACAACCTCCCTGGAGTTTTGATCGCCAGGAGACCTGGATGTGCCGCGGGCGGGGAAGCCCGCCAGGAACCACGAAGGCCGGCCCGCGCGAGGGATGCGGGGCCGGCCTTTCGATTGATGGGCAGAGTTTCGGGTCGGAGGACCTGCTCACCGGGTCGCGGTGTCGCGGGATGGGGCGACGGTGACCACGGCGGGTCCGGTGAAGACGTTGACCCAGGCGTAGACCGCCTCGCGAGTCAACCGCACGGCGCGGGTCACCTCGGTCGAGGGGGGTGGAATCGTCGGGTGGACCGTCGGGGCCGAGGGTCGACCGGCCACCGGCACCAGGGCGAGTCCGCGGGAGGGGACGCCCTGCGACCGCACCGCGAAGGTCCCGAACCCGTCCTCGGACGTCATCGCCAGCCCGTCAAGCTCCGGGTCCAGGTCGTTCGAGACCTTCGGCAGCTCGGCGAAGACGCTCTTCGGCAGCTCGGCGAAGACGATCTTCGGCAGCTCGGACTTCACAGGTTCGGCCTTGGGAGTCGGCTTCGGGGGAGCGGGGGTCGTCGCGATCCGGACCGGCTCGGTCGACGGAGTGGGTTGCGTCTTTCGGACGATGGGCTGCAGGTTGCCGGCGAAATAGAGGTTCGCCCCCTTCTCCATCGCTCCAAAACCAGGATTCGAGGCGGCCAGCTTCACGGTCTCCTTGACGGAAGGAGTCGTCTTCGCGCCGGTCCTCGCGGCCGGCGTCGCCGCGACTCGACGGGCGGGGCCGCCGAGGAGGGTTTCACAGACCTTGAGCCCGTTGACGGGCCGGGGCGCCACTCGAGGCGGATTGGACTTCGCCTTGGAGATCGGGGCGCGGGACATCGACTCGGTCATCGCGACCCGGACGCGGTCGCGGAAGCTCCTCCCGACGGCGAGGAAGTCGACCCGGGCCGCGGGCTTTTCGGGGCGGCGGACGACGGGGGGCTTGACCCCCAGCGCGACGGGACGGCCGTCATGGTCGCGATCGAGCTCCCAGCGGGCGAGCCGGACGACCGCCGCCGGGGGGACCGGGGCGGACTTCCGCACGAGCTGGGCCGGTCGGAAGACAACGTGAAACGCCTCGGCAGTGGCCGGGGATCGGTCCGTGACCGGGCGGCTCGCGAGGCGGGGCGACGCCTGCCGCGGGGCCGGCCCGTCGGAGGCCGGTGCGGGGGTCGCGATCGGGGCGGGGGATGTGGGGACGGCGGCCGCGGGGCGGCCCGCGTCCCGGTTGTTGCTGACGATCACATAATCCGCGTCGAGCGGATGGCGGGTGTCCCAGTCGGCAAACCTGGCATTCATCCAGTTCTGAGTGGAGGCGACCCAGCTCTCAAGTCGGGCCGCTCCGGGGATCGTCAATCCCAGGGCCGCCACCAGGCTGACCAAGACCAGTCGCAAAGTCATCGGTCGTTCTCCGGGTCGTTGATTCATGATTGCTCAGGAAGCTAGTCCTTGGCGTCTTGTACACGTCCGGTACAGGCTCTTTTCCTTGTTGAACAATATCGACGAGGTAGGAATGTGGCTTTAGGAACTCAGGGCAATTTAAGTGGAACAAGTATTCTGGTGACTCACTCTCGATTCCGTGGACTGTTTGGTCTCGGCGAAGCGTACCGGGGGGCGCGCGACCTTGCGGGCGACCGGATCGCCCTCAGCACGAGGTCTCATCCCGACCCTACGAATGCGGTCGGATCGCTGACGCGCGCGAGGAGGCCCATCCGCTCGGTGCTCAGGCCCGGCGATCCGGCGCGGCGTTTCCCCCGATCCTCCGTTGTCTTCTCAAAGGGTTTACTTATAATGGAAGGTTCGGGTATTCCATCTCTTGCGTGGAGGGGTGGTCTTCTTTCTTAGGGAATTCGGGATGGAGGCGGGTGAGGGGGGGCTCCTTCGCGGGGGCTGCCCGGATCGCCGGCTCCGCCGATCAGCGGGCCGTGTCTAGGTGGACACGACCGGAATCGAAACGAAACTCAAACATGGTAGATCGCAACCTGCTCCGTGAGTTCGACGTCAGCGATGACGAATTGACCGCCGTCGTCACGGCCGAGGACGGCACCAATAATCTCGAACAGTTCCTGGGCGAGGGCCAGAACTTCGAGATCGGATCGATCGTGTCCGGCAAGGTCGTCGAGCTGGTCGGCGACCAGGTGGTCGTCGATGTCGGCTACAAATCGGAAGGACTCGTCCCGCTCAACGAGTGGGAGGATGAGCCGCCCCCGCAGCCGGGCGAGTCGGTGGAAGTCCTCCTCGAGGGGATGGAAGACGAGACCGGCGAGATCGTCCTCTCCCGCCGGAAGGCGCACCGGATGCGGGCCTGGGAGATGGTCATCTCCAAGTACCACGAGGGCGACGTGGTCAAGGGGAAGGTCACCCGCAAGATCAAGGGAGGCCTGCTGGTCGACATCGGCGTGAACGTCTTCCTGCCGGCCAGCCAGGTGGACATCCGCCGCCCGTCGGACATCGCGGACTACATCGATCAGGACATCGAGTGCATGATCCTGAAGATCGACGAGAGCCGCCGCAACATCGTCGTCAGCCGCCGCAAGCTGATCGAGAACACGCGCGAGCAGCAGAAGAAGCAGTTGCTCGAGGTCATCGAGGTCGGCCAGGTGCGGAAGGGCACCGTCAAGAACATCGCCGACTTCGGGGCGTTCGTGGACCTCGGCGGCATCGACGGCCTGCTCCACATCACCGACATGAGCTGGGGCCGGATCAATCATCCCAGCGACATGCTCAAGATCGACGACCAGCTCGAGGTCATGGTCCTCCACGTCGACAAGGAGCGCGAGAAGATCGCCCTGGGCCTCAAGCAGAAGAGCCCCAGCCCGTGGGAGAACGTCGCCGACAAGTACCCGGTCGGGACTCGCGTCATCGGCGAGGTCGTCAATGTCATGAGCTACGGCGCGTTCGTCAAGCTCGAGGAGGGCATCGAGGGCCTGGTCCACATCTCCGAGATGAGCTGGACCAAGCGGATCAACCACCCGAGCGAGCTGGTCAACATCGGCGACAAGATCGAGGTGGTCGTCCTCGGCATCAACAAGGACAAGCAGGAAATCTCCCTCGGCATGAAGCAGACCCAGGTCAATCCCTGGGACCAGGTCGCCGGCAAGTACCCGCCGGGCACCATGGTGGAGGGGACCGTCCGCAACCTCACCAACTACGGCGCCTTCATCGAGATCGAGGAGGGCATCGACGGCCTCCTGCACATCTCGGACATGAGCTGGACCCGCAAGATCGGCCACCCCAACGAGCTCCTCGAGAAGGGTCAGCGGATCTCCTGCCAGGTCCTCAACGTCGACCAGGATCGGAAGCGGATCGCCCTGGGCCTCAAGCAGCTCAAGGAAGACCCGTGGGAGACCGACATCCCCGGCCGTTACGAGCCGAGCGACGTGGTGAAGGGGAAGGTCACCAAGCTGACCAACTTCGGCGTCTTCGTCGAGCTCGAGCCCGGCCTCGAGGGGCTCCTCCACATCTCCGAGCTGGCCGACCACAAGGTCGATAGCCCGGAAGAAGTGGTCAAGGTCGGCGACGAGATCGAGGTCAAGATCCTCCGCGTCGATCGCGGCGAGCGCAAGATCGGGCTTTCGCGCAAGAAGGCCCACTGGACCAAGCCGGGTGAAGAGGACAGCGAGACCGAGGGCGCCGAGACCTCCGAGGCTCCGAAGGAGACCAAGGAGCTCAAGGGCGGCCTCGGCGGCGGCGGACCCCTCTTCAGCATGGGGACCCCGACCAACACCGACTCGTCCGGCAGTTGATCGTCTCCGGGCGAGCGTGAACCGGCCCATCGACGCCAATCAACCACCCAGGACCGCCCCGTCGCCCCGCGACGGGGCGGTCCTTTTCGTTTCCCCACGCCGCACGGTGACTCATCCCCAAGCCGGAGATCACCGGCATACCCCCTCACGTCCCTTCGGATCATCGTGCCGCGCCGAATCGGTACAATCCCCACATCCCTCAGCCTACCGTGCCAGTCTTAACGTTTATCCAGTCGCTATTCGTCGCATATCCCCAATACATCCTAGATTTCCGGGTCCCACTTAAGTTATCAAAGAGCGGGCTCCGATATCTCGTGTTGTGGGATCTGGCCTGCGGAATTGGACGCGTTTGAACTGGCATCGAGCGGTGGCTCTCGGTGCGAGTTGATGCGGCGTGGGGTGGCGATCCGGGCGTGGGTGTCGGCGGTTGCCGGCGGCGTCACTCCCGGGCCGAGGCCGGAGCGATGACTCCCGGCTGCGCGTCTTCCCGCCCGCTCCCCGACGAGATCGTCGGGGATACCCCGTGAGACGGGGCTCGTTCGGTTCCAGGAGACTGCGCCAGGTCAGTCCACCCGTTTGAGACCATCATGGCCGATCCGCCTCGCCCCGAGGCCTCCCGATCCGTTGCCAAGGGCGGACGCTGTTTCGATCGACACAACGAGGATCTTCATGGCCCGTATTCGCCGACACCGCCGTGACGTGGTCCAGAGCCCCCTGGAGACCTATCTCCGGGAGATCAACGAGATGGCTCTGTTGACCGCGGACGAAGAGAAGCAGTTGGCCCATCGGATCTCCGACGGAGACGACTCCGCACGCGACCGGATGGTCAGGGCTAATCTCCGGCTCGTGGTGAATATCGCCAGAGGTTATGTGGGGAAGGGGCTGGCCCTCCAGGATCTGATCGAGGAAGGCAATCTCGGGCTGCTGCGGGCCGTCGAGGGCTTCGATCCCAGCGTCGGCACCCGGTTCAGCACCTATGCGAGCTACTGGATCAAGCAGTCGATCAAGCGGGCGCTCGTGAACACCGCGAAGCCGATTCGTATCCCGGCTTACATGGTGGAGCTCCTCTTCAAATGGCGGAGGATGGCCGCCGATCTCCAGGAAACCCTGGGGCGCCCCGCGACCTTCGAGGAGGTCGCGCGGGAGCTCAAGCTCCCGAAGAAGAAGCTGGCGATCGTCAAGAAGGCCATCAAGGTCTACAACCTCGTCCCCCAGACGGATCAGCCCGAGAACGGCTGGAGCCTGGGCGAGATGCTCATGGACGAGCGGACGCGGACTCCCGACGTCGAGATGGTCGAGGCCGACAACCTCCGCCTGGTCATGAACCGGCTCGAGGAGATGGACAAGCGCGAGGCCACGGTGCTCCGGATGCGATTCGGCCTCAACGATGCGCCGCCCAAGACCCTCAAGGAGATCGGCGAGTCGCTGGGATTGACGCGCGAGCGGGTCCGGCAGATCGAGAACGAGGCGCTCGGCAAGCTCTCCGCCTCGCTGCTGGCGGACTGAATTCGCGCCTCGGCGGGACCGGAGCCGTCAGCCTCGGCGGCTCGCGCAGCGGCCGAGCCAGGCGAGCCCGACGGCGGCGAAGATGACCAGGGTCGTCGGCTCGGGCACCGGGGCGGGCAGCCTCCCCTGGAGCGCCCGCAGGTTCGTCAGCGGCTTCGCGCCGGAGAAGTTCGTCGAGAAGTCCCCCTGGAACGTGCTCTCGGATTGGGCCATGACCCGGAAGTACGCGTCCGCGCCGAAGGTCTGGGCGAGGCGGCCGCCGGTGATCTTCATGTTCAGGTCGAACACGCCCGCCTGGGAAATCGACCCGTCGCGCACCGACTGGGCACCGAACGCCGTCGGGATCCCTTCCAGCAGGAGGCCGTGGTAGACCTCGCCGTTGATGGTCACGGTGCCGTAGAGCTGGAAGCGATTGTCGGGCGCCTCGATGAGTCTTCCATTCTGGTCCAGCTTGAGCTGCAGGGTCTGGGTCAGCGTCCCATCCGGGTTCGGCTGGACATTGACCATCTCGTCGCTCCGGGGCCCGAGCGCCAGGAACTGAGGGGCGTTCACCACCTGGAAGGTCCCGGTCTTCGAGGCGGGATCGAAGGTGTAGGTCTGCGATCCGACGACGTCCCCCGCGATGTCGGGGAACGAGCGGACGGTCCGGGGGCGGATCAGGTCCGCGGACGCCGACGATCCGAGACCGAACAGGGTCACCGCCAAGCCGGCGACCGCCTTGAAGACAGTGTTGAAGCACGTCCGTTGCATGGTGTCGTCCCTGGAGACGCGAGTCGTCGGTTGGGACCGTCGTCTTGCTGGCGCAGCATCCTTGACTGACGAGGCATCCGCCTGGGATCGGCGGCCTGCCCGCGCGAGGGGCCGGATTAAACCCCGAACTCCGGAAGGCGTCAATGCGAAACGGCGCGTTGCTCTCTCCCTCTCTCCGGAAAGGACGGCTTGATCCTCGAGGG
>NZ_JAALJH010000010.1 GCF_011064615.1 Aquisphaera insulae | reverse complement strand
CTTGACACACCCTACAAGATCGGGGGCCTCCAGCTCAACAATTCCCCATGTCAAGGAGTGGCGTCGCGAATCTCCCGGCGCGCGCTTCCGCCGGATGAACCTAACAATGACCGGCTCGTCGTGGCAGGGCCGGCCGTATTGGCTGAAAGCCTGTCCCGAACCCACCGGCCGATGGAGGCGCCGAGGCCGGGAAAGCGGGACGGGAACCTCGAAGACTCGGAGCCAGTCCCCGTTTCCCTCCGTCCCCCGGCTTCATGGGGCGGTCACTGAGATGAGCCTTGGCCTCACCGAGTGAGATCACTTTCCACGGTGGAAGGATGACTCGCGATCGCCCGGTCTACCCCTCGCCCCCGGCCAGCTCGCGGATGATGGCGCCGGTGAAGGCCTTGGCATCGCCGAAGAGCATGAGGGTCTGGTCGAGGTAGTAGAGCGGGTTGTCGATGCCCGCGAAGCCGGGGTTCATGCTCCGCTTGACGACCATCACGGTGCGGGCCTTGTCCACGTCCAGGACGGGCATGCCGTAGATCGGGCTCGATGGGTCGTTGCGGGCGGCGGGGTTGGTGACGTCGTTGGCGCCGATCACCAGGGCGACGTCGGTCTGGGGGAAGTCGCCGTTGATCTCGTCCATCTCGATCAGGCGGTCGTAGGGGATATCGGCCTCGGCCAGGAGGACGTTCATATGACCGGGCATCCGGCCGGCGACGGGGTGGATGGCGAAGACGACCTCGACCCCGCGGCGGGTGAGGGCGTCGTAGAGCTCGCGGACCTTGTGCTGGGCCTGGGCCACGGCCATGCCGTAGCCGGGGACGATCACCACCTTGCTGGCGGCCGAGAGGAGCGCCGCGGCCTCCTCGGCGGAGGCGCTCTTGGCCGTGCGGGCCTCGGCGGACCCCGCGGCCTTCACCTGCTCCTGGCCGAAGGCGCCGAAGAGGACGTTGGTGAAGGACCGATTCATGGCCTTGGACATGTTGATCGACAGGATCAGGCCCGAGGCCCCGTCGAGCGCCCCGGCGATGATCAGCAGCTTGCTGTTGAGCACGAAGCCCATGGCCGCGGCCGAGAGCCCGGCGTACGAGTTCAACAGCGAGATCACCGTCGGCATGTCCGCCCCGCCGATCGGGATGATGAGCATGACGCCGAAGATCAGCCCCAGGATCACGATCAGCGGGAAGAGCCAGCTCAGGCCGGGGTTGCCCACCAGGATCGCGGCGATGGCGATCGCCAGGCCGAGCAGGGCGAAGTTGACGAGGTTCTGGCCCTTGTAGGTGATCGGCCGCTGGGGCAGGATCTCCTGGAGCTTGCCCGCCGCCATCAGGCTGCCGGTGAACGTGAGCGAGCCGAGGATCACCTCGAGCGCGAGGACGCCCATCGTGAACTTGGGGACCGCCGGCGCGTGGAGGTAGTATTCCGCCGTGCCCACCAGGGTGACGCAGAGCGCGCCGAAGGCGTGGCTGAGGGCCGTCCGCTGCGGCACCGCCGTCATGTGGACGAAGCCCAGCGGGATGCCGATGGCCGTGCCCAGCACCAGGGCGATCGCGACCGCCGTGTAATCGACGATGCCGTGGTGGAGGAGCGTGCCGAGGATCGCCAGCGCCATGCCGATCTCGCCGGCGCGGACGCCGCGGCGGGCCGTCACCGGCGAGCTCAGCCACTTGAGCGAGAGGATGAACAGCGCCGAGGCGACGAGGTAGGTCAGCTCGATGAGGTGCTCGCTGCCGATCATGGGTGTCCCTGCTTCTGCGGGCCGCTCGACTTGAACATGCGGAGCATGCGGTCGGTGATCACGAAGCCGCCGACCACGTTCGTCATGGCGGCCACGATGGCGATCGTGCCCAGGACGATCGCCAGTGTGCTCTTGCCCTCGCCGGCAAGGATGATCGCGCCGACGATCGCGATCGCGTCCAGCGCGTTGGTCAGCGACATCAGCGGCGTGTGGAGCAGGGGGGATACCCTGCGGATCACCTCGAAGCCGATGAATGCCGCAAGCATGAAGACGTACAGGTTTGTGAGGATTTCTTGGTCCACGATCCTACCCCTTGGGCGCGGCCTCCGCGGCCGGGAGAGAGAAGAACTCGCGGACCCGGGGCTGGACGATCTCGCCGCCGCGGGTCAGGAGCGTGTCGCGGGCGATCTCGTCGCCCGGGTCGATCCGGAGCGCCCCGTCCCTGACCAGGTGGAGGAGGAAGGTGCTCAGGTTCTTGGCGTACATCTGGCTGGCGTGATAGGGGACCGTGCTCGCGAGGTTGAACTTGCCGATGATCGTGACCCCGCCCACCGCGGCGACCTCGTCGGGCCGGGTCGACTCGCAGTTCCCCCCGCGCTCGGCGGCGAGGTCGACGATCACCGACCCGGGGGCCATCGCGGCGACCATGTCGGCGGTGACCAGGACCGGGGCCTTCTTCCCCGGGACGACGGCCGTCGTGATCACGACGTCGCTCTCGGCCACGACCTTGCCCAGGAGCTCGCGCTGGCGGCGGTAGAAGTCCTCGTCCTGGGCCTTGGCGTAGCCGCCGGCGTCCTGCGCGTCCTTGGCCTCGACCGCGAGCTCGACGAACCGCGCCCCCAGGCTCTGGACCTGCTCCTTCACGGCCGGGCGGAGGTCGTATGCCGAGGTCACCGAGCCCAGCCGCCGCGACGTGGCGATCGCCTGGAGCCCGGCCACGCCGACGCCGATGATCAGCGTCCGCGCCGGGGTGATCGTGCCGGCCGCGGTGGTGAGCATCGGGAAGAATTTGGGGAGCGAGTCGGCCGCCAGGAGGACCGCCTTGTAGCCGCTGACCGTCGCCATCGAGGAGAGCGCGTCCATGCTCTGCGCCCGGGTGATCCGCGGCATCAGCTCCACCGAGAACGACGTGACGCCGCGGGCGGCGATCGCCTCGACCGTCTCCCTGGACCCGAGCGGCCTGAGGAAGCCGATCAGCCCCTGCCCGTCCCGCAGGAGCGGCAGGTCGGCCTCGCCCGTCCGGTCGTTGGCCCCGTGGCAGAGGACCTGGACGATGAGGTCCGCCGCGTCGAAGACCTCCTTCCGGCCGGCGAGGACCTGCGCCCCCTTGGCGCGGTAGGCGTCGTCCGGATAGCCCGCGGACTCACCGGCCCCGGCCTCGACGACGACCCCGATCCCCGCCTTCGCCAGACCCGGCAACACCGCCGGCACGAGCGCCACCCGGCGCTCGCCCGGGTAGATCTCCCGAGGCACTCCGACGATCATCCCTGCCCCCCAGTGGATCCGCGGTTGAACCGAAGCGGCGCGACCAATCCCAGGGAGCCGACATTCGGCGGTGACTCCCGCGGCTCGCGACGCTCGACCGATCTGCCGAGTTTACGCCGCCTGGCAACTCGATGGAATGGGGCGGTCGATTTCCGCATCGATTGCGCGCGCCGACGATGGCGCGGACGTCGACGCCGTCATCATGGCCCCGCGCCCCCGCGACCTCCTCGGCCGTGGCGAGGTCTCGGAGCCGGATCGTGCCGTCATGACCGACGCCGGCGAGCGGCCGGACCGACGAATTTCCCTAGATCCTGTGAGGTTTCGTCCCCGTCGCGCGATCCTCAGTCGACGAGCGACACATCCACCCCGAAATGATCGATGTCCCACGTACAGCCGCGGAGGCCGCATCCATGAACGCCGAAGCCGACCTGGTCACCCTGACCGACGCCGAGTCCGCGACGCCCCGCCCCCGGGCGGCCGGGTCGGTCGCGAGCCCGATCGACGGCGGCGCATGGCTGTTCCATCCCGAGGCCAATGGCGCGGGGATAGGCTGGATGGCATCCGGCGGCCTCGGCTCCGATCTCGGCCGCGCTCGGCCCGTCATCCAGGACGCGGCCGAGGAGCTGGTCAACGCGGCCACCCACGGCCTGGGGCTGGCCCTGAGCCTCGCCGGGCTTTACGTCCTGGTGACGCTCACCAGGAACGGAGCACCGATCGGGGCCGCCGCCGGATGCGCGGCGTACGGGGCGTCGATGGTCTTCCTGTACGCGGCCTCGACCCTCTACCACGCGCGGAAGGAAGGGCCCGGCAAGCGGGTGCTGCTCCTCTTCGACTACATCGGCATCTACCTGCTGATCGCCGGGACGTACACGCCGATCGTCATCATCACCATGGGCGGCCCGGTGGGCTGGTCGCTGCTGGCCGCCGTCTGGGGGATCGCCGCGGTCGGGACGGCCGCCAAGGTCGGCCGCTTCCATCGATTCGAGGAGGACTCTCCGCTCCCCTACCTGGCGATGAGCGGAGTCTGGCTCGTCGTCTTCCGCCGGACGATCGCGGCGATCCCGCCGGTCGAATTCCTCTGGATCCTGGCCGGCGTCGCCTTCTACATCGGCGGCTTCGCCTTCTACACCCGGGCCGAGCGGCGCTATTTCCACGCCGTCTGGCACGTCTTCGTCCTCGCGGGGAGCATCTGCCACTATCGGGCGGTCGTCGGCTGCCTGGCCGACCTGGTGGGATGATCGACCCCGCGGCGGCGGCCATGTCACGGGGGCGCGGATCGTCGGGGCAAGGGAAAGGAGCGGACGATGGTGGATCTCGCCTGGAAGATCGTCTGGCATGACAAGATCCGATTCCTGATCACCGTGTCGGGAGTCGGCTTCGCGGTGGCCCTGGTGTTCATCCAGGTCGGCCTCTTCCGCGGGCTGCTGGGCAATGCCTCGGTGACCATCGAGCGGGCCTCGGCGGACCTCTGGGTCACGGCGAGGAACGCCCCGAACGTGGACCTGACGAGCACGTTCCCGGAGACCCACGTCGAGCGGGTCCGGTCGGTCCCCGGCGTCGCCCGCGCGGACAACCTGATCGTCTGGTTCTCGCGGGTCAGCCAGCCCGACGGCGCCACCGAGGAGGCCCTCCTGTACGCCCTGGAGGACTTCTCTCGCTGGAACCTCCCCTGGTC
Organism: Aquisphaera insulae; assembly: GCF_011064615.1. Lineage (GTDB taxonomy): Bacteria > Planctomycetota > Planctomycetia > Isosphaerales > Isosphaeraceae > Aquisphaera > Aquisphaera insulae. The sequence goes on along the minus strand of NZ_JAALJH010000010.1, from coordinate 156,516 downwards.
GATCCGGGAGGGGGACGCCGACGACCTCAGGCGTGGCAAGTTCGTCCTGCTGGACGATTCGGCGACCAAGCGATTCCGGGGGTTCGCGGCGGGCGACCATCGCGAGTTCTACGGCCAGCGGCTGAAGGTCATCGGCCGGACGTCCGGGGCGGTCTCCTTCACGACGGTCCCGCTCGCCTTCGTCGACTACCGGCTCGCGCAATCGATGATGCCTCAGGAGCTGCGGGGGCGGACGACCTACATCCTCGTGAAGCTATCGCCCGGGGCCGACGTGGTGCGGGCCCGCGAGGAGATCCGCCGCCGCCTGCCGAACAACGACGTCTGGACGAGGGACGAGTGGGCGGCCCGGTCGCGGGCCTACTGGACCGACACGACCGGGCTGGGCCTGAACATGCTGATGACCGTGGCGCTGGGCGGATTCGTGGGCGTGATCGTGGTCGCCCAGACGCTCTACACGTCGACGGGGGAGCACCTGGGGGAGTTCGCGACGGTCAAGGCGATCGGCGGCCGCAACGCGGACGTGCTCGCGGTGATCGCCAAGCAGGCGGTGATCGCCGCCCTGGTCGGCTTCGCGATGGGGGCGATCCTCGCCGCCGCGGCCCGCCCCGTCGTGGCGGCGCTCGGCCTGAGGCTGGACCTGACGCCGAGCTTCGCGGCCGAGGTCTTCCTCGGGACGATCGGCCTCTGCCTGGTCGCGTCCTCGGTCTCGTTCCGGCGGGTCGCCAGGCTGGACCCCGCCATGGTCTTCCGGATCTGACGGCCCCGCGGCTCGCGGGGTCGACTCCACACGCACCGAGAGGAGGGCTTCCCATGACGGTCCTGGAGGCACGCGACGTGATCAAGGAATTCCGCGAGGGCTCGGGGCGCGTGAGCGTCCTCCGGGGGGCCTCGCTCTCGCTCGATCGCGGCGAGATCGTGGCGCTGGAAGGGCCCTCGGGGTCGGGCAAGACGACCTTCCTGACGATCCTGGGCTGCATGCTGACGCCCTGCTCCGGGCGGCTCAGCCTCGAAGGCCGGGAGGTCGACCCGAAGCGTCCCGACCTGCTCCCCGCGCTCCGGCGGACGTCGATCGGCTTCGTCTTCCAGCAATTCCACCTCTTCCCCGCGCTGACCGCCGCGGAGAACGTCGAATACGCGCTGAACCTCAAGGGGATCAGGGGGCCCGCGGCCCGGCGCGAGGCGGCCCGCCTGCTCGGCGAGGTCGGCCTGCCCGACCGCGCGGCGTTCCTCCCCCGCGACCTCTCCGGCGGCCAGAAGCAGCGGGTCGCCATCGCCCGGGCGCTGGCCGGCCGGGCGCCCGTCCTGCTCGCCGACGAGCCGACGGCCAACCTCGACTCCGAGACCGGCGCCCAGGTCCTCGACCTCTTCCGGGACCTCGCCCGACGCGAGCGTCGGGCGCTGCTGATCGTCACCCACGACCCGCGAGTGCGCTCCATCGCCGATCGCGTCGTCCGGATCCGCGACGGGTCCGTCTGCAACTGAACCGACCGGCGCCAGCCCCATCCCCCAGCCATCCGACTGCGAGGCCACCATGTACGGATTCCTGATCTCCCGCTTCTGGCTGTCCACCTCCGCGGCCCTCATCCTGGCCGCCGGGATCGTCGCGCGGCCCGGCCTGACCACGGACCAGCTCGCGTCCCTGTTACCCGCCGGCGGCCACGCCGCGACCGCGGAGACGGCCGACCTCGGCCATCCCCGTGAGTCCCTCTCGCGGGTCATCGCGGAGGGGAGCGTGGTCGCCTATCCCGGGGCCGAGGTCGTCGTCGGCAGCGAGGCCTCCGGCCGGATCGTGACCCTGACGGCCCGCGAAGGCTCGGCCGTCCGCAAGGGGGACCTGCTCGCGACCCTGAATGCCGACGACCTCGAGGCCGAGCGGGCCGAGGCCGAGGCGCGGGCGGCGGAGGCGGAGGCCGACGCCCGCTACTTCGACCGCGAGACGCGGCGCGACGAGACGCTGGTCGCCCGTCGCGCCGCCGCGGTGCACGACCTCGACGCGAATCGACGAGGCCTGGAGACGGCCCGCGCCCGGCTCGCGGCCGCGAAGGCGCAGCGGTCACGCTGCCTGGCCCTGATCGCGAAGGCCCGGATCACCGCCCCGATCGACGGCGTGGTCGTCGGCCGCCATGCCAACGCCGGGGAGATGGTCCGCGTGGGGGACAGGATCGTGACGATCGTCGACCTGCACCGGCTGCGCATCGAGGCCGAGGTCGACGAGTTCGACGCCTCGCGGGTATCCCCGGGCGCCACCGCCGTCATCAGGGCGGAGGGGCACGCCGAGGCGACCTGGGGCGCGTCGGTCGAGGAGATCCCCGATCTCGTCGGCGGCCGCCGCCTGCGGCCCCAGGATCCGGGCCGTCCGATCGACGCCCGCGTGCTCGCCGTGAAGCTCGCCCTCGACCGGGCCGCCCCGCTGAAACTCGGCCAGAAGGTCGAGGTGGAATTCATCGAGGCCCCGAGGCTCGCGTCCCGCGGGCGCTGAGGCCGGCCGGCCATCGGAGACCCTGGGAATCCGCCTCGGCCGGGCCCTCCGTCACGTCGACCGGCCTGGCGTCGATCCCCGCGAGCCCGACGAGAGATACAGCTCCCGGGCTGCGCTCACGCGAGCGTCCGGTTAGAACTGGTCGGCCGAGACGACCTCCCCTCCGGACCGCGTCGAGAGGAAGCTGAAGACTCGCGGGTCCACCGTCTCCTTGATGAACCGGACCGACCCGTCGCAGAACAGGAAGTTGCAGCCGCCCGGGTGCAGGCTCCAGAAGTCGTCGGCCCCGGCACCCTTGTAGTTCGGCACGTCCACCCATCCCTGGTCGGGCGAGGGCCCGGTGTGCCCGAGCACCATGACGTTGGCCGTCTCGCAGTCCCGCACCTTCCATCTGGGGTTGGTGCAGACCCGCGAGTACGGGATGACGCCCACCCAGGTCGCGTCGGCGACGTTCCGCGACCGCTCGCCCGCCATGAGCGTCGTGCTCGTCCCGTCGGTGATGTTGCGGACCCCGTTGCGGCTGTTCCGGTAGAACACCCCGTTGTTCTGGGCCGGGAACTCCTCGATTTCGAGCTGACCGGCCGACGCCACGTACTGGCCGGGGGAGAGGTCGGTGACGAGCGTCGTTCCCGAGGCGTCCTTGAGGATGATCGGGCCCTCGCCGCCCGCGGAGCTGGGGCAGAGGAAGGTTGACAGGCCCACCGTGCGGATCGTCTGGGAGGCCGGCACGGTGATGGGCAGGCTGAAGTTCGCGGCGTTGTAGGCTGCTGCCTGCTCCAGGCTGTTCAGGAGCATCGTGCCCCACGCCCAGCCGGGGCCGATCTCGGGGCTGTTGGGCTGATTGGCCTGGGTGAGCGTGATGTAGCCGGGCGGGAACGTGTCGTGCGTCGAGTGGTAATTGTGCATGCCCAGGCCGATTTGCTTCAGGTTGTTCGAGCACTGGGCCCGGCGGGCCGCCTCCCTCGCCGACTGCACCGCGGGGAGCAGCAGGGCAATCAGGACGGCGATGATGGCGATGACCACCAGAAGCTCGATCAGCGTGAACGCTCGCGGGCGGCGAAAGCTCGCGGAAGGTCGCATGGGATGGCTCCCGTTCTTGAGGGTCGCTCGAGGGACGCGGAAACAGCCGGGCGGCACTCGCCGCGAGGCGGCGACGTGTCGCGGACCGCGGGGACGGGGCGACCCTCAGAACCGAAAGACGTTGAGCCAGGCGTGCCGCAGTGCGGGCGGGTCCTGGGGCCACCAGACCCGCTCCCGCAAGCCTTCCGCGGCGGCCGGCGAGGGGGCCGGCGAAGCGGGGGGTGGGAGGAAGACGAGGTCGGTGACAGTCAGGGTATCGGCGGCCTGCATGTGGGATGCGGTGAGCGTCCCGAGGCCGGCATCGTCGCCGACGCCACCATCGGGGGCCTCGATGTCGGCGGGCTGGATGAGCTCGGCGAGGGACCGGGCGAGGTCGGACGCGGCCTCCGCCTGCCGGAGCGGCGTGCCCGCGAGGGCGGCGAGCATCGAGAGCAGGAACGCCCAGCGTCGCATCCGAGACCTCCCCTGTGCGATCATCTTCGAGGCCCCGACCATCCCGGTCAAGCTCGAGCCGGCCGACCCCTCCATCGTCGGCCCGCTCCCGATGAGGAACCATTCCCCGACCGCGACTCGTGCGAGATGCCGGGCCGGCGCAGGTCAGTCGCCATCATGGACGACACATCCGGCGAAATTCATCGTGTGCGAACATAACGGCCAAGGTCATCCGTCGGCCACGCCGGGCTCTACCGACGGACCCCCCGGGCGGATCGAGGTCTCGTCAGGGGCGCATCGCCGGGCCATAATGGAGCGAGATCGTCTCGCAGGTCCCGTCGCCCCGTTTCGGCCCCTGGCGAGGGAGGTCATGCCGCAGCTTCAACCCGAAGGCCGTGCTCCGGGCCGGTTCCCCACGACGCAATGGAGCCGGGTCGTCACGGCCGCCAGCCGCGACGCCTCGGAGGCTCGGGAGGCGCTGTCGGGCCTCTGCGAGGCGTACTGGTATCCCATCTATGCGTACGTCCGGCACCGCGGCTACGCCCCCGAACAGGCGAGGGACCTGACCCAGGACTTCTTCGCCTACCTCCTGGAGCGCGACCTCATCGCCAGGGCCGATCCCGCCCGGGGGAGATTCCGCGCGTTCCTCCGCACCGTCTGTGCCCGCAGCTTGGCGGACCGACGAGACCGGGAGAATGCGGCCAAGCGGGGAGGGGGGCGGCACCCGCTCTCCATCGACCACCGCGACGCCGAACGCCGGTACGCCCGGGAGCCCGCCCATGAGCTGACCCCCGAGCGGATCTTCGACAGGACCTGGGCCCTGACCCTCCTGGGCCGGGTCGTCGAACGGCTCCGCCGCGAGTACGACGATGCGGGACGGGCGGCCAGGTTCGCGGAGCTCATCGCCGTGCTGACCCGCGACCCGAGGTCCGGCTCCTACGCGGACATCGCCGATCGGCTGGGGACCACCGAGGGCAACGTTCGCGTCGCCGTCCACCGCCTCCGGGGCCGTTACGGCCTCCTCCTGCGCGAAGAAATCGCGGCGACCGTCGGCGACGCCGCGCAGGTCGACGACGAGATCCGCACACTCTTCGCCGCCCTCGAGGGCTGAAGGACGGCGTGGCCTTGTAACATTCGCCGCGAGAATCCCAACCTGGAAGATGAGCCTGGGCGCCGGATGGGACCGGAAGGGGGCCGTAGGGATGATCACCGTCGAGACCTGCCCCGATTGCGCCGCCCGCCTGCCGGCGGACTCGCCGGCGGGGCTCTGCCCCCGGTGCCTGCTGCGGCTGGGGGCCACCCTCTCGGCCGACCAGGCCGGGCGTCTCGGCTCTCGGGGCGCGACCGGATCCGACGAACATCCGGGCGATAGGTCGGGACCGCGTCTGTTGCTTCCGGCGATCCCCGATCGAGGCGGTGCGATCGACGGCGGCCCGCGCATCCATCTCAGGGAGACCGTGGAAGACGCGCCGCTGATCCGGCCCACATGGCCCGAGATGCCCGACGTCTCGGGACGGCCGTCGCGCTACCAGCTCGTCGGCGAGATCGCCCGGGGCGGCATGGGCGCGATCTTTCAGGGGCGCGACCTCGAGCTGGGCCGGGACCTCGCCGTCAAGGTGATCCGGGAGGAGCATCGCGACGACCCCGAGATGGAGCGCAGGTTCGTGGAGGAGGCGCAGATCGGCGGCCAGCTCCAGCACCCCGGGATCGTCCCCGTCCACGAGCTGGGCCGCCTCCCCGACGGCCGGGTCTTCATCGCGATGAAGCTCGTCCGCGGCCGGACCCTGGCGGCGCTGCTGGCGGCGCGACGGGGGCCCGGCGACGACCGGATGCGGTTCCTGTCGATCTTCGAGCGCGTCTGCCAGGCGATGGCCTACGCCCACGCGCGGGGCGTGGTCCACCGCGACCTGAAGCCGTCGAACATCATGGTCGGTGCCTTCGGCGAGGCCCAGATCATGGACTGGGGGCTGGCGAAGGTCCTGGACCAGGGTGGTATCGCCGACGAGGGGCGGGCGATCCGACCGAGCGACGACTCCGCCGTCTGGACGCTGCGGAGCCGGTCGGAGGCGATGGAATCGCGACCGGGCTCGGTGCTGGGCACGCCGTCCTACATGGCGCCCGAGCAGGCCCGAGGCGCGTTGGACACGCTCGATGAGCGAGCGGACGTCTTCGCACTCGGCTCGATCCTCTGCGAGATCCTCACCGGCGGGCCGGCCTTCGTGGGCGAGTCCGGGGCCGAGGTGTACCGCAAGGCACGGCGTGCCGACCTCTCCGAGGCGTTCGCCCGGCTCGACGCCTGCGACGCCGATGCGGAGCTTGTGGGGCTGGCTCGCACATGCCTGGCCGCCGCGCCCAAGCACCGGCCGAGGGAGGCGGGGATCGTCGTGACCGGGTTGACCGCCTACCTCCGCGGCGTCGAGGGGCGGCTGCGCGAAGCCGAGCTGGCCCACGCGAGGGCGGAGACCCTCGCCGCCGACGAGTGCAGGCGCCGGCGGTTGACCCTCGCGCTGGCCGTCTCGATACTCGCGACCTTCCTGATCGGCTCCGTCGGATGGGGCTGGACCGAGCACGAGCGTCGGTCACGCGAGGAGCGCACGCAGGGGGCGGTCGATGCGGCGCTGATCGACGCCACCATGAAGCGCAAGCGGGCGCTCGCGGCCGGCGGCGACCCGGTCCCCTGGGTCGAGGCGATCGAGGCGGCCCGCCGCGCCGAATCGCTCCTGGAGAGCGGCGATTCGGGCGCCGTGGCGGGCGCCCGCGTGCGCGCATTCCTGGCCGACGTGATCCGCGAGCGCGACGCGGCCGAGGCCGCCGAGAAGGACCGCCGGATCGTCGAGCGGCTCGCCGCGATCCTCAACGACTTCGGGGTCCACGGCGATGATCGGAAGGCCGACGCGGAGTACGCGGCGGCGTTCCGCGCCTACGGGGTCGACCTCGATGTGCCGGACCCGGCGTTGGCCGGCAGGGCCCTCGCCCCCGGCCCGGCGGCCGCGGAACTGGCCAGCGCCCTCGATCAATGGGCGTTCCTCCGCCGGGGGCGGACGCTGCACGACCCGGCTGGCGCGGAGAGGCTGGTCGCGATGGCCCGGGCCGCCGACCCGGACCCGTGGAGGAATCGCCTGCGGGACACGCTCGGCCGGAGGGAGGGCGGGCCGGCCCGTCGGATCGAGGCGCTGGGGCGGCTCGCCGCCACCGCCGACGTCGAGCACCTGCCGGTGACGAGCGTGACCCGACTGGCCGCGTCGCTCGCGTTCCTCGGACGAAGGGGGATGGCCATCGCGCTGCTCCGGCGCGCCCAGGCCTCGCACCGCGACGACTTCTGGGTCAACGCCGACCTGGCGCGCGAGCTGATGGCCACGGGACACGCCGAGGACGCGGCCCGGTTCTTCTCCGTCGCCGCGGGCGTCCGGCCCCGAAGCGGCCTGGCCCTGAGCGGGCTCGGCAAGGCATTGCTCCTGATCGGCCAGCCTGCGGAAGCCGTCGACACCTTCCGCGAGGTGACGCGGCTCCGGCCCGACGATGCCCCGGGCCATGTCGCGCTGGGGACGGCACTCCTCGCGCTCGGGGAGCCGCAGGAGGCTGACGTCGAATTCGGCGAGGCGAGGCGGCTGAAGCCCGACGACTGGATGGTCCGCGATCAGATCGCCCTGGCGTACTCCGACCGGGGCGACTGGGCCGTCGCGGTCGGGGAGCAGAGGGAGTCCGCCCGGCGGTTCCCGAATCTGGCGGTCGTCCACAAGGCGCTCGCCCACGCGCTGCAATCGTCCGGCCGTCTCGACGAGGCCGTCGCGGAGTTCCGCCAGGCCGTCCGCCTCGACCCGCACTTCTCGGCGGCGTACCTTTTCCTGGGGAGGGCCCTCATCGAGGCGGGCGACCTCCAGGCGGCGCTCGATTCCCTGGCCCGCGTCGACATCAGTCCCCCGCCGGATCCGATCCTGACCGCGTCCTCGCTGGCCGCCCGGGCCGAGCGGATGATCGCGCTGGAAACGCGACTCCCCGCCGTCGTCGCGGGGAGCGACCGTCCGGCCGACCCCGAGGACCTCGCGGCGTTCGCCCGGCTCGCCTTCGCGCGTCGCCAGCCTGCGGCGTCGGCCCGCCTGTGGGCCGAGGCGTTCGCCGCATCGCCGGCGGTCGCGGCCGACATCGCCTCGTCGAACCGGTTCCAGGCCGCCCGAGCCGCGGCGCTGGCCGGCACCGAGGGGACGCCGGATCGTCCTGAGCCCGCCGACGGGCGGTCCCCGGTGCGATGGCGTGAGCAGGCCCTCGCCTGGCTCGAAGCCGACCTCGCCGCCTCCTCGTCCGTCCTGGATCCGGGCGGCGTCCCGCAGCGAGTTGCGGTCGCGCGGAGACTCGGGCGTTGGCTGGTCGACCCGGCGTTCGCGGCGATCCGCGACGAGCCGATCCCGGGCGCGACGTCCGAATCTGAACGACAATCCCTCCGCGAATTCTGGGGCCGGGTCGATACCCTCCGCGCGAGGGCCGTGTCGCCGGACGCGCGAGGCGGGGCCGTGTCCGGAAATCTGCGTGGACGGCTGTAACATCCGGGGAGTTTCCCCCAAGAGGATGCATGAGGCGCCGGCCCCGGTCTCGATGCGCACCTCGGAATCGATCCCCGACGCGGACGCCACCAGGAAGCCGTTCCAACTCCTCCGGGTCACCATCGGCAGCGAGGGCAATCTACCCGCATCGGTCAGGGGATGTTCCCAATTTGGAGGAGACGGATACCTCGCAAAAGGGGCGCGTCGAGGGCCGTGGCCATCGACGCGACCCGGTGGAGGAATAACTTCGACGATTGTGCCCGGCGGATCTCGCCGGGAGCTTTGATTCGCCATCGTCTCGACGACTCGCCCCGGTCAAGGACCGGTGGTAAAGGGGGTGGAACGTGGGATACGGGAATCTATCGCGGCGGGGTTTCCTCGAGCGCTCGCTGGGGACGTTCGCCGCCGCGGGGCTGCCGACCTGGTATGCCCGGCAGCTCTTGGCGGCCCAGGAAGATGCGGTCAAGAAGTCATCGGCCAACGATCGCCTCGTCATGGGCGTCGTGGGCATCGGCAGCCCGGTAAGCCGCAGCTTGCAGGTCGTCGGCGAGTCGAGCCCCAGCGTGAAATCGGGGCAGTTGACATTCACCCTTGGCTGCGACGTGGACGCCTCCCATCGCAAGCACGCCACGGAGGTGATGCGCAAGCGAGGGTTCAACGAGTTCGAGGCCAACACCGGGGACTTCCGCGAGCTCATCCACAACAAGTCGCTCGATTGCGTGCTCGTCGCCACGCCCGACCATTGGCATGCGCAGGTGGCCATCGAGGCGCTCAAGGCCGGCAAGGACGTCTACTGCGAGAAGCCGCTCACGCTGACCGTCGCCGAGGCCCTGGCGGTCCAGGCGGCGGTCAAGGACACGGGCCGGATCCTGCAGACCGGCAGCCAGCAGCGAACCGACTTCCGCGGCCTGTTCCGCCTGGCGGTCGAGCTTGTCCGCGCCGGCCGCCTCGGCAAGATCCGGACCATCGAGTGCCGCCTCAACGGCAGCCCGACGAGCGGTCCGCTCCCGGAGACGCCCGTCCCCGAGGGGCTGGACTGGGACCGCTGGCTCGGACCGACCGCGAAGGTGCCCTATCGCAAGAAGGGGAACCAGTCGAACTGCCATTATGAGTTCCGCTGGTGGTACGAGTACTCCGGCGGCAAGATGACCGACTGGGGTGCTCACCACCTGGACACCGCGCAGTGGGCCCTGAACAAGGACGGCAGCGGCCCCATCGCCGTGGAGGTGCTCAAGGCGGCCGAGCCCTACAAGGGGGGCGACGGCTACAACTGCCACCCGAGCTTCCAGGTTCAGTACACTTACGACGACGGCACCAAGGTCATCGCCATGAGCGGCGGCGGCACCGACATGGGGACGAAGCTGGTGGACAAGGACGGCAAGGTCCCCGAGCAGCGGTTCGGGCCGAATCGCGGCAAGCCCTTGCGCGTGGGACCGGACGAGAACGGCGTCCTCTTCCTGGGCGAGCACGGCAGCCTGTTCGTCAGCCGCTTCACGATCCTGGCCAGCGACGCGAAGATCCTCGCGGAGCCGCTCAAGGACGACCCGAAGGTGTACGACGGCGGCCGGCCGACCAACCAGATGCAGAACTTCGTCGATTGCGTCAAGAGCCGCAAGCCGCCGATCTGCAACGCCACCGTCGGCGGCAGCTCGGTGATCGTCTGCCACATCGGCGTGATCGCCTTGCGGACCGGCAAGAAGCTGAAGTGGGACCCCGTCGCGCACCGGTTCGACGACGCGGAGGCCAACGCGATGCTCTCCCGGCCGCGCCGCGACCCCTGGCAGCTCCCGGTCTGATCGATCCGCTCGAGTCACGTCCCGCCGCCCGTCGAGGGCGGCGGGGCGGCAATTCCATCCCCTTGCGTCCGCCGTCCCCTCCCTTGATCCAGGACCGAGGAGCACCGTCGTGAGAGCAGCGTCGATGGGTCTCGTGTTGCTGCCCCTTCTGGCCGGCCGGATGGCGTTGGCGCAGGCCGTGCCGGCTCAGAGCGCGCCGGCCGTGGAGGACTTCAAGCCGGCATCCTCCAACCAGGGTGGCAAGGAATATCCCCAGGTCAACTCGGAGCGTCGGGCCCGCTTCCGGATCGTCGCGCCCCAGGCCCAGAGCGTGAAGGTGCCCGAGTGGGGCGGGGTCGCCCTGACCAAGGGCGAGGACGGAGCCTGGATCGGCACCACGCGCCCCCTGGACGAAGGGTTCCATTACTACCGGATCAACATCGACGGGGCCGAGGTCCCGGACCCCGGCAGCAAGCCCTACTTCGGCGCCGGCCGCTGGGGCAGCGCCATCGAGATCCCGGCCCAGGACGAGGAGTTCTACGCCGTCAAGGACGTCCCGCACGGCCAGGTCCGCCGGACCCTCTACTTCTCCAAGAGCACCAACGCCACGCGACGCTGCTTCGTCTACACGCCGCCCGATTACGACAAGGACGCGACCAGGCGCTATCCGGTGCTGTACCTCCAGCACGGCGCGTTCGAGGACGAGACCGGGTGGGGAGACCAGGGGCGCGCGAACCTGATCCTGGACAACCTCATCGCGGGGGGCAAGTCCAGGCCGTTCCTCATCGTGATGGACAACGGCGGCAACAACTTCGGCGTCGGGCCGCGTCGGGGTGCCCCCCCCGCCCCCGGCGGCGCCGCCGGTGGGGGTGGCCGTCCGAGGTTCGACTTCTCCGCCTTCGCGAAGATCATGACCGAGGAGCTGATCCCCTACATCGACGCCAATTTCCGGACGCTCGCCGACCAGCCGCATCGGGCCATGGCGGGCCTGTCGATGGGCGGCGCCCAGACCAGGCAGATCACCCTGGCCAACCTCGACAAGTTCTCGCACATCGGCCTCTTCAGCGGCGGCAGCATCGCCGCGACTGATCCCGCGCTGGCCGACCCGTCGGCCTTCAAGCAGAAGGTCAAGGTGCTGTTCGTCAGCTACGGCAGCAGGGAGAACACCGCCGCCGCGAAGGCGAACCATGAGGCGCTGGAAAAGCTGGGCATCAAGAATACCTACTACGAATCCCCGAACACGGCGCACGAATGGCAGACCTGGCGGCGGAGTCTCCACCAGTTCGCGCCGCTGGTGTTCCAGGGTTAGCCGGACTCCCTTCCCGCACGGGTGCGCGAACGCCTCTCGACCAGGAACGAGCATGATGCGCCACCGACCTCTCGGGGATGGCCGAGGTAGGTCTCGCCCTCGATTCCTCGGGCTCGCGGTGCTGGTCCTGCTCGGGGGCCGGTCGGCCGGCGCGGTCGAACCCGCCGTGCCCGACGATGGTTTCGTCAGCGACTGCTGCGTGAGTTGCCACGACGGCGCGAGCAAGAAAGGCCAGCTCGACCTGACCGTCCTCGAGTTCGACGCGGGCGATCCCGCCAACCGGGCCGTCTGGATCAAGGTGCACGACCGCGTGAAGGCGGGCGAGATGCCGCCCGAACCTCGGCGACGCGAACGCGCACTCGACGACGAACCTGCCGATGCTCATCGCCGGCGGCGACTTCCGCCACGGCCAGCACCTGGCCTCCGACCGCGGCCGCAACTATCCCCTGCCAAACCTGTTCGTGTCGATGCTCCGGCGGATGGGGATCGAGGAGATCGGCTTCGGCCCCTCCACGGGCACGAAGACCGGCCTGGAGATGACCTGACATGGCTTTCGCCCGATCGATCTTCCTGGCGCTCCTCGTCGGCCTCGGCTCGCCCGCCGACGGCCCGATGGTCATCGCTTTCGATGCGGCCGAGACCGGCAAGCCGATGTCGAGCTACAAGGATCGGGGCGTCGAGTTCGCGCCGTCGCACCCGCTGACCGGGAGCCGCGCGGCCGGCCGTGTGATGTTCTTCCCGCACCTGAAGACGCCGCGGAAGGGCATCCTCAACGCGATGGCCAACGAGTCGATCCCCGTCGAGATCCGCTTCCCGAAGCCGGTGGCGAGGGTCACGCTCACCCTCTGGGGGTCGATCGGCAGCGCGGCGGTCGTCGAGGCGTACGACGCCGACGGCAAGGTCGCGGACCGCGCGTCCCGCGACCGGGTGCCGGAACGGACCGGGCCGGAGCAGCCGATCCCCAGCTTCGACCTGACGGTCAAGGCCCCGGCGATCGCCTCTGTCCGGTTCTCGGGCGCACCGCCGGGCGGCTACCTGGTGTGCGACGAGGTCCGCGCCGTGCCGGCGGCCGCATCGGCGTCGGGCCCGTCGCCGCGTTAGCCCGCGGATGGTCGTCCCTCCTCGTCACGGCGGCCTCATCCGACGCACGTTCGGCATACGCAAGCCTTGGAACAACCCGAGGCACTGTGCCGTGGCTCCCGCTGCAACGTCCGACGATGGCGCTTGATTTCGGATTGGGTGACGGCATCGACCGCCGCCTCCCTCGCCGGCGTCGATGCAGAAAGCGGTCGTAGCCAGGCGGGGCAGCGGAGTCTCGCATCCTATCCTGAATCGCGGGCATCTCGTCGCCGCTCTCCATGGCGAGAGCGACGTCGAAGGCGGCACGGGCCGGTGCGCGGCTCATCGCGAAGCGACGTCGGCGAGCAGCGTCTGGGCGGCCAGCTTGCCGAGGTTGTTCGACGCCAGCGGGCTGTCGCCGGTGAGCAAGCGGCGGTCCTTGTGGACCTTGCCCGTCATGTCGGAGTTGAGAATCTTCACCCCAAGCTCACGCAGCCGCTCGCCCAGGAGCCACGGCATCGGGCCGGGGATGTAGCCGATTTCGACGTTGAACCCGGCGTCGAGGCTGTCGGGAAAGACGCAAATCTCGTAGCCGCGAAACGGGAAAGCTCCCTTGGGTTCGCCGAGCCCTGCGGCGAGCAATCCGGCCGGCCCGTGGCAGAGCGAGATCACGTAGCGGTCGCTGGCTTGGACCCAGAACAAGACCTTCTTCAGGTCCTCGCTGAAGGGGATGTCGTTCAGGGCACCGTGACCACCGGGGATGAAGACGCCGATGTAATTGCCCGCATCTGGGTCCTTCGCGACATCCGTCAGCTTCTTCGGGGCCTTGAGCCGGTCGCGGTACTTGGCGTAGATGCCCTTGACCGTGTCGTCCTCGTTCGGGAAGGCCCACATTTCGAGCTTCACCGGGTCGCCCGACGGCGTGGCGACGTCGACCTCGAACCCGGCGAGGTCCATGTGGTACATCGGCAGCAGCATCTCGACGGGATGGTTGCCGGTCGAGAAGAACTTGCCGTTCTGCATCATCAGGTAGCGTTCCTGCGTCGCGACCAGAAGGACCTTCCACTTGCCGCCCGTGTAGGGGTCGGGGTAGGTGGTGCCGTCGAAGTCGGTCTTCGACGAGGTATACTTGGTGAGCGAGTAGGGCGACGGGAAGAAGGCGTTCTCCTCGGCGGCATCGGGGGCCGGGGTCCGGTCTTCCTGATGTGGATCAGGCATGAAAATCTCCTAATATTGGGCCTCTGATTGGCTCCATGCGGTCCTCCGCACGATGTGTCCCGTGCGGAGTCTTCGCGGGGTCCCACGGTGAGCAGGTGGAACCGCAGAGTCAATCAAGAAATTCCCACCACGGCACAGTGGCCTGCGTTTTGACGGCGAGGCGTCGATCTGCTCGGACACGTGAGCGAAGAGCACGCAACACAACCCCCAAGATCGGTCGCTGCCGATGGTCGGGTCGGTGGCTCTGAAAAGGGGCCTCGGAGTGCTCTCGGAGCTGCGTCTGATAATAGAACTTATGTTCGCAGACGTGAAAATGTGTCGAATGTGACGAATGTTCCGTGTCCTTCGAGCCCCGGACGCTGAGTCCCGGAGACCATCGGATAAGCCGCCTTTATGTTTCGGAGAGCGACGACCACTCGAGACCTCGGACCGTGTGCTTGCGTGGAAAAGTTCGCTATCACGCCTGAGAAGAAGACCCAGCCAGGCCCTTCACGAAGTCGTGAAAGGGCCTGGAGGACATTACAAGGTAACGGCGGGTCCGATGCCGCCCCCGAACCTAACAATATTTGTCGATTTCGCGTGTCTCAAATGTGCCATCGGTCGCCCGGACGACCTCCAGCGTATCAAACGACTCGTCGGATGCCCGGATAATCTCCAGCGTGTCAAACGACTCGTCAGAAGCCCCGACGACTTCCAGCGTGTCAGAGAATTCTGTGTACAGAGTAGCAACACCATCTGCGTTGATGGAGCACCGTTCTTGGCCTGCTTTCTGCGTGATGAGTCCTAAGGCGAGGCTCTGGCTCCCAGCGATGCACAATTCCGCCCTAAGCGGTGGAGTACCGTAGTACTGGCCGTTGTCAAATGGACAGTCGAACAGAGACGGGTTCGGACTGGCACAACTCATTCCAGTGGGCGGGTCGCGGCGGTCAGGGTGTGTGAATCCCGCACTGTGCATCATTTCATGAATCAACGTTTGTGAAATTTCTGTATTCCCTTGAGGGAAGAGTACACCGAAGTTGACCTGCAAATGAGAGCCTCCAATGGTTGCTCTAGCATTTATGCCGGGTTCATTGAGAGTGCTGTGGCGGATGGGCTTTTGGTATGCCTTGAACAAGGATTCTCTTTCCGCGGCGGACAAATTGTTGCATCCGCCAATGCGTCCTATGGCGAAGCGGTGCCTGTCAATCAAGCGGGCCCGGTTAGCAGCGGAGATGTCGGCATCGAATGTAAAGTTTGATGTCATCCAGTCGCCGACGACCGGGGTCCCTATCCCGTCGCCGAAGCGAATTCTTCTGATAGTCCTGCCGTTCATGTCGCCGAGGTGGAAGGTTGAGCCGATGAGGAGCCCCGGCTTATCGGTGCCGGTGCCGTCCCAGTCGCCGACGACCGGGGTCCCCACCCCGTCGCCGAATTGGACCCGCCTGATGGTCCTGCCGTTCATGTCGCCGAGGTGGAAGGTTGAGCCGATGAGGAGCCCCGGCTTGTCGGTGCCGGTGCCGTCCCAGTCGCCCACAATTGGGGTCCCGGGCCCGTCGCCGAATTGGACCCGCCTGATGGTCCTGCCGTTCATGTCGCCGAGGTGGAAGATGGCACCGATTTTGAGGCCCGGCTTATCGGTGCCGGTGCCGTCCCAGTCGCCGACGACCGGGGTCCCGGGCCCGTCGCCAAATTGGACGCGTCGAATCGTCGACCCGTCCATGTTTCCGAAGTGGAAGATGGCACCGATTTTGAGGCCCGGCATGTCGATGCCAGTGCCGGTCCAATCGCCGACGATTGGGATACCCGCTCCATCGCCGAATTGGACCCGTCGAGTCGTCGACCCATTCAAATCGCTGAAGTGAAATACCGGAGCGATGAAAAGCCCTGGAAGGTCCATCATTAGAATTCCCTTGACCTGATGGCGTGATGAGCAGGTTGAACACCGGGCTTCTCAGGCTCGATGCCCCCAGGTTCAAAATCAAGCGAATGAATCCTGCTTGAACGTTTTCTGAATTATCCGCCCGATTTTGCCGGAGATAATTCCCTTTATCTCCGCTACCCATCCCGGTTTCGGGGCGTGCCCGCTACCTGCGTTGTGGAATTGAACACTCCTACAGCCTATCAACGCCGCACACAGGCATTCCAGAAAATTCTTTCAAAAATTTGCTACGGCGTCAGGTTTGAAGCCGACGAGCATTTTTCCCTATTCGGGAAGTCACCCGTCCCGAAGAGCGGACGGGCTTTGTGCATGATAACTCCCTTTATCATGCACCGGCCGGAGAGGTCCGAGGGTTGCTATCCCGGGGCCCTCGCAGTCCATCCGGAGGCGGAGAAGGGAACCGAGGAGGAGGCAGAGGCAGAGCGGAGAGCCGCGACGCCGGAGGCCCTGGCGAAGTCTTTAGCCTTCGCCATCGAGAAGTTTGAGAAGCAGTTCAGCATCTCGCCCGAGGAGAAGCTTGAACCCCTCCGCCTGGTCGTGAAGGGGCTTCAACCGTCGAAGACAACAGGCAACCGAATGGCGAAGAGGTGAGGCCGCTTCTGAGTCATCGCGAGATATGCACGCCGGATGTGGCTCCGTACCCGATTTTCCCAGCAATCCCCCGTAGAGCCATGAGCCTAGCTGCTAAGGATTTCGGCAAACGCATGCAACGTTGCATTGCTCAGGATTGCAGGGTCTGAGCGGAATTTATTGAGCATTAGGTCTGCAAACTTCCAAGGATTGAGCTTAATCACTCGATTGTTCGCATCAATCACATCAATACTTGTCACAGCGTCGTACGAATCATCGATTTTCCATTTATAAGTCACTCCATTGTCAATTATTAGCTTCGGCATACCTTGATGTTGAATCCCATGCCGGTAGACCTTCCAGAATCGCTTGAACTCATCACCATGCATACCGAAGTCGTTCGCTGCTGCGACCTTAAATGCCTCGTCGCCGCCAATTCCCTCATGCGTGTTCGTAACGGTGCGATAGTACCGCTCACATAGAAAGAGCGACGCTGATAGGGCGAGGAACGCACCATCTCCCTCGGGCAACTCTGCGAGTTTTGCAATGGGTCGTGCGAACCATCCCTCGAAGCGTTCAGCAAAACTGGCTCCATCCTTCATTGTTTAATCTCTTGATAGAACTTCTCTTAGGTCTTCCACCGCTCGTTCTCCAAAGCTTAACCGAGCCCACAGCCCTCTGCGACAGTGCGACGACCAAAACGCCGAAGGCCCATCCCACTTTAGATGCATCACTGCATACAGCCTCGTTCTGGATGTGCGATTCTCGAAAATGGGACATGCGTCCACATTGAACGCCTGACACTTACCCGTTAGCATTGATGCAAGCTCAGCGGCACGATGACCTCGAGGAGTGGACCTGATGTGGTGCGACGCTCATTTTAACAAATTCAATAATCAGTTGAAGCTTGACCAAACTCGAAGGGGCCGCATCGACAGTGCCGTCGCGGCCTTTGAAAAGTTTTGCAGAGATGACGAACAGCTCTCTGCCGCCATGACAGGGCCGCCTTTCTTGCAAGGCTCTGTCGCGACTGGAACCGCCATCCGCCCAATCGCGAACGACGAATTCGACGTGGATGTGATTTATCCGTTCTCGCTTGCCCGCTTCGGGAACCCCACCCCAACACCAAAAGCCATTCTAGATTGGTTTATATCGCGGCTGAAGAATCGAGCCTATTACGCTGAGCGATTGAAGCCGAAGAGTCGCTGTGCCCGTATCGACTACGCGGGCGATTTCCACCTCGATATCATCCCATCGACGACCGAGGTGAGTAGCCATCGGCCGTACGCGGTCCCCGCCCGCGATCTGCTTGATTGGATTACGAACGACCCGCACGGCTTTGTTTATTGGGTCAACACTCTCGACGCACAATCAGGTTGGCGTGACGCCTCAGGGGACGGACGCTTCGTGCGTGGAGTCCGCATGCTGAAGCGATGGCGTGATAATTGTTTCGGATATGCAAGTGCACCATCATCGATTTTGCTCGTGACGATGCTCGGCAAGCACATCCCGAAAGCCGGATATGTGCCACCCCTCCAAGACCCCTTGTATCCACAATATCAACACGACGCCGCATACTTATATGACATGGTGCGTCTCACCGTGAGCTGCATAAAGAACCCGCCCCACTTTGCATTCATGCACCCAACCATTCCTGGCGACGACTTAGCACGCGGGTGGGATACAGACTACCTAGAGTTGTTCACGTTACGACTTGAGCTTTTCGCTCTACACCTCGGACAGGGCATCTTGGCTCAGACGGACGCCGAAGCGGTCGGGCGTTATCGAAATGCCTTTGGCGACACATTCCCCTTGGAGGCTTGGTAATCGTGGAAGGACCGGAATCAGAACCGCCGGTGCAACCGGAGGCGGGAACGAAACCCTTCCGTATTCTCAGCCTTGACGGCGGTGGCATTCGCGGAGCCTTTACAGCAGCGTTCCTCGCCAGGCTGGAAAAAACGCTGGAGCATCCCTTAACGGAATACTTCGACCTCATAGCCGGCACGTCCACCGGCGGCATCATAGCCGTGGCCCTCGCATTGGGTGAGCCCTGCCATCGCATTCGCGATTTCTATCAGGAGTATGGTCCGCAAATCTTCTCCCGCAGGGATGCGTTACCCATTCCAGGATGGGTACTGAATCGGCTAAGCGTTGTTGCCAACCAATATCTAGCCCCCTACGGTTTGGATGTCGATGCGTTTCGTCAATCTAAATATGATGGTGTTGTTCTCAAACAGGCTCTTGAGCAAGTACTGGGGACTCGGACTTTAAACGACGCAAAGACAAGGCTTGTCATCCCTTCCGTTGACTTGGTGTCGGGGAAGACGGTCGTCTTCAAAACTCCTCACCAGCCGGGTTTTATCCGCGACAAGCATCTTTCGGCCGTCGATGTCGTCCTTGCGACTACGGCCGCACCGACTTACTTTCCACACGCGGTAATGAAGCCCGGGACTGCTTATACGGACGGCGGGGTCTGGGCCAACAACCCGAGCATGGTCGCCTACGTCGAGGCCTTGAAGATTCGCGAAGTCTGCACCAGGCCAGGCATCGACCCTGTGTTTGACATGCAAGATGTACAGCTGTTGTCCATTGGAACTGGCAAGCCCAAGTACAGCATGACACCCCCTGAGGTCGGCCCCGGCCTGGGCTGGTGGGCTCTTCGTCTATTGGACGTGGTGTTCACCTCGCAAGCCCAGGGCGTGGACAATCAAGTGAGGTATGTCCTTGGCGAACAGTATTACCGGGTTGATTTTGACATCCTTGACAAGTCTTGGTCTTTGGATGCTGTCAATTTGGTCTCCACTCTAGTTCATCTTGGGGAAGAGAAAGCGGTCGAGAACTATGCCGTTCTCAAGCGTGACCTACTGAATTCGACGAGCAACCGCCCATACCATCCATTCGCCTAATTGCCGAACTAGATCAAGCACGCATGCACTGGCTCTTTCTAGGTCATAACGCCCTTTATGACCTAGAGAAGCCGTTCTATACATCCACTCTCATCCGATGATTTGGCAAGGAGCTCCATGGCCCGGGTTCGCTACGAAGGCCGGAGAACCAAGCAAGGCGTAACCGTGACACGGGACGCCGACGTCGGGACGAGCCGGCCGCTGCCGCTTCGGCTCGGCCTCGCGAGGAAGTCGCCCGCCGGATTCGAGTGGGGGTACGACGGCTCGGGCCCGGCTCGCCCTCGCGATGCTCGCCGACGTCGTCGGCGGCACGCGGGCCCTGCGGAACTTCCGGCGGTTCGAATTCGCCGTGGTCGGGAGGCTTCCGCTGGTCGTACCGTGCCACCGCTCCTCGGGTGCTCCAGACGAGTCGGCCGGGCCTCCGTCGGATGAGCGGCCTTCGTGTTCTCTCGCCGCCGACCGTTCACTTCACCGGCTCGATTTCCCCCGGACGTCATGTCTTGGCGAACCACGGCTCCAGCGGGCCGTAGAGGCGGAGCAGGGCGAACCAACCCTTGCCGGCGATCATCTGCGTCCAGTTCCTCTCCTTCCTCGAATCGCGTTGAGGGGCCTGTATGTGAGCTGGAGGATAAACATGCCACTGGTCGGACGCTACCGGCGGAAGCCCGACTGGGTGCTTTGGAATCGGAACACGATCTCTGATCCCGTGTCGCTCTCCAGCGGCGATTATCGCCCCGGCAGTCCGACGCATGCCGCCCCGTGCCAACGGCGAGGATGAGTGGCCATGAGCCACCCCCGACACGGGCGCCGCGGCCGTCGTTACGGCGTGCGAACGACCTGTGGCGGGGTGTTCGGCGCTGCAATTCAAAAATAGCCGGATCCCCGTCTCAACCGGTTCGATTCGATGGCTCTCACCGCGTCACGCTTCGATCCCTTCACGGCCGCGGGAGTTCCGCGAGTTCCGCGTGGCCCCGGTCGCCGTTCAGGAATGCCCCTCCCGGGGCCCGGTCGGGGCGACCGCCGTCTCCTCCCCGCCGGCTTCCTCCCTCGCGGCGTCGTCATGGCGGCCGAGGAGGCGGAGGGCTTCGGCGGTGACTCGTTCGACCGTGAAGCCGAACTGCTTCATGACCTCCTCGCCGGGGGCGGAGGCACCGAACCGGTCGATCCCGATGACGACCCCCTCCGAGCCGGCGTATCGATCCCAGCCGAGGGGCGAACCGGCCTCGATCGTGACCCGCCTCCGCACGGCCGGCGGCAGCACGCGATCGCGATAGGCGGCCTCCTGGGCGTCGAAGAGTTCCCAGCTCGGCATGCTGACGGCGCGTGCCACCACGCCCAGGGCGGCCAGGCGCTCGCGCGCTTTCAGGCAGAGGGACGTCTCGGATCCGGACCCGATCAGGATCACGTCGGGCCGGCCGCCCGCGGCCTCGGCCAGGATGTATGCCCCGCGGTGCACGCCGGGCTCGCGGGCATCCGCGCGCTCCAGGATCGGCAGGTTCTGGCGGCTCAATGCGAGTGCGGTCGGGGAGTCGCGCTCGACGGCCACGACCCACGCCTCGGCCGCCTCGTTGGCGTCGGCAGGCCGGATCACGGTCAGGCCGGGGATGGCCCGCAGGCCGATCAGTTGCTCGACGGGCTCGTGGGTGGGGCCGTCCTCCCCGACGGCGATGCTGTCGTGAGTGAAGACGTAGATCGCATGCAGGCCCATCAGGGCACCGAGCCGGATCGAGGGCTTCATGTAGTCGGAGAAGACGAGGAACGTCGCCCCATAGGGGATGATGCCCCCGTGGGCGGCCATGCCGTTGACGGCCGCGCCCATCGCGTGCTCGCGGACGCCAAAGTGCAGGTTGCGGCCCGACCGACCCCAGGCGGCCCCGACCGACCCCGCGGTGGCCGGCCCGCCGACGTCCGGGGGCTGGTAGTCTCCCTGACCCTTGAGCGCCGTGCTGGTCGAGGGGTTCAGGTCGGCGGAGCCGCCGATGATGTTGGGGATCCTCGCGGCAAGCGCATTGAGCGCCTGGCCGGCCGCCACGCGGGTGGCGATCGGCTTGTCCCCGGGCTTCCAGGTGGGCATCCCGTCCGCCCAACCCTCCGGGAGTTCGCCGCCCATGATGCGGCGCCACTCGGCCCCTTCCTCGGGATAGGAGGCCATGTAGGCCTCGAGCGAGCGACTCCATTCCCCCTGGGCACCGGCACCCCGGCCGAGCGCCTCGCGGAAGTGCCGCACGGCCTCCTCGGGCAGGTGGAAGCGATCCATCGTCGGCCAGCCGATCGCCCGCTTCGTCGCCCGCAACTCGTCCTCCCCGAGGGGCGTACCGTGGGCGCCGAAGGTCCCCTGCTTGTTCGGGCTGCCGCGGCCGATCCGGGTGCGGACCAGCAGCAGCGAGGGCCGGTCACGCTCGCCACGGGCCTCCTCGATGGCCCGGGTGACGTCCTCGACGTCGTCGCCGTCCGGGACGTGGCGGGTGTGCCAGCCGTACGCGTCGAAGCGTCCGGCGACGTCCTCGGTGAAGGAGAGTTCGGTCGCGCCGGCGAGGGTGACGTGGTTCTGGTCGTAGAGGTAGATGAGCTTGCCCAGGCGGAGGTGGCCGGCGAGCGAGGCGGCCTCGTGGCTGATCCCCTCCATGAGGTCGCCGTCGGAGACGAGTGCATAGGTGTGATGGTCGACGATCGCGTGCCCCGGGCGATTGAACCGGGCCGCGAGCCAGGACTCGGCAATCGCGAGGCCGACGCCGTTGGCGAATCCCTGGCCGAGGGGGCCGGTGGACAGCTCGACGCCCGGAGTATGGTGGCCCCGCTCGGGGTGGCCCGGCGTCCGGCTGCCCCACCGGCGGAACCGCTTGATCTCGTCCAGGCCGAGGTCGTATCCGGTCAGGTGGAGCAGGCTGTAGAGCAGCATCGAGCCGTGGCCGGCCGAGAGGACGAATCGGTCGCGGTCCGGCCAGAGCGGATCCCTGGGGTTGTACCTCAGGAACCTCGTCCAGAGCACGTAGGCCATCGTCGCGGCACCCATCGGCAGGCCGGGATGCCCCGAATTCGCCTCCTGCACGGCGTCGGCGGAGAGCATCCGCAGCGTGTCGATGCAGAGTTCGTCCAGCGACTTGTCGCCCGCCGCAAGCCCGCCCTCTCGAGCCGATGTCCGTTCCATGCCCCCTCCTGTGCGGGCAGCGACGCCCGCCGGCGTGGCGCCCTCCCCATCGGCGTTCATGCGGCCCCGATGAGCTTGCGAACATAGGCGTCGAAGGCGGCCTGATCGACGCCGAACGATTGGAGCGCCGCCTCGGTCATCAGGTCGTCCAGGGAGGCCCGGCCGCGCCACCGTGCGACGTCGGGGATCTTGCCCCCCTCGCGGATCGCCGCCCTCTCGCCCTCGTCGAAGTCGGCGAACAATCGGGTGCCCCGCTCCCGGTCGGCCCGCCGCAAGTCGTCGCCGGTCAGGTTCGCGCCGCCCCGAGAAGCCAACTCCTCGGCGAACGACTTGAACGCGTCGTCGATGGTCCAGAGCACCTCGACGCTCCCCTTGTCCGTGCCGCCGCCGAGCTTCACCTCGTACCCGTCCCGGCGCCGCGACCCGACGTCATCCGGCGTGTACCCCTTCGCGTAGAACTCGGCGAGGACCTTGGGGGGGATCGTGAAGACGTCCATGCCGGCCAGGGCGAGCATCTGGTCGGCGTTCCGCATGGACGCGGCGATCTGCCGCGTGGCGACACCCGGCATCGCCCGGCGGATCTCGCGGACGGCGTCCTGCGAAGCCAGCGCCGTCTTCTCGCCGACGAACTTGCCGTCGCCGAGCCGGTTGTCGGCGACGACCGCGTTCAGCCGCCCCAGGAAGACGTTCACGTAGTCGGGCCTGGACAGCAGGGCGGCCAGGTAATTCTGCCGCGCCGAGAATCCGAGCGTGTAGTTGACGGGGATGCCCTCCTCCCGCACCCGCGCGACGGCGCAATATCCCTCCGGCGTCAGGGGGATCTTGACGACGAACCGCTCCGGGCTGACGGCGTGATAACGCCGGGCGTAGCGGACGGTCTGGTCCATGTCGCGGGCGACGCCGGGATGCAGCTCCACGCTCACCCTGGCGTCGAATGCCTCGGCGAGGCGGATGGCGATGTGGCTATTGATGATGAAGACGATGTCGAGCACCAGCGCGTCGAGGGAGACGTCCGGCTCGGCGTCCCGGATCGTCCCGGCTGCCTCCCGGATCGTCGAGTCCATCGACCCCGACTGGACGACCTGGTTGGCGAGGGTGTTGTTGGTGGTCAGGGCGGACATCTCGGGCCGCCAGAGCCGCCTCGCCTCCTCCAGGCTCCCCGTGTCGAGCCACAGCTCCGTCCCCGCCCGCCGCAGCTCCCGGAGGACGGGATCGCCGGTCCTGGCCCGTTCGCGATCCGGGAGCCGGGCCGGCTTGCGGGCCAGCTCCGCCACCGCGCGATCACGACCCCTCAGCTCCGCGACATTGCCTGCCATGAATCTCCCCGGCTCCGATTCCGAACGCTGATCGTCGGCTTCCGCCTCCAGTGGCGACCGGCGAAAGACCCAGCAACGTCCACGCCAATTTTGGTTTTTATGACTTTATGGGGATTATCGGTCACCGACGGAGGGATTTCCCCTCGTCGCCGTCGGGGTTCTCCCCCGAGACGCGAGGCCGATCCGGGTTTGAATGTCGATTCATCGCCATTGGAATCCGATTTGCCCTTGGCTTCGATCCAGGCCCTCCGCAATCCGGCCTTCCGCCTGGCCCGCCCCTTGCCCTCTTACAATCCCGACACATCGGTAATCGCCCCATGAGCATCATCGAAGGGTTGCAGGACTTCGTCGGCGACGCCTTGGCCCTGCTGACGCCCGTCGAGGCCAGTTGGCAGCCGACCGACCTGCTGCCGGACCTCGCCGGTGAGGGCTGGCGCGAACGACTCGGGGCATTCCGGGAGGAGGCATCGCGGCTGCCCGCCGAATTGCTCGTCGTCCTCGTAGGCAACATGGTCACCGAGGAGGCCCTGCCGAACTATGCGATCGCCCTCCAGCGGGTCGCCCGCGACGCCACCGGCACGAGCGAGACGCCCTGGGCTCGGTGGCTGCGCGGCTGGACCGCCGAGGAGAACCGCCACGGCGACCTGCTCAACGCCTATCTGCGGCTCACCGGCCGCGTGGAGATGCGCGAGGTCGAGCGGACCGTGCAGCATCTCATCCGCAACGGGTTCTCCCAGGGGAATGAAGGGGACGACTATGCGAGCCTGGCCTACGCGGCCTTCCAGGAGCGCGCGACACGGCTGACCCACGCGAAGCTCGGCCGGCTCGCCGCGGCGAACGGGGAGGGTAACCTCGCGAGGATCTGCCGCAAGATCTCGGCCGACGAGGCGAGGCATGAGGTCTTCTACACGAGGGTCGTCGGCGAGGTCTTCGAGCGCGACCCGGAAGGGATGATCCTCTCCTACCACGCCACGCTCAGGAAGCTGATCGCGATGCCCGGCGCCCGCATGGCCGACGGCCGGGCGCCGGGCCTGTTCGAGGACTACTCGGCGGCCGTCCTCCGGGCCGGAGTCTACACGACGCACGACTACGCCGCGGTCATCCGGCACCTGAATACAGCGTGGGGCGTGGAGCGACGGTCGCTCGCCGGCAAGGCGGCCAGGGCCCAGGACTACATCTGCCGCCAGCCGGAGCGCTACGAGCTCCTGGCGGCAGAAATCGAGTGCCGTGCCCTCGAACGTGCGCCTGCCCGGTTCTCATGGCTCGTCGATGGTCTCGACCGATGAGGCGACCACCCGTCCGATCGACCGCCGTTGACTTCCCGGCCCCACTCACCACGACGATTCGAAGAATGAAACCCCAGAAAGGAAGCACAGCATGCTCATTCGACTCCCCGGCGTTGGAGACGAGATCATCTACGTCGAGACGGGCAACATCCTGCTCCTGGCCCGGAGCCTGCCCGACGACAAGCCCGGGGACGCACCCCAGGGCGCCCAGTGCTCGGTGCTCCTCGTCGGCAAGGTCGCCCTCCGCCTCGGCGTCCCCTTGGAGAAGGCCGCTCAAATCATCAACGGCCCGGGCAATATCGGCGCCGAACTGGCCGACGACGAGGACTGACCCGTCGCGCCCCGTCGGACCGCCCGCGAGGATCCTCAGCCCCTCGAACCACCGTCTCACCCGGATGGGAAGCTCCGCCGGAGCGGACCGAGTTCGTGCAGGGCGACCGCCGTCGTCGACGTTGCCCAACTCGAAGTCGACCCGGCGATTGACGCCCCCGGACCTCGAGTTCCCCGGGCCGTCCACGCCGCGAATCTTCCCGATCTCTGGCGGCGGCCTGGTGCGTCGCTCCTGGTCGAGACATATCGGGCGGGAAAGCTCGTGACGGTCCGCTCTGCACCTTCGACCCACGGCCAGCTTCGTGCCGCGCTGGCGTCATCTGCCTTTTCTTCTTCCAGTTCGTGTAAGGTCCGCGCCTCCCGGCGCGATTCCTGGACGTGAGCCGGCCGCGAACGAAGCGGGGCCACGAGGCCGGGACGTGCGAACCGGTCTCGCTTCCACGAAGTCACACCCCCTGATCGGCTGCCGGCTCGTCCCGAGTCCGCCAACCAGGCGCATCGCGGCCCGCAGGGCCGGGCGCGGGGGACCGTTCCGCCTGAAATTCGACGCCTGATTTCTCGACCTTCACCGAGTGGAGACCCGAAGATGCTGCGCGCCCTGCTTTCCAGGACCCTAAGTCCCCGCGTCCGCCGGACCATTCGCACCCGCCGCGTGGGTTGCGAGCTGCTGGAGGGTCGTCGGCTGCTGGCAACATTCATGGTCAACAACCTCGGCGACGACTGGGTGGGCGGCACCCTGCGCGTCTCGCTCACTCAGGCCGCACAGACTCCGGGCAACAACACCGTGGTCTTCGACCCGACCGTCTTCAACGTCCCGCGCACGATCACGCTGACACGAGACTACCCCCTGATGCTCGGCTCAGCCGCGGGCTCGGTCACCGTGATCGGACCGGGATCGAACATGCTGACCGTCCAGGGCAACAACACCTCCACGGTCTTCGGCAACGCGACCTGGGACCAGCCAGCGTCGCTCTCGGGGATGACGATCACCGGCGGCCATTCCTCCGGATATGGCGGCGGACTCGACGCCAGTGGGAGCGGTCTCTCGCTGACCGACGTGGTCTTCCGGGGCAACTCCACCGGTGGTTATGGAGGCGGTGCCTCGATCTTCAGTACCAGCGGCACGACCACCTTGACCAACGTCGCCTTCATCGGGAATTCCGCGAGCCACGAGGGCGGCGGGCTGTTCATCGGCGGGAATTCCGCGACCCTGACGAATGTCACCTTCACCAACAATTCAGGCCTGTATGGCGGCGGGATGTATACCGTCAGTGGTTCCCGCACGCTCACCAACGTCACCTTCACCAACAATTCGGCATCCGGCTACGGAGGGGGGATGTCCGCGGCTGATGGCCAGGACTCCCTCGAATCCGTCACCTTCAACGGCAACACCGCACCGACGGGCGGCGGACTGTTCACCGCCAACGGCGCACGCACGCTGACCAACGTCACCTTCGGCAATAACGCGGCGACAACGTCCGGCGGCGGGATTGCTGCGAGTAACGGCTCTGAAACCCTCAAGAACGTCACCTTCGCCGGCAACTCCGCACCTGTTGGCGGCGGTCTGATCGGCGGTCTCGGCTCACGCACCCTGAGCAATGTCACTTTCGCCGGGAATTCCGCCCAGATCCGGGGCGGTGGACTCGAGCTCACCGGTGGAACGAACACGCTGACCAACCTCACCATCAGCCAGAACACGGCACCGCTGGGAAGTGGGCTGATGCTTGCCCCTCAGGGCTCTGCAGTGCTGACGAACACGATCCTGGCCGGGAACACCGGCAGCAGCAACCTGGCGTATTACGTCAGTAACCCCTACACGGGGTCGAACAACCTGATCGGCGGCGATCCGAAGCTCTCCCCGCTGGGCTGGTACGGCGGGCCGACGCAGACCATGCCCCCGCTGGCCGGCAGCGCAGCGATCGGAGCTGGCACCACCTCCGGTGCCCCGACCACCGACCAGCGCGGATTCCCGCGCGGGTCCTCGATCGACCTCGGCGCCTTCCAGACCCAGGGCACCATGAACCTGGTCGTCTCCGGGACCGGTGAGACGGCCGCGGCGCCTGGCGGATATACGCTCCGATCCGCGGTCAACCTGGCCAATCAGCACGCGGGCCCCGACACGATCACCTTCGACCCCGGCGTCTTCGGCACGCCGAAGTCCATCACCCTGACCGGGGGCGAGCTGGAGCTGGCGGACAGCGCCACCACGACGATCACCGGGCCGGGGGCCAACCTGCTGACCATCAGCGGCAACAACGCCAGCCGAGTGTTCAACGTCAGCGGCTCGGCCTCGATCTCCGGCCTCGCGGTGACAGGCGGACAGGCCCCCGGCGGAGGGACCTCCAGCGGCGGCGGCATCTTCAACGCCAGCGGCGCCAACCTGTCGCTGACCAACGTCCTGGTCAGCGGTAATCACGCCACCGCCGGCGGCGGCATCGCCAACCGGGGGACGGCCACGCTCAACAACGTCACGATCAGCGGCAACTCCGCACTGGTCGGCGGCGGCATGATGAGCTTCGGGACGGCCAACCTCACCAACGCCACCGTCAGCGGCAACACGGCCTCGACGTTCGGCGGCGGCCTGTACGATTACATGGGCAAGATGTCGCTCAAGAGCGTCACCGTCAGCGGGAACTCGGCTGGCATCAGCAATGGCGGCGGCGGCTTGATGAACTACCTGGGGAACACTTCTCTCACCAGCACCATCGTTGCCGGCAACAATGGTGGCGACGTTTCCGGGAACTCGATCACGGGAGCGTTCAACCTGATCGGCGGCAACCCTCGGCTGGCCCCGCTGGGCTACTACGGCGGGCAGACCCCGACGATGGCCCTGCTGCCCGGCAGCCCCGCGCTCCGCGCCGGCTCGGGTGCTCTCTACGACCAGCGCGGGTTCTTTCGAGGTTCTGTCGCGGACATCGGTGCCTTCCAAAGCAGGGGCTTCAATGTCGCCATCACCGGAGGGAACAATCAGTCGACCAAGATCAACACGCAATTCGCGACCCCGCTGAGTGTCAATGTCACCAGCCCCTACGGTGAGCCGGTTGCCGGAGGCGCCGTCATCTTCTCCACCCCTGGCCCCGGAACGATGGCGACCTTCACCGTGAACCCGGCGCCGATCGACGCTCAGGGCAATGCCAGCGTCATCGCGACTGCAACCGGGATGATCGGAGGCTACGACACCTGGGCCTCGACCAACGCGGGCATGGCCACGTTTCGGCTGACCAACAACTTGCAGGCGGCGGCGCAGGGACGACCCGTCTCCTCGGGCACGTTCGACGCGGTCATCGCGGCGCTCGGTGCGGAATCGGAGCCGGACGCGCCCGCGTCACCCAGCGGCCCGACGAGCTCCTCAACGGCGTCCACGAGCCGTCTCAAGGTCGTCACCGGCGCCGCCTATCCCAAGCTCGAGGCCCGGATCGGGAGGGCCC
Organism: Aquisphaera insulae; assembly: GCF_011064615.1. Taxonomy (GTDB): domain Bacteria; phylum Planctomycetota; class Planctomycetia; order Isosphaerales; family Isosphaeraceae; genus Aquisphaera; species Aquisphaera insulae. The sequence goes on along the minus strand of NZ_JAALJH010000010.1, from coordinate 127,724 downwards.
GATTGTCCTTCCTCTCTTCCAAGGGCGTGACGAGTAAGTTCGCGTCCCCCCTGCTCGATTGATCGCGCGATCGAGGGCTCGCGACGGACACCACGCTGCAAGGGAACGATCGGGCCGCTGGACGGGCCGATCGACGTCCCTTGCAGCGGCTTCGATTTCCGGCGTCACCGGCGCCCCGGCGCGATTGAACCGACGGCCCGCGGGGCGGGTCCTGGGCCGAATCTGAACCTTCTTTCCAGTTCGTGTAAGGTCCGATCCCCCTGCCGTGTTTCATTGTCGAAGGCCAACCTCGACCACGGCGGAGCACCGAGGCCGGTACGTGCGACCTGGTCGCGATTTCGCGAAGCCCACACAAACGGACGGGCCTCCTGATCGGTGCCCGGATCCTGTTCGAATCCGATCAAGGAAGCAGAGAGGAATTCGATTGCGCTCGGACGCATAACTCCGATGAAATCACAACAGGCGTTTTCTTCTGTCCCAAGGTGTTTCATTTTCGCGAAGAGGTACGGTCCAATGTCCGCCCGCCGATTCGTCCTTGGTTTGATACTGGCCTGGTGCGTCACCCCCGCACAGGCCGGTCAGATTACCTACGAGTTCGTCCAGGGGAGCGATGGTCCCCACCCGGGAGAGGTCGCCGCGGCCCTGATCTTCGCGGAGCCTCCCGCCTTCCCCGACGCGGGTTGGAAAACCTCGGACGTCGCCTCGATCCTCCAGTTTAGCGTCCTCGACGCCGACTTCGCCCAGCTCGGGACGTACACGCCTCAGCTCGTCCAGGAGATCAGGTCCGAAACGGGCAGCATCCTGATTGGCGGCCAGATCACCGGTCTGGCAAATGGGGTCGCGATCCATACCCTCATGGACTTGGATTCGGGACAGAGCCTGCTGGTCAACCTCGTCACCGGAAAAGGAATCCACGGAGATTGGATCGCCGTGGTTCAGGCCCCCGGCGCCGTCCCCGAGCCGTCGACGCTCGCCATGGCCGGGATCGGTGTCGTCGCGTGCCTCGCCGCCCGAGCTCTTGCCCGACACGGCCGTCGCGCCGCCGCCCGTTCGCTCACCACGAATTGAGATCTCCGAATGGACAGCTCCGGGCATGCTTTTGCTCGGGATGCCCGATGTCGGGCGCGGCGATGGGTCGGATGCCGCGGGAGCCCCTGCTCTGCCGCGCATCCGGTCGTCGAGATCAGGCGTGCGATCGGTCGTGGAGCGGCCCGGATCGTTGATGGCTGGGCTCGATGGCAGGGTGACAGAACGCATCCCGTGCCGGGATGGCTCGGGATTCCCACGACCGGCCTCGACGGCGTGGGCCGCGTTCTCGGATTGCCGGCTTTCTGCGTGGGATTTCTCGGATTGGCCGTTTACCAAGCGTGCAGGACTCGAACCAAGGAGCTGAGATGAGACGTTTCTTCGAACGGTGTGCCATGGGCTTGCTCCTCCTCCTCGGGAGCGTCGACCACGCCTCGGCGGGGTCGATCACCTACAACATCCTGGACTTTCCCGCCTACCAGAATGGCTTCGCCGTGACCGGGACCATCACCACCGACGGCACGATCGGCAACCTGACGGCGGGCAATATCACGTCGTGGTCGGTGACGGTCTCGCAGGCGGGCTACAGCGAGACGTTCACTTCGAATGACAGCGGCGCGAACGTCGTCATCGAGGATTCACTGGTCGCGACTCCGACCGCGCTCTATCTGCCGCCGACCAGCAGCTACGCCACTCAGAATCTCCTCGAGTTGTTGAGCGCCCCCCAGGGTGCGCATCTCATCGACGAGATCCACTGGTCCAATTCCCTCACGCCGTTCTACCTCGGCTCGTTCAACTTCGCGCCGACGGCATGGAATACCACTCCCGATGCCTTCCGTGGCGCGAACTGGGTGATCGCCACGGTCCCCGAACCGTCCAGTCTGGCCCTGTTCTCGGTCGCCATCCTCGCGGGGTCGGTCCTCGCGCGACGACGATCCCAGGCGGGGCCTCGCGACTGAACGCGTGCCCCGAGGCTTCTCCACGGAGGACGATCCGTCGACATGCGGCCACCCGACCACGCCCCTGGCCCTTCGCGGGCATTTCGGCGCCGCCAGCCCGGGGCGTGAAGCGGGAGACTCCGGCGGTCAAGGCCCCGATTGGGGCGATTTTCGATCGTCCGGCCCAACCGATCCGGGCCCGAGAGGATCCGATCGAGTCTGACGGAAGTACGGCCGGGACCTGATCCGCAGGAACACGATCGGCATCGCCATCAGGGCGGCGCCGATCGCGGCGGAAAGGACGACGCCCCCGGCGTCGAGCCGAGCGTCGGACCACGCCCGCCAGTAGACCCCGATCCCGACCGGATAGAACAGGAGCACGGCGGTGAATAGCCCCGGCGAGAACCGCCCCTTCTTGACCAGCACCGGCAGGACATGGAAGAACGTCGCGTTGATCAGCATCAGGGCCGCGTAGGTGAGCGGAGCGATCGGAAGCGTCGCCGCCAGGTTCGCCTGCACGAGCCCCAGGACGACGACGACCGCGTTCGTGACGTAGAAGTCGGCCCACTCGACCGGCAGGCCGATGACCGCCCGGGCCCAATTGCGCCAGTCGAGAGAGAACTCCTCGAGGATGTGGACGGCGTATGCAGCCGCCGCGAGCCAGGCAAGGTCGGTGAGGGACATCTCGTCTCCGGTCGCGACAGGGCTCACGCCGTCGCGACATCGGCCTGCCGGGCAAGTCGCTGCGGCTCGTGAGGCGGAAGCAGGTATCGAAACGACCTGACGGCGAGCATCCTATTCGCCCCGAAGGTGGCGATCAAGGATGCACGCCTCGCGGATCTCACCGAGCCGCCGCCTGAGCGTGCGGGGGCTGCAGCCGAGCCGACGGGCGATCTCGTCGTTGTCACGGCCTTCCAGCTTCCAGGCCGCGATCCGACGAAGCTCGTCGTCCCCGAGCCGGCGAAGCAGGTTCTGATAATCCTCATCCGAAGCGGCGGCAACTTCGGGACCTGGCTGGCGGCCGGCAACCAGCGCCAGGGGATCGCCGTCCTGGTTCAGATCGGTCGCCACGATGCCCCTCCCTCCACCCCGCTTTGCCCTCCCCTGCTGACGACGCTGATCCACGGCCTTCTGGGACACGATGGTGGTCAAGAGACGCCACAAGTTGTTTCGATCATCGAGGCGAGGAAATCGACCGGCCGTGGCACCCCGGCAAAGGCAGTGGAATGCACTCAGCGCGACGTCCTCCTCATCGCTCACCGTCCGAGGCGCGTTGCGGAGTCGACCCCGAGCCAATCGGACCAGGGTGTCGAAGTACCGCCGCCAAAGCGAGCTTGCCGCCCGTTCGTCACCGGCCTTGAGGGACCTGATCCAGAGCGTAACGGAGCCACCCGACCGATCCGAGATCATCGCTCTGCCGGCGTCGCCGCCGGCCCTCCGGCATGGGTTCTCCTTCCAGGAATGTCCATCGCCCTTCGAATCGTCGGCGACGTCGGGAACCTTATTCGAACCGTGCGGAAGGCTCGAGAACCGGATTGGACGCCGATCCGCTGGCGGGCCGAGCCGTCGGGTATCGATCATTCCGGCTTCGGGATCCTGCGCCGGGTCAGGGGCTCGCCGGCCGCTACCGCCCCTGAATGCGGGCTCTGACATGATCGAACAGGTATCTCAGGTCGGAGCAGAACACCGACTCGTTGGCGAAGGCGTTCGCGGAGCGGAACCGGTTGGCGTAGTAGAAGCCGCCGCACTGATTCCAGACGGGGCAGTCTCGACAGCGCCGCGCCGGGGAATCCATGCCTCCCAGGCCGTATTGCTCTGACCAGGCCCCGGCATGCCTGCAATAGTCGTCCAGCGTGTGGCGGGCGACCGAAAGACCCGTCTTCGTTATCCCTTCGCGTGCGGACTTCAGGTTGTCCGTGAACTCGTAGCTGCCGTCGGTCTCGATCACGCAGGCCCGCGAGAGTTCGGAATTGCCGATCAGGCTCTGATAGGCGTGCCGGTTGACCCCGGCGTTGATGACCGCGTCGAGGATCCGGACCCGGCAGGGGACGTCATTCTCGATGGCGTGGTCGAAGACCCGGGCCAGCCAGCGCCCGTACGAGGTGCCGTCGGTGTCCCATCCTGGGCGCGATGGCGGGCTGTCGTGGTTGCAGAGAGGGAGGCGGAAGTCGCACGTGCTGGAACCGAAGCTCATCACGTACTCCATCGTCTCGATCGGGTCGCACTCGACGTTGACCACGGAGAGGATGCCTCCCAGGGTGTGGCGCCAGCGCGACGAGACGAGCCAACGGAGCCTCGCTTCGACGCGGCTCCCGGTCGGCCTTCCGGCGTGATCGATGCGGAGCAGATCCCCCTTCCCCGGAACGCCATCGATGCTGACCCCGATCGCGGCCCCGTGGCGGTCGAACACCTCGCAGGACTCGTCGCCGATGAGGAGCCCGTTGGTCTGGATGCCGATCGATAAGGGGACTTCCAGGTCGTCCAGCTCGCGGCGTGCCAGGGTCATCCAGCGGTCCAGCCGATCGGGCCCGGCCAGCAGCGGCTCGCCCCCGTGGAGGACCAGGTGGAGATGCTTCGCTCCCCGGCCACGCACGTGATCCCTCCAGCGGCCGATGGCCGTGGAGAAGACCTCGTCGGACATGAACCTGGGCTGGAGCTTCCAGGTGGTGTCCGCGAGGTTGTACATGTAGCAATACCGACAATTCATGTTGCACCGGGACGCGACCTTGAAGATCAGGGTGTCGATCATCCGCCCCGGCGCGTCGCCGCCCTGGGCGTCCGACAGGGGATGATCCGAGGTGAGCAACGCGGGCTCCATGAGAGATCCTCGTCGTGGTCGATGGTCGGTAGCTGGATTGTCCGTCGGCAAGCTGAGGGTGGTGGGCGGGCGGGCGGGGGTTGGGTTTGCAACATCCCCACGCCCGCGCCTCAGGCATCGAATGATGTCAGCAAACGAGGGCTCGGACGCCACGGCCGATGTAGCCGGGGATATCCGCGCCCGAGTTACGGTCCTCGTCCCCCCGCCGCTCGCGGGCGCCGGCCGCCTCGACGATGCCGTCCGAGAGGCTGGGGAAGGCCGTGAACAGGCCGCTCGTCGCCGAGTCCAGGGCCCGCGAGACGTAGCCGCTCTCCTTCGCGCGGGCGCCGGCCGCCCCGACGATACCGTCCGAGAGGCTGGGGAAGGCCGTGAACAGGCCGCTCGTCGCCGAGTCCAGGGCCCGCGAGACGTAGCCGCTCTCCTTCGCGTCCTGGGGTGCAAGGGTGTTTCGGGTCAGCATGATTCTCCCTCTCCGAAATGGTGGTTGGAACGTGATGTCGGTCGACTTCCGAGGCCCGCCCGGGACTCGGTCGGAGACACGGTCGGGCCCGAATATCGGGCCGCTTCCACCGGCGGTGATGCGACCTGAGCGAGTCCAGTCTCGTTCATCACTTCGTGTCGCCACCGCGGTCACCTCTCTACCGACATCCGCCTCGAAGACCGGCCACATCGGCAGGAAGAATTCCGGCGGGTCTCTTCGTGGGATTCTGCCGCCAGAGGACGTCGCGACGACGAACCGCGGACTCGCCGTCGACCGGCAGGTATGGTTCGTTGTCGCCTGCAGCCTCGCCGATGCGACGGGCCGGCGACGGCCGCCGCTCGGGGACGTGAATCCCGGGCTTGCCGACGTCACGTCACTCGGCGATGGACCTCCGGAGCGTCATTCTGCCGCCACATGCGCACCGCTCTCGGCCACGGAACGCTTCATCAGGAGCACGAGCGGGAGAATCGCCAGGGCGAGCACTCCGCAACCCCAGAAGCAGTCGAAGTCTGCCATCGCGAGTGACTGTTGACTCCGGGCGTCGGAGATGACCTTCCAGGCCATCGAGTCGGCCCCGGCAGGATCGCCGGTGAAGTGGCGGAAGCTCTCCCGGAGCACGCCGAGGGAATCGTCGAGGTTCGGGCTGAGCGGGTCGAGCCATTCCCCCAGTCTTTCATAGTGGAGCTGTTCTCGACGCTCGCAGATCACCTTGGCCATGGATGTGCCGATGCTCCCCCCCTCGTTCCTCAGGAGGGCGAGCAGGCCGGCCGCCGCCCCGCGACTGCGCGGCGGCAGGGAGGCAAAGGCGACGACGTTGAGCGGGCTGAAGAGGATCGACTGCCCGACCCCTCGAACCACCCGGGGCCAGAGCACCCGGTCGGGGCTGATGGACAGGTTCATCTGCGCCGTCCAGAAACATCCCGCCGCCATGATCAGGGTGCCGACGACGACCAGCCAACGGGCATCGACACCGCGGCCGAGCAGGCCGGCGACGACCGGCAGCAGCATGAGCGAGAAGACCCCCGAGGGGGACATCACCAGCCCGGTGTTGAGCGCGTCGTAACCGTAGAGGCCCAGGAGCATGCGGGGCAGCACGGTGGAGACGCCACAGAGCACCCCGCAGGCGCAGCAGAGGATGACGGCGCTGGCCGCGAAGTTGCGGTCGGCCAGCGGACGGAGATCGACGACCGGCGAATCAACGCGCAACTCCCACCAGACGGCCAGGGAAAGCGCCGCGACCACCGCCGTGACGAGCCCGTGGACCCGAAACCATGGGTCGCCGAACCAGTCCCATTCCTGGCCCTTGCTCAGGACGAACTCCAGGCTGCCCAGGCCGATCGTGATCAGCCCCAACCCGACGAAGTCCAGCCGGCGTCGTTCGCGGTGGAATTCCGCACGTTGCTCGTTCAGGTACGGAGGGTCCCGAAGTACGGCGGCACACATCGCCAGCGCCGCAAGCCCGGTCGGCACGTTGATGAAGAAGAGCCACCGCCAGGAATAGCTGTCGGTGATCCACCCCCCGAGGGACGGCCCGGCGATCGGCGCGATCAGGATGGCTACCGCATAAGCCGTCATCGCCGATCCGCGTTTCTCCTTCGGGAATGCGTCGAGCAAGATCCCTTGCGTACACGGCTGGAGGCCGCCCCCTGCGATTCCCTGGAGCGTCCGGAAGACGATCAGGGTGGGGAGGTTGGTTGCCAACCCGCAGAGCAGCGACATGGCCGTGAAGCCGGCCAGCGAGATCAGGAAGTAGCGTCGTCTCCCGAGGTAGGTCGAGAGCCAGCCGGAGAGCGGCAGGATGATGGCGTTCGCCGAGAAGTAGCTGGTGATGATCAGCTCGCTGTCGTTCGCGGCCGCGGCCAGCTCGCCGGTGATGAAGCTGAGGGCGACGTTGGTGATCGAGCAGTCGAGCACTTCCATGAACGTCGGCACCGTGACGGCCACGGCGATGAGCCACGGGCCGGGCGTTTGCCGCCAAGGCGCTCGGGGCGGTTGGAAGCCGGTCATGGCGAGGGTCCTCACTCCGAGCCGTTGGAGTCGGGGCACCGGGGTCCCTGGAGCCGCTGACCGGCCCAGGGTCCGCGAAGTGCTTCATGGACGAACACATAGGGTGTCACCGACAGCCCGGCGAAGAGCGTGTCCCGCTCGGGATCGTAATTCTCCAGCTCGATGCGGACCGGAAGCCGCTGGACGATCTTCACGAAGTTGCCCGTGGCGTTCTGCGCGGGAAGGAGCCCGAGCGTCAGTCCGGTCCCCGATGAGAAGCCGCTCACACGGCCCCGGAACATCTTCTGACTCCCGTACATGTCGGCATCGATCTCGACCCGCTGGCCGATCCGCAGGTCGGCGAGCTGCGTCTCCTTGAAATTGGCGTCGATCCAGATTTCGGTGAGCGAACGGATGGCCATCAAGGATTGGCATTCCGCCACGACGTTCCCGGGATTGACGTTGCGCCGCATGACGATGCCATCGATCTCGGCGCGGATGTCGCAGTACGAAAGGTTTAGTTTCGCCCGTTCCAGGTCGCGCACCATCTGGAGTCGCCGGCTCATCGCCGCCCGGACGGCCGGGGCCTCGGAGACGATGCGATCCATCATCCGATCGATCTTCCCCTGCCTGTCGCGGCTGACGAACTCCGCGAGCACCTGCCTCGGCGTCGCCGTCGTGGGTATCCAGGGGAGGCCGATCTGCGAGGTGCACTGGACGACTTCGGCGAGCGCCTCGCGGACGCCGGAGGAGGTCTGGTTGATATCGGCAGGGACGTCGGACAGGTCCCCCTTCTCGGGTCGAGGGGGGATTCCGAGGGTGGCCCGCGTCTCGAGGACCTCTTCCCGAGCCTCATTCGCCGAGGCTTCGGCGACGCGCAGGGCCTCGAGCCGTTGTTCGAACTCCTCGCGGGGGATCGCCCCGCGTTCCAGCAGTGACCGCGCCCGCCGATAGTCGGAGCCGGCGCGTTCCATGGTCGCCTCTCGGCTCTTCAGGACCTCGACGCGGGATGCCAGCAGGGCGACGGCGTTGTCGACCTGCTCTTCCGCGATCTGGAGCTTCCAGCTCAGGCCGCGCAGCCGGCCCAGGGTGCCCCTGGCCTGGGCCTCGGCCGCCTTGAGTTCGGCCTCGGCATTCGCGACGGCCGCCTCCTTGATGTCAACCTGCGCCTGGTACGGCTCGCGTGCGAGTTCGACGAGCAGGTCACCCCTGGACACCCGCATGTTGTCGTCGACGAGCACTCGAGCGACCTGGCCTTGCACTCGAGGGGCCACCAACGTCGCATGGCTGTTCACGTATGCGTCCTCGGTGGAGACCGTCTGGACGGCCCGCCGGATCGTGGGCGCGAGGTAGATGCCCCCCGCGACCAGCGACGCGAGCGTCGACGTCGCGAGGATGATCCCTCGCCGCGGCGATCTCCGCGTCGGAATGCCGTGCGCGACGATCGCCGGGATCGCATGCATCGAGCCGGACCCGGCCCGGTCTCGATCCGGAACGACGGCCGTCCCGATCGTCGGTTCGTCATGTGCGGGGTCGGCGGGCGGCATCGTCTCTCTCCTTTCTTGGAGGATGGTCCCTCCGGCTGGATTCGACCTCGTGAGAGACCCCTTATGCGACGACCGGCGCGGAGGAGTTCCCCTCGACCGGGACGGTCTGCGGGGTCGCATTCGTTGCCGGGCTCGCGGCAAGAACGCGCGGCGATCCATCGGCGTGCGCGTCCCCGACGACACGCGAAATCTCCAGGTCTGGCGGCCCGGACGGGGCTCGCCGCAGGAAGGCCGGTCGTGGCGGCCTGGCAACCATGAAATCGAGTCGGGCCTCTCGGACCTTACAGCAGCTCGATGAAAGCGCCATAATGGTTCACAGGTCATGTCGGCAAGCAAAGGGCAGAGGAGCTCGACCGTGGATGTGACGCGGAAGAGTCTGCTGATCCGGGCACGCGAGGGCGATCAGGGCGCCTGGGACGACCTCCACACGCTCTATCGGCCGCTGATCGTCGGATGGCTCCATCGCCAGTCGATCGCCGCTCGCGACGTGGATGACCTGGTCCAGGAGATCTTCGTCGCGGTGTACCACGGGCTGCCGACGTTCAATCACAGCGGACGCGAAGGAGCCTTCCGGGCCTGGATCCGAACGATCGCGATGAACCATAGCTGCAACTTCTGGAGGTCGCCCGCCCGTCGGGTCGGGACTCCGGGCGGCCCCGATGCCGACGAGGCCCTGCGGCAGCTCGAGGATCCGGAGAGCGAGCTCTGGCAATTCTGGGAGAAGGAGCATGACCGGCACCTGCTCCAATGCCTGCTCGAGATGATGGAAATCGAGTTCGAGCCGGCCACGATGCAGGCGTTCCGCCGGGTGGCGCTCGAGGGGGCGACGGGGCTCGAGGCGGCCAAGGAGCTGGGGCTGTCGGTGGGCGCCGTCTATACGGCGCGATCCCGGGTGCTGCGCCGGCTCCGGGAAGTGGCCGGGGGCCTGATCGACGAGATTCCTTAGGTCGGCCGAGTGCCGATCCGCCGACCAAGCGCCCGCGTCGAGCCAATTCGTGTCAGGTTGCTCGCCCCCGGCGCGATTCATGGAGAGAAGATCGGTTTGCTGTTGAGGACGATCCCTTGACGCCGGATACATCCGTCCACCCGGAGCCCCATCTACTCGGCGATTTCGCCGCCGGTGCCCTCGATGGCCGCGACCTGGATCGAGTGGCTGAGCATCTGGACCTCTGCGAGACCTGCCGCGACCTGGTCGACGCCATCGTTTCCGGGGACGGGCTGCTGGGCCGGCTCAAGCAAGCCGCGACGCTCTCGGACCGCCCCGCGACCGACCCGGATGAACGTCGTCGGCAGGCATGGGCCCTTCGTCGCAGGCTCTCTCCGGATTCGCCCGACCGCGCGCCGGTGCCCGAAGCTCCCAGCCCGCCCCGTGAGGTGGCCAATTATGAGATCCTCAGGGAGGTCGGTCGGGGCGGGATGGGGGTGGTCTACCTGGCCCGACACCGGGGCCTGCGCCGCCTGGTGGCGCTCAAGATGATCCTGTCCGGAGGCTTCGCCTCGGAGGCCGAACGCCAACGATTCCAGCGCGAGGCCGAGCTGACGGCGAGGCTGAAGCACCCCAACATCGTCCGGGTCTACGAGGCGGGAGTCCACGAGGGCCACCCCTTCCTGGTCATGGAATGGGTCGAGGGCATCACGCTGGCCGATCGGATCGGCATCGACCCCTGGTCGCCGGAGGATGCGGCCCGACTCGTCGAGGCGCTCGCCCGCGCGATCGACGCGGCCCACCTCAACGGGGTCGTCCATCGCGACCTGAAGCCGTCGAACATCCTGCTCGAGACCGATGCCGGCGGCGATCGGAGCGGCTCGCTGTCCGGGGCCGTCCCCAAGATCGCCGATTTCGGACTCGCCCGGGCGATCGAGGGGGGGGCCTCCCTCACCTCGACGGGGCTGGCGATGGGGACGCCCGAATACATGGCGCCGGAGCAGGCCAGCCACAGCGCCCTGGCCGGCCCGGCGGCCGATGTCTATGCCCTGGGTGCCATGCTCTACCAGCTCCTCACCGCCCGGCTGCCGTTCGTGGCCGACACGCCGATCGAGGTGCTCCAGGCGTTGTGCTCCACGGAGCCCGTGGCCCCGCGCCGATTGCGGGCCAGCCTTCCGCGCGACCTCGAGACCATCACCCTGAGGGCGATGGAGAAGGAACCGGCCCGTCGGTATGCGACCGCCGGCGCCCTGGCCGAGGACCTCCGACGATACCTCGTCGGCGAACCCATCCTGGCGCGACCCCCGACCGCGCTGACCCGGCTCGTGAAATGGGCGCGCCGGCGTCCCTCGCTGGCCTTGCTCTCCATCGCACTGGCCCTGGTCACGGTGGTCGCCCTGGCGGGGCTCACCGTCCTCTGGGCCGATGCGGCCCGCTCTCGCGACCGTGCCGAGGCCGCCGCCCTCGAAGCGGCGAATCGGGGCGACGCCGAGCGTCGCGCCCGCTACCGGGCCGCGGTCGTCGCCGCGGCCGCACAGATCGAGCTGAACAACCTGGACGTCGCGCTCGACTTCCTCGAGGACGCCCCGGACGAGTATCGGGACTGGGAGTGGCGGCACCTCGCCGCCCAGCTCGACAATCACCAGTCGGTCTTCCACCCCGGCGATGGTCCCGCATCGATCGTCAAGCTGGCCCCGTCGGGGGCCCTGATCGCGTATTCCGTGGCCGGCGGCTCGGACGTCCGGCTGCGGGCGCCCGGAGCGAGCGCCGATCGCCTCGTCCTCCGGGGGCTCGAGGGGGCGGTATCCTCGATCGTATTCAGCCGCGACAGCTCGTTGGTGGCCGCCGGATCCGCCGCCCGGATGGTCCGCGTCTGGGCCGTCGCCGATGGGCGTCAGGTCGGCGACTTCTCCCACGACAGGGGTAGCGTGTTTCGGCTCGCGATGACCCCCGACGGCTCGCGGGTGGTCTCATGCTCCGGCGACGTGGGTGTCATCCTCTGGGACCTGAGCCGTGGCCGATCCCTCGCGAGGTTCAGGTCACACTACGCCCTGTTCTCCCCGGACGGCCGGCGCCTGGTGGGGGTGGACGTGGAAGAGGGGGTGGTGGACCTCCGCGACACGGCCACGGGGGACTCGGTGCGCCGCTGGAAGGTCCCCGGAGAGTACCCCATGTGCGCCGCCGTGAGCCCCGACGGGCGGCGCCTCGCCGTCGGGAGCCGCCATCCCGCGAACCTGGTCCGCCTCTGGGACATCGACGGCGAAGGTCCTCCCACCGTCCTCGTCGGCCACAAGAACAGCATCGAAGGCCTTGTTTTCAGCCCCGACGGGAAGACCCTGGCGTCGACGTCGGCCGACAAGACGGTGCGGCTCTGGGACCTGACGCTCGCCCGACCCTTCGCCATCTTTCGCGGCCACCGCGATTCGGTCCAGAATCTGGCCTTCAGCCCGGACGGTCGCCGGCTCGTCGCCGCATCTTCCGACCGCACCGTCCATGTCTGGGACACGGCGGAAGGGACCACGCTCGGCGTCTTTCGTAGCGGCGGCCGCCGGATCGGGGAACTCTCCTTCAGCCAGGATGGATCGGCCATGGCCATGGCCGACGAGCTCGGGAGGGTGAGCTACTGGGACGTTGGCATCGCCCTGCAGGGCGGGTTGCTGATCGGGCATACCAGCTATGTCTACGACGTGGCGTTCGGTCCCGACGGGCGTACGGTCGCCTCCGGGGCCTGGGACGGTACGGTCCGCCTCTGGGATGCGATAGCGGGGAGGGAGAAGGCCGTCTTCCGCCATGAGGGTTCCGCCGTCACGGCGCTCGCCTACGGCCCCGACGGCCGCAGGATCGCGTCGATCGGCCGGGATGGCTGGATTCACGCCTGGGACCTCGCGACGGGCACCCCGGCCTGGTCCCGCCGCCTGGCGCCGCGGCAAGAGCAGCTCGTGGAATATCGAGTCGCCTTCAGCCCGCGCGGGAACCTGGTGGCCGCGACCGGCGGCCAGGACCGGACCGTGCTCCTCCTCGACGCCGAGACCGGAGAGCCGACGACCAGCCTCTCGGGCCACGAGGCCGAGGTCAGCGACGCGTCGTTCAGCCCCGACGGCGGGCTCATCGCCTCGGCCGACTGGGGCGGCACCCTCCGCTTCTGGGACGCGATCCGGGGCCGGGCCACGGCGACGATCAAGGCCCACGCCGAGCTCATCAACAGGATCGCCTTCAGCCCCGACGGGAGGAGGGTCGCGACGGCGTCCCGGGACCGAACGGTGCGACTCTGGGACGTCGCCACCCAGCGGCATCTTGCCACGCTGCGGCACGGGGCCGTGGTCTACGGGCTGGCATTCAAGCCCGACGGCACGCGCCTGGCGACGGCCTGCGACGACGGCACGGCGCGACTCTGGGACCTCACGACCTTCGGGGAAGTCGCGGCGCTGCACGGCCACGGCGACTACGTCCACGCGGTCGCCTTCAGCCCGGACGGGACTCGAATCGCGACCGGATCGGGTGACTACACCATCCGGGTCTGGGACTCCCTCGACCGGGGGCCCGGAGCCCAAACCGGGGGAGCGACCACGAGATAGCCCTCCTCTCGGGGGGGCAAGGTTGAGCACGTCGATGAGATCCGATCCCGGAGCAACCCGACGACGACGCGAGCGTCGAGACTTCGTCCGCCTTCACGCCGGCCCAGCAAGGAGCCAACATGCCACGAGTTCACGCATCTTCCTGGACCCCGATCCGGCACGCCGTCAGTCGCCGGATGGTCTTCACCCTGGCCGCCGCCGGCCTGGTATCTAGCCTCGTGCCCGGCCGCCTCCTCGCTCAGGAGTCGGGACGGTCGTACCCGAGCCTGCCGGGCGCCGGGAAGAAGCTCCCCGACGGGATCGAGGCCGGCGCGCCGTTCGACGTCGCCCGGTTCCTCGCCATGCCCCCCTCGAGCCGGAACGCCGCGCCCTTGTACCTGGACGCGCTCTCCGAGTTCGGCGCGGCCACGTCCGCCTGCTTCCCCGCGGGGGCCGAGCAGCGCCGCCGACGCGAGGCGGCCGATGATCGGATGAGGCGCTACCAGAAGCTCAACAGCGCGATCGAGAAGGACCCCGGATCGGTGTCTCCGGCGTCGATCGACGAGGTCATCGGCCTGTACGCGGACGGATTCCGCAAGCTCGCCGCCGCGCAGCGGCGGGAGTCGTGCGTGTTCGACGCGGGCTTCGGGATGACGTCGCTGCTCCCCCACGTCCAGGACGCACGCCAGGTGGCCCGGATCGCGTCGCTGCGGGTCCGGCGAGACATCGAGAAGGACGACATCAACGCGGCCCTGCGAGACGTCGAGGCGGTGCTCCGGCTCGCCCGGGACCTGAAACCTCGCGGCTTCCTGATTTCCCAGCTCACATCCGCCGCGATCGTCCACATCGTCGGAGATCAGATGATCCCGCCCATACTGGCCGCGCCCAAGGTGCGCGCGTCGCATTGCGAGCACCTGATCAGGATCCTGGCCGATCACGAGTCGAAGTCGGCGAATTCCTACGTCGAGGGGCTTCGCGCGGAATACCTCATCAGCCGCGTCAACCTGCACGCCCTGATCCGGGACCAGAAGGGAGTCGCCCGATGGCTCGGGGAGATGGGGGTCAAGACCGCCGGCCCGGTCGTCCGGACATTCATCGCCCTGATTCAGACGCCCGCCGCCGCGAGCTCGCTCCCCGCGGATGCCGACGCGATCCTGGCGCGGACGACCGCCGAGGAACTGTCACGCTCGGTGAACGATCTCAACGCCGCGTTCCGCGCGGCCCTGTCCCTGGACGGCGTCCCTTTCGCCGCCCGCCTGCGTCAAATCGCCGCGGTGCAGCCCAGGGGCGGAGACGATCCTTTGGGCCGCGTGGTCAAGGCCCTCGAGCCCAACGTCGCGTCGCTGACGACGTTGAGCCAGGCGATTGCCCGGGAGACGGCGATCCTCCGCGGCTGGGAATGCTGGTCCGCGTTGCGGCACTCGCAGTTGAGCTCCCGGGGCCGGACTCCCCGCGAACTGTCGGCGGCCACCAGGGCGGCCGGCTTGAAGAACGTCCCGATTGATCCCTACGACGGCAAGCCGATGCGCATGACCGTCGTGGCGGGCCGGCCGATCGTGTACTCGATCGGGAAGGATGGCAGGGACGACGGCGGCGAGAAGGACTCGAAGATGGACAGTCAACCTTCGGGCGACCTGATCTATCGCCTCGAGCCCGCCGAAGCGCCCCGGTAGGTGGCAATCGAACCAGCGAAGAGAGATCCGCACCCCGCCGGAACGCGTCAGGGTGCGAAGACCTCGCCCGGGAGCGGCAGCCCCTGGACGACGGCGTGGAAGTCGGGGCGGAGCCGGAGGGGCTCGAAGTCGAGATCGTCCAGCAGCGCGCGGAAGGCGAGGCCGTCGCCGAGGTCGGGGGCGGACGCGGCGGACGCGAGGACGGCGACGGCCTCCGCGGATCTCGCGGCACGGGCGTAGATCCGCGCGAGGGCGACGCGCTCGGCCGTCGTCTCGGGCTGCGGGCCCGAGGAGGACCGGGCGATCTCGATCGCCTCGGGGACCCGGCCGGCCAGGCAGAGCGTGGCGGCGCGGCCGCGGGCGATGGAGAGGCGGGAACGCTCGGGGACGGCCTCGAGGGCCTTGTCCCATTCGGCCAGGGACTCGGGGAGCTGGCGGCGCCATTCGAGGGCCACGGCGCGGCCGGCCCGGGCGCGGGCCAGCTCGTCTCGGGCCTCCTCGTCGCCGGGCTCATCGCGAAGGAGGGCCTCCATGTCCTCGGCGGCCTGCGTGGAGTCCCCCAGGGCTTCCGGAATGAGGGCCTCACGCCCGCCCCGTCGCG
Organism: Aquisphaera insulae; assembly: GCF_011064615.1. Lineage (GTDB taxonomy): Bacteria > Planctomycetota > Planctomycetia > Isosphaerales > Isosphaeraceae > Aquisphaera > Aquisphaera insulae. The sequence continues at coordinate 112,175 of NZ_JAALJH010000010.1, read as the reverse complement.
CCTCTCGCAAGACCGACTCGGCCAGCGTCGACCGGGCGGATGCGGCCAGGATGCGATATCGGGAGACTCCGGGCTGCTCCGCCAGCAGCGATCCCAGCATGGTCAGGGCCTCGCGGAGATCGGCCGCGGCCGGCTCTCGGCGGCCGACGGCCGCCCGCGAGGCGCCGCGGCGGAACAGGTCGCGGGCCCGGTCCTGGCGCGCCTCGGCCGTCCAGGTCCCCTGCCCCGGCTCGCCCAGCAGGGACAGGGCGGACGAGTACGCGGAATCGGCCGCGGCCGACCGGCCGGTCGCGGCGAAGACGTCGCCCAGGTGCCGGGACGTCTCGGCGCGGAGCCGTCGGAGCTCGGCCGCGGCGGCGTGGACCCGAGCGGCCCGGTCGGCGGCCGCGACCGCCGCGCGGGCCTCGGCCTCGGCCCCCGGGAAATCGCGATCGTCGAGGAGGATCTCCGAGAGCTCGGCCCGGTTCAGGATGAGGCGGGCCTGGTAGTCCAGCGACGCCGGGTGGTCGGCGGCCAGGCGTTCGCGGATCTCCAGCGCCCGAGTGTACTCGGCGCGGGCGCGATCGCGCCGGCCCGATGCCGCCTCATAGCCGGCCATGTTCTCGTGGGTCACCGCCAGGTCATCCTGGTAGAGGGCGACCGTGGGATGGTCGCGGACCAGGGCTTCCTGGATGGATAGGGCCTCCTTGAAATAGGCGGGGGCCTCGGCCAGCCGGTTGGTGTTCTGGCAGAAGCTGCCGACGTTGTTGAGGCAGGAGCTCAGCTTGCGGAGGTTCTCCTGGAGCTCGCCCTGCTCGCGGGCGGCGAGCCGTCGGCGCGATTCCAGGCTCTCGCGGAATCGACGGCCGGCATCCTCGAGGCGGTTCCACTGGGCGTAGAGGATCGCCAGGTTGTTCTGGGTCGCGCCCAGGCTGTTGAGGACCTTGACGTTCTCGGGATGCCGGGCGACGAGCCCCTCGCGGATGGCGATCGCCTTCAGGTACTGATCCTCGGAGCGTTCGAAGTGCTGCGCGTCGCACTCGATGTCGCCGAGGGTCAGGAAGCAGGAGGCCCGGCCGTTCAGCAGGACGGGATCGTCGGGCTCCTCGCGGAGCAGGCCGTCGAAGAGTCCGAGGGCTTCGTCCAGTTCGGTACGAGCAGGCTCAGGGCTCGACGTCCGGGCGTGGATCTCGGCGGCCCTGATCAGGGTTTCGGCCAGCTCCCCGCCGGTCGCGCGGTCGCGAGGATCATCCCGGAGGAGGCGGCGAGCCGTATCCGCAGCCTGCCCGTAGGCCTCCAGGGCATCGGACTCGCGGCCCACGTCCTCGTTGAGGCGGCCCAGCCGCGAGAGGACGTTGACCAGCAGCACCAGGGTGGCGCGGTCCGGCTCGCCGCCCGACTCGAGCTCGCCGCGGAGCGACCGATAGAAGTCCAGCGGCGTGCTCAGGAGCGAGGCCCGCAGGTCCCTCTGTTCCGGCTGCTTCAGGAGGACGTCCCGGCTGACCCCGGTGTAGAAGGACTCGATGGCCCGCATCGCCAGGTCGAGCCGCCGGCGGGATTGCTCCAGGTGGCGTTCGGCGCGGCCCCACTGGACGTACACGCCCGCGACCCCCGCGACGATCGACGCCGCCAGGAGCATCCCGAGCGCCGCGTAGGCCGGATGGCGGCGGGCCCAGAGCCAGGACCTTCGGGCCATCCCGACCCGGCGGGCGGCGATCGGCCGGCCCTCGCGCCAGCTCCGGAGGTCCTCGGCCAGGGCGTCGGCGCTCGGATAGCGGTCCTCGGGCTTCTTCGAGAGGCACTTGGCGCAGATGACGTCCAGGTCTCGCGGCAGGCCGGCGCGGGCGCGGGAGACGGATGGGGCCGGCTCGTGGACGACCTTCATCATGATGTCCCAGGGCGATTCGCCGCGGAATGGCGGGCCGCCCGTGAGGGCCTCGAAGAGGATCGCGCCCAGGGCGTAGACGTCCGCCGGGACGCCGACCGTCCGGCCGCCGGAGGCCTGCTCCGGGGCCATGTAGCCGGGCGTCCCTAGGATCTGGCCGGTCTGGGTCAGCCCGCTGTCGTCCCCGACCCGCTTGGCCAGGCCGAAGTCGGTGATCTTGGGGACGGGTGCCGAGCCGTCGGTCCCGCCGGGGTCGAGCAGGATGTTGGCCGGCTTCAGGTCGCGGTGGACCACGCCGCACTGGTGCGCAGCATGGACGGCGCGGGCGAGGGTCTCCACCAGGGCCGCGGCCTCGGCCGGCGAGCGGGCCCCCTCCGCCAGGGACGTCGCGAGGTTGCCGCCGGCGACGTACTCCATCGAGAAGAAGGGTCGGCCGTCGACGGCCCCGACCTCGTAGACCTGGACGATGTTCGGGTGCCGCAACTGCGCCAGGCTCTCCCCCTCGAAGCGGAACCGGACCAGGTCCTCGGCGCGGCCGCGGCCGGCGGGGACCATCTTGACGGCGACCAGGCGGTTGGCGTCGGTCTGGCGGGCGAGATAGACGACCCCCATTCCGCCCCGCCCGAGCTCGCGCTCGATCGCGTATCCGGGGATCGAGAACGGAGCGTCGGCGACGGAAGCCCACACCGGCGCGGCCTCGCCGCCGGCGCGGGCCTCGGTCGGGAAGGCCGACGGCGAGGCCACCGCCGCCGATCGGGGACCGCTCCAGGAGGGCTCCGCGCCGCCGGCCTCGGTCGCGGGGGCCGTGAGCCTTTCCAGCAGATCCTGGCAGGCCCGGCACCCGGCCACGTGCGTCTCAACCTCCGACCATTCGGGGCCATCGGTGCGGGTGTCGTCGAGGATCTTCCGGAACATCTCGGGCGTCGGGCAGGCGATCGGCACGCTTACGGTCCCCCTTCGAGCCTCTGGACCTCCTCGCGGAGCATCTTCTGGACCTTGCTCTTGGCCTTGAACACGGCCGCGATCGACATCCCCACGCGTTCGGCGGCCTCGGCGCCCGAGAGCCCCTCCACGGCCGTGAGCCGGAAGGCGTCCCAGGTCCGGGCCTCCACCCTCAACCGGATCCGGGCCGTCGCCTCCTCCAGGACCTCGTGGTCGAAGGCGTCGACGAGCCGGGCCTGGAGGTCGTCGCGCGCCTCCAGGCCGTGGAGCTGGTCGAGCACGGCGGAGTCGCCGGTCCCCCCCGCCCCGGGCCGCTTCCGCGACTCGATCAGGTCGCACCAGGCGAAGTGGGCCACCGTCTTCACATAGGCGCGGAAGCTCCTCGACGGATCATATTCGAACGTCCGGAGGCGGGACGCCAGCCGAGCCAGGACATCCTGCGTCACGTCCTCGGCATCGGCGTCCTGGAGCTTCCAGCGCCGGCACCACTGGCGGATCATCGGCCCGTACCGGCGCATGAAGTCGTCCCAGTCGCCGGGGCCCGGCGCCTCCAGGCGCAGCCTCCCCAGCAGGCTGGCGCTGGTCCGCATCGGCGTCGGATTCTCCACGATCACCTCCGGTGAATTGCACGCGACCATCCTATCGCGGGAACTCCCCGGGCCTTGCAAGAAATCGGCGGAAATTCCGATCCCCGGCCGGTCCTGGCGGCGGGCTCCGTCGCGGCTATAATCCGCGATCAGGCCGCGACGCCGGCCCACCTGCCGCATCCCCCGAAGCTCCCGTGGAGGTCTCCCGTGAAGTATGCCCTGTTCCTCGCCGCGAGTGCCACCCTGACGACCTTCGCCCTGGCCCAGGACGGGCCGACCCGGCTCTTCAACGGCAAGGACCTCACCGGCTGGACGGCGGTCCTCGACGGCGCAGGGGCCGACCCGGCCCGGACCTGGAGCGTGGCCGACGGCGTCCTGAAGTGCACGGGCAAGCCGGTGGGATACCTCAAGACGGAGCGGGAATACGGCGACTACACGCTGACGCTCGAGTGGCGCTGGCCGGCGGGGACCGCGGGGGGGAATAACGGCGTGCTCGTGCACGCGACGACGCCCCGGGCGCTGGGGATCTGGCCCCGGTCGATCGAGGTGCAGCTCCTCAAGGACAACGCGGGCGACTTCTGGGTCATCGGCACCGAGCTCGACGTCCCCGACGAGGCCACCCGCAAGAAGGACCGCCGCCACATCAACCTGACCGACGGCTCCGAGAAGCCGATCGGCGAGTGGAACCGGATGGAGATCACCTGCAAGGGCGACACCCTCCGCGTGAAGGTCAACGGCGAGCTCGTCAACGAGGCGACCAACTGCAACGTGACGAAGGGCGCGATCTGCCTCCAGTCCGAGGGCGCCCCCATCGAATACCGCGACATCGTGCTGACGCCGCTGAGGCCGTGACGACGCCTCCCTGACCACCTCCGGGAGTCTGCCTTCAAGAGTGCCACCACCGCCGATGCAGGAACGCGATGGCCGCCAGCAGGTCCGGCGTATCGCGGCCGGGCTCGATCGCCAGGCACCATTGGCGCTTCGAAAGGCCGACTCCACCGAGCAGCCCCGGCGTGCCGCGGGTGATCCCGCGGATGCGGAGATTGAAGAAGGGCGTTTCGAACGTCCACGACTCGCCCCCGGCTATGTCCAGGGCGTGACGTCTCAGCAGGATCGATCGGATCGCGAGCGTCCAGACGACCTCATCGCCACGCCGCATCGCATACCTCGCGCCGGGGACGAGGCCCGCCCGACTGATGACGCCCCGTTCGCGATCCTCGGCGTCGAGGACGCGTATCCGCCGCGAGAACCGCGATGCCGGTTCGAGCCGCAGCCGGAGGGGCCACGGCCTTTCCGGGCTCTCCTCGTCGCCATCGACCAGGAGAACGCGCACGGTGTCCCTCGGGCCGCCGATCTCGCAATAGTACCGCCGAGCGTCATCCAACCAGGCCGGCAGGATCGCCTCGGGCACGATCGCGGACCTCATTGAGAAGAGAACGTTGACCGCCGCCCACGCCGGCTATCCTACAACTGCCACTGAACACCATCAACTTATTCCGGATCGGCTTCAGGAGCGGCCTCGTACCGATGTGATAGGATTGCAGCAAGGTCGATAGGTTCGGAGCAGGCCATGGGCAGGAAGAAGCCGTCGAAACTCGAGCCGGTTGTCGCGCCCTCGGGCCCCAGCGGATTGCCGGAAGGCTACGATCAGCTTCTCGTGAGCCTGAAGGACCGCATCCGCGCCGCCCAACTGCGAGCGGCCGTCGCCGTCAACCGGGAGCTGGTGCTCCTCTACTGGGGGATCGGACGCGACATCCTGACCCGCCAGGAAGACCAGGGCTGGGGTGCAAAGGTCATCGATCGCCTGGCCGAGGACCTCAAGCGGGCCTTCCCCGAGATGTCCGGGTTCTCCCCGCGGAACCTGAAATACATGCGTGCCTTCGCCGAGGCGTGGCCGGAGGAGCCAATTGTGCAACAGCTTGTTGCACAAATTCCGTGGGGCCATAACGTCCGATTGCTGGACCATGTCAAGGACCCCGATGAACGGGTCTGGTATATTCGGAAGACAATCGAGAATGGCTGGAGCCGGAACATCCTCGAGATCCAGATCGAGACCGACCTCTATCGCCACCAGGGGAAGGCGTTGAACAACTTCGCGGCAACGCTGCCGAAGCCGCAATCCGACCTCGCCGAGCAGATCCTGAAGGACCCGTACAACTTCGACTTCCTCACGCTCGGCGACGCTGCCCGCGAGCGTGAGATCGAGCGCGGACTGATGGAGCACATCCGCCAGTTCCTCCTGGAGCTGGGGGTCGGCTTCGCGTTCGTGGGCAGTCAGCATCGACTCGAAGTGGGCGGCGAGGAGTTCTTCATCGACCTGCTCTTCTACCACCTGAAGCTGCGCGCTTATGTGGTGATCGAATTGAAGGCGACGGAGTTCCGGCCCGAGCACGCCGGGAAGATGAACTTCTACCTCTCCGCGGTGGACGACCTCCTCCGGCACCCCCAGGACGCACCGACGATCGGGATCATCCTCTGCAAGAGCAAGGGGAAGATCGTGGCCGAGTACGCCCTTCGGGACATCAACAAGCCCATCGGCATCAGCGGCTTCACGCTCTCCGAATCGTTGCCCGAAACGCTCCGCGGCAGCCTGCCGACCATCGCCGACCTGGAGGCCGAGCTGAGCAACGCGGCATCCGAGGACGAGGGCACGGATACCATCCGCGCCCTTCCCGCTCCGGCCTCTCCGTCCACCGAGCCGGCGAAGCCGAAGGCGAGCGTCCGATCCGGCGCCCTGACGAAGGGCTCCCGAAAGCGAGGATCGGTTCGTCGCGGCTGATCAGCTCCAGAAATAGTCCGTGGTGACCGTCGGTCGGCGATCGGGACGAGCAAGATAGACCCGACCGCCCAGGCGCCCCTTCAGGCAATCGCCCGCAGTCGTCGAGATGGCGTCGTTGCCGCGGAGCCAGAGCCTCCAGAGCTGCGAGGCGAACGGCGCCTCCGCAAGCGCCAGGGCGCCCGCGTCACCGATACCCCCCAGGCTCAGGGTCAGGGTGCGGAGCCGCGTCGGTCCCCGATACGAGGCCAGGACAGACGCCCCCGCGTCGCCGATCGTGTACGACGCGTGGAGGTCGAGCGACCGGAGCCGAGGGAACCATCCGGCACCGAGGATGGCCCGGACCGATCGCTCCGTCAGACGGTTCCGGTCGATGCCCAGGCTCGTCAGCCCGCGCCAGGCGGGGGAGCGGCAGAACCGCTCGACGCCCTCGTCGGTCACGCGGGTCTCGGAGAGGCAGAGCGACTTCAGGTCCCCCAGCCAGGGCGATCTCGACAGGATCTCGAGCTGCTCGTCGTTCAGCCCGCTCAGGACGAACATCAGGTTGTCCAGGCGCGACAGCCCGGGCCATCGGGCCAGCCGGCGGAGCGAGTCGGTGTCGATGGACCAGCTATTGGACGACTCGAGCCGTTTCAGGGATCCCAGGGAATCCGACCTTACGAAGGCGTCGACCAACTCGGTGTCGATGGGACAGTCCAGGCCCACGGATTCAACGCGGGCCAGGGCGGACGAGCAGAGCAGACGGGCATTCCCCTCCTGACTGATCTCATCGTTCAGCCTGAAGTCGAGCTCCGTGAGCCCGAGGAGGGCGAGCGTCGGCGAGTCGGCGAGAGCGCACGCCCCGGCCGTCCCCATCTTCGTGTTCCACAGCTTCAGGCGACGCAGGCGGTCGAGGCGGTCGCTCGAGGCGATGAGCGCGGCCCCTTCGTCTCCCACCGACGACCATCCCAGATCGAGCAGCTCCAACCGACCGCACCAGGGAGCATCCAGGATTGCCTCGACGCTCCGCGGCCCGATTGGCACGTTGTAGTTCAAGGCGAGCCCGCGAAGGTTGCGCAACCGGTCGCTCGCGGCCAGCTCAATCACGTCCTCGTCGCCGAGCCCCTCGCGATACTCCCCTTCGGGACGAAGCGACAGGTACTCGATCCGATCGATCCAGCGACTCGCGAGCAGATCGCCCACCCGGCCGCGGGCTCCGCGGATGGCAAGCGACCGGATCGGGAATCGGCCGAGGATCGCGTCGCCGTGGGCGAGGTAGGCGTCCATGTCGAGGAGGACCTGGCCGACCATGCCCCCCTCGAGATGGACCCATTCGGCGATTTCCGCCAGCGGCCCGAGCCAGGCTTCGCGATGGGCGTCCAGGAGGGCGACCTGCCGGTCCTGCAGGCCGAGGGTCTCGTCCTCATCCCGCGCCGCCCCGGCGATCTCATATTCGCGTCGGATGAACTCGCCGAGGGGATCGCGGCCAGTCGCCAGGGCGTCCGCATAGGCGAGTTTCGCCGCGTCGTCGCCGGGGCGATCGAGGACCGATTTCAGGGCCTCGTCGATCTCGTTCATGAAGCCTCGCAGCCGTTAACCACCCGACCAGGGGTCGATGAGGAGCGCCCCGCTGACCTGGAAGTGCTTCGTGTTCCGGGTCATGATGTGGAGCCCGTGGCGGAGAGCCGTCGCGGCCAGGAGGCCATGGGGCGCCGGGATGATCAACCCCTTCTTCTGGGCCCGAGCCGTCAACTCGCCCCAGACTCTTCCGGTCTCGAGATCGATGCCGAGGATACGTTCCGCAAACTGGCTCTCCAGCGAATCCAACCACGACCAGAGGGCCTTCTTCTGCTTACCTGGTGCGAGCAGGGCAAATCCCTTGATGACTTCGCCCACAGTGATCGCGCTGAGGTAAAGCTCCTCCGAGGGCACCGCGCGCACGGCGGCCTTCACGGATGCCTGACCCCGGGGCTTGCGGATCTCGGCGAGCGTGCACGTGTCGAGTAACACTCTCATAGGTCCACATCCCGCGCCGGGCTCTGGTCGCGTTCCAGGTCGAGTCCTTCAAAGGAAGGTCCTGAGAAGAGGAAGTCCTTGAAATCCGGCCGCTTTCCCACCAGCTCCTCGTACCGCGCCGCGGACATGAGGACCACCCTGTCATTCCTCCGGGTGATGGTCTGCGGCCCCTCCGTCAGGGCCAGGTTCACCACTTCCGTGAGGCGGTTCTTTGCCTCGGCGAGCTTCCAGGCCATGACGACACTCCTTGGACTCTAGTCTGTCTGGACAGAATATGAAGGCGGATTACTCCGGGCAATTTTTTCGTATTCGGGGGACAGCCGATACCTCCGCGATTTCCTGGCGGGGTCGACGACAATCACGAAGCCGCTTTGCACCCAGGACGAGAGGACGTTTCGCGCCATTCGCTGGGAGATGCCGAAGAGGCCCTCGACGTCGCGGCTGGTGATGACGACAGAGCGGCGGAAGAGATCCAGGGCCCGGCGTTGGCGGGGGTCAAGTCGACGCAGTGCGGCCGAGGCGTCCTTCGTGTCGCGATCCGCGGCCTCCCGGGCCCGGCGACGGACGCCCTCGAAGCTGTTGGCCACGCCCGCACAGAAGTACTCCACCCAGCCCGTGATATCGGCCTCCGCACGCCCCAGATAATAGTTATGCGAAGGCCCGACCGTGAGGGCCTGGTAATAGGCGGCAAGGTCGCGAGCGTAGTACTCCTCGAGCGAATAAAGCCCCTTCAGGTCGTAGCCGCCACGGTGCATGATCAGTGTGGTTAGCAGCCTCGCCGTCCGGCCATTCCCATCGTAATAGGGGTGGATGGTGGCGAACTGATAGTGCGCGATCCCCGCGCGGATTGGGCACGGCACGTCCTCGCGTTCGCTCCGCCTGAGCCAGTCGAGTAGCTCATTCATGAGCCGGGGGACGTCTCTGGCTTCCGGGGGCATGTAGACGATTCGGCGGCTCCCACTCTCGCGGATGACGTTCTGCCCGCCGCGGTAGGGGCTGGGCTTCTTCGCCGCCTTGCCCCCGGCCATCACCAGGGCATGGAGGGTCCGCACCTGAAGATCCGTGACGCCCTCGTTCTGAGCCGCGAAACGTTCCATCTGTTCGAGTGCCGCGTAATAGCCGAGGACCTCCGCCTCATCACGCTCCCGGCCAGGGATGGACCCCTGCCGCTCGATCACCGCGGAGACCTCTTCCTGCGTGAGCCGATTCCCCTCGATCCTCGTGGAATAGTGGGTGGAGAACCGCCGCGCCGTCTCGCGGAGTCCGGCCAGCACCGCGGCCGTGATCGGCAAATCCTCCACGGCCTGCCGGGCCGCCCCGATCCTCATCAAGTACGTCGCGGCCCGGTCGGTGATCCGATAGTTGGGCTGGAACGGCATCGCTGCGGCACCTTCGCGAGAGGGTTTACTGCCGTTATCTTGCCGTTAACGTGCCGATAAATCAAGCGCCGGATTTGACCTCACCGTCTTGATCACGTGGAAGAGGAGGCGTTGACGAGCGCTATCGATTCCCGCAGGTCACTGCAATCACTCCAGTCAGGGGCCCGCGACCTCGAACCCCTCGGTCAGCCCCCCGACGCTGCTGGTCCCGGCGGTGACCTGGAACTGGCCGGGCTCGACGACGAACCTGAGGTTGGCGTCGAGGAAGCCCAGGCGGTCGGGGCCGAGCTCGAACCGGACGGTCTGGGTGCCGCCCGGCGGGAGCGTGACGCGGCGGAAGCCGGCGAGCTCCTTGACGGGGCGGGCGACGCTCGAGACCTCGTCGCGGAGATAGAGCTGGACGACCTCGTCCCCCGGCCGGTCGCCGACGTTCTTCACGTCCACGGACACAGTGAGCTTGCCGTCGGGGGCGATCGACTTTGCGCTCAGGGTCAGGCTGGAGAGCTCGAAGCGGGTGTAGCTGAGGCCGTAGCCGAAGGGGAACTGGGGGTCGGACGGGAGGTCGATGTACTTCGACGTGTAGCGATTGTCAGCCTTCGCGGGCCGGCCGGTGCTGAGGGCGTTGTAATAGATCGGCACCTGGCCGACCGTGCGGGGGAAGGTCACCGGCAGCTTCCCGCCGGGGTTCACGTCGCCGAAGAGGACGTCAGCCAGGGCGTTGCCCCCCTCGGTGCCGGGGAGCCAGGCCTCGACGATCGCCGGGACGTGGTCGGCGATCCAGCCGATGGTGAGAGGCCGGCCGTTGTACAGGACCACGACCGTGGGGACGCCCGTCGCCTGGATCGTCTTGACGAGGTTGAGCTGATGGCCGGGCAGGTCGAGCGAGCTCCGCGAGCCGGCCTCGCCGCTCATCGCGGAGGACTCGCCGACGGCGACGATCGCGAGCTCGGCCTGGCGGGCCAGGCGGACGGCCTCGGGGAAGCCGTCGACCGAGTCCCCCTCGATGTCGCAGCCCTTCGCGTAAGTGACCTGAACGTCCCCCCTGCCCTGCACCTTCGACCGGAGCCCGGCGAAGAGCGTCACCGTGTCCTCCACGCGGCCGTCGCCCCGCCAGTGGCTGAGGGGCGCATCGGGGTCGTCGGCCAGCGGGCCGATCACGGCGATGGCGCGGGTGGCGGGCTTGATCGGGAGGAGGCCGCCGTCATTCTTGAGCAGGACCGTGGAGCGGGCGGCGATCTCGCGGGCGGCGGCCCGGTGCTCGCGGGCGCCCACGACCTTCGCCTCGCGGGACTCATCGACGTAGGGGTGTTCGAACAGCCCGGCGCGGAACTTGACGCGGAGGATCCGCCGGACGGCCTCGTCGAGCTTCGCCGGCGGGACCTTGCCCTGTTCCATGAGCTTCGGCAGGTGCTCGGCGAAGAGGCGGCTGACCATCTCCATGTCGACGCCGGCGTTGAGCGCCTGGCGGGCGGCGTCGGCCCCGTCGGCGGCCGTGCGATGGGCGATCATCTCCTTGATGGATTCGTAATCGCTGACGAGGAGGCCGTCGAAGTGCCACTCGTCGCGGAGGACCTTCGTCAGCGTGAACGGGTTGGCCGAGGCGGGGACGCCGTCGATCGTGTTGAACGAACACATGAAGGTCTGTGCCCCGGCATCGAGGGCCGCACGGAAGGGCGGGAAGTAGGTCGTGCGGAGGGTGTGCTCGGAGAGCTCGGCGGTGTTGTAGTCGCGGCCCCCCTCGGCGGCGCCGTAGGCCACCCAGTGCTTGGCGCAGGCGAGGACGCGGTCGGGCGCGGCCGGGTCGTCCCCCTGGAAGCCGCGGACGCGGGCGGCGGCCAGGACCGAGCCCAGGTACGGATCCTCCCCGGAGCCCTCCATGATCCGCCCCCAGCGAGGATCCCGGGCGATGTCCACCATCGGGGCGAAGGTCCATTTCAGGCCGGTGGAGGCGGCCTCGGCCGCGGCGATGCCGGCGGCCCGCTCGGCCACGGCGGGATCCCAGCTACTGGCCTCGGCCAGGGGGGTCGGGAAGATGACGCGGTAGCCGTGGATGACGTCGAAGCCGAAGAGGAGCGGGATCCTGAGCCGGGACTTCTCCACGGCCAGCCGCTGGGCCTCGTTGATGGCCTTCGCCCCGCGGATGTTCAGGAACGAGCCGACCAGGCCCCGGGAGGCGAGGTCTCGGTGCTCGTCGCGGATGGCCCAGGTGTTGGGGACGCTGTCGAGCTGCTGGAGCTGGCCGATCTTCTCCTCGACGGTCATCCTCGCCAGCAGCTCATTCACCCGGGGCTCGACGTCCCGGGCCGGCGGTGCCGAGCGGGCGAGGCCCGCGAGGCCGAGGAGGACGAGCGGCACGAGCCGGGACGGCAGCGAGCGGAGGCACGGCGAGGGCATGGCGTGGATCCTTCGGGGAGGCGAGCGGTCCGATCCCGGCCCCGAGTCTATCTCGGCCCGCGGGGTGGGGACACGGGGCAGCGGCCGGCATCGGTCGCCCGGTTGACCGCCTCGCCCCGGCACCGGACAATGGCGGGAATTGCCGGCGGAAACCGGGCTATTCGATGGCTGGAGAACCCATGACCAAGATCGTGCTGCTGCGACATGGCGAGAGCGTCTGGAACAAGGAGAACCTCTTCACCGGCTGGACCGACGTGGACCTCTCCGACCAGGGCCGGATCGAGGCGAAGAAGGCCGGCGAGCTGCTCAAGGCGGACGGCTTCACCTTCGACATCGCGTTCACGTCGGTCCTCAAGCGGGCGATCCGGACGCTCTGGACGGCCCTCGACCAGCTCGACGAGATGTGGATCCCGATCGTCCACGCCTGGCAGCTCAACGAGCGGCACTACGGGGCGCTCCAGGGGCTGAACAAGGCCCAGACGGCGGCCAAGTACGGGGATGAGCAGGTCCTGATCTGGCGGCGGAGCTACGACACCCCGCCCCCGCCGCTGGAGGAGTCCGACCCGCGCTATCCCGGCTCCGACCCCCGCTACCAGGGGCTGAGCAAGTCCGAGCTGCCGCTGACCGAGTGCCTGAAGGATACCGTGGCGCGGGTGGTGCCGTACTGGGAAAATGAGATCGTCCCGGCCATCAAGGCGGGGAAGAAGGTCATCATCGCCGCCCACGGCAACAGCCTGCGGGCGCTGGTGAAGTACCTGGACAACATCCCGGACGACAAGATCGTCGCCCTGAACATCCCGACCGGCGTGCCGCTGGTCTACGAGCTCGACGCCGACCTCAAGCCGATCAAGAACTACTACCTGGGCGACCCGGAAGAGATCGCCAAGGCGGCCGCGGCGGTGGCGGCGCAGGGCAAGGCGAAGTGACGATCACGCCGCGACTCGCGACGGCGATCGCCCCCTCCCCCATCCCTCACCTGCGGTGGGAGGAGGGGGCCGGACCCCTCGGCTTGGGCCATGGCCTTGAGTGAGGCCCGGGCTCAGAAGAGGGTGTAGATGAACGGCGCGGCGGCGGTGCTGGAGAGGAAGATCAGCACGCCCAGCAGCAGCATCACGACGACGATCGGAAGCAGCCACCACTTCTTGTTCTCCGCCAGGAAGGCGAGGAACTCGCTGACGAGGCTCTCGCTTTGCTGGGCGGCGGCGAGCTTCTCGAACTCGCTGGCGGCGGCCTTCTCGGTCTCGTTGACGGGCTTGTCGGTCGTCTGGCTCATGGTCGTCGCATCCCGCGGGAGATGATGGATCAGAACTGTTTGAGATAACGGCGGGGATCAGTCGGGGTGGCCTTCGGCGCCCAGTAGGTCGCCTGCCCGGGGCGGCGGGCACGATGGAGCGAATCCCGGCCGATGAGGCGGAATATCAGTCCGATCGGCGTGAACAGCCCGTAGTACATGACGGCGAGGATGATCTGCGAGATGGTCCAGCCGATCGGGAAGGCGAGGACCATCCAGCCGACGTAGATCGGCCGCAAGACCTGAGGTCGGAGCAATCCGGGTACGCCGACGGCCAGGGCCAGGATTCCCAGGGCCGTCGCCGCGGTGGTATGCCCGCGGCCGAATCCTTCCCAGGCCGCGAGTCCGCCGAAGCAGACGAGCCAGAGCCCGGCGAACTGGCGGAGCGTGCGAGCGTCCGGCCGGAACTGGATATCAGACCACTGCATGACTTCCGCGTCCTCCGGATCGAAAGGGCTCGGTTGATCGACCAGCCGCCATCACTGTTGTACCAGAACGCCCCGCGATCACACTGCCGCGGCGGTAGGGCCCTTCGTTCAGTCGAGCTGGAACTGAGCGAGGTACTCCTCGCGGGCCGCCGCGCCGGCCTGGCGGGTCGCCTCGTCCTTGATCAGGACGACGTCCTCGAGGACCAGCACATCCATGTCGGTGGACAGGAAGCAGCGATAGGCGTCTTCCGGGGAGCCGACGATCGGCTCCCCACGGACGTTGAAGCTTGTGTTCACCAGCACAGGGCATCCGGTCAGCCGCTCGAAGGCCTCCAGGAGCCGCGTCAGCCGCGGGTTGCGGTCCTCGTCCACGGTCTGGAGCCGGGCGCTGTAGTCGACGTGGGTCACGGCCGGAATCTCGGAGCGGACCACGTTGACCCGGCGGCGCAGGTCGGGATCGTCCTCCATGACCCTGAGCGCCTCGGCGTCGATCGGGACCCGGCGCTCCTCCCGGACCGGGGCGACGATGAGCATGTAAGGGCTTTCCTGGCCGGGCTCGATCTCGAACCACTCGGCGGCCCGGTCGCGGAGGACGATCGGGGCGAACGGGCGGAAGCTCTCGCGGAACTTGATCTTGAGGTTCATCGTCGCCTGCATGGCCGGGGAGCGGGGGTCGCCGAGGATGCTCCGCGCCCCGAGGGCTCGGGGACCGAACTCCATCCGGCCCTGGAACCAGCCGACGATCTTGCCCTCGGCCAGCAGCTCGGCGACGTGCTCGACCAGCTCCTCCTCGCGATCGAACCGCCGGCCGCCCGAGGGCTTGTCGGCCAGGAATTCGGCCACGGCCGAGGCATCGAAGTGCGGCCCCAGGAGGCTCCCCTTCTGGGAATCCCGGGCCGACGCCCGCCGCGGCTTCTCCAGGAGCTGGTGCCAGACGAAGAGCGCGGCACCCAGCGCACCGCCGGCGTCGCCGGCCGCCGGCTGGATCCAGAGGTCCTCGAACGGTCCTTCGCGGAGCAGCCGGCCGTTGGCCACGCAGTTGAGGGCCACGCCGCCGGCCAGGACCAGGTGCTTCTTGCCGGTCTTTGCCGCCACGTGGCGGGCGATCCGCAGGACGATCTCCTCGGTCACGGCCTGGATGCTCGCCGCCAGGTCCATGTGCCGCGGCTCGAGGTCCGACTCCGGGGCGCGGGGCGGCCCGCCGAAGAGGTCGTGGAATCTCGGACCCGTCATCGTCAGCCCCTGGCAATACTGGAAATAATCCATGTCCAGCCAGAAACTTCCGTCATCCTTGAGGTCGATCATCCGTTCCAGGACTATATCCCTATAGACGGGCCGGCCGTAGGGGGCCAGCCCCATCAGCTTGTACTCGCCGCTGTTGACCTTGAAGCCGCAGTAATAGGTGAAGGCGGAATAGAGGAGCCCGAGCGAGTGGGGGAATGCGATATGATCGGTGAGCCGGATCCGGTTCCCCTCGCCGACGCCGAAGGTTGTCGTGCTCCACTCGCCGACGCCGTCCAGGGTGATGATGGCCGCCTCGTCGAACGGGCTGGGGAAGAAGGCGCTGGCCGCGTGGGTCTCGTGATGGTCGGCGAAGATGAGCCGGGCGCGGGGCGGGAAGCCCAGGGCCTTGCGGATGGTCCGCCGCATGTGCAGCTTATCCTTCAGCCAGAGCGGCATGGCCAGGCGGAAGCTGCGGAAGCCGGCCGGCGCGAACGCCAGGTAGGTCTCGAGGAGGCGTTCGAACTTCGTCAGCGGCTTGTCGTAGAAGGCGACATAGTCGAGATCCCCGGGGGCCAGCCCCCCCTCTCGCAGGCAGTAGGCGATGGCCCCGGAAGGGAAGGCGGGATCGTGCTTGACCCGCGTGAACCGCTCCTCCTGGGCCGCCGCGATGATCTCGCCATCGACCACCAGGGCGGCAGCACTATCATGATAGAAGGCGGAGATCCCCAGAATCGCGGTCATCGAGCATCCCTCGGGGGTTCGACGGGCCGATCCTCCGTGACCGCCCGGGGCACTCGCCGGGGGGTGTTCCTCGAGGAGGGAGCCCACGCCGGCCGGGCCGGGCCCGCCCCGCGGACACCTCGTCTCGGCGACGGCCATGATACCGGGGCGGCCCCGATGGTGCCACGAGAGGACCTCCGCCGGAGCCCCGGGACGCTCATGGATCGACGGGACGAGCATGTATCGAAGCGGCAACACGATCTTGAGCGCCGGTGTCCTACAATGAATAATAATGGTGCGATGAAGCGGGCATGCACCCACGGGAGCTTTCCCGCCCTCAGGGTGAGACGTAGCAGCACCCCGAAATGGACGGTTTTGTGATGGCCACAGTGGAACTCCCCCAGAAGGTCCAGGACGTCCCGAAGGCCGCGGTCCACTTCGAGTGGAAGCGGCTGGCCCTGGTCTGTGCGCTGATCGCGGTCTCGGGCGGGATCCGCTACTGGCGAGACTGGCAGTTCGCCGCCCTGAGCAAGGGGAGCGAGGCCTCCCCGTTCCCCCTGATCGAGCTGCCGCTCTCGTTCGATACCTGGCAGGCGCAGCCCGGGTCGGAGCAGGTGCTCGAGCCGGAGATCGCCCGCGTCGCCGGGGCCAGCGACCACGTGATCCGGACCTACACCGATAGCAAGACGGGGCTGACGGCCGACGTGATGGTCCTCTATGGCCTGGCCGTCTCGGTCTGGGGACACGTCCCGGAGGTCTGCTACCCCGCCGGCGGGATGGAGATCAGGTCCCATGCCGATCGGGTGACCGTCCCGGCCGCCCTCGCCCCGGGTCAGACCGCCACCTTCCAAAGGCAGTTGTTCGGCCGTTCCACGGAGACCCGGGAGGTCTACCACTCGTTCAAGAACTCCGGGAAATGGGACGTGGACATGGAGGAGAACTGGAAGGCGTTCCGTTATCACCCGTCCATGTTCAAGATCCAGGTCCAGCACCCGTACGGGGGTGATGCCGCCAGCAAGGAGACGGAAAGGCTCCTCGGCCTGATCGTCGACGAAATCGAGCGGCGCGGGGCTGCCAAGAAATAACCCATGCATCCAACGGCCTCCGCCGTCCGGGTCCCCGGATGCGCCGACCGTGGGGCGATGATGTCGATAGGCATCCCGGCGGGATCTGGAAGTCCGATCCGCCTCCAGAGGCATTGACTTTCGCGGAACCAGGTTGTGAAGCTAGGGGACTTCCGCGGCGAGAGAGCACGGCGCCAGTGAGTCAGGGCGACGGCGAGCGGGCCGGCGGCCCCCCCGACGAGAAGAGATGGGCGGATCGCCTCGATTACTCAACCCCACCGAGTAGAGCCCACGATGAACACCCCCGACAGGATCGACGCGAATTTGCCCGCCCGGCAGCCCGCCCCCGCGAGGCCCCCGGCCCAGGTCATCGCGCCCCGCGAGATCGACGCAATCCCCGTCGCCTCCTCGTCGTCCGCGATCGACGGCCAGCAGCTCCTCCGTGGCCTGGGCCGCAACTGGTGGCGCATCCTCCTGGTCTGGATCATCGTCTCGGCACCGCTGGTCTACCTGATCTACTCGCTCGTCGAGCCGACCTATCAGGCCACGAGCCTGGTGGAGGTGCAATCCAACCAGAACGACCCGTTCGTCCCGGTGAGCAATCAGACCCTGAGCGGCTCGGAGCCGGCATGGCTCAAGACCCAGCTCATCTCGGTCACCAGCGACCCCGTCCTGGACGCGGCCTTCATCGTGGATCCCGCGATCGCCAAGTTCTCGATGTTCGCCGACTCCAAGGATCAGCTCATCGATCTCCGCCGGAAGCTCGATGTGGCGATCATCCCCAACACCACGTTCATCCGGATCTCGCTGGAGTCCACCAACCCGGACGAGGCGGCCAAGGTCGTCAACGCGGTGGCGAACGCCTACAAGCTCACGACCCAGCCGGACCCGTCCCAGGTCATCCCGCCGAAGATCACCAGCTTGCAACGGAAAACCGCCAAGGACGAGGTCGAGGCCCTGCAGGAGTATCGGAAGACCGCGATCGACCCGCAGATCAAGCGCCGGCAGGATGACCTGCTCAAGCTGGCCCAAAAAGGGGGCATCACGGTCAAGAAGGAGTCCAGCGCCAAGGGGGATACGCCCGGCGAGGCCCAGCCGAGTTTCGACAAGGCGGCAATGACGGAGTTCCAGAGCGCCCACGAGAAACTCCTGGACACGAATTTCGACCTCATCGAGGCGGAGGCGAGGCTCGCCGCCATGCAGGCCCAGGCGTCCGCGACGCCGGACGTGGTGCCCCCGGCCGGCGAGGAGACGGCCAAGGTGACGAAGGCCCAGATCGACGACGAGTTCCTGAGGGATCCCGAAGTCATCGCCGTGCGCAACCAGATCAAGGAGGTGGAGGACGAGTACGAGCACGTCCGGAAGGTCGCCAAGAGGGCGAGCGATCCGGCCTTGAAGGCGACCCTGGCTCGCCTCGATGCCCTCAAGAAGCAATACGAGGACATGTGGCCCTCGAAGAGCGAGCAGATCCGGCAGCGGCTGCAGCTCGTCACGACGAGCGGCACGGCGCCGCCGCAGCGGGGCGAATCGATGCAGGAGCTGGTCCAGAAGATCGCCGAGCTGAAGACCAAGGCGGAGATGCTCACGAAGCTGAGCGCGAAATACGAGATCAAGCAGACCGTCTCGAACAGCGACGCGGTCCAGGCCACGTTCTACCAGACCGAGCTGGCGAACTTCACCTCGGCCGCCCAGCAGATCGAGCGGCGGATCCTCCAGTTGCAGTTCACCCAGGACAAGGCGGCCGTGACGATCCCCCGAATCGACCCCGCCAGGGCGCCGAAGGAGACCTTCAATAACAAGCGGCTGAAGTTCATGGCGATCCTCCCGGTGGTCGTCCTCGGGGCGGTCCTGGGCCTCTTCCTGCTGCTCGAGATCCGCGCTGAGCGGGTGGCGAACCCCGACGCGCTGTCGAGCCGGGTCCAGTCCGAGGTCTACGCCCTGCCGCCGATCCCCAAGCAGCGGGCGATCGGGCGGTCGGGGAGCGACGACCAGATCGACCGCTTCATCCAGCGGCTGGATC
This sequence comes from Aquisphaera insulae, assembly GCF_011064615.1. GTDB lineage: Bacteria > Planctomycetota > Planctomycetia > Isosphaerales > Isosphaeraceae > Aquisphaera > Aquisphaera insulae. Next base: position 93,491 of record NZ_JAALJH010000010.1, on the reverse strand, counting down.
ACCTGCGGTTCGCCGTCTGCGGCGACCACCACGAGGCGGAGATGGGGCGTTGCGTGCTGGTCACCAGCGCCGTCGGCGGTGAGGGCAAGACGACCCTCGCCGCCCAACTGGCGGCCCGGTGCGGCAACGCCGGGATCTCGACGCTCCTGATCGACGCCGACCTCCGCCGCGCGGCCCTCTGCCCGCTCCTGGATGTCCCGGAAGGCCCGGGCCTGAGCGACGCGCTCCAGGGGGACGCCAAGGTCGAAGAGCTGGTCATCCCGGTGCAGGGAGGGACCTTCCATCTCCTGTCCGCGGGGACGCCAACGCCGGACGCGAGCCGGATCGTCCAGGGCCGGAATTTCCCCATGATCATCGCCCAGCTCCGCCAGACCTACGAGATGATCATCATCGACTCTCCCCCGATCCTGCCGGTCCCCGACGCCCTGGCCCTGGGTCGCTGGACCGACGGCGCCCTCCTGGCCACCCGGTTCGAGGTCAGCCGGTCCCCCCAGGTGGAGAGGGCTCGCCGCCAGCTCGACAACGCGGGCATCCCCGTGCTGGGCACCGTCATCAACGGCCTTCGCACGTCGGATTCCTACTACGGACGCTACACGTACAACCGCCAGAGGACCCCGCAGGCCGACCCGGCCGAGACGATCTAGACTTGCCTTGAGGACGATCGGAGAGTGTGCGTCGAGGCCGACGAACGGGTCGAGCCGACGCGTCCGATGTGGGCCCGGTCCATGGCCGCAAGCTCATCGCCCTCCGCCGGATGACGTCCAGGAGCCCAGCCTTGCCCCACCTCCCCTCTCTCAACGCCGATGCCATGACCCCGACCTCGAGGCTCGCCCCGCTCCAGCGCCTCCGGGCCGCCGAGCCCCGGCTCATCGCCGCGGCCGTCGGGCTCGCGAGCCTCACCTGGGCCTACTGGCCGAATCTCCAGGGCCTGTACGACGTCTGGACCACCGAGCCGAATTACTCCCACGGCATACTCGTGATCCCCATCGCCCTGCTCATCGGCTGGCAGCGGATGGGCGAGACGAAGGAGGAGCGGGCCGGCGAGACGGTCGGGTACGGCCCCTGGTGGAGCTGGGCGCTGCTGGCATCGACGCTCGCGGTGCGAGCCGCCGCCTACGAGAAGAACTCCCAGTGGGTCGAGACGGTGACCTTGATCCCCGCGGTCGCCTCCCTGCTGCTCATCATCGGCGGCTGGCCCCTGCTGAGGCGACTCTGGCCGGCCGTGGCCTTCCTCTTGTTCATGCTCCCGCTGCCCAGGACGGTCAATCAGTTCATCACGATGCCGCTCCAGCGGCTCGCCACCATGGGGAGCGTCTTCATCATGCTCCTCACCGGCCTGCTCGTGAAGGCGGACGGGAACATCATCCACGTCCCCGATGCGCCGCCCCAGTCCCGGACCCTCGAGGTCGCCCAGGCTTGCAACGGCCTGTCCATGCTGATGACCCTGGCGGCCACCGTCACGGCGACGGTCATCCTCTTCCCGATGCCCAACTGGAAGCGGATCGTGATCCTCGCCAGCGCCTTGCCCATCGCCCTCATCAGCAACATCATCCGGATCGTGGCGACGGGGTGGTGCTACTACCTGACGACCGGGGAATCGGCCCACAGGATCGCGCACGACTGGGCCGGCTACCTGATGATGCCGACCGCCTTGATCCTGGTCGGCCTGGAGCTCCTGATCCTCACCTGGCTGTCCGGGGGCGAGGAGGCGGAGGCCGAGCAACCGCGCCCGGTCTTCGCGATCATCCCGCCGGCCCAGGACTTCGCGGGCGTCAAGAAAAAAGGGCGGGAACCGGAGATATGACGCAAGTCGGGGGCATCAAGGAGCCGGTCTGGGTGTGGGGGATCCCATATACGCCCCTGACCTACGCGGAGACGCTGGAGACCATCCGCGGCCTGATCGAGGAGGGGAAGCCTTCCTACTTCATCACGGCCAACACCCATTACGCGATGCTGACGCGGGACAACCCGGACCTGCGCGAGATCAATGCTCGCGCCGCCTTCATCCTGGCGGACGGGGCGCCGGTGGTCTGGGCCTCGCGGCGAGGCCCGTCCCCCTTGCCGGAGCGGGTCGCCGGGGCCGACCTGGTCTTCACGCTCTGCGAGATCGCGGCCCGCGAGGGCTTCCGCGTCTTCCTCGCCGGGGCCGCCCCGGGGGTCGCCGAGGTGGCCGCCGGCAACCTCCGGCAGCGCTACCCGGGGCTGATCGTCGACACCGCCTGCCCGCCCCGGTTCCAGGACCAGTCGGATGAGGAATACCAGGACCTGAAGGCCAGGATCGTCGCCGCCAGGCCCCACCTGCTCTTCCTCGCCGCCACCCAGCCCCAGGGCGAGCGCTGGCTCTTCAAGAACGTGGAGGACCTGGGGATACCCGTCATCGGCGTGCCCGTCGGATCGACCGTGGACATCGCCGCCGGCCGGCTCGGCAGGGCACCCCTCTGGATGCAGAAGGTGGGCCTGGAGTGGTTCTACCGGCTCGTGAGCGAGCCCCGGAAGCTCCTCACCCGCTACGTCCGCAACGGCCGCTTCATCGCCGGCACGCTCCTGCGACGGCCGGATCGCCCGGCCCCCCCGCCGGAGAGGACGCCGTGACGACCCCTCAGGGCCCCGCCGCAGGCGAGAGCCGCTCGCGCCCGGCGGTCTTCCTCGACCGGGACGGCACGCTGATCGAGCATGTCTCCTACCTGTCCGACCCGAGCCTCGTCCGGCTCCTCCCGGGCGCGGCGGCCGCCCTGGCGAGGCTTCGCCGCGCCGGCTTCGTCGCCGTGCTCGCGACCAACCAATCCGCCGTCGGCCGCGGGATGATCACCGAGGGACGGCTGCACGAGATCCACGCCGAGCTGGAGCGGCAGCTCGATCGCGAGGGGACGGCCCTGGACGCGATCTACTATTGCCCCGACGCGCCCCCCGGCGAGGACCAGGCCATGACGACGACGTCGCGGCGCAAGCCCGGGGCGGGTATGCTGCTGGAGGCCGCCGCGGCGTTGAACCTGGACCTCGGCGGCTCGTGGATGGTCGGCGACCTGATCTCCGACGTCCTGGCGGGCCTGAACGCCGGCTGCCGCACCATCCTCCTCGCCCCCGACGCGACGGGCGAGCGGCCGGACCGTGCCCCCTACCTGACGGCCCCGGACCTCGCCGCCGCCGCCGACCTGATCCTCGAACTCCACGCCGACATACGCTGATGGTCGACCGGCCGAAGGCGACCGATACCGGCCCCGGGGAATCAAGACCAAGTGAAAGAGCCGCAAACCTCCGCCGTGGACGAGCGATCGCCCCGGGTCGCCTACCTGGTCCCCATCTACCCGATGAACAGCCAGAGCTTCATCCGCCGCGAGCTGGCGGAGGTGGAAGCCCGGGGGATCGACGTGCTCCGCCACACCCTCAGGCGGTGGGACGACACGATCGTCGACCCCCTCGACCAGGCCGAGAGTCGCAAGACCAGGGTCGTCCTCGACGCCGGGGCCCTCGGCATGCTGCGGGCCATGCTGGCCTCCGCGATCTCTCGGCCGCGGGCCTTCTGGAGTACCCTGGCCCTGGCGGTCCGGCTCGGCCGCCGGGCGGGCAGCGCCGGCCGCGGGATCATCCGGCACCTGATCTACTTCGCCGAGGCCTGCTCCCTGGTCGACTCCTTTCGAGAGGCGGGCATCGATCACGTCCACGCCCACTTCGGGACCAACTCGACCACCGTCGCCGCCCTCTGCCGGGGGCTCGGCGGCCCCCCCTACAGCTTCACCGTGCACGGCCCCGAGGAATTCGACGCCCCCCTGGGCCTGGGGCTGGACGAGAAGGTCCGGCGGGCGAAGTTCGTGGCCGCGATCAGCGAGTACGGCCGGAGCCAGGTGCGCCGCTGGGTCTCCTATGACCAGTGGCCGAAGATCCGAATCGTCCGCTGCGGCCTGGATCCCATGTTCCTGGAGACCGATCCCGGCCCGATCCCCGACGCGCGTCGAATCGTCTGCGTCGGGCGGCTCGTCGAGCAGAAGGGACACCTGACCCTGATCGAGGCCGCCGCCCGGCTCCACGCCGAAGGGGTCGAGTTCGAATTGATCCTGGTGGGGGACGGCCCGCTCCGCGGCGAGATCGAACGGCTGATCGCCGCGAACCGGATGGAGGGGCGGGTCCGGCTGACGGGCTGGCAGAGCACCGCCACGATTCGCGACCTGATCCGCGACTGTCGCGCCACGGTCCTCTCGAGCTTCGCGGAGGGGCTGCCCGTGGTCATCATGGAATCCCTGGCGCTGCGGCGGCCCGTCATCAGCACCTACGTCGCCGGCATCCCGGAGCTGGTCGAGCCCGGCGTGACCGGATGGCTCGTCCCGGCGAGTTCCGCGGAGGCCCTCGCCGAGGCCCTCCGCGAGGCGCTCGACGCCCCCGTCGAGGAGCTCGAGCGGATGGGAGCCGCCGGCGCGGCCCGCGTCGCACAGCGGCACAGGGCCTCGACCGAGGCCGGCAAGCTCGTGGCGCTCTTCCGGGGCGAGGAGGCGGTCGGGGAGCCCCTGTCCCCCGTCACGGCCTGATCTTCGGCTGGGCGCTGCTCCGGCCGGAGCCGCGCCCTACCGGCCTCAGGAAGCCCTAGCGAGCCCCCGCCTCGGCGTGGGCTTTCAGATAGTAGTCGGCCATCTCGTCCCAGGCCCCGGCGTCATCCCAGCCCAGGGCGTCGACGTCGACGATGTCGGTGTTGACGCGGACCCGGGGCTCCGGGAACTCGGCCTGCTTCGCCAGGGTCACCGCGCAGGGGAGCTTCAGCCGCGGTCGCATCTCCTGGGCCATCCGGACCGTGAAGGCCCCCTGGCTCTCGGCGTAGCCGATCGGGCCGAGGCGGGTGAATCCGGGGGCCGCGGGGAGCCGGCCGGCGAAATCGGCGTACGCCTTGGCGAGCAGCGAGACGTGGATGTTGTCGCGGACGTAGGACGGCTGGGAGCAGGATGCCTCCTTCCCGGCCAGCCAGTTCTTCATCAGGTAGCCGGTGAACCGCGGTTCCTCGTACGGCCCGAACGGGTTGGGGATCACGAACTTGCCGAGGCCGAATCCGTCGCGCTGGGCGTAGAACTGGAACGCCTGCGCGGTCAGGGCCTTGGACAGCCCGTAGGGCGAGAAGTTGGGCAGGCCCTGGGAGCCGGCCCCCTCGCCCCCTTCGAACACGCTGCCCGTGAGGAGGATCCGCCTGCAGCCGACGTCGGCGAGCGCCCGGAGGACCTTCGGGAGGTTGTGGGTGTTGTTCTTGACCGCCCCGATCGCGTCGAAGTCGGGGCTCTTGTAGTTCGTGACGTCGGCCGCGTGATGGCAGAGCAGGTCCCAGCCCCCCTCGGCGACCAGGGACAGGAACGCGTCGTCGCCGAACGAGCAGCCGTGGACGGGGCGGCAGAGCCCGGACGCGATCGCCACGCGCTGACGCCGCGGCGAGTCGTCGTATCCGGCCGCCGACTTGCGGAAGAGGGCCGCGACCTCATGGCCGGCGGCGGCCAGCTCGCGGAGGAACCAGTACCCCGTGAACGAGCTGCCGCCGGTGAACAGGATCTTCATGACGTGTGCTCCGGTCGCCGGTCAGGCGGAGAGGTGCCAGGCCGGATCGAAGTCGCGCTGGTTGGCGTCCTTGTCGGAGAGGACGGCCGGCGCGATCGGCCATTCGAGGGCGAACTTCGGGTCGTTCCAGCGGACGCCCCGCTCGACCTCGGGGCCGTAGAACTCGTCGACGAAGTAGAACGCCTCGGTGTCGTCGGCCAGGGTGATGAAGCCGTGGGCGAAGCCCTTGGGGACGTACATGACCCGGCGATTCTCGGCGGTCAGCTCGGCCCCGAAGCTCTTGCCGAAGGTCGGCGAGTCCTTGCGGAGGTCGAGGATCAGGTCGTAGAGCGCGCCGCGGATGCAGCGGACCACCTTGGTCTCGGCCTTGGGGGCGAGCTGGTAGTGCATCCCTCGCAGCGTCCCCTTCTGGGCGCTCAGCGAGTTGTTGACCTGGACGAAGTGAGTGGCCAGCCCGTGGGCGCCGAACTCCTTCTCGCAGAAGGCCCGCGCGAAGAAGCCGCGATCGTCGCCCCGCTTCTCCAGGTCGATGACGAACGCGCCCGCGAGGGGGGTCTCGGTGAAGATCATGGTGCTTTCGCCTTATCCGAGCAGGTTGAACCGATGCTTGAGCGTCCGCAGGCGGACGAACTGGTCGCCTTCGAAGTCCTTCTTGCCGAAGCCGTGCTCGACCATCTTGCGGTGCAGCTCCTCCATGCCCGAGGCCAGGTTGTACTGGAGCTTGAAGTCGGGGAGGAGCGAGTAGAGGAGGTCGAAGTTGACGCGATAGTTGCGGGGGTCGGCGCCGACCTCGCCGGTGTAGGTGATCTTGGCGGAGGGGATCAGCCGCTGGACCTGGTTGCCGACGTCGCGGACCTGGTAGTTCTCGGAGTTGGCGCCGACGTTGATGGCCTTGTTGTGGACCGCGTCCTTGGGGGCCTCGGCCATGGCGACGAAGGCGCGGGCGATGTCGCGGCAGTGGATCAGGGGGCGCCAGGGGGAGCCGTCGGACTGGATCCGGATCTCGCCGTAGGACAGGGCCGAGCCCAGGAGGTTGTTGACCACGAGGTCGATCCGGAGCATCGGCGAGTGGCCGTAGGCCGTCGAGTTGCGGAGGAAGACCGGGGTGAAGGCGTCGTCGGCCAGCTCGGAGACGGCCACCTCGGTGTCGATCTTGGACTTGGCGTAGGCCGTGAGCGGGTTGAGGGGATCCCCCTCGTCCAGGTCGAGCTTCTCCCCCTGCCCGTAGACCGAGCAGCTGCCGGCGAACAGGTAGCGAGGGACGCCGGCCTGCTTGGCGATCTTCGCCAGCCGGATCGACGCGTCGCGGTTGATGTCGAAGGTGATCTGGGCGTTCAGGTCGCCCATCGGGTCGTTCGAGATCGCCGCGAGGTGCATGACGGCGTCGCAACCGTCGAGGTCGGCCGGCTCGAGCTGGCGGACGTCCTTGTTGAGGTGGCGGTCGGGCTTGACCAGGGGCTCCCAGCCGCAGCCCTCGAAGAGGCCGATGTCGGCGCCGACGACGGAGTGGCCGGCCTGCTTGAGGACGTCGACCAGGTGAGATCCGATGTAGCCCTGATGGCCGGTGACGAAGACTTTCATGGGGTGGGGTCGCGGGGGGTTGAGAAGCGGGAAGTTCGCACGCCGATCAGACGGCCCAGGGTGCATCCCCCGAGGCCCAGAGCTTGTTCAACTGCTCGAGGTCGCGCTGGGTGTCCATGCACGCCCAGAAGCCCCGGTGCTTGAACATGCTGAGCTGGCCGTCCCGGGCGAGCTTGATCAGGGGGTCGCGCTCCAGGACGCAGCCCTCGTCGGGCGAGAGATAGGGGAGGAATTCGCGCTCGAAGAAGAAGTAGCCGCCGTTGATCCAGTTGTCGACGAAGTCGGGCTTCTCGCTGAACTCCTGGACCTGGGCGCCGTCCACCTTCAGCTCGCCGAACCGGGACGGGGGGTTCACCCCCAGGACGGTCCCCATGCGGCCCTGATCGAGGTGGAACCTGAACTCGGCGGCGAGGTCGGCGTCGGTCACGCCGTCGCCGTAGGTGACCGCGAACCGGCGGGCGTCGCCCAGGTACTTCGCGGCCGCCCGCTGGACCCTCGCCCCGGTCATCGTCAGCTCGCCGGTGTAGGCGAGGGTGACCTCCCAGTGCTCCTCATGGTCGATCGAATGCACCGTCAGGTTGTTTTCCTTCAACCCGACGGTGAAGTCGCTGTTCATCGAGGCGTAGTTAAGGAAATACGATTTAATGACTTCAGATTTGTAGCCGAGGCAGAGGATGAAGCGGTGGAATCCGTGGTGGGAGTAGGTCCGCATGATGTGCCAGAGGATCGGCCGGTGGCCCACGGGGACCATGGGCTTGGGGCGGACCTCGGTCTCCTCGCGCAATCGCGTGCCGAGGCCGCCGCAGAGGACGAAGACGGGGACATCCGTTGGATTCGCTGGCACCATCACCCCCCTGCCGCTGGCTCGAGGCCGCGTCGGGACCTCGGAGTATTCCCGATGACTCATCGGATCTTCATCGCCGGCACAACTCGCCCGGCCCGCCGTAGTATAGAATAGCTCGGATCGATTTGACAAATGCGCCGGGGCGTATTTCGATCCCGCCGCGGCGAGTTGAAAAGACGCAACGGGCCTAACATTACATTGACAGGCGAGCGGCCGGGAGGGACCATTGGATTGGGAAAGCTCAGCCCGAGAGAAGTTCCTGTACCCTCCCAATCTGATGGCCTTCGCGACCCCGGCGGGGTTCGCGGTGCCGGGCATCTCCCCGGCTCTTCGGCGATCAAGCCTCGTCCACGATCAACGGTAGCCCTCGCCCGGATCGGCGGGCGCGTCGTCCAATCCCCACCGGATCCGCGGTGGCTCGCCGGAGCCCCGAGCGAGATGTCCCCCAGGTTGCCCGATTCATGAAGCTATTCGTGGTGGTGCTCTGCTACAAGGTCCCCGACCTGACGATCGATTGCCTGAGGTCGCTCGAGCCGGAGATCCGAAGGACGCCCGGGATCCGCGTCGGCGTCTGCGAGAACGGCACGGGGGCCGACGCGGCCGATCGGCTCGCGGCGGCCATCGAGGAGAACGGATGGGGCTCGTGGTGCGACCTCACGGTCACCCATCCGAACCTCGGCTTCTGCGCGGGGAACAACCTGCTGATCCGCCCCGAGCTGGATTCGGACGACCCGCCGGAGTATGTACTCCTCCTCAACGCCGACACGCTCGTCCGCGAGGGGGCGCTGGCGGCGCTGATCGATTTCATGGATGGGCATCCCCGGGCCGGGATCGCGGGGAGCCGGCTGATCTCCCCCGACGGCAGCGACCAGGGCTCCCCGTTCCGGTTCCAGGGGATCCGCTCGGAGCTGGATCGGGGGATGAAGCTGGGGCTGGCGACCCGGCTCATGGGGACCGGGCCGTTGCCGAAGTCGCCGGAGCCGACCCGCGTCGACTGGGTCGCCGGCGCCAGCATGATCCTCCGCACCGAAATGCTCAGGCAGGTCGGCGTGCTCGACGACGGCCTTTACACATACTTCGATGACATCGACCTGTGTTTGCGGGCGAAGCGGGCCGGCTGGGAGACCTGGCAGGTGCCGGGGAGCGTGGTCGTCCACCTGGAGGGGGCCTCGACGGGCATCTCCCACGACGTCGCGGTCGTCACGAAGCGCCGGCCTGCGTACTGGTTCGAGGCGCGGCGGCGGTTCTTCCTCAAGAACCACGGCGGGCTCTACACGGCGATGGCCGACGCCGCCCTGCTGCTCGGGCTGGTGGCCTGGCGGATCCGCAACTCGATCCAGCGGAAGCCGGACACCGACCCGCGGCATCTGCTGTCGGACTCGTGGCGCCACAGCGTCTTCCGCACGGGCTTCGAGTTGAAGGACGTGGAGAATCCGGCGCTGAAGTCCGAAGCTACCGCGGCCGCCTCGAGGTGAGGCCGTCCGCCGTCGATCCCTCGCGAGACCACCACCCGATGTCGCCGATCGTCGATCCCGCAACCCGCGACCCCGCCCCGGCCGAGGCCGAGGCCGACGAGGGCCTCCCCCCCCTGCCCCGCGGGGACCGGGACCTCAACCCGCCCGGCATCGGCCTGATGGCGCTGCTGCGAGAGGACCTCCGCACCTATGAAGGCCACTTCATGGATCCGGGGTTCTGGGCCGTCGCCGTCCATCGCTTCGGCAACTGGCGGATGGGCTTCCGGTCCCGCCTGGTCCGCGCGCCGCTGACCCTGTGCTTCCGGCTCCTCGCCTACCTGGCCGAGCTCGTCGGCGGGATCCACCTGCCGTACACGGTCCGGCTGGGCCGGAGGGTCCGGATCTGGCACCACGGCGGCATCGTCCTGCACGCCCGGTCCATCGGCGACGACGTCCAGATCCGCCACTGCACGACGTTCGGCGTGGCGACCACCGACAGGCTCCGGGCCATCCCGACGATCGAGGATCGGGTCGACATCGGCTGCGGCGCGTGCGTGCTGGGCAATGTGAGGGTGGGCCACGACAGCCGGATCGGGGCCAACGCCGTGGTCCTCGCCGACGTCCCGCCCCACGCCACGGCCGTGGGGATCCCGGCCCGGATCATCGCCCGGACTTCGCCGGGGGGAGGAGAGGCATGAGCGTCATCGGCGTCGTGGCCATAGGCCGCAACGAGGGGGAGCGGCTCGCCCGCTGCCTGAGCTCCGTCGCGGGCCGGGGACTGACCGTCGTCTACGTCGACTCCGGCTCCTCCGACGGCAGCGTCGAGCGGGCCCGCTCCGCCGGCGCGGAGGTGGTGGAGCTGGACATGTCCCGGCCGTTCACCGCGGCCCGGGCCCGCGACGAGGGCCTCGAGCGGCTCGTCCGGACGGACCCCGAGGCGCGATTCGTCCAGTTCATCGACGGCGACTGCGAGGTGTGCGAGGGGTGGCTGGACCGCGCCATGGAGGCCCTCGAGCAGTCCCCGGGCGTCGCGGTCGCCTGCGGGCGTCGCCGCGAACGCTTCCCCCGGGCCACGGTCTACAACCACCTGGCCGACATGGAATGGGACACGCCGATCGGCGAGGCCGGGGCGTGCGGCGGCGACGCCATGATGAGGGTGGATGCGTTCCGCGAGGTCGACGGCTACGACCCGTCGATCATCGCGGGAGAGGAGCCGGAGCTCTGCCTGCGGCTGAGGAGGAAGGGATGGAAGGTCCTCCGCCTCGACGCCGACATGACGATCCATGACATGGACATGACGCGATTCGGGCAATGGTGGAAGCGTTCGGTGCGGGCCGGCCACGCCTACGCGGAGGGCTCGGCCATGCACGGCGGCGGGCCGGAGCGGCATTTCGTCCGCGAGACCCGCAGCGCGGCCTTCTGGGGCCTCCTGGTCCCGGCGGCGGCTCTCGGCCTGGCCTGGCCGACGTGGGGCCTGAGCCTGGCGCTGCTGGCCGGCTATCCGCTCCTCTATCTCAGGACGCGGCGCTACTATGCGAGCCGCCGGGGCTGGCCGGCGGCGGACGCCGGCCGGAATGCGGCCTGGATCGTCCTGGCCAAGTTCCCCCAGGCCCTGGGCGTCTGCCGGTACTGGCTGGGCCGCCTCTCCGGCCGGCGCAGCGCGGTGATCGAGCATCGCTCCCCCGCGCCCGCGGACCCCCTCGCCGCGCCAGGGGACCGCCCCGCTTCGGGGCCTGTCGCGATTGCACGGAAACAAGAGATTTGCTGAACTGGGAGTCGCGAAACGACCGCCATGAGACCAGCCGGCCCATCCAACGATCGCACCTCCTGCCCCCACTCGAGCCGCCGGATTCGCCGTGTGGCGCCGGAGGACGAAGGGCGACGACGATTCGGACGCCCGACGCGGGCCCTTTGAACCCACCCTTGCGTACGACCGTCACCCCGGCGCCTCAACCTTACCCTGGAAAGCCATGATTGAAGCCAAGACCATGCCATCGCAGCAACGGAGCGACGACGACGCGAACCTCGACGAGGGTCCGGAAACTCCCCAGGCCGTCGGCGAGGCTCACGAATCTCCCGAGATCGTCCTCCGTGCCCGAACCGGCTGGATCGCCATCGACTGGGAGGAGATGTATGCCTTCCGCGAACTCTTCTTCTTCCTGATCTGGCGGGACATCTCGGCGCGATACAAGCAGACCGTCCTGGGCAGCGCCTGGGCCGTGCTCCAGCCGCTGATCATGATGCTGGTCTTCTGCTTCCTGGCGTTCATCCTGAAGATCCCCACGCCGGAGGTTAACGGTAAGCAGCTCCCCTATCCCGTGTTCGTCTTCGCCGGCCTGATCCCCTGGATGCTCTTCTCGCAGGGGATGCCCGCGGCGGCCCTGAGCCTCCTCACCAATCAGCACCTGCTGACGAAGGTCTATTTCCCGCGGCTCTTCCTGCCCCTGACCGCGGCCACGGTCTACCTGGTCGACATGGCGTACGCGACGGGGATCTACGCGGTCATCCTGACGATCTACCGGATCCCGCCGGCCTGGACGATCGTCTTCCTCCCGCTGCTGATCCTGGTGACCCTGATCGGGACGCTGGGCATCGGCACCATCCTGGCGTCGCTCACGCTCTTCTACCGCGATTTCCGCCACATCATCCCCTTCCTCGTCCAGTTCATGATGTACGCGACGCCGGTCTTCTACGCGGCCCCGGACATGTCGAAGCACCGCTGGTTTGGATATCTCCTGTCGCTCAATCCCATGTACGGCATCATCGACGCGTACAGGGCCGTCATCCTCGGGGCCCCGCTGAACGCGACGTACCTGCTGATCTCGTCGATCTCGGGGCTGGCGCTGTTGGTGTTCGGGCTCTTCTACTTCCGCCGGACCGAGCGCCGTTTCGCCGACTTCGCCTGAGGCCGCACCGCGTCCGAGGTGCCGTCTCCCTTCCGAGGAGTGATCACGCCCATGAGCCGCCCCATCATCTCGATCGAGAACCTGAGCAAGCGTTACGTCGTCGTCTCCGGGTCGGAGTCATCGAACCGGCGCGCCGGCTATGCCGAATTCACGCTCCGGCACGCCCTGGCTTCCACCGGCATCCGCGCCCGGCGGCTGCTGACCGGGCGGAAGTCGGAGTCCCGGACCCTGACCGCAGACTTCTGGGCCCTCCGCGACGTCTCGTTCGAGGTGCAGAGGGGCCAGGTCGTCGGCCTCATCGGCCGCAACGGGGCGGGGAAGTCCACGCTCCTGAAAATCCTCAGCCGGATCACCGAGCCGACCTCGGGATTGGCCCGCCTGCGGGGGCGGGTGGCCTCCCTCCTCGAGGTGGGCACGGGCATGCATCCCGAGCTCACCGGGCGGGAGAACACCTACCTCAACGGCACCCTCCTGGGCATGAGGAAGGCGGAGATCGACCGGAAGTTCGACGAGATCGTCGCCTTCTCCGAGATCGAGAAGTTCCTCGACACGCCCGTCAAGCGCTATTCGTCGGGGATGTATGTCCGCCTGGCCTTCGCCATCGCCGCCCACCTGGAGCCGGAGATCCTCATCGTCGACGAGGTGCTCGCCGTGGGGGACTACGCCTTCCAGAAGAAATGCCTCGGGAAGATGCGCGACGTCGCCGCCGGGGGCGGCCGGACCGTCCTCTTCGTCAGCCATAACATGGGCGCTCTGAGCCAGCTCTGCGAGCTGGGGGTCTACCTCAAGGACGGCTGCGTCGAGGAGGTGGGACCGGTCAAGGACGTGATCATGTCCTACATGAAGGCGGGCCTGGACCACAACGCGGCACGGGCGACCTTCCAGCCCGATCCCCAGAAGCCCGGTCAGTTCCTCTCCGCCGAGGTCCTCCGGCCCGACGGCGAGGAGGCCGGCTCCGACTTCGCGTGCGACGAGCCGATCACGATCCGGCTGACCTACGAGGTCCGCCGGCCCGTGGCGGGCACTTACCTGACGCTCTATCTCCAGAACATGGAAGGGACGAGGGTGCTCCACTCGGATATCCGGGACACCAGCCCGGATACCGGGGAGCGGCTGCACCCCGGGGTCCATTCCTTCACCGTGGTCATCCCGCCGCGGCTGCTGGCCCCCACGACCTACCTCCTGACCATCGGCAGCGCCAGCAAGTATTCCGGCGTCATCGACCACCACCACGACTGTTGCGAATTCACCCTCCAGGACCTGGACAGTCAGAATCAGACGCGGCCCGGCGTGCTCGGCGTGCTCCTGCCCTGGAAGCAGAGCGATCCGCCGGCGCCGACGGCCGGCTGAGGCCGGGGCCGCCCCCGCCCGGGTCGGGCGGCCTGGCCTCCCGTCCGCAGGCACCGGCTGTTTTCCGATCACCGGATTGGGGGCGGCGCGTTATCCTAGAGGGTGAGGAGCCGGCGGCCGACCCGATGGCCCAGGCCATCGGCGGACCCCGCGGGCCGCACCGAATGGGCTTTTCGGCCGAGCATCACTCACCGTGTTCATCCTGATCTACATCGCCCTCCTGGGCTGGATCCCCTTCTGCCTGCTCCTGTTCGCCCTCGTCCCGGCCCGACAGGCCGTGGTCGCGGCGACCATCGGCGGCTGGATCCTCCTCCCCCCCACGGGCTTCTCGCTCCCGGGGATCCCCGACTTCACCAAGCTGACGGCCACGGTCTTCGGCATCCTCATCGGCACGCTGATCTTCCAGCCGAACCGCATCCTCGCGTTCCGGTTCCGGTGGTTCGACCTGCCCACGATCGCGTGGTGGCTTTGCCCGTCGATCTCGTCCCTCGTCAATGGCCTGGGAGCCTATGACGCGCTTTCCTCGCTCTTTTCGAACGCGATCGTGTGGGCCTTCCCGTATTTCATCGGCAGGGCCTATCTCGGCGACCGGGAGGGGCTCCGAGACCTCGCGATCGGGATGGCCTTCAGCGGCATCGCGCTGATCCCCTTCTGCCTGTTCGAGATGAAGATGAGCGCCGTCCTGCTGCCCCGGGTCTACGGCTTCGGCATTTTCGAGGGGGCGAGGCTCGGAGGGTGGCGCCCCCGGGTCTTCTTCTCGACCGGCCTGGAGCTCGGCATGTGGATGTCGGCCGCGTCGCTGAGCTGTGCCTGGCTCTGGAAGTCCGGCTCGCTCCGTAAATTGGGCCCGATCCCGCTGGAACTCCCGCTCCTGTCGCTCCTGATCACGACGCTCCTCTGCCGCACCTCGGGTGCCACGACCCTGCTGATCTTCGGCCTGATCATGCTCTGGCTCTCCGCCCATTTCCGCACCGGGCTCCTGCTCTGCGCCGTGCTGCTCGTCCCCCCCGCCTATCACGTGGCCCGCTCGACCAACATCTGGACGGGCGAGGGGCTCGTGCGATTCATCGAGACCTACCTGAGCGCGGAGCGGGCCGACTCGCTCAACTACCGATTCAGGATGGAAGACATCCTGGTGAAGAAGGCCCTGCAGCAACCCGCCTTCGGATGGGGCGGATGGGGGCGGAGTCGAGTCACGGACAGCAGCGGCCGGGACATCGTCGACACCGACGGGATGTGGGTGATCTTCCTGGGGACGACGGGGATCGTCGGCCTGATCTGCTGGTCCACGATGATGCTCCTGCCGGCGTGGAGCTTCGTCATCAGGTTCCCGGCCGCCCGATGGTCCGACACGGCGACGGCCCCCATGGCCATCGTCGCCTGGCTGACGGGGCTGTACATGATCGATTGCCTGGCCAACGGCTTCCTCAATCCCGCCTACATCCTGGCCATGGGGGCGCTATCGAACGCGGCCTGGTTGGTGAGCCCGACGGCCCCCTCGACGAATCGGGGCCGACCGAAGGGAGGGCTCCGCACATCCATCCCGGGCCCGCGCCCGAACGGTCCGGCCGCCCTGGGGGCCGGGGCGGCGGCCCTCGGATCGCCCCCCCCGGATGCTCGGCAGACGCTGGCCGACCGCTACCGATCGCTGGCGCGGTCCCTGAGCACCCGCGAGGCCGATCGGGCCGCGGCGGAACAGGCCCTGGCCCACGCCTACGACATCCTGTCGGAGATCGCCTCGGCCCGCCCCGGCAACGCCGAGGCCCTGAGGCAACGCCGTGATTGCGGCAATGAACTCGCCTGGCTCCTGGTCTCCCAGGGCTCCGAGCTGGGAGGAGATCCCGCCCGGGCCGTCGAGCTGGCCCGGCGGGCGACCCACGACGATCCGGACCGCGCCGACTACTGGACCACCCTGGGGGCCGCACTCTACCGCGCGGGGGATCCGGGCGCGGCGATCGAGGCCCTGGGGCGATCCGTCGCGATCCGTGGCGGCGAGGGCACGTCGAACGACCACATCTTCCTCGCCCTCGCCCACGCCCGGCTCGGGGACGTCGATGCCGCCCGCGACTACCGGGGGCGGATCGCGGCCGGGGCCCCCGGTCGCGATCCCGGGGGCGACCTCATCGCGACGATCGACAGTCAAATCGAAGCACATTCACACTAGCATTCCCCAGGATATCGCGTCGGGCGGGCGGGCCGGCCCTTCGCCCGGGCGGGCCGGCCGTGGGACCGTTCGCGCCCCCACGAATCCGCGATATCCCACGTGCTTTTGTCCATCTCACGCCGCAATGATTCCCAAAAGCAACGCCTTGCTTAGCTATGATTGACCATCCTGGAGGTCGGTGCTAAGCTGACGCCGTTTCGGACGACCCATGAGGATGCATCCTCGATCCCAACCTCGGAGGGAATCGAGAGGCCGGACGCAAGATGCTCGGCCCGGCCCGTCGAATCAGGGCCGTCGGTTCCTCGGAGATTCGCGACGATGAACCCGCCCACGAGCTCACCGAATCCCGGGACAGAGCCCGTCAAGCCGGTGGCGATCATCCGGGATGAGGTCCCGCTCCCGACCCCGCCCCGCCCGCAAATCGCCGGGCCCCTTCGGCGAGAGCTCCCGCTGAGGATCAAACGACTGATCGACTACGTCGGGGCCGCCGCGGGCCTCCTGGTGGTCGCGCCGGTGATGCTCGCCGTCGCGCTCCTGATCCGCCTGGAATCGCCGGGCCCCGTGCTCTTCCGACAGTTGCGCCGCGGACATCGCGGGCGCCTCTTCTGGGTGCTCAAGTTCCGGACGATGGTCGTGGACGCCGAGCAGCGGCTCAAGGAGCTGGAGAAGCGGAACGAATCCGCCGGGGGCGTCCTCTTCAAGATGCGGGACGATCCCAGGGTGACCCGCCTGGGACGACTCCTGAGGAAATACAGCCTCGACGAGCTGCCCCAGTTCTTCAACGTCCTGCGAGGCGAGATGAGCCTCGTCGGACCTCGTCCCCTGCAGGTCCGCGACAGCGACATCCTCGAGTCGCTGAACGCCGAGGGATACATCCGGCGGCTCGCCGTGGTGCCCGGCCTCACCGGGCCATGGCAGATCGGCGGCCGGAGCGATGTCAATCACGAACACATGGTGCGGCTCGACCTCGACTATATCGAGAACTGGTCCCTGTGGAGGGACATCCGGATCATCTTCCAGACGATCCGGGTCGTCATCGCGGGCCGGGGCGCCTACTAGGAAATCTCGGCCGGTCGAGCGGGCATCCCTCGCCCATCGGCCACCGTCCGGCGGCCGGAGCCGCGCTCAGGACGCCCCGGGCAGGAGCTTGAGGATCTTCTGCCATCGCGTCTCCCGCTCCTGCTGGAGCGTCGACATCCTCTGATGCAGCCAGAGGATGACGTCCTGGTTCACCCCTTCGTCGGCCGCCGCGGCCGCCGGTCGCGGGCGCGGGGGGGCCGGAGCCCGAGGCGTGCCGGCGACCGATGCGGCGACCGAAGGCGCCGGGATGGGCTCCGGCGGCGTCGCGGGCCCCGGCGGCGGCGGGTCGGGGAGGGCAGCCGCGGCCGCCGGGCCGATCCGGGCGGCGATCGGATTCAGGTCATCGAGCTTGTCCCCTGCCGCCTCATCCAGGCTCGCCGGATCCGGCGCCGAGGCCCGCCGCGACTCCGCCGGAGGCTGGCCCGCGGGAGGCACGGCCGAAGCTCGCGCGGCCAGCTCGATCTTGATCGCCTGCACCTCCGCGGTCAGGTCCTTGAGCTGATCGAGCTCCTCCCGGATCGTCTTCATCTGATCGCGATGCAGATTCCCGAACATCTGCACGAGCATGGACACGGCCTGCTGAAACTGATCGAGCATCTGCTGCTGCATGGCCCCGAACTGATTCACGAGCGGCATCAGGACCGACTGATCGATGTCGCCGCGGCCGAGATCGAGGGGCGCCGCCGAGACCCATGCGATGCTCGACGGCTGGACATCCGGGATCGGGGCGGGGAGCCTGTCGCGCGGCGGCTCGCTGCGGGCGGGGACCTGCGCCTCGAGCCGCAGGCCGGCCCGCGGGCGGACCTCGGACCCGAGGCCGAGGCCGAGGCGGGCGGGGCCGCGGCCATCGCCATCGCCCACGGGGCGACGACCGGCCGAGCGGACTCGGAGCCGGATCCGATACCGGCCGATGCGGAGCACATCCCCGTCCGCGATGGCGGCGAAGCGGACCCGGGCATCATTGACGGCGATGCCATCGGGCGCGAGCAGGTCGACGGCCCACAGCCCGAGCGGCGTCCTCACCAGGCTGCAATGGAACGAGGAGACGCTGGGATCGGCGAGGCGGAATTTGCAGCCGCTGGCCGAGCCGACGAGCGACATCACCCGATTCATCGGCCAGACGGCCGCGCGGGACGGCCCGTTGAGGAATTCCAGGGAGACCTCCGACAGGGGCCGCTCCGCGTGCGTGCGGGAGAGCAGCGGCGACACCCTCGGCCCGGGGACGCCCCCCCCGTCGCCGCCGCCCGACGCCCCTTGCAGCCGCCGGATCTCGAACGGGCCGATCCGGATCGACGTCTCGGCATCGAGCCATCCGGACTTCCGGAGCTGGCCCTCGCTGGCCGTCCCCGATCGGCTGTCCAGGTCGATCCAGAAGCCGACGCCCTCGACGACCTGCAGGTAGACGTGCCGACGACTCACCAGCCGATGGTCGAGGCTGATGTCCGCGCGCGGGTCGCGGCCGATCAGCGCGAACGGCTGCTGCAGGCGCCGGAGCCCGTCGTCCGCCGGGGTCAGCCCCCTCACGGCCAGGTCCAGCGCATCCCGGACGTCGCAGGCCTCTAGAAATGAACTCATGCAAACACTTAAGTACTGGATTCGGGTGATTGAATCGGGGCGCGGCGATCGGCCCACGCCCCACGGGGACGGGGCCTCACGCGCCCCGGCGCGTCCGACCCGAGGCCCGTCGCGAAGGGACCCAGCAGCAGCGCGTCCGCCGCGGGATCATGCAAGGATGCTCCTTATCCATTATCCGACACGCGGGAATGACTGTCCATCAGGGATTGACGAATCGACGCTTCCCCCGCCTGCGTCCCCCGGGTGAGTCTGGTCTCCGTCGGGGATCGGTGGCGGCGAGGAAGCCGCGCGGAGACCTGATACAATGATACCCCCGGGAGCTCCAAGGGCGACGCTCCTTGCATTTTACCCCCTGCGGTGACCATCGAAGCGACGAGGGCCTCGTATCATGTTTCGCAAAGGCATCATCCTGGCCGGCGGATCGGGCTCTCGGCTCTATCCGATCACCCGGGCGGTGAGCAAGCAGCTCCTGCCGGTCTACGACAAGCCGATGATCTACTATCCCCTGTCGACGCTCATGCTCGCGGGCATCCGCGAGGTCCTCCTCATATCCACGCCGGCTGACATCAAGAATTTCGAACGGGTCCTCGGGGACGGCAGCCAGGTCGGGATGGAGATCACCTACGCGATCCAGCCGAACCCGGGCGGCCTGGCCCAGGCGTTCCTGATCGGCCGCGACTTCGTGGGCGGCGACGACGTGGCGCTCATCCTGGGGGACAACATCTTCTACGGCCAGGCCTTCCACGGGATGCTCCAGCGGGCGAGCCGCCATGCCGGGGGGGCCACGGTGTTCGCCTATCCGGTCAAGGATCCGGAGCGGTACGGCGTCGTCGAGTTCGACGCCGGCGGACGGGTGCTCTCCATCGAGGAGAAGCCGACGCGGCCGAAGTCGCACTACGCCGTGACGGGGCTGTATTTCTACGACAACCAGGTGGTGGACATCGCGGCCTCGCTGCGGCCGTCGCCGCGCGGCGAGCTGGAGATCACCGACGTGAATCGGGCCTACCTGGAGCGAGGCCAGCTCCGGGTCGAGGTCTTCAGCCGCGGCTTCGCCTGGCTCGACACCGGGACGATCGATTCGCTCATCCAGGCCGCCAACTACGTCGAGACGATCGAGGCTCGCCAGGGGCTCAAGATCGCCTGCATCGAGGAGGTCGCATATCGGATGGGCTTCATCGACGCCGGCCAGGTCGAGCGGCTGGCGCGGCAATACCCCAACGACTACGGGCGGTATCTGCTGGACCTGACCCGGGAGCCCTCGTCGATGGCCGTCCGGGAGAGCCCGGGCTGACCGGGGCCCGGCCGCGACGGCGGCGCGGCCGCCGCCGAGGGCGGGCGATCTCACCTCGGCCCGAGGGCCTCGTTGAACCGCTTGTAGTCGTCCAACTCGAGCGGGTGGAGATCTTCCTCGGTGAGTTTCTTGACCCGGCTCATGACATGCCGGGCCGCGTCCTTGTCGCCGGCCCGGAGATGGGCCTCGGCCAGGTGCAGGAGCTTGGGGCTCGAATCCGGGGCCATCGTCGTGGCCTGGACCAGGTCCTTGATCGCGTCGTCCTTCTCGCCCATCTTGCTGTAGATCACGCCCCGGGTGTCGAGCAGGTCGGGGATCGGGCCCTGCACCTTGATGGCGCGATTGATCATGTCGATGGCCTGGGTGAGGTCCTCGTTCCGGAGGGCCAGGAGCCAGGACAGGTTGTTCAGCGCGATCACGTTGCCGCCGTCCTGGTTGATCACGGTGCGGTAGATGGCCTCGGCCTCGGGGTATCTCGATTGGCGTTCGCGGAGGTTGGCCAGCGCGATCTTCAGGGCGGTCGAGCCGGCCTTCCGGTCGATCGCCTTCTGGATCAGGCCGGCGAACCGATCCGAGTCCGCCGCGTCGAGCTTCATGGACGGGACGGTGAAAATCGCGAGCATCGCCGGGGCCAGCAGCTCGGGATTGCCCCCCTTCTCCCAGAGCTTCTCGCAGTCCGCGAACGCTTCCTTCACGCGCCCCTGTCGGGTCAGGAGGGCGGCGAGGACCAGTCGGTTGGCCGGCGTGTCGGACTGGCCGACCTGGTTCCGCAGGAGATCCTCCGCCAGCTTGACCTGGCCCAGGCCCTCGGCGATGTTGGCCAGGGAGGCCAGGATCTGATCGGCCCGGGCGCCGGCGGTCGGCCGCTGCCGGGCCACCAGGTCGGCCCGCTGCTGGATGAGCTGGACGACGGTCGGCATCAACTGTTCGGCCTTCTCGGGCTGATTCTGGGCCTTGAGGATCTGCACCTCGAGGAGGGCGGACTCGAGTTCCTTGGGCCTGAGCATCTTGAGCTTGCCGAGCAGCTCCTGGGCCTCGTTGAGGTCCTGCGAGGACTGGCTCGCCTGCGCATGCTTGATCAGCTCGTCGATGTAACTGACCAGGTAGTCGGGGCGGCGGACGACGCTCATGGGATCGCTGGCGTTCTCCGTGTGCGCCATGAGCGTGCGGTACTGGTCGTGGGCCTTGGGCCAATCGCCATCCTTGCTGTACATCCGGGCGAGTAGGAACCGATCCTCCGGGGCCTCGGCATTCGACCCGACCAGGCGTTCGATGAGGGCGCGGGCCTTGAGGTGATACTCCGGGGTCCCCTGGGACTCGTACACCTCCGCGAGGATCCGGAGGTTATCCGGGGAGATGGACGGGGAGTCCAGCTCCTTCTCGATCGCCTCGACGGACTTGAGGGCCTTCTGCTGGCCGTCCGCGTTGCGGGCCACCAGATACGTCCGCGCCAGGATCCGCCGCGCCCACGTCGCGTCGCCGGGATCCTTGAGGTTCGCCTGCAGCGCGATCAGGAGCTTCCTGGCGTCCTCCATGCGGCCGGCGCGGATCAGGAGGTCGACGAGCTGCCTGCTGATCATGGGGTCGTCGGGCCGGCCGTCGTGGGCCACGTTGAGCCAGCGGATCGCCTCGTCATACCAGCGCGCGGACTTCTCGAGGTCGACGATCGACTGCGGCCCCCCCTTGCAGGCGACCGCGAGCGTCTCGCAGCAGCGGGCCATCCCCGCGGGCGACGGCCCCTTGAGCACCTTCTCGGCCTTGGCGACGGCCTCCTCGGCCTTGTCGAGCTGGGCGGTCTGGGTCAGGAACTGGATCAGGTAGTTCCACCGCTCGGGGGCCGCGGGGCGCGCCTCGATCGCCTTGCGGAGCTCCGCCTCGGCCTCCTCGGGCTGCTTGTTGGCCACGTAGATCTGGGCCAGGCGGATCCACTTCAGCAGGTCGTCGGGGTTGGCGTCGCGGGCCTTGATCGCCAGCTTGATCGCCGCCTGGTAGTCCCCCTTGTTGATCACGTCGATGATCACGCGATCCTGCGGGTTGGCTTCGGTCATGGTCGCCGAGGGCAGCTTGTCCCAGAACTGGGACACCTCGTCGGAACGGCCCAGGGTATAGAGCAGATCCGTGGCCCGGCTGATGGTCGTCATGTCCTTGACGCCGAGGTTGATGGCCTTGACGTAGAGGGTGGCGGCCCGATCCTGGAGCTTCCGCTTCTCGTCGGCGCCGAGCCCCGGCCGGGCCAGCTCCTGATCATCGAGCGCCGCCAGCGTCAGGGGGATCTGGGCCCAGGCCGGCCGATTGATCCGCGCCAGCTCGGCGCGGGCCTCGTCGCGGATGGCCTTCTGCGCGTCCGGCGCGGCCGTCTGGGCCTCGAGCAGCTTGGCCCTGACCTTGATGAACTGGCTGGTGGACTTGTCGCTCCCCTCGACGGCCTCGATCCTCTTGATCCGCCTGGCGATCTCGTCGCGATCCTTGGTCAGGAAGGCGAGGTCGGTCAGCATGAGCTGGACGTTGAGGTCGTCGGGGGCCATCTTCTCGACCTCCGCGAGCGTGGACCGAGCCGCGGCGTAGTCGTTGAGCCGGACCAGGAACTGGGCGAGCGTCTCGAGGAGCCGCCGGCGAGCGGCCGGGTCGGACCTGGGGGCGTCCTTGGCCAGGTCGACGAGCTGCTTCGGGACGTCGGCCCCCCCCTTGGCCATCAGGAGCTGGGCCGTCGCGATCCGCCATTCCACGGAGTCCGGGGCGCGGCTCTTCAGCAACTTGACCTGGCCCTCCGCCTCGCTCCAGTCCCTCTGCCCCAGGGGCTGCTTGAGGGTGTTCGCGATCAGGAGCTGGACCAGGACGCGTCGCAGGTCCGGCGCCAGATCGACGAGCCGGCGATATTCCTGGATCGCCCCATTGATGTCGCCCCGAGACAGGAGGTTGGACGCGAGCTCCTGCCGCGCCGCTCCGTTCTTCGGGTCGGCGTCCAGGGCGCGCTTGTAGGCGGCCTTCTGCTGCTCGAAATCGCCCAACTGGCCCTCGCAGCGGGCGAGGAGGATCTGCATCCGGCTCTTCGCGACGTCGTTGAACTCGACGGAGGCCAGCATCTTGAGCAGCTTCTGCCTCGCCTCCTTCCAGTCCTTCTGGTTCACCAGCAGGCAGCCCTCCAGGAACTGCAGGCCGTTCTCGGGGTAGCCCAGGATCCTCAGCTTCTCGATCTCCATCCTCAATTCGGTCGTGTCGCCCCGGTCCGCGAGGTGGATCGCCAGGGTCGAATGCAGGGGGATCGAATCGGGCACCTGCTGGACGCTCTTGCGGGCGCGGTCGATGGCCCTGTCCCGCGACCCGGAGGCCATCTCGACCTGGACGTAGGCCTGGTGGAGGCTGAGGTCCTCCGGGAAGACCTGCAGGCCCTTGTCGAGGATCTCGCGGGCGCGGGCGTAATCCCTCGACTCGGTGGCGACCTGGGCGATCTCCTTGTAGATCTCCGGCTCGTTGGGCTGCTTGGCCAGGGCCTGTTCGAGATACCCGGTCGCCTCCTTGAGCTCGCCGGCCTGATGGTAGTAACGCCCCTGCTCCAGATAGACCCGGTAATTGTCGGGAGCCGCCTTCGCCATCTCCTCGATGGCGGCCCTCGATTCGTCCGACCGCTGGAGGTCCGACTTGAGGACCCCGGCCATGTGCCCGTAGGCCTCGATCCACTCGGCGGAGCCGCGGTCCAGGTTCTCGATCGCGGATCGATACGCCTTCACGGCCTCCTCGGGCTGCTTGAGCCGCTGGAGGCACTGCCCCAGCAGGAAGTAGAGGTGCCCGTCCTTCCTGGTCCGCAGCAGCGCTTCCAGGTTCGGCACCGCCCGCCCCACGTCGCCCAGCTTGACCGCCAGGTCGACGTAACGGGTGCGGATATCATCGCGCGATGGCGCCGCCTTGGCGAGGTCCTCATACGTCCCCAGCGCCAGCGCCTGGACCTGCTCCCCCTTCTTCTTCTCGAGGAGCTTCACGAACGAGAACTTCGCCTCGACATCGTCCGGCTCGATGGCCAGGTGCTCCCGGTAGAGGCGAAGCGCCTCGTCCTCGTCGCCGCCGCTGGCCGCTCGCTCGGCCCGGGACAGCAGGGACCGGTCCATCCTCGCGACCTGATACCGCTGGAGGAAGAAGATCGACACGAACGCCGTCGCGGCGACGACGACCAGGATGATCAGCCGGCGGAGTGTCTTCGCCCCCATGGACCCGTGCCTCTCGAGATGCGTCGCTGAAGAAGCGATTAGGAACGTGAGCTGGACGGCGCGACCGCCATCGTCGTCGGGATGCCTTCCTTCACCAAGCTTACGACCCACCCGTGGAAACATCAACCATGCGCTATGGCGATCATCCGAGGCCGTTGCCCCGAACGAACGCCCGACGATGCGACCGGGCAACAGGCGGCACCCGCCATCGACCCGCCGGCCCGCCCCCGACTACCGATTATCCGGACATACCTGGGAGGATCTCGGCCGCCGGGTGCTCGTCCCCCGGCCTCGCCCCTCGGCCCGACTCTCGACCCGATACCGATCAACCGGACATACTTCGCCCGCGAGCCGACCGATGTCCTCCCGGATGACAGGCGTTCATAGCGATAGACCGGACATGGTTGGCCCGATCGCCTCGCGGATCCCCCCCACGTCGGGACTCACAAATGGCCATCACGATAAACCGGACATACTCCGACGCCCGCCGAGCCCCTCGCTGTGCGCCCGACCATGCCGATAAACCGAGCATAGTCCGCCGGCCGATCCGGACTCGTCGCCACTCCCCACCTAACTCCCTTCCCCATGATCCCTAGGCGTCGATCCCGGATCCTTCCCCCTTGTAGTGGTCAAGGGAACACACCGATCAACCGAGCATACCTGGCCGTAGTCGCCACCTGATCTTCAGTGCGCTACCGATGTTCGAACCATAGGATACATCCGAACACAGCGATAACCGGAGCATAGTTTCGGCCCATTTCCACGATTAATGGGACATACTTTCCACGATAGACCGGACATAGTTTGGGCCTGCACTCACGATAGACCGAGCATACCACTACCGATTAACGGGACATACTTACGATCTCTAAGTTCTGTTTCTCTAACCCCTTGCGTTGCCGAGAATTTGTCTTAGACTTTTGCTTAGACTAAAAGACAACAACACGGCCGACGCCGTTTTGTTGTTGCTCTCTCGAGATCTCTCCAGGAAGTCGGAAGACCGGACGGATCCCCGCCCTGCACCGTTGAAGCGACATTGCCAGGAGCGTCGGGATGGAAGAATGGGAATTGCCCGTCGAGGAGGTCGAGGACTTCGGGACGGCCGGGGATGAGAATCCGGCGCTCGTCGACGCCGGGTGGAAGGACGAGCTGAACCTGGCCGAGTTCCCGATCGCCGCGCTGACGGATCGGGTGCCGGACGGTCAGACGACGCTGGTCTTCGAGGATCGCCTGGAGCGTCGCGACAGCCAGCCCATCGTCCGCCGCCTGACGATCATGGGGACCCACAAGCATGGGCTGCCGACCTCGCTCGATGACGAGGTCCTCGTCGGCCTGATCCAGCTCACCAAGCGGCGGAGCAATTTCACCGACGCCCGCGTCCACTTCTCGCGCTACGAGCTCATCGAGCTGCTGGGGTGGCCCCAGAGCGGCCAGAGCTACCGGCGGATCGAGGAGGCGTTGCACCGGTGGGTGGGCGTGGTCCTGATGTACGAGAAGGCCTGGTGGGACAACGCCGCCAAGAGCTGGGTCGACGAGCAGTTCCACGTGCTCGATAACGTCACCCTCTACGATCGCGAGCGATGGCGGACCTCGTCTCGGTCCGGCAAGTCGGGCAAGTCCGACCGCGGCGGCAAGGCGGAACGCCCCCCCCTGCCCCTGTCGAGCTTCCGCTGGAATGAGGTCATCTTCCAGAGCTTCCAGGCCGGCAACCTCAAGCAGCTCGACCTCGAGTTCTATCTCAAGTTGAGGCTGCCGACGACCAAGCGGATGTACCGGTTCCTGGACAAGCGGTTCTATCGCCGCCACCGGCTCGACTTCGACCTGCGGACCCTGGCCTGCGAGCACATCGGCCTGAGCCGTTCCTACGCGCCGACCGAGCTCAAGAGGCGGATCAAGCCGGCCCTCGAGGAGCTCGAGCGGCTGGGCTTCCTCGAGCCCCTCAGCGCCGAGGAGCGCTATTCCTTCGTCAAGCGCGGCACCTGGCGAATCATCCTGATCCGGGGGGCCGGCGATGCCCACGCCGGCGCCGAGGCCGGCCGCGACGGCTCCGAGGCCGCGCAAATCCTCGAGATGCTCAAGGCCCGCGGGGTGGCCATCAAGACCGCGCAGGAGCTCGTCGACGCCCATCCTCCGGGGCGCCTCCGCACCAAGATCGAGGTGTTCGACTGGTTGATCCAGAACGAGGACAGGCGGATCGGCAAGAATCCCGCCGGCTATCTCGTCGCCTCGATCCGGTCCGATTATCAGGCGCCCGGCGATTATCGACCCCAGCCCGCCCGCACCCGCCGCGGCCTCGAGCAGGCGAAGGCCGCCAGCCGCGAGGAGAAGGCGAAGATCGAGGCCCAGGACCAGGACCGGCGGAGCAAGGCCGACGAGTCCAAGCTGCGCTCGCTCTGGGAGAAGCTGCCCGCGGCGGACCGCGAGGCCATCCTCGCCGAGGTCAAGGCCCAGAACCCCGGGCTGGGCCGGATGAAGAGCATGCTCGAGCCCCTCTGCCTGGCCGCCCTCGAGGCCCGGATCCGGCAGTCCAGGCGGGGTGCGAACCAGGCCCTCCTCTTCCCCGAGTCGGGCTCCTCGTCCTGATCCGGGTCGCCTCGCCGCCGTCAGCCTCCGCCTAATTCTGGAGATCGCCCCCCGCCTCCCCCGCCCCCCGGTCCACGACGGCCTCGGCGTTGCGGCCTCGGCGGTCCCGAGAGTCGTAGAGCACCATCGACGCGACCACCGGCCGGAGCAGGTCGTTGACGACCTCCGAGCGATCCTTGCCCATGTGGATCGCATACAGCCAGAGCTTCTTGTCGACCTCCTCCTCGATGGCGAACATCCGCTGGACCCGGCGCGGCTTGGCCGGCTTCGATCGGGGGGCGCGGGATCGGGCCGTGGCCACCGAGGAGCGCGATCCCCCGTCCAGCTCGCCCGCGGCTCCCCCGTCGCCGAGATCCGGCCCCGGCATGACCGAGGCCATCGGCTCGTCGTTCACGGGCTGGGCGTTGAGTCGCCGCTCGAACTCGGCCTCGGTCATGCTCGGCCGCGTCAACCCGGTCCGGCTCTCCGGCCCCGGGATCCCCCCGCGTCGCGTCGGGCTGCTCATGATCTACCTCCCCTGCCCTCGGGCTCGCCGTCTCCTCGGGGATCCGGCATCCGGCCGCGTCCCTGTCCTCGCCATCCGCTCCCCGGCGGCCCCGTCTCGCCGCCGGATCCCGCCCACGACACCTCGCGCCTCATCCGCCCGCAACCGCCGGCCCAGCCGGTCGGCCGGGCATGCTCAGGAAGCCTCCCGATAGTCGAACGAATCCTCGTCCGATTCCGGCTCCTCGATCTCCTCCGGGCCCGACGGGGCCGATCGCCCTCCCCCCGACCCGCCCAGGTAGGCATCGGCCGCGGCCCGGTAGGCCACGGCCCCGGCGCTGAATCGATCGTAGTGGACCAGGGGCGTCCCGCGGGCGTAGGCCTCGCGGAACTTCACCGAGGCCGGCACCACCCGGGGATAGACCAGCTCGCCGAAGTAGTTCCGGACCTCGGCCTCGATCTGCTTCGAGACCAGCGTCCGATCCGCCCGCGTGATCAGGACGCCCGCGATGGCGAGCGGCCCGGCGTCGGTGAATTCGATCCGGAACTCGCTCACCGAGCGGACCAGGTCCTCCAGGGCGCGCACCCCGGCGAGGGCCGCGACGCACGGGTCGATCGGGATCAGGATGTCGGCCACGGCGTAGAGGATCGCCACGTTCAGCGGCGTGAGGACCGGGCTGGTGTCGACGAGGACGACGTCGTAGCCGGAGAGCCCCTTGAGCAGCCGGCGGATCCGGAACTCTCGCCCCTGGCCCAGGCCCTGCACGGATCCCATCTGATCGGAGCACGCGCCGAGCCGGTCTCCGGGCGGCACCACCTCCAGGCCGGGGTATTCCGTGGCGACCGCCACCTCCTCCAGTCGCGCCCCCTCCAGCAGCGCGTCGGCCAGGCCGACGGCCGGTGTGCCGCGGGGGAAGTATCCCAGGGCCGCGTTGCCGGACGGGTCGGCGTCGATGAGGAGCGTCCGGCGGTCCAGCTCCGCGAGGGCCGCGGCCATGTTGATCGCCGTCGTGCTCTTGCCGACCCCCCCTTTTGCATTGGTTATCGCGACGCTTCGCATCTCACCCCCCTGCCCGCTCCGGCATCGGCCATCGGGACCGATCTCTAAACGCCCGTATTCCCGGGTGTTATCGGCCGTCCCTCGGTCCCTCGATCAGTCGAAAGCTCGCTCCCCATGTCCCTCGATACCCGGGCACATGGATACCGAGGCCGCTGGGGACCAATTTCTCGAGGCCATGCAGCGACCTCGACTCATCGATACCTCGGTGACTGGATCCACCGGCCCCAACGTCCCCCGGGGCCATGACACATGCGTCTCAACCTTCCCAGCTCCCAATACAGCAAGGAACCCGGGGCTCCATTTCCCCTGGTCGGATGGGACCCAGGTCGCTGCGCCGTCATGGCTGCCCGGCGACCCTGGTTCCAGGCCAACTTGGTCAACATGGCCCCTGGGTCCATCGTCCCCTGGGATCATCGGTCGCAAGCCCCCCGATCGACCATGTTCCCTGCATTCCCTGGGAACAAGGAGCCATGGCCCGGCAGTCATCGAGGGACCGCAGGCGGTCGCGGCAACCAGATCCCCCGTTCCCCATGTCCCATGGAGATCGAGGGGCCGGGGTAGCCAGGCGCCAAGGTCCCAAGTCCTCATGGTTCACAAGTTGCCAAGGTCCCGATGGCAATCGAGTCGCCAAGGCCCCTTGCCGGCTCGACATCCTCGTCTTCCAGGCGACTTGGGACCGGGGCAGCAAGGTTCCATGACGCGTTGATCCCCGATGCAGCAATCGCAAGCAGGGACCATGTCGCCTCGGCCCCCTGAGATCAATGCGGGGGTATCACCAAGCTCGACGGGGTCGCTTGGCCGAGGGATCGCCCCGGGACCCAGGTGCCGCCGCCGGCTTGGCGGCACGACGGCCTTGGTCTCGCAGGCGTCGATCATCCTGGCGACGCAGGGACCATGGGGCATGCCGGCCCTGGGTTCCCGGGGACCTTTGCAGGATGGCCCCGCGGCCGGTAGGCCAGCCGGATTGATGGACCGGGCCGGGCCCGTCACTGGAGCCGGGACGGATGCCCGACGGCCATGGTTCCAGGGGGCCATGGCACCCTGGCCGCTGGCTGCAAAGAAGCCGAGTTTCCTCGGTTTCTCGTCATTTCATGCTCCATGGTCCATCCGGGACCATGGAACCAAGTTGGTCATGGTCCATGGCCCGCCAAGTCATCAAGGTCCCTTGAAAGCCAGGGGCCACGCCCCCTTGTCTCATCCATCACCGAGGCGCCCTGGAATCAAGGAGGCACGAGGACCATGCCAGAAAGGGACACATCGGGCGACATGCCCAGGTATCATGGAACAACTTTTCCAAGGGAACTTGACCATTTGAATTCATGACCCATTGGCCAATGGAAAGCGAGCGAAATTGGGTCCATGGGCGTGGCAAGAGGCACGCTCCCTCGATACGCTGATGGTATTCGTTGCCAGGACCAAGCATCCAGGCGAGACGACACGGGATGGACGGGGATCATCGCGGCCCGGGCCGCCGGGTCGAGGGCTAAGGCTCGCGAGCGTCGCCCGTAGATCTCTCAGGGAAGGGCAGGGGGGGCTGGACCACGCCCGTCCCGCGTCGCGTCATCGAGGCGACGATCCTGCGACGAGTCATCCTCGGGCTTTCTTCCCACCCCACTCACGCGCGGAAATCCCGGAAAAAAAACCGACCAACCCCTTGACAGCGATGGCTGCATAGTTGCACCATTGATTCCATGGGTTTATGGATGCGACCATCATTCATTGCTTCGCGTCGTTGGCTCGGTGATGGGCCTGTGGCGAGGTGAGATGGAGAAACCAGAAGAGGAAGGATTTGACTCTTGTGGTTTGACCCTGCATGCTTTCTCGAATTAACCCAGGTTTCCTCGTCCGGTATATCTTCGCAGACCACACGGTCCGCGTGATCGCTACGGTCGTTGCGCTCGTACAGGCGAACACACACGTCGAGTTGGGGAGTCATTGCAATGCGCACGGGGGCATCGGGCGTCACTTACCGAGAGATCCGTGGTCTGGTTCGCCACGACGTGCGGCTGAAGAGAACCCGGAAGTCGCGGCTCCGTCGCAACGCGCTGGAATGCCTGGAGCCGCGGACCTTGCTGGCGACGATCCCGGCGGCCCAGTACGCGAGCAACGCGGCGGTCTCGCTCCCGGGCGGCGGGGGCAATGACAGCAGCTCGCAGGTGGCGATCGATCGCTACAATCCCCAGCACCTCGTGTCGGTCTGGGTGCGGACGGATCCGTCCCTGGCGCCGGGCAACATCACGCTCGTGGAGGGGGCATTCTCCAACAACGGCGGCCAGAGCTGGACGAATTTCTCGCCGACGATCGCCCCGCTGATCGATGCGGCGGTGGCGCCGCCGACCTCGGGTCCGCCGACGTTTTACACGCAGACGATCAATCCCCTGGTCGGGTTCGACGCCAGCCACAACGTCTACGTGCTGGCGCAGCAGACCAACGGCGGGAACACGTCCGGCGTGCTCATCCTGACGAAGTTCAACTTCACGGGCAACACGCCGGTGCAGCAGAGCTTCGTCAATCCCGCGACGGGCGGGACGCGGTCGTTCAACATCATCAACCAGTACACCTTGGATCCGATCGTCTATCCGACCATGACGATCGACGACAACCTGGCCTCGTATACCGACCCGACGACCCAGGCCAAGCAGACCGACCCCAGTTCGAACGCGGTGTGGATCGGCTGGACGACGAACTCGGCGATCCCCCAGGGTTTCACGCCGGCCAACCAGTGGAACCCGAACCGGATCCAGGTGACGGCCTCGGCCGACGGCGGCCAGAACTTCGCGGCGCCCGTCGCGGTCAGCGACATCGGGAACATCAGCACTCACCGCGAGGCCACGCCGCGGATCGCGATCAGCCAGGGCAAGGCGGGCGGCGCCCCGGGCGGCCAGGCGACGGTCATCTGGGATGACATGGACGTGACCTCGACGGCCAGTCCGCCCTTCAACGTGATCCAGTCGAGCACGGTGAGCGGCCCGGTGATCGTCACGGGCACGGGGCAGGGGGGGTTGACCAGCCCGGCCATCGATCCGGGCAACAACCAGCCATTCAACCCGGTGATCACCTCGTACCCGATCGCGATCAACATCACGGACCCGAATTTCAGCCTGAGCAACCTGTCTGTCACGCTGAACATGTTCCAGGCCAACCTGGGCGAGATCAGCGCGACGCTCGTGGCCCCGAACGGGGTCGCCAGTGCGATCCTGTTCAACAACAATGTCGATGCGTCGGGGACCACCATCAACGGCGGGTTGACGGGGGCAAACCTCGGCCGCTCCGCGAGTACCCAGTTCCTCGGGACCACCTTCATCGACAATGCGGCCCAGAACATCGTGGCCGGCACGGCGTCGTATGTCGGCTCATACCGACCCTTCGACAACCTCCTCGCCGCCTTCTCCGGCCTTACCGCGTCCCAACTCAGCGGGACCTGGCATCTGGAGATCAAGACCTTCCGCAACACGGCACCGGGCACCGGAGTGCCGGCCAACCAGGTCGTGAACTGGAACCTGAAGCTGACCTCGGGGATGGTGGACGGGGTCGACCGCACCGTCGCCACGACCCTGGTTGTCAGCCCTGAGCCCTCGGCCAATCCCTTCCCGACCTACCCGCGCGCCTCCGCCGCCGCCGGGCCGGCGGGCATCGGCCCCGGCATCCAGATCGCCTCGGACAACACGCTGGGCTCGTTCAGCCCGCACCAGGGGCGGCTCTACGTCGTCTTCGTCGGATACCAGAACATCACGGTCGGGTCCTTCCCCGGCATCACGAACCCGACGGACAACACGGATATCTTCCTGGTCACCTCGGATGACGGCGGGGCGACCTGGAGCTCCCCCATCGTCGTCAACGACGACTTCGGGCAGAGGGACGGCTACACCGAGGCGAGCAACGCCAATGCGGCAGGGGACCAGCAGTCGGGCCGGCCGCAGTTCATGCCGTCGGTCGCCGTTGACCAGGCGACCGGGACGTTGGTCGTCGCCTTCCGAGACAGCCGCGACGACGCCTCGCGGGCCCGCTCCTCGGTCTACGTGACCGCCAGCATCGACGGCGGCCAGTCGTTCAATGATCAGATCTACGCCAACAACGCCCAGACGGCGGTCGACGCGATCACCGGGGCCACCGTGACCCTGGCCCCTCGGACGGACAACCTCGCCGGCCTGGTGCCCTCGAACACCCTGGGCTTCGGCACGGCGCCGAGCCTGGCCGTCTATGGAGGCTCGATCATCCCGGTCTGGTCGGCCAATTTCAACCTGTCGACGTTCAACACGGGCACGGGCGCGGTGGAAGGCAACCCGCTCCACACCGTGGCCCGAGTGCTCCACATCGCCGCCGGTCCCCGCGTCGTCGACAGCACCATGGGGCCGGTCGCGGCGCCGGCGACGGGCTTCACGATCACGTTCGACCGTCCCGTCGACCCGTCGACGTTCACGACGGGCGACGTCCTGGTCTTCTTCCACGACACGGTCAACGGCGACGCCTACGTGCCGCTGCCGGTGACCAATGTCCAGGCGATCTCCGGCAACTCTTTCGGCTCGACCGTCTTCCGCGTGACCTTCGATTCCAGCAGCCTCACCAACCCGACCGGGACATATAGCTACCTCATCCGACCCGAGATCTCCGACCGGATCCGGACGCTATCGGGGAACGGCAACCTGATGGACCAGAACGCCGACGGCACGGCCGGTTCGGACCCCATCAACGCGCCCTTCGTGGGGAGGACGCCCGGTGACGTGTACGCCGCGCCC
This sequence comes from Aquisphaera insulae, assembly GCF_011064615.1. Taxonomy (GTDB): domain Bacteria; phylum Planctomycetota; class Planctomycetia; order Isosphaerales; family Isosphaeraceae; genus Aquisphaera; species Aquisphaera insulae. The sequence goes on along the minus strand of NZ_JAALJH010000010.1, from coordinate 60,656 downwards.
TATCCCGCGCCCAAGAACGTGGTCGTCTTCAGCTCCGCGCTGTCGATCCTCACGCCGCCGTTCGACACCCAGACCCTCCCCCTGATGGTCTCCGGCACTCGGGTGGTGGACACCGCGGCGGGCAACGGCGGCGACCTCGTGCTCAACGGCACCAACAGCACGGTCACCGTGACGTTCGACCACCCGGTCCAGGTGAGCACGTTCACGCCCGCCGACGTGCTCCGGATCATGGGCCCCGCCGGCCAGGTGACCGGCCCGCAGGTCTATCCCTCGGCCGCGGCCCTCAACAACCAGACCATCCCCGACGCGACCAACAGCGGCCCGGGCGAGCTCAAGCAGGCGATCACCATCCCCACCACCGGCGGCACGTTCAGGATCGCCGACCTGTCGGTCGGTCTGAACATCAGCCACGTGAGGCTGGCCGACCTGAGCATCTCGCTGATCGGGCCCGACGGCACCACGGTCCCGCTCGTCCTGGTCGGCAGCCTCTCCGGCGCCAACCTGACCACCACGACGTTCAACGACGCCAGCCAGTTCTCCCTGGCGCAGGGGACCGCGCCCTACACGGGGACCTTCCGGCCGGCCGGCTCGCTGATGAGCACCACGACCGGCTTCGGCGGCAAGGTCCTCGACGGGACCTGGACGCTCGACATCAAGGACAACGCGCGGGGGAGCGTCGGCACGCTCCTGAACTGGTCGATCACCGCCACGCCGGTCATCACCGTGACGCCCGTGAACCCGTCCGGCGGGCTGGCGACCCAGTTCTCGGTCGGCTTCCCCGTGCAGGAGCTGGGGGGGACCTACACGATCCAACTGGGCTCGAACATCCTGGACGGGTTCGGCCAGGGGCTCGACACCAATCGGAACGCCGGCCTGGACGTGCTCCGGGGCGAGGCGCAGAACGTGCCGACGACGACGGTCGGCTACGGCTCGGGCAACGTCAGCCTGACCATCCCATCCGCGATCACGACCACCCCCGGCACGGTCTCGTCCACGATCAACATCCCCGACAACTTCCTGATCCAGGGGCAGACGGCGTCCGGCCGTACCGGGATCCGGGTCTCGTTCGACATCTCGTTCGCGAACGACCCCGCCCTGACGGCCACGCTCTACTACCACAAGGGGTTGCCCGACGAGAAGTCCATCACGCTGTTCAGCGGCGTCGGCAACGGTCCGAACACCGCCAATTTCACCAGCACGACCCTCGACGACAACGCGACCACGCCGATCCAGCAGGCCCCGGCGCCCTTCTTCGGGACGTTCAATCCCCAGCAGTCGCTGCTCACCGCGTTCAAGGGGCTGACCTCGGGCGGGGCCTGGACGCTGGTCGTCTCGAGCTCCAGCACGTCGCTCACCGGTAAGCTCAACAACTGGTCGCTGAGCTTCGAGAAGCCGCTGCCGACCTCCGGGCTGGGAGAGCCCGTGGCGGACCGGGTCAACGGGAGTTTCCGCATCTTCACGATGGACCCGTCCAATCCGCTGTCGCACACGACGTGGACGGCGGTCGGCCCGGCCCCGATCAGCGGCCGGACCGGGCGGATCGGCGGGCTGGCGGTCGATCCGTCGGATCCGTCGGGGAACACGGTCTACGTCGGCGGGGCGAGCGGAGGCATCTGGAAGACCACCAACTTCCTGACGACCGACCCGGCCGGCCCGACCTACGTGCCCCTGACCAGCTTCGGGCCCAACAACGCGGTCAACATCGGCGGGATCGCCGTCTTCGGGCGGAACAACGACCCCAACCAGTCGATCATCCTCGCCTCCACCGGCGAGGGCGACACCGCCAGCGCGGGCGTCGGCTTCCTGATCTCCAAGGATGGCGGCGCCACCTGGGACCTCTACGACAGCACGACCAACGTCGACTCCTCGGGCAACCTCCTCCCCTATAACTCGACGGCTCGCGACCGGGCCTTCGTGGGGACCACTTCCTTCAAGGTGGTCGTCGATCCCCAGCTCACGCCGACCGGCAACGTGATCATGTATGCCGCCCTCAGCGGCGGCAACGGCGGCATCTGGCGGAGCATCGACACGGGCGCCCACTGGACGCTCATGCGGGGCGGCCAGGCCACCGACGTGACGCTCGACCCCGCCAGCGCCACGGGCGTCGCCGACGGCAACCTCCAGAGGGTCTATGCCGCCTTCCGGGGCGACGGCGTCTACAAGAGCGACAACCGCGGCCAGGTCTGGAACCTGATGTCCGGCACCAACGGCAACGGCCTGATCGTCAATACGACCAACAACACGAACGTCAACCCGGCGACCACGCCGTCGCCCAACGGGGCCCAGGGGCGGATCGTCCTGGCCAACCCGGCCCTCACCGGGAACGCGATCCAGGATCGAATCTACGAGGGCTGGCTCTACGCGGCGGTCTCCAACCCCGACGGCAGCTTCAATGGGCTGTACCTGACCAAGGACTTCGGCGCCAACTGGACCCGGGTCCGCATCCCGACCCTGCCGGTGGTCCCCGGGGCCGGCGGCTCCCACGTCCAGGCCGTGCCCAGCAACGACGTGTCCCTGGCCGACTACCCGATCCTCGGCGGCGCGCCGGGCGGCCTGGCGGCCCAGGGGAACTACAACATCACCCTGGCCATCGATCCGACCAACCCGAACATCGTCTATCTGGGCGGTGCCCAGCACGGCGATACGGGATTGATCCGCATCGACTCGACCAACATCTGGGACGCCCACAACCTGACGCCGACCTCCTCGGTGGCGAAGGACGGGGCACTTGACCTGAACTCGACCGGGGCCGTTTCGCTCACGAGCCCGCGTAACGGCCTCCCGAGGTTCAACGGCTCCGAGGCCTCCTTCCTCAACTTCATCCGGGATCCGAGCTCCCCGTTCCTGTCGAACTCGACGCTCCGCGTCAGCAATGCCGCCTCGTTCACGAACAACGGCTTCGGCGTGACGTGGATCCCATTCGACCTCTCCGGCACCGACGCCCACCGCTCCTTCACGATGGTGGATCCGCTCACCGGCCTGCCGCGGCTGGTCGTCGGGAATGATCAGGGCGTCTGGTCGGGCCTCGACGACAACGGGACCTACCTCAGCCAGCTCGGCACCGTGTCCATGCCGGGCATCAATCGCAACGGCAACCTCCAGATCACCCAGTTCTATTTCGGCGCGGTGCAGCCCAGCTTCGTGGCGGCGGCCAACTCCAACCTCCACGGCCTGTTCTACGGCAGTGCCCAGGACGACGGCGGCCCGATCTCGGATGCAAACATCCTCAACAACGGCAATCTCACCTGGTCCGGGCCGGGCGGCGACGCCGGCGGGGTGGCCACCGACCAGCAGGGCAAGGGGACCGTCTACCAGTACTGGTGGCCCTGCTGCGGCGGCGGGAACACCAACTTCTTCCAGGTCGACGGCATCGGCCGCACCTTCGGGCTGGTCCAGACGGCCAACGGGGGCAACACGCCCGACCCGCAGTGGCCCTTCCTGGGGACGATCAACTTCGTCGTCAATCCGCTCAACAGCAACCAGGCCATGATCAGCTCCGGCACCGGTCGCGTCTTCGCCACCGAGACCCAGGGCGTGACCTGGTACGAGATCGGCTCCCCCGACGTCTTCGGCGCCAACAGCCCGAGCATCGCCCTGGCCTATGGTGCCCCGGATCCGAACGCCCCGGGGGGGATCGGCAACCTCGGCAACTTCATGTACGTGGGGACCGCGGGCGGCCGCATCTTCCTGAGCCGGACCGGCGGCGGCACCCCGGGATCCGGGAACGCCTGGACCGAGATCTCCGCCGGGCTCGACGGCTCCGCCGTGCAGCGGATCATCACCAACCCCAACCGCGGCAGCCACGAGGCCTATGCGGTGACCAGCCGCGGCGTCTACTGGCTCGCCGACTCGGTCCCCTCGGCCAGCAACCCGACCCCGACGTGGGTCAACATCAGCGGCAACATCTTCGATCTCTCCTACTCCATCTTCGGCCAGTCCTACGACCCGACGACGGACCCCAACGCCATCACGTACAACCTGGCCGGGTCCCTCTCCGCCATCGTCGCCGACTGGCGCTATGCGATCCCCGACGACGCCACCAGGGCCAACAGCCCGGTCCACCCGGTGCTCTACGTCAGCGCCAACTCGGGCGTCTACCGGTCGATCGACAAGGGGAAGACCTGGACCCTGTTCCCCGATCAGTCCCTGGACAACGCTTCGGTCAACGGCGGCTACCTGCCGCACGCCATCGTCTCCGACCTGGGGCTTTCGCTGGGGAACGTCGACACCAGCACCGGCCGCCCCGACCTGGCCGGGCCCTATGATCCCGCCGGCCCCAAGGCCACCGATCCCGACCTCCTCCTGGCGACGACCTACGGGAATGGATCCTATGCGATCCGGCTCGCCCCGCTGGTCTTCCCCAGCAGCCTGGCGATCGACCCGGACGACACCAACGGGACGACCACCGACGGCACGGTGATCGTCGACACCGCCACGCCGACGTTCACGGGCCTGAGCTCGATCTCGGCGTTCAAGAACGCCACCCGCATCACCATCAAGGACGTCAGCGACCCCAACTCGGCCAACTGGAGGATCATCGGCGGCTTCGACAAGAACAACGTCGCGGCGACGAACGTCCCGGCGAACTGGACCGACGCCCTGGGCAACTTCAGCCTCACGACCTACTCCGGCACCGCCGGCTTCACGACCAACGGGCTGAAGACCATCCAGGTCTACGCCACCGACGACGCGGGTGCCGTGGGCAACGTCCTGACGCTCACGTTCTATCTCAATGCCACCAACCTGCCGCCGCTGCCGCCGGTGCCGCCGACCACCATCCCCTCCAAGGTCACCCTGGGGATCTCGACGATCCCGCCGACGGACCTCATCACCTCCGGCGGCGTGACCTACGTCAAGACCGTGACGCCGATCTTCAGCGGCGTCACCGACAACAACGTCGACAGCGTCGAGCTGATGCTGGTCGACGCCAACGGCAACGCGACGTCATTCCCGACCCCGGTGATCACGACCGTCGATCCCGTCACCGGCGCGTTCGTCTTCAACAGCAGCACCCCCAACTACCCGACGTTCACGGATGGGTCCTACAAGCTCCTTGCCCGGGCCACCAATATCATCGGCAGCAAGGACAGCACGCCCGTCTCGTTCACCGTCAAGACGCATGGCCCGACCCTGGCCCCGACCCTGAGCCTCCTGGCGGACAACGACTCGGGCATCCGGGGCGACAACATCACCAACGTCCGCGTCCCGAACTTCGTCGGCACCGTCGGCGCCGCCAACGCCCAGGGGACGACCGTCTACCTCTTCCGGGCCGGCGCCAACGGCCAGCCCACCGGCACGTACGTCGGCAAGGCGACGCCCCTCGCGGACGGGACGTTCACCGTCAACCTGTCCAACGCGTCGCCCAACGGGAAGATCTCCCTGGTGGCCGTCGCCGTCGATGTCCTCGGCAACTCGGCACCCGCTCCTAGCCCGGTCGTCACCGTGTCGATCGTCACCGTCGGCTCGGACTACGGCGGCAACCCGCTCGATGCCAACATCCCCCCCGCCAATCTCCCCACGCCCAAGGACCTGGCCCAGGCGCAGACCGCGCTCTACGTCCGGTACGCACCCACGAACCAGGGCCTCTGGTACGTCGATCCCACCGCGCCCTCGAACGTCCCCCGCTGGTTTACCAACGGCCAGGCGCTCGGGACCCCCACCGACATCCCGCTGCAGGCCGACTACGACGGGGACGGCAAGACCGATCTGGTCACCTACAACCGCGCCACGGCCACGTGGACGATCGCCATATCGTCCACCAAGACGACGACGACCTTGGTCCTCGGGATGCCCAGCAGCCCGATCTACGGGGGGAGCATCCCCTTCGTCGGCAACTTCGACGGCCCCGGCGCCACCGAGCTCGGCGTCTACGACATCATCACCACGCCGTCCGGGGCGGTGGGCCAGTGGACCGTCTTGACCCCGCAGGGGCTCAAGACGTACCAGTTCGGGCTCGAGGGCGACGTCCCCGCCGTCGGCGACTACGACGGGACCGGCAAGGATCAGTTGGCCGTCTTCCGGCCCAGCACCGGCCAGTTCATCGTGTTTGAAGGGGCCGGCAACCCGGCCGAGTTCATCACGATCCCGGGCGTGACCCCGTCCGCCACCCTGATACCGGTCCAGGGCCAGTACGACAACACGGTCTCGTCCCACAGGACCGAGGCCGCGGTCTTCGACCAGGCGACGGGGGTCTTCACCATCCTCGTCTCGCCCACCACCACCCGGACCGTCACCTTCCAGCCCGGCGACATCCCGGTGTCCGCCGACTACCAGGGCACCGGCTCGGTTCAGCCCGCCGTCTATCGCCCGGGGACCCTCCAGTTCCTGATGAAGGACCCGACCGACTCCACCGGCGCGACGGACACCGTCATCGCCACATTCAACGGCTTCGCCGGCCTGACGGTCGTCCCGGCCGCGAGCCCGCTCTTCTACCTGCTCAGCAACTCTTCCTCGACGGCGACCGCCGGCGAGGGCACGACCACCGGCGGAGGGACGACCACCGGCGGGGGCACGACCACCGGCGGGGGCACGACCACCGGCGGAGGGACGACCACCGGCGGAGGGACGACCACCGGCGGGGGCACGACCACCGGCGGAGGGACGACCACCGGCGGGGGCACGACCACCGGCGGGGGCACGACCACCGGCGGGGGCACGACCACCGGCGGGGGCACGACCGTGACCGTCACGCCGACGACGTTGGGCTTTGCCAACGGGACGGCGACGGTGGTGAACGGGATCATCTATGTGAGTCCCGGCGTCAAGCCATGGGTGAGCGGCACGGCTCCGGCCGGCTCGATCGTGACCCTGGTGATCAGCGGCAAGGGGATCAAGGGCCAGAAGATCGTCGCGACGACCACGGCCGATGCCTCGGGCTCGTTCACCTTTCACGTGACGAAGCCGAAGCTCGCCCAGGGGAACTACACGTTCCTCGTCGGCAGTCAGGGGCCGGCCGGCACCCCGGATCAGGTCAGCGCCGCGCTCGCCTTCAAGGTGGCGAAGCCGCCCCGCGTCGTGAACAGCGTGAAGGCGAAGGCCGCCGCCGCGGCCCGACCGGTCGTCCGCCTTCGAGACGATGCTTCGCAAGCGGTGCCGTCCGCGGCGAGCGTCACCGTGATCGACGAGGCGATCGGTTCGGTCGTCCGCAGCCGCAACCTTTTCCGCAAGAAGGGGAGCTGAATCCGCGGACTCGCTCCTAGCGGGGACGACTGAAGACGACTGAAGCTGTTACACTGGTGCCCGGGGGGCGGCGTTCCGCCCTGCCCGGGCACCGTCTCAATCCTGAAGAGCGCCGCCTGAGGTATTATCGACATGTGCTTACGGTATCCGCATGCACCGGGCCACCCAGGCCCGAGTCGACGCGACGCCTTTACCCTGATTGAGTTGCTGGTCGTGATCGCGATCATCGGCGTCCTGGTCGCGTTGCTCCTGCCCGCGGTCCAGGCTGCGCGAGAACAGGCCCGTCGCAGCCACTGTCAGAACAACCTGAAGCAGATCGGCCTCGCCCTCGCACAGTATGCGACCGTCCATGGCGGCCTGCCGCCGGGTTACGTTTCGCTCTGGAACTCGATCGACCGTGTCGAGACGGGCCCGGGCTGGGGCTGGGCGAGCATGATCCTGCCGCAGCTCGACCAGCAGGCGCTCAGCAATCAACTGAAGTTCGAGTCCCCCATGATCGGCCCCGATCAGCTCACGGTCCGGGTGACGAACATGTCCGTCTTCCTGTGCCCGTCCGATTCGATGCCCACTCGATGGACGGCGACCAACGGGGAGACCTGGATATTCATGGGGAAGATCTACTCCGCGTTCGAACCGATCTGCGATGTCGGCGGCTCGAATTACATCGGGGTCTACGGCATCGGCGAGCCGGGCGTGGACGGCGAAGGCGTCTTCTACCGCGGCAGCTTCACGACGTATTCGGCCATCACCGACGGGCTCGGCCAGACCCTCTGCGTGGGAGAGCGGTCGACGAACCTCAACCTCGGCCGGGGCCAGGCCACCTGGGTCGGCTCCGTCCCCAGGGCGACCTTCTGGTCATGCGCCCCCAATCCCTTCGAGCCCGACGCCGGCGTCTGCGTCCGCGAGGATGGATCGGGGATGATCCTCGGGCATACCGGAGAGGGGCATGGGCCGGGCGATCCCTATGGAGACGTCAACCAGTTCCTCAGCCGTCACGGCAAGGGGTCCTATTTCCTCTATTGCGACGGCCACGTCCGCTTCCTGCAAAACCAGATGAATTACGCGCTCTACAAGGCCCTGAGCACGAGGGACCGTGGGGAGTTGATCAACGATGGTTACTAAGAAGACGGGCCGATGGGCCGCCTCGTTCCTCGGGTTGTACGCCTCCGTGGCGATCCTCGTCGTCGGCTGCGACAACGACGAGCTCCCCCCCGGGATCACCAAGAAGGCCATCGCATTCGACAAGGTCCCCGAGCCGATGCACGCGGCGGCCAAGAAGCACATCCCCGGGGTCGATTTCAAGGAGGCGTGGGAGAACCTCGATTCGCAGGGCAAGCTCCACTCCTACGAGATTCGCGGGCAGCAGTCCAACGGGAAGATCCGGGAAGTCCGCGTCTCGCCGTCCGGAGAGATCCTCGAGTCCGAGTAAGCCGTCGCGCGGCGAGGGCCTCAGCGGCCGCTGTGCACGAGCGTGGTCTTGATCCAGGCGATATTCCGCTCGAGCTCTTCCTGCGAGCGGCGGAAATAGGCGAAGCACGATCCCAGCGACCGGGCGATGAAGAAGGCGCCGAGGCTGGCGATCACGAGGCCGCCGAGGGCCACCGCCATCATGACGACCCCCGGAGGGGCTTCCAGGACGGTCGCCAGCCAGAGCGAGAAGCCGGTGAGCCCGACCACGGCGCTGGCGCCGGCGATCGTCCCCAGGGCCACGAGCCCGGCGACGAGCGGGGCGGCGGATTTGGTGCTGTCCCGGAGGTCGCACGCGACGAGCTTCACCTGGAGGCCGGCGAGCGTCGCCAGGTCGTTGCCGAAGGAGCTGACCCCCTCGAAGACGCCGTTGTTCATCCGGCCGCCGGGCACGGATGCGGGCGCCGCGAGGCCATTCCTCACCTTTTGATCAGCCATCCGACGAGGACTCCCAGGGCCAGCGAAACGGCCGCCGCCCTCAGCGGGTGGTCTCCGATCGCTTGCTCGAATGTTTCACGGATCGGTCCCACGGCGTCCGCGATCTCACCGAAGGTGCTGCGGGCCGCCACCGGGGGCGGCAGGGCGGCCTTGGGCCGCGACGGGATCGAGTTCCTGCTCATGGTCGGTTTCCCCGCGACGTTCGCTCAGCGGAATCGGCCGGGCGCCGGGTATGGATACTGGCCCGGGCGGGGGGCGGCCTGCCGCCCGTCGTCCGGGCTCGGATGAATCTGCTCCTTGAGCTTCGATTCGACCCACGACATCGCGTAGGCCTGGATGGCCTGGCTCGCCAGCGGCGCGACCATGCCGAGCGCCCAGGAGATGGGCCGGAATTTCTTCGTCGGGCGGGCCGCGGGGCCGGCCACTGCCGCGGACGACGCCAGCGGCCGCACCTGATCGACGAGGGCCGTCGTGATCGTCCTGCGACGGGGGACCAGCAGGTAGCCCGCCACGAATGCCGCGCCGACCACGGCATAAGGATGCTTCCGCAGGGAGGACTGCCAGTCCATGACCTCGGTCACGTCGCTGACAACCCCCGAGACGCCGCTGACGACGCTCGAGACGTCCTGGTGCAGATCATGGCGGATCTGGGCCATCTGCCGGCGAATATCGTCGATCTCGCTCACGGTTGATCCACCCCTCAGTGGCCGACGGCGCGAAGTCGCCCCGGCCGTCGGCGGCCGGACCGGACAACGGCCGAGTTGCCAGACGCTACTCCTTCGGTGGATAAGCAGATTCCGTGCCGTGCTCCTCCCGTCGAGAAGGGCAGGGGGGCGATGTCCGAAGCGTCACTTCGGCTTGTAGGCCGCCGTATCGATCTTGTACTGGGCGATCTTGGCGGAGACGCTGCGGCGCGAGAGGCCGCTGATCTTGGCACAGCGGCCGACGTGGCCGCGGGCCTTGCGCAGGGCCTTGCGCAGGTAGCGCTTCTCGAAGGCGGTGGTGATCTCGGCGAGCTGCTCCGCCAGCGGCCGCGTCAGGTCGGCGCGGAGCGAGGCCTTGCCGGTGCCGGCCCTGGGTTGCAGGTCCGGGGGGAGGTTCTCCGGCCGGATCACGCCGTTCCGCGCCGTCACGCAGGCTCGCTCCATGGCGTTCTCGAGCTGGCGGATGTTACCCGGCCAGGCGAACGAGAGCAGCCGCTCCATGGCCTCCTCGGCGAGGTGGGGCGGGTTGTTGCCCGACCGCGCGTACTTCTGGATGAAGTAGGTCGCCAGCAGCGGAATGTCCTCGGGCCGCCGCCGCAGGGGGGGGAGGTCGATCTTCACCACGTTCAGGCGGTAGTAGAGGTCCTCCCGGAACTTCCCCTCCTTGACCATCGCCTCGAGGTTACGGTTGGTGGCCGCGATCACCCGGACGTCGATCTCGATCGGCTGGTTGCCGCCGACGCGCTCGAACCGGCGCTCCTGGAGGACGCGGAGCAGCTTCACCTGCATCGACATCGGGATGTCGCCGCACTCGTCGAGGAAGAGGGTCCCGTTGTTGGCCATCTCGAACCGGCCCTTCCGCTGGGCCGCCGCGCCGGTGAAGGAGCCCTTCTCGTGGCCGAAGAGCTCGCTCTCCATCAGGGTCTCCGGCAGAGCGGCACAGTGGACCGCGACGAACGGCCCGCGGCGATGCGGGGAAGACGCCTGGTGGATGGCCCGCGCGATCTGCTCCTTGCCGGTGCCGGTCTCCCCCTCGATGAGGACGGTGGTCGTCGTCTCGGCGATGTGGCCGATCAGCTCGAAGATCTCGAACATCCGGGGGCACTTGCTGAGGACGTTCCAGAAGGCGTGCCGGTCGCCGATCTGCGACCGGAGCGCGGCCAACTCATCCTGGAGCGACCGCTCCCGGAGGGCCCGCTCGACGAGCACGCAGAGATGCTGCGGGTCCGGCGGCTTGGTGAGGAAGTCGTAGGCCCCCATCCGCATCGCCTGCACGGCCTCATCGATGCTCCCGTGGCCCGTGGTCACGATGACCGTCACCGGCAGCCGCCGCGTCTGGATCTCCTCGATCAGCTTGAGGCCGTCGAGCCTGGGCATCCTCAGGTCCGTGATCATGACGCTGTAGGGCCGCTCCGTCAGCATCGCCAGGGCCTGGGCCCCGTCGCGGGCCACGTCGACCTCGATCCCGAGAGACAGCTCCAGGAGCTGCTTGAACGACTCGCGAGTATCCTCATTGTCCTCGGCGACCAGGATCCGCCGCGGATCCGCCGCCGGGGCCGCGACGGCCACGGCCTGGGATTCGCTCTCGGTCTGTGGTCCCTTCTCGGCGGCACCCACGGTCATCGACTGGCTCTCCATCCCGGCCCGGCCACAACGCGGCCCTTGGTCCGCGGAAGATGAAAGTCTTTTCATCAATCGCGCGTTCCGTTGAGTATATCAAACCGGGGCCGATCGCTCCCCCGTCGCGCGCAAAAAAACGGCCGCCCCCCGGCCGGCGGGGGTGCGGCCGCAGTTCCCTCGTCACTTCCCCGCGATGTCCAGCCAGCCCCGGGTCATGTAGTCGTTGAGGAGGAAGCAGAAGAAGATCAGCAGGAAGAAGGCCGAGCCCGTGGAGACCAGCCAGGTGAGCCTGGGGCTGTGGACCAGGTGCATGAAGTAGGCGCCGATGAAGACGGCCTTGATCGTGGCGATGAGCAGGGCCGCGGCGAGGTGGAACTGGCCGAGGGGCACGTAGGCCGCGCCCACGGTCGCCACCAGCAGCACCATGAGGAGGATGAAGACGTTGATGTACGTCTTCACGGGCGTGACGTGATGGTCGCTCATGAATGGATATCGATCAGGTAGAGGAGCGGATACAGGAACACCCAGACCACGTCGACGAAGTGCCAGTAGAGGCCGATGACCTCCACCTGGCTCTCGCCGTGGCCCGAGAACCATCGCGTGTGGACCAGGTAGGCGATGATCCCCACGATCGTGATGCCCACGATCATGTGGAAGGCATGCAGCCCGGTGATGAAGAAGTAGAGGACGAAGAACATCTGGAAGTGCCCGGGGTCCAGGTCGGCGGGGACCTCCGCGCCGTGGATCTCGTGGGGCATCTCGAAGTTCAGGCCGGGGATCAGGTGCTCCCGGTAGTCGACGTAGTATTCCGAGGCCTTGATGCCCAGGAAGGCCGTCCCCAGGATCATCGTCAGCACCATCCATCGCACGGTCTCGCGGCGCCGGCCGAGCTGGGCGGCGCGCACCGCCAGGGCCATCGCCAGGCTGCTGACCAGCAGGACGGCGGTGTTGATGAAGCCGAGCGGCCAGTTGAGCAGGCGGCTGGCCGCGGCGAACTCGTGCGGCCACCGTGCCCGGTAGATGGTGTACGCGGCGAGCAGGCCGCTGAAGAACATCACCTCGGACGCGAGGAAGAGCCACATCCCCAGGCTGGACGCGTAGGCCTGCTGGCCCAGGTCGTCGAACTGGGGCATCAGGATCTGTTTCTCGTCGGCCTCAATGGCCGGCGTGGCTGACGACATGGTCGTGCGTCTCCTCGAAGGCTTCCGGCGAGTATTCGTAGGGCTCGGTCGTCACCACGGGCATCTCGTGGAAGTTGTGCACCGGCGGCGGCGAGTCGGTCTGCCACTCCAGGCCGGTCGCACCCCAGGGGTTCGGGCCGGCGAAGGCGGGCTTCCTCAGGCTCAGCAGCAGGTAGACCAGCGGGATCACGTAGCCGACCGCCAGGATCGACGCCCCGGCCGTCGACATCACGTTCAGGACCTGGAACTCCGGGCTGTACTCGTAATACCGGCGGGGCATGCCCAGGTAGCCCAGGACGAACTGGGGGAAGAACGTCAGGTTGAAGCCGACGAAGACGACCAGGGCGGACAGCTTCCCCCAGATCTCCGAGTACATCCTCCCGGTGATCTTGGGCCACCAGAAGTGGAGGCCCCCCAGGTAGGCCATGATCGTGCCGCCGACCATGATGTAGTGGAAGTGGGCCACCACGAAGTACGTGTCGTGCACGTGCGCGTCGATCCCGAGCGAGGCCAGCATCAGGCCGGTCAGGCCGCCGATCGTGAACAGGCCGATGAACCCCAGGGCGTAGAGCATGGGGGTGTCGAGCCAGATCGCCCCCTTGTACATGGTGGTCGTCCAGTTGAACACCTTGATGGCCGAGGGGATCGCCACCAGGAAGCTGAGGATCGAGAAGACCATCCCGGCGTACATCGACTGGCCCGAGACGAACATGTGGTGGCCCCAGACCAGGAAGCCGAAGATCGCGATCGCCATGCTCGAGAACGCGATGAACCGGTAGCCGAAGATCGGCCGCCGCGAGAAGCACGGGATGATCTCGCTGATGACCGCCATGGCCGGCAGCACCATGATGTAGACCGCCGGGTGCGAGTAGAACCAGAAGAGGTGCTGGAAGAGGATCGGGTCGCCCCCCAGCGCGGGGTCGAAGATCCCGATGTGGAAGAGCCGCTCCAGGGCCACCAGCACCACGCTGATGGCCAGCACGGGGGTGGCCAGCACCATGATCAGGCTGGTCGCGTAGTGGGCCCAGACGAACAGCGGCATCCGGAACCAGGTCATCCCGGGGGCCCGCATCGTGTGGATCGTCGCGATGAAGTTGAGCCCCGTCAGGATCGACGAGAAGCCGGTGATGAACACGGTCACCGCCGCGGTCACCACCATGGTATTGGAGAACATCGTGGAGAACGGCGTGTAGAAGGTCCAGCCGGTGTCGATCCCGCCGAAGATCAGGATCCAGACGCCGAGCAGGCCGCCGACCAGGTAGACGTAGAAGCTCATCAGGTTGATCTTCGGGAACGCCAGGTCGCGGGCGCCGATCATCAGCGGGATCAGGAAGTTCCCCAGGCCGCTGGGGATCGCCGGCACCAGGAAGAAGAAGATCATGATCACGCCGTGCATGGTGAACAGGCGGTTGTAGGCGTCCGGCGAGGCGAGCACGTCCCCCCGGGGCGTCATCAGCTCCATCCGCATGATGGTGGCCGCGGCGCCCCCCACGAAGAAGAAGACCGTGACCGCCGCCAGGTAGAGCAGGCCGACGCGCTTGTGGTCGGTCGTCAGCAGCCACGACCGGATCGTGTAATCGTGGAGGTAATCTTCTTCTTCGTGACTCATCGGCCTGTCCCCGTCTCCTTCGCGGCGAGCGACTTGATGTATGCCAGGATCTTGAGCAGGTCGGGCTCGCCGATCTGCCCCTGATAGGACGGCATGACCGGCTCGTAGCCGGCGACGACCTCGGACCTGGGCATGAGGATGCTGTCCCGCAGGTAGCGCTCGTCGGCGGTCACGAACTTCACCTGCTTGCCGTCCTGGATCGGGACCGGCTTGCCGAAGACCCCCTCCAGCCGCGGGGCGTTGACGACCTGGCTCCCCCGGTGGCAGCCGGCGCAGTGGTGCTGCACGAACAGCCGCTCACCCTCGTCCGCCTGCGACGGCCCGGCGCCGCCGGCCGCCAGCCAGCTCTCGTACTCCGCCGGCTCCATGACGGTGACCGAGCCGACCATCTCGGAGTGGCTGGTGCCGCAGTACTCGGCGCAGAAGAGGTGGTACGTCCCGGCCTTGGTCGGCTGGAACCAGAGCGAGGTGTACCGCCCCGGCAGCACGTCCTGCTTGACCCGGAACGCCGGCACGTAGAAGCTGTGGATCACGTCCTGCGACGTCATCATCAGCTTGACCGGGCGGCCCAGCGGGACGTGCAGCTCGTTGATCTCCGACCGCCCCTCCGGGTGCTGCAGGTACCACATCCACTGCTTGCCCACGACCGAGATCTCGGCCGCGTCCGGCGGCGGCGAATAGAGGCGGTAGAAGACCTCCGCCGACCACACGAACATGATCAGCGAGAGGATCAGCGGGATCACGATCCAGGTGACCTCGAGCCACGGCGCGTGCAGCGGCGGCCCCGAGCGGTCCACCATCCGGCCGCGGCGGAAGCGGATCACCAGGATGAGGACCGCCGCGCAGATCGCCGTCGTGAAGAAGAGGATCACGGCCAGCTCGAACAGGAAGAGCGCGTCCACCCGCGCGGCGTTGGACGAGGCCTGGTCCGGGAATAGCGGGAAATTCCACATGAGTGATGACGCTTGATACCGTGGAGGCTGGAACGGGACGATTCAGGGCGATGGCTCGGCCGCGACCCGGGCGGCCGAGCCGCCCCGCCGCTCGCGGCGGATCATGATGAACATGTAGAGGCCCAGCGAGAGGGCCGTCGCGGTGCCGAGCACCCGCGAGATCCGGACGATGGACAGCGTGTACTTCCCCGTGGCCGAATCGTAGTCGTAGCAGAGCATCAGCAGCGCGCGGATCGGCGAGCCGATCCCCCCGCGCGACGCCGCCGAGATCGCCCCGGAGAGCTCCTTCGGCTGGTAGTCGATGCCGTAGAAGTAGCGGGCCACCCGGCCGTCCGGCGTCAGGACCACGAACCCCGCGGCGTGGGCATACAGCCCGCTCGCGGCGTTGAACTTGTAGCGGAAGCCGACCGCCCGCGCCAGCTCACCGATCGGCCCCTCGTCGCCGACCAGGAAGTGCCAGCCGTCGGGCGACCCGCGGCCGTACTCCTCCACGTAGGTCGCCTTCTTGGCGCCGGCCAGCTCGGGCTGCTCCTTGGGGTCGATGCTCACCGCGATCACGTCGAAGTCGGTGCCCGCCGCCTGCGGGATCGCCCGCAGCGTCCGCGTCACCCCGTTGAGGACCTGGTTGCAGAGCAGGGGGCAGCGATAGTAGCCCAGGACCAGCACCGCCGGCCGCCGCCCCAGGTAGTCCGACAGCCGCACGCCCCGGCCCTTCTCGTCCCGGAACGTCAGGTCGATCGGCGCCTGCGCGCCCAGGTTCTGGTCGAACCCGATGTCGGCGGTGATCCCCCCGCCGGCCGTCGACTGCGCGCGGGCCCCGCCGGCGAGGACGCCGAGGGCCGCGACCGTCGTGATCAGGATCGTGGGCGTCTTCATGGTGCCTTCTTCGCCTCGGCCTCGGCCTTCGCCGCGGGGGGGGCCGCCGCCTTCTCGGCCTCGGCCGGGGGCTTCAGGGGAGAGTCCCCGGCCGGCGGCGCCTTGATCTCCGGCAGCCCGGACTTCGCCAGGATGTCCATCGCCCGCTCGATCGGGATGTGCGCCACGCCCTTGTCCCGGTCGAGCCAGCCGTAGCTCGCCAGGTGCTCCCGCTGGGCGGCCTGCACCTGGATCCGCTCCGCCGCCGGGTCCGGCTGGAGCCGCGGGCCGGGGACCTCCCAGGGGGTCGTCAGCATGGGGGACGCCCCCTGCTTCTCGCGGGCCTCCTGGGCGCCGTACTGCGACATCATCTGCACCAGGACGTACTGCGCCGCGACCACCACCACCACGAGGATGGCCGCGAACCCGAGCACCCCCTTGAAGCTGACCCGATCGTCCTGGTAGCCGATCCGGCCTTCCGTCGAGGGCGACGGCTTGAGGAAACCTTGCGGTCGGAAGTCCGCCATGATCAGTGGCCTCCCGTGTGCTGGAGGGCGATCAGCAGGTGCGGATCGCGGAGCGGGACCAGCGGGGCACTCGCCAGCCGCCAGAGGTAAGCGGCCAGCCAGATGCCCCCCACGCCGGCCATCGCCACCAGGATCATCGGGAGCTGGCCCCAGGGGATCGCCGGCCCCGAGGCCCCCGGGAACGCGGGGATGACCAGCCAGGTCAGGTCCACCAGGTGCATCAACAACACCAGCGAGGCCACCACCTTCAGCGTCTTCGGGTCCCGCTTGTTGTCCCGGAAGAGCAGGACCAGGAACGGCAGGAAGAACTGGGCCAGGATCAGCAAGAGGGCCACCCATTGCCAGCCCCCCGCGGTCCGCCGCAGATACCAGGGCGTCTCCTCGGCCAGGTTGCCCGACCAGATGATCAGGAACTGCGAGAACGACATGTAGGCCCAGAGCATCGTGAACGCCAGCAGCAGGTTCCCCAGGTCCGCCAGCCGCGACGGCGTGGCGACCTCGCGGATCTCCCGCGACCGCGACAGGGACACGGTCGTCAGGATCATCAGCGCCATCGTCGCCAGCACGTCGCCGACGATCACCATCGGCCCGTAGATCGTCGAGGCCCAGCGCGGCTCCAGCGACATCGCCCAGTCGATGGCGGCGAACGAGACCGTCAGGAACAGGACCACGATCGCCGGCCCGGCGATGAACTGGAGCCGGCGGCTCGGCGCCGGGCTCTCGGTCCCGTCCTGGAGCCGCGACCAGTAGTTCGCCAGCAGGGCCAGGGCGATCCAGGCCGCGAAGTAGAACGCGGCCCGCTCCAGGAACGACGTCGGGTTCAGGTAGTAGGTCGCCTTGGCCCCGAGCTCGCGGGCGAGCTCCGGGGCGGTCCACGGGTAGAGCTTCGACATGCCCAGGACCACGGGCAGGAACAGGACGGCCATCGGCACGATCACCGAGGCCCCCGCTTCCAGCGGCCGGCGGAGCGGCAGGCCCCACTGCCCGCCCACCAGGTGGTGCAGCAGCGTCAGCCCCAGGCAGCCCAGCGAGATCCCCGTCCAGAAGAGGTAGGCGACCAGGTACGAGGAGGCGGCCGGCTGCGGCCAGATCAGCCCCATCACCAGGAGCAGGGCCAGCCCGCCCCCGCCCACCATGAGCGCGGTCGATCGCGCCTGGGCCACCTCGGCCCGGAGCGCGTCGTCGGTCAGAAAGTCATCGGCCGGCAGGCTCATTCTTTACCCCTTGGAGCTTGTTGCGGTCTTCCTCCGGCAGGTCGGCCGCGACGGCGTGCTGGCTCAACTGCAGCGCCCGGATGTAGGACGCGATCGCCCAGCGGTCGCGGGGGGCGATCCGCGCGGCGTAGGAATACATGGCGCCCTGCCCCCGCGTGATCACGTCGACGAAGTGCCCCAGCGGCTGCTGGAGCAGGTCGGCCCGGGCGAACGCCGGCGGCTGGGTGAACCCGCGCTGGACGATGATCCCCCGGCCGTCTCCCGCCTCGCCGTGGCAGGGGGTGCAGAAGATCCGGTACCGCTCCTGCCCCCGCTCCAGGAAGGCCCGGTCGACCGGATAGGGCGACGTCGCGGCCCGCGGGTCGCCGACCGCGACCGGCAGCAAGGCCGACGGCTCGTTCGACAGGACCCCCGCCGACTCCGCCCCCTGCGGCACCACGCCTTCCACGAGCGGCCTCGAGGACGTCCCGTCGGCGAAGATCGCCGTCGCCTCCTGGGGCTCGAACCGCGGCTGGTTGTACATCTCGCCGCGGCAGCCGCAGGCCGCCAGCAGCGCGACGGCCGTCGCCGCCGTCGCGAGGCGCCGCCTCGCGGGCTCGGCCCGCCTGATCGGACATCGTTCCTGGACGTTCGCGCTCATGGACGGCGGGCTCACTGGGGGACGACCGTGATGGCCTTCGGGTGCAGCTCCTCGAGCAGCCGATGCGTCTGCTCGAGGTCGAACAGCGGGTCTCGCGCCTGGATCGACAGGAAGAACCGGTTGTTGGACGCGAGCACGAACCCGGGGACGTTGAACACCGGGTGATAGGGCCGCGGCAGGCCGTTCATCGCCAGCATGCCGAAGACCGCCGTGAGCGCGGCGCCCAGCACCGTGGTCTCGAACGTGATCGGGATGAACGCCGGCCAGCTCAGCAGCGGCCGGCCGCCGATGTTCAGCGGGTAGTGGTAGACCGCGGAGAACCACTGCATGCCGAACCCGAGGCAGCCGCCCACCAGGCCCCCGAGGAAGACCATCGGGGCCACCCGGTTGCGATGGTAGCCGATCGACTCCGCCACCCCCTCCACCGGGAACGGCGTGTACGCCTCCATCATCCGGTAGCCGCGCTCGTAGGCCGCATGCCCGGCCTTGATCAGCTCGTCCGGGCTCACGAACTCGGCCATGATGCCGTAGATCGCCGGATCCGCGGGATGCTCGCTCAATGCCCACCCCCTTGCGGCGAGTGCGCCACCGCCGCCTCGTCAGCCTGGTGATGCTGCGTCTCGTGGATCAGCTCCCGCATCTCCGCGATCGCGATCACCGGCAGGAACCGGATGAACAGGAACAGCAGCGAGGCGAACAGGCCGAGCGACCCGTAATAGAGCGAGTAATCCCAGACCGTCCCGTGATACTCGCTCCACGACGAGACCAGGAAGTCCCGGCTCAGGCTCGTCACCACGATGATGTACCGCTCCAGCCACATCCCGATGTTCACGATGATCGAGATCACCCAGAGCAGCGGGGCCCAGGATCGCACCCGCTTGATCCAGAGGAGCTGGGGCACGATCACGTTGCAGGTGATCAGCATCCAGTAGGTGTGCGTGTAGGGCCCGGCGAACGGCCGGTTCTGGAGGATCGTGTAATTCTCGTACGGGTTCCCGCTGTACCAGGCCATGAAGTCTTCCATGAAGTAGCCGTAGGCCACGATCAGCCCCGTCGCCAGCATCACCTTGGCCATGTTGTCCAGGTGCCGGTCGGTGATGAAGTCCTTCAGGCCGAAGGCCGCCCGCAGCGGGACGCAGAGCGTGATCACCATCGCGAACCCGGAGAAGATCGCACCGGCCACGAAGTAGGGGGGGAAGATCGTCGTGTGCCACCCCGGGATCACGCTCACCGCGAAGTCGAACGCGACGATCGTGTGCACCGACACGACCAGCGGGGTCGCCAGCGCCGCCAGCAGCATGTAGGCCGTCCGGTAGCGGTGCCAGTGCCGCGCCGACCCTCGCCAGCCCAGGGCGAAGATCCCGTAGGCGAGCTTGGCATACTTGTTCTTCGCCCGGTCCCGGAGCGTCGCCAGGTCCGGCAGCAGCCCCACGTACCAGAACAGCAGCGAGACCGTCGCGTACGTCGAGACCGCGAACACGTCCCAGATCAGGGGGCTCCGCCACTGCGGCCAGAGCGCCATCGTGTTGGGATACGGCATCAGCCAGAAGAAGAGCCATGGCCGCCCCAGGTGGAGCAGCGGGAAGGTCCCCGCGCAGGCCACCGCGAACAGCGTCATCGCCTCCGCGAACCGGTTGATCGACGTCCGCCAGTCCTGCTTGAGCAGCAGCAGGATCGCCGAGATCAACGTCCCGGCGTGGCCGATGCCGACCCACCAGACGAAGTTGACGATCGCGAACCCCCACATCACCGGGACGTTCAATCCCCAGACGCCCGTCCCGTAGGTGAACAGCACGGTGATGCCCAGCAGGAAGAGCATCAGGAACGCGAAGCCGATGCCCATCCCCAGCACCCAGCGCCAGTTGTACGGGCGCACGAGCACCAGCGCGCTGATCTTGTCGGTCACGGTCCCGTAGGTGTGACCGGGCGCCAGCGCGGGCGGGGCCTTCGGCATCGGCTCCAGGGTATTCGGATCAACTGTTGCCATGGTTGGATTCGTGGCGATCCTTGGGTTCGGCTTCGAGTTCCGGGTTCGGGTTCCGCAGCTTGGCCAGGTAGGTCGTCCGGGGGAGCGTGTTCAGCTCCTCCAGCAGGGCGTAATTCCGCGGCGACGCCTTGGACTTCGCCACGGCGCTATTCGGGTCCAGCAGGTTGCCGAAGACGATCGCCTGGCACGAGCAGGCGGCCTGGCAGGCCGTCTTCACCTCGTCGCCGCCGACCGGACGGCCTTCCATCTTGGCGACGATCCGCGCCTCGTTGATCCGCTGGACGCAGTACGAGCACTTCTCCATCACGCCCCGGGTGCGGACCGTGACGTCGGGATTGTTCAGCAGCTTGAGGCTGGGCGTCTCGAGGTCGGCATACTGGAAGAAGTTGAACCGCCGCACCTTGTACGGGCAGTTGTTGCCGCAGTACCGCGTCCCCACGCAGCGGTTGTAGGTCATCTCGTTGAGCCCCTCGTCGCTGTGGGTCGTCGCGCCGACCGGGCAGACGGGCTCGCACGGGGCCTTCTCGCAGTGCATGCACGGCACCGGCTGGAAGTACGCCTGGGGATCCTTCTCATCCCCCTCGTAATAGCGGTCGATCCGCAGCCAGTGCATCTCGCGCGAGCGGAGCACCTCCTCCTTGCCCACGATCGGGATGTTGTTCTCCGCCTGGCAGGCCACCACGCAGGTCCCGCATCCGATGCACTTGTTCAGGTCGATCGTCATCCCCCAGGCGTTCTCGGCGTCCTGGCCGCGGGGAGCGTCCGGGTAGAGGCTCTCGCCGTGGGCCTCGGGGGCGTGATGCTCGTGGGCGAAGCCCGGGTCGGCCCTGAATTCCTCGGCCGTGCCGACCTTGATCGGCTCCCGCCCCTGCATCTGATAATGGTGCTGGACGATCGCGATCTTCCGCTTCTCGCCCGTCTTGGAGAGCTCGAGGCCCGCGCCGTGCCAGGGGGCGTCGGACGTCCGCAGGGCATAGGCATTGGCGCCGGCACCGTTGCCCACGTGCCCGGCCCGCGTCCGGCCGTAGCCGAGCGAGACCGTGATCGTCCCCTCGGCCTGGCCCGGCAGGATCCAGGCGGGGAGCGTCAGCGCCCGGCCGCGATACCGGAGCACCAGGACATCCTCGTTGGCGATTCCCCGCCGCTCCGCCTCGGCCGGGCTGATCAGGGCGGCGTTGTCCCAGGTGAAGCGGGTCAGCGGTTTGGGCAGTTCCTGGAGCCAGCCGCTGTTGGCGAAGGTCCCGTCCCAGACCGCGGGGTCCGGCCGGAAGACGATCTCCAGGCCCTGGTCGGCCGGCTTCGCCGGGCCGGGAGGGGGGACGTCCTTCGACTTGAGCGTCACCGCCTTCGGCTCGGCGGTCGTCCCGGGGACGATCCCGCGGCGGAGGGCGTCTTTCCAGGCCGCATCGAAGTCGCCCGGCAGCTTCTTCTCCCTCCAGGTCGACTTGACGATGTCCTGCCCCGGCCGGCCCGGCTGGCCCAGGAGGATGGCCAGCACCTCGATCGCCGAGTGCCCCTGGTAGAGGGGCGCGATCAGCGGCTGCTGGATCGTCGCGGTGCCGTCGAAGGCGACCAGGTCGCCCCAGGCCTCCAGCGGGTGGCTCTCCGGCAGGTGCCAGTGGCAGACCGCGGCGGTCTCGTCGTCGTAGAGTCCTAGGTGGATCCGCGTCGGGACATTCGTGTCCGTCATGACGGCCGCGAACTCCAGGTCCGCCGGCGCGTCGTACATCGGATTGGCTCCCAGGATCAGGAGCGTGTCCACCTTGCCGAGCTTGATGTCGCCGACGAGGTCGGCGAGCGAGCCGACCCGGCCGGCGGGGCCCGGCTCCGGGGCCGGGTAGAACGTGACCGTCCGGCCGTGGTTGCCGAGCGCGTCGTTGATCAGGTGCGCCAGGACGTGGACCTCGGCCGGCTGGGTCTCGCCCGCGACCACCAGGCCGCGGCCCTTGTGGGCTTCCAGGTCCTTGGCGACGGCCGCGATCCAGGCCGCGTGCTTCGACCCCGGCTCCGCCGCGGCGGCCCCGGGCAGCTTCAGGGCGTGCGCCAGCTCGCGGGCCAGGCCCTCGACGTCCTTCGACGCCAGCGGCAGCCGGTGGTCGGCCGCGGATCCGGTGAGGCTGGGCGTGGCCTCCGCGGCGTAGAGCCGGTTCATCGTCGCCCCGGAGTCGCCCGTCCCGGGCTCACGCCGGGAGGCGTGGTCGCGGGCGTATCTCAGGCTCGCCGGGCCGCTCGTCAGGAAGTCGGCGTCGAGCGCGACGACCACGTCGGCCTTGTCCAGGTGGTAGACCGGCTCGAGCGCCTCGCCGAAGGCCCGCCTCGTCCCCTCGCGGACCGCCTCGCGGCCGACGGGCTCGTACGCGTGCCATCGCGCCTCGGGGAACGCCTCGAGCACCTTCCGGAGCTGGGCCGAGAGCGTCGGCGACAGGGCCGCATCGCCCCGGGTCAGGATCCGGAGGCCCTTGCCCTTCTCCGCGACCTTCTTCGTCCGCAGGTCCACGGCCGCGGCGAGGAACCGGTCCCAGGTGTCGACCCGGCCGCGGTCGAGGATGACCTGCGAGCGGTCCGGGTCGTAGAGCTGGAGGATCGACGCCTGGACGTGCATGTCCGTGGCGCCCAGGCTGGCCGGGTGGGCCGGGTTCCCCTCGATCTTGATCGGCCGGCCCATGTGGCTCTCGACGAGCACGCCCACCGCCGAGCCCAGGGGCGCCAGGGCCGTGGCGAAGAAGAGCGGCCGCCCCGGGATCACGTCCTCCGGCGGCTGGACGTACGGGACGATCTTCTCCTCCGGCTGCACGGCACAGCCGGCGATCCCGGAGAGGGCCAAGGAGGCCCCCATCAGCTTGAGGAACCGCCGCCGGCTCGCCTCGTCGAGCCACTGGAGCGACACCCCGGCGAACTCGTCTTCCAGGAGCGCGCCGAAGGACTCGTCCCCCGCCAGCTCCTCCAGGCTCCGCCAGAGCGCGGGGCGCCGCGTCCGCGACGTCACGGCGGGTATCTCTTCCGAGGGCCGACTGGGCATGGGCGCGTCCTGGATCTCCGGTGGCTTGATCATCGGTGGCATACCGAGCAGTTGGTGAGCTGCTCGACCTGGACGTGGTTCTGCCGGACGAGCGACTGGCCCAGCGCCGCCTGGCCGCCGGCGGAGGAGCCCGGCTCCCAGCCCATGGCGAAGACGGCATCCTTGGGGCGGAGGTTGTCGCCGGGCTGGCGATGACACTCCAGGCACCATTCCATGGTCAGGGGCTTCTCCTTCCAGGCCAGCGGCATCTGGTCTACCCGGCCGTGGCAGGACTCGCAGGAGACCCCCTTCGAGACGTGGATCCCGTGGTGGAAATACACGAAGTCGGGGAGGTCGTGGAGCCGGTTCCACTTCAGCGGCTGGCCGGTCTTCAGGCTGGCCCGGACCGGCTCGAGCATCGGGCTCGTCGACCAGATCTGCGAATGGCAGCTCATGCAGGTATAGGTCGGCGGGATGCCCGCGTTGGCGGACGTCTCCACCGACGAATGGCAGTACCGGCAGTCGATGCCGAGCCCCTTCACGTGGTGCTCGTGCGAGAACGGCACCGGCTGCTCCCGGATGACCCGTTGCTGGGTCTGGAACGGCGATTTCATCAGCAGGTAACCGAGCGTCAGCAGGCCGAGCGGGCCGCCAACGAGGAGGGCCAGGCTCACCCTCGCGAGCGTGTTCGCGCTCGGGTGGAAGATCTGCGGCATCCCGCGCTCCGTATCGTGGTGCCCTCTCCAGCGGGGCGGAAGCTCATCTGATTCGGTCGGGCTCGGAATTTACGAGCAAATGGACACGTCGGAATTTACCGACAAGACTTCCGTCTCGTCAAGACGATCATTGGCGGAAGTTGCCGACTTCTTCCGGATTCTGCTGGTTAGCACGCAAGGTGCGCCCTCAAAACGAGTTGCGAAACGTCCAGGTGCGTCCCCTCAGGACGACACCGCCGGCGAGACCGTGACGGGCCGTGATTCAACCTCTCCTCGTTATAGCTCGCCCGATGTCCTCGCGTCTTTTTCATTAGAGGCATTAAGGAGGAGGGAACACCCCTTCCCGGATCAGATATTCGCGGAGATCCACCGCCTCGTCCCGATTGATCTGCAGCAGGCCGAGCGTCACGTTGCCGGTATGCGTACGGCCGACCAGGACCGGCCCATCCCACAGGAAATGGCGGAGCCAGCGATCCTTTCGGGGATGGAAGAGGCGCACCATCCGCCCGGTCCGTGGGTTCAGGCCGGCGATATTCGGGCCCTTGTAGCTGTTGCAGAAGAAACAAGCGAGGGCGAGATTCTCCGCCGACGTGGGGCCGCGATGCTGCTGGGATATGATGTGATCGACAGCGTGGGGCAGCGGAGAGAATCCCTGCGGGAGCTGGCAGTATTCACAGCAGGAACGGGCACGCTGCCATACGTGACGCTCAAGCTCGATGTTCATGCGTCGCGTCCATGCCGGCCTTCTTCAGGGAGAGCCGCGCCTTGGACCAGAGGATGCCGAGCCAGTATCCCACCCGACGATAGTTCTCCATCGCGGCCTGTTCCTCCGGCGTCAGCGTCCCTTGCTGAGCCTTCAGAGAGAGCTCGCGCAGCCTGGCCTGGTCCTCGTCACCGAACCGAATGCTCAGGAGTTCTCGGGCCACCTCGGGCGAGAAATGGCCGTGATCGGGCCTGATGAGCCGACCGACGATCGCGGCTTCACTGGAAGCGATGTGCGCTTGCGACATGGCAACCTGTGTATGAGTTGGTTTTTTACCGACTCCGCCCATCATACCATCGCCCTCTTGCCAGGAGGATAAGTGAGGTTGTCGACGTCTCCCGGATTCCGCGGGTTAGCACGAAACGCAAGCCACCAAAACGGGATGCGCGACGCCCGGGTGCATGGCCTCAGGGCGACACCCCGAACGAGTCGGTGGCCGGTCGGGGATGGGGATCTTCCGGACTTCCCGGCCGAGGTTCTTCAGCCAGATCCCGAGCGGTCCCTCGCGCCGATCCCCGAGCGCCTCGGCCAGGGCCTCGATCCGCCGCGAGATGACGCGGACGGATGCCGTTGCGGGCGAGTTCCGGAGCCGATAGGCATCCCGGGCGACGTCACGGACGGCCTGGGCGAAGACGGACGGGTCCGACAGCGTGTTCGGATTCATGTTCTCCTCCTTATAGCTCACTCGATGGGCTCTCGTCTTGCTCAATACGGGCATTAGAGGCCGGAGAGGGGCTTGCGGAAAGGAACGTTCCTCCAGATGTCTTGCCCGATCCTCCGAGATCGCCGATGAAACGGTGGGAGCTTCCGAGATTCCGTATACTGATCATGCAGATGATCCAGAACGGAAGTCCGGAGGACGCGATGAACACTCAGGAAAACCAGCGGCGGCGGCTCGCGAGCCTGCTCGACGAGCTGGCGGTCGCCGAGGGCCTGAATCGGACGGCCGTGGAGGGGGTGACGCTGAGCCGGGTCTCCACGGCGTCGCCCCGCGGGCCGGTCGTCTATCAGCCCAAGATCCTGATCGTCGGCCAGGGCCGCAAGCGGGCCTATCTGGGCGGCGAGGTCTATCGGTATGACGCGTACAATTATCTGGTCCTGTCGGTGCCGATCCCGGCGGAGTGCGAGACCGAGGCCAGCCCGGAGGAGCCCCTGCTCCTGATGGCGATCGCCGTCGAGCCGACGATGGTCGGCGAGATGCTCCTGGACCTGGACGACCTGCCGCCGCCGCCCGCCGCGACGCCCCGGGGCATCGCCTCCTCGCCGATGACCGAGGAGCTGGGCGGCGCCGTGATCCGGCTCCTGGAGTGCCTGAGGTCGCCGCTCGACAGCCGGATGCTCGGCGCCCAGACCGTCCGCGAGATCGTCTACCGGGCGCTCCTGGGAGAGCAGGGGGGCGCCCTCCGGTCGCTCGCCAGCCGCGACGAGCATTTCGCGCGGATCGCCCGCGTCCTCAAGCACGTCCACGCCGAGTACGCGCGGCCTCACAGCATCGAGGACCTGGCGCGGCAGGCCGGGATGAGCGTCGCGGCGTTCCACCATTACTTCAAGCTCGTGACGGCGAGCTCGCCGCTCCAGTACATCAAGCGCGTCCGCCTCGACCAGGCGCGGCTGCTGATGGCCCACGACGGCCATAACGCCAGCACCGCCGCCCGGGCCGTCGGTTATGAGAGCGCCTCGCAGTTCAGCCGCGAGTTCAAGCGCCTCTTCGGCGCCACCCCCTTGGAGGACGCCGGCCAGACCCGGGCGCGGCTGGTCGCGGGGTGAGGCAGGACGAGGCCGGCCGTCGTGGCTGCCTCGAGCCGTTTGCACCGAGAGCCGCCGGAATCGCTCGCCAACGGCATGGGGCTGGAGCACGGTCGAGGTTGAGGGAGATGGCCGCATGGAAACCCACACCGCCGCCCGCCCGCATCACGTCCTCGACCGGCTCCTGGATCCGTTGCGGGACATCCTGACGCCCGAGGCTGCAAGGGCGATTGCGGACCTGCGGGCCGATGCGACGACGCAGGAACGGCTCGATGACCTCGCCGAGCGACACGACGAAGGGCAGCTTTCGCCCGATGAATTGGTCGAATACGAGTCCCTCGTGGACGGCGTCAACCTGATTTCCGTGATCCAGGCGAAGGCGCGTTCGGTCCTGAAGACCAGGCCCTCGGCGTGATCGGACCGGCGACCAGGCAGCGAGTCCGTGATAGGGGTGGGAGCCGATGCGAATACGGCCGGACCCGGCAAGCCGACGAGCCGTTCGTCGCCTCCTAGATCGAGCACGTCATTCCGAAGCAGCACGGCGGAGGTGACGGTGAGGAGAATCTCGCCCTCGCGAGCCCCCAGTGCAGTCTTCACAAGGGCCGAACCTCGCCGGCATCGACCCGGAAACCGAGAACGTCGAGATCCTGTTCAACCCGCGTCGTCAGGCGTGGGAGGAGCATTTTGAAGCAAGCGGGCCGTATGACGTCGGAAAGACGGCAACGGGACGAGTGACCGTTCGCGTGCTGGCCATGAACGAAGAGCTCCGTCTCGATCTACGGCGGAAAGCGGCCGGTGAGACGTGAACTAGGATCGCCTCAAGCTCGTGACGGCGGGCTCGCCTGTCCAGTACATCAAGCGCGTCCGCCTCGACCAGGCGCGGCTCCTGATGGCCCACGACGGCGAGGATGACCTTGGTGCCTTACTGCGACAACTCGTCCGAGGTCCAGGTGTAGAAGGTCACCTCCTTGCCGTAGCTGCCCCACGGTCTCGATCAGGTGCCGGATGCTGCGACCCGGGCGGTCGAGCTTCCAGGCGATGAGGGTCTCTCCCTTCCGGAGGTGTGCGAGGGCCTGATCGAGCCCCGGCCGCGCGGCACGGGCACCGCCGGCCTTGTCCGTGGAGAGCTTCTCGCAGCCGGCGCGACTCAAGGCATCGGTCTGGAGATCGACGCTTTGCTTTGTTCGAGGGGCGAGACGCGTGCATGGCCGATCAACACGGGCCCCATCCTCCTCTCGGCCGGATGGTGCCGAAACTCGAATCCCGCGTCAAGGTTCCGGGATGTTGATTTCGGAAGGGCTTCCGGGACGGAATTCCGGGCGCTTTGAGGGAAGGCCAGGGGGCGGCGAGCGGAAGTCCCGAAAAGGCTCTTTTTTGACGCACGCTCTCGTGGGCAGTGGCGTACCACGGACCGGGGCCGCCATCGTGCGAGGTCAGGCGGGGTCTCCACTCACCAGTAGCAGCTCTTTCTCCCGGAAGTGAGTGCGGTCCCGGAGCAAGTCGGAGGGACGCATCCGACCGCGATAATCGGGCGTGGCCGATTGGTCGCCATCCCAGCAGGCGAACAACTCCACCTCCGGCTGATGCTGCAAAGCTACCGCCAGGAATTCGCTGAGCCGTCGCCTCGACTCCCTGGCAGCCGCCAACTGCTCAAGGTCTTCTTCGAGCCCCTCGTACTGGCCGTATTGAAACCC
The DNA here is from genome assembly GCF_011064615.1 of Aquisphaera insulae. Lineage (GTDB taxonomy): Bacteria > Planctomycetota > Planctomycetia > Isosphaerales > Isosphaeraceae > Aquisphaera > Aquisphaera insulae. The sequence goes on along the minus strand of NZ_JAALJH010000010.1, from coordinate 32,365 downwards.
GCACCCGCAGCCCTCGTGCGAACCGACGAAATAGATGCACGGCTTGGAAAACTGCCCACGGACCGACTTGTCCCTGTCGGACAACTCCTCGACGTAGAAGCAGGGGCGGGTCTCGTCCCAAGCCGAGGTGGGCAGCGGATAGTCGGATGCGACGTAGACCATCATGCACATCACCCGCCCCCATTTCTTCGCCGCCTAACGAGCACCATGATAGCAGAGCTGCTGCCATTGGTTGCCCTGCCGTTTAGCGAGTACCCTTTCGCCATGGTCACCGAGACGGGCCCGATGGAGAGCCGAGTTGGCTCCCAGTACTCACCCGGCGAGGGGACCTTCAAGGACGCAGATTACCCCCGATCCATTCGATGAGGCCGAATACGAACATGCAAGCAGATGTGACCATCAACGGAAGCGGGCGTTGAAACACTTCCCACCACGGGTCTTCGCCTCGCCGATGACTTTCTCGAAGCAAAACCGCAAACAAACACATGGACATAATCTGACAACACAGAACGAGATAGGACATTAAATAGACCCGGTCTCCATCTTGGTAGCCGGCATCAGTGAGCCAGCATCGGGAGGGAAGACCTGGGTCGAAGGAGACGCGAACTGGGATGGGGACCTGCCCGTTGGCGAGGGCCGCACGAGCGTTCGCGGGTAGACCCTCGGCATTGTGTCGTTGAACGCGAACCTCCTCCCCGTTTATCCGGTTCGCTTTGTCGCGGAAGCGAACCCGGACGTAGTAGCGGGTCGTGTCGTGACCCTCGTAAATCTGGACGCTGGTCACCTCTCCCTTGGCCACCTCGGCACTCTTAAAATCAGCGTATTCTTGCCAGTGCAAATGAGCCGTGTGGGCGAAGTCCATTGCGATGGCCAGAGTCATGCTGACCAGGAAGGCCCGCCGACGCTGATACCTCTCCGAATTCGTTCCGGCCTCCCCACCGTATCGCGAGGGATTAGACGGCGAGACGATGGCTGAGATGAACCAGAAGAGGGCCGACAGGTCCCCGAGCCACATCGGCAGCCATTGCCAGACCCTGAGTCGTCGGTGTTCTTCGACGAGATAGGGCCAATCGCCCCAGATTCCGAAGATCAACCCCGCGATGGTCGCCATGAACGCCCACGGGAGCACAGCCCGTATCCGCTCTTCTGCGGGCCTACGACCTTGGTCGAGTCCACGATTCAACAGGGACATTGGCCGCCTCTATGCCAGCGACGTCCTTCGAAATCGGATTCCTGCCCCGCCGATTCTACCGCGAAGCCTGGCAGGTTTTCCGAAGATAACTTCCTTTCTATGCGGCTAACCGGCCGTCTCAAAAACGCCCCTTTGTGGGACTGCGGTTCGGAGGTGGAATGGCCGGTGCTTCCAGGAGTGGTCCCCATGTCAGCGGCCGCCCCAAACCGCTACGGCGGTTCGGTAATGACCCGCCGGGGAAGACCAAGCCGACGCCGTTACAACGGGGGGCTGAGCTTATCGGCGGTCTTGAGCTCGTCGTCACCGCTGCTGACCAGGGCGCGGATCGTCTCGGGAGCGACTTTCCTGCCGGCGAACCGGACGGCCCCGTCGGCTAAGGCGGCATAGAACCCGTCGTCGAACGGACCGCCGAGTTTCGGCAACGGATTGCCCGCGTCGTATGGCACGTCTTCGGGCTTTGTCCAGGGGAACGTGTGAGCCGCCTCGACGACCATGAGGGTCGGTCTCGCCGCGTCGATGAACTCCGTGATCTTCGTACCCTCCGGCCCTTGGAACATCGCCCCAGGGCCGACGAGCCCCTGGTAGTTCGTGGCATGCGGGGCCGTGCCCCCGTGGCGCACCGGCGCGTAGACGCGGGGCATCTCCATCAGCAGCGCCCGGTTGTGCGGGCTGTCCCAGGGTTCGTCGAGGCGGAATCGCTCGTAGAGTGCAAACTCTTCGAGGAATGGCAAGATCGCAACGCGCCAGCTCAGCAACGACTCGCCCCCACGGCAGATCGCGGCCGCCGGGAGCCGGCCCCCGTTCTTGGCGGCGAAGGTGTGCAGGGCGAAGGCGATGTGCTTGAGGTTGTGGACGGTCCTCGCGCGGGCCTCGGGATGGTCCTCGCCCGGCAACGTTGGCACGTCGGCCGCTTGGCCACGCGCCGGATCGGCCTGGGCTAGCTGCCCGCCCGCCGCAAGGGGCGGATGTATGCGACCGAGGAGCGGGATGCCCGCGATGGCAGCCAGGATGCGCAGCAGGATGCGGCGACTCAAGGGGGCCGGGCCATCGACCTGAGGCATTTCGAGCCTCCGGATTGTGAGAAGGTTAAGCTCGACCTCGCCCGAGACCGGGCGTGGTCGGAACCCAGTCGCCGCAAGCAGTGCTCGATCGGCTCAGCGACCGCCGGCCCCGGCGCGGGTTCATTGAAAGGCGATGGCTCATCGTACATAAGTTCGACAATCGTCGGAATGGGGCATGCACCTCCGTCATCGAACCACGCCGGGCCCGTCGTGCAGGGGTCCGGCCATCGCCGCCTCGGGTCGTCCGATGAGACATCGGCGAACTTGGCGACGCCAACGTCACCGCGAGTGAGGTCTAGGTCCCTCCCGACGACCGTGGGGCGGCTTGAGGTATCCGGCATGAAGTGTCCACCGAGCAATGAGGCCCCGGCTTTAAGGCGTCCTCAGACGGCTTAGCGTTGTTTCTTGTCCGGTTGCTACGGGAAGGCCTTCCCGCCCGGCGAACCGGCCGAATACGAGGCCCTTGCAAGCGGCATCGACCCTCGGCGTGACGGGATCGGCGGCCGGCCGGCGACTCCGTAAACGGGCGAGGAATGGGGGCGAATCCCGCCGAACCCGGGAGTTGATGGGCCGTTCGTTGCCTACCGGATCGGACACGTCACGCGCGAAGGGCCTCGAATAGCCGGGTGATCTCGTCGTCCAGCTCGGCGGGGTCGTCGAGGGTGTCGGCGATGGCTTCCAGGAGGAGTTGACGGAACCGCTTGCGGAGGCGATGAGCGGCGACCATGGCGGCCCCCTGGGTCAGGCCCAGGCGGCCAGCGATCTCGGCGTGGGATGTGTTGGGGTCGCGGCCGGCGAGGAAGACCTTCAGCTCGGCGAACTGGGCGGCCTTGCCGGCGCGCGCCCATTCCTCGCGGAGCAGGTCGACGACCCGATCCAGCAGCGTCTCCGCCCAGCGTCGCTCGAAGAGACGCTCCGGGGTGAGATGGGTCGCCGGATCGCGGAGGTAACGCGACTCGCCGGCCTCGACGTCCAGCGAGATCATCGCGCGGCCGCCGCCCCTTCGGGCCGCCCGACTTCGCTCCCGGTCGTGAGCCACGAAGTTGCGCAGGGACGTCAGCAGGAAAGCCCGGAACCGACCCCGCGCGGGATCCGCCGCGGCGATGGCGCGGCTCTCCAGCAGGTGAACGAAGAACGCCTGGACGCAGTCTCGCGCCGATTCCGCGTCGTATCCCCGGCGCCGGGCATACGCGTAGAGCGGATACCAGTAGTCGCGGCAGAGTTGCTCGAGGGCCTCCCTACCCCCCTGGCCCGGATGCTTCCCGGCCGCCAGCACGACGCTCCAGCGTGTGCTGCCCGCCAGGTCATTCGTTCCGAGGTGGGGATGTGTCATGATGATCGAGGGGTCGCGAGGCCCCTAAGGCGTGCCGAGCAGTGCCTCTGCCTCGGCCCTCAGGGACCGCTCCGCATCGCTCGCCTCCGCGGTCGTGGAGGGGCTCGCAAGGCTCCGGTAGCAGTCGCGGGCGGCCTGTTCCTGGCCGAGCCTCTTCAACGCCATCGCCCTGAAGAGGGCTTCCAGGTTCTGCGGCCGGGCGGCCAGCGACCGGCTGCGTTCCAGGGCCTCGAGGCAACCCTGCCATTGTCCCGCGCGGTAGCGGGCCGCGCCCAGCGTCAACCAGCCCTGGGCCGACCGGTCGTCGTGGCGAACGGCGACCTCGGCGAGCGCCACGGCATGGGGAGGATCGCGAAGCTGGGCGTCGGGCAAGGTCGCGAGCAGCCAGGCCAGGTCGCGAGCGATCGTCGCGAACCGCCGGTCCTGGGCCGCATCCCGCGCGCTCGCGGCGAGGAGGTCCTGGATCAGGTCGTAGGCGCTCGTGATATGGTTCGTCGCCTCGTGGTACAGGGTACGCGTGCGCTGGGCCTCCCTGTCGGCCGATTGCCTGGCCACGGCCTCCTGGGCGGCGAGGAGCACCTGCCGCCGGGCCACGATGGGACCGCCGATCGCCAGGGCCAGGAGCAACGCCCCGAGGGTCGTGCCCAGGAGGCTGACCGCCGGATTGCGGCGGCACCACCGCCAGGCCCTGCCGGCGGCCGTGACGCGACGGGCCGCGATCGGCTCGCCGGCGAGATACCGGCGCAGGTCCGCGGCGAGGTCGTGGGCGGTCGCATAGCGTCGCTGGGGGGCCTTCTCCAGGCATTTCAGGCAGATCGTCTCGAGATCCCGAGGCACGGACGCGTCCAGGGATCGCGGGCATGGTGCGTCGTCGTACAGGACGTGGTGCAGGATCGCCCCCGGGACGCCCCGGAAGGGCTTCTCGCCGGTGAGCATTTCGAAGAGCACGACGCCGAGCGAGTAGATGTCCGCGCGGGTGTCGGCCCGGTTCGAGTCGCCGCGGGCTTGCTCGGGCGACATGTAGGCGGGCGTGCCCAGGATCTTGCCGTCCATGGTCAGGCTCAGCTCGCCCGCGACCCGCCGGGCCAGGCCGAAGTCCATCAGGTGCGGCCGGCCCTGGGCGTCGATCATCAGGTTCGACGGCTTGATGTCGCGATGGATCACGCCCATCCGATGGGCATGATCGAGGGCCTCGGCGATCGCGAGGCAGAGCTCGGCCGCCTCGCGCGGGGCCATCGGCGACTCGGCGAGGTGCTCCGCCAGGTTGCGGCCGGCGATGTAGTCGCGGACGAGGTAGACCGTGCCGCGGACCCGGCCAGCCTCGTGGACGGCGGCGATGTTCGGATGGCTCAATCGCGCCAGGGCCCGGGCCTCGGCGAGGAACTCCTCGGCCTCGACCGCGTCGACCCGGCCCGCGTGCGGGACCTTGACGACCACGATTCGGTCAAGCTCCCGATCGCGGGCCTTCCAGACGGTCCCGAAGCTGCCTCTCCCGAGGATCTCGAGGAGGTCGAATCGTCCCATGGTCGTCGCGCCGGGCTCCGTGTCGTCGATCAGGCTGAACCGACCGCCGCAGGCCGGGCATTGCGTATCCCTCAGGCCGGAATCGACGGGGACGTCGACGAGCTGCCGGCAGAGCGGGCAGCGGATGGTCATGGCGGGCGACTCCGGTGCGGCTTCCAGGGCCGCCCGCAGCAGGCAAGGCCGGCAAAGCCCTTCCGGACTGTCGCCCGGCACCGGCTCGCCGCACCATGGGCAGGGGGTGAAGGTCGGCAACGCGAGGGGCTCTCGAAGGGGGACTTCCGCGAAGGGCCAGGGACGCGGATCGAAGATGGCGGGCGAGTCTCCAGGCGGCACCGGACCTGACGCTCAGTGCCTGGACCAACCCAGCGTCACCTCGTCGAGATCGCGGGCCACCTTGCCCAGCAGGTCGACCAGCCGGTCGGACGTCTTCTTCCGGATCGCCACCCCGAGGGTCGTGTCCAGATCCTCCAGGATCTTCCGCCCCTCGGCTTCGGGAATCGCCTTGATGGACACCCGGACCGCGACGTCATAGCGGGCGTCCTGACCGTCGAGCAGCGTCGCCGGATCGGAGCAGACGTCCCGGAGGACCTCGGCCCTGTCGCTCACGAAGAGCCAGCCGTTCCGCTCTCGGGCGAAGAGCTGCTTGCCGGCCTCGGCCCCGACGACCTTGTAGATCCCGTCGCCCTCGTCCGTCACGTCCTGAATGTAAGAGGAAAGCTCATCCCTGAGCAAGTCAAGGTCCTTGACCGGGACGAATCCATAGCCGCTGAGCGTGTCCTCGCCCTGGACCACCGCGCCCCAGGGGCGATCGTGGGAGAGGCCGCCAACGTCGCGTCCCTTCGCGTAAAGCTCGAAGAGGCTCGAGAGCCACGTCGGCATACCGGGCGTGTCCTTCACGAAGGCGACGTCATCCGTACCGATCTTGACCCTGTCATGGCTCGCCAGCGAGAGGACGGCCCGCGTCTTGGGCGCGTCGGCCAGGGCGGAAGGTGCCGTGGCCAGCATGAGGCCGGCGGAGAGAAGCAGCAAGCTCTTGCGCATCGTGTCATTCCTTGCTTGAGACCAGAATCCGGGATGCATCCCGGGGCGGCGATGCTCTGACGACCGCCTCGGGATGATCTACCGGAAAACGAGCGGGACCTTACAGGATTCGGGTCCCGGGGTCGGAATTTCCCCCTCGCGTCCCGCTGGGGACAGCCTCCGTTGCACGTCGCGGGGGATTTTCTCCGCGGTTTTCCGATTTTCGTGAAACTCGCCGGCCCTTTTTCTGGACTGTACTCAATAGGCGATCGCGCGATGCTGCGCGCTCCACCCCGTGCACCCAACGCGAAGGGGGCCAGCCGTGAAGAACAGGGCGCAGGTTTCGGAGAGGGGTCGGAAGGTCGTGGCGCTGCCGAAGGCCCGGGGCGTGGATCCCCGGGGCATGGAGCGGAAGACGGCGGACTACCTCAGGGACGCCGGCCTCGGCGCCAGCGACCACGAACGTGAATTGCTGGCAAAAGCCGCCGAGCTCTCCTGGAAGATCGAGCAGGTCGAGAAGGCGGAGTCGGCCTTCCTGGCAAAGGTTGCGTCGAAACCGAAGGGGCCGCGGAAGCGGTCGCTCGCGACGAACGAACCCAACCGCGAACGGGTCGAAGTCCTCACGCAGAAGCTCCTGTCGTGGACCGGCTGGGTCGACGATCCGAGCGAGCAGGCCGCCGCGATCATCGCCGAGCTGGAGACGACCGAGACGGGCCGGCTGACGCTCCGGGGCCACTGGCGGACGCTCAGGGACTGGATCCGGCTGGGGGGCGAGATCGGCCTCCCCGAGCGGCACCAGTTCGTCCGGCTCCTCGGCGGCGATTCCTGGGACACGACGATCGACCCGCTGATCAACGCCGTCTTCCGGGCCTGCAATGCGCTCGATCCCAAAGGCATGGCCGGCTGCGACGCGTATTTCGCCGCCGCGCGTGAGCATGCCCGAGGCTCCGAGGCGTTCCTCATCGAGTCACTCTCCTGGCGCGAGCTGGGGCCGCCGCCGAGATCGGCCGATGCGGCCTGGACGTTCCTGTTGCGGGTCATCGACGACGAGCTCGGGCGGATCGAGGCGCTGGACGGTGCGGCGGAGGAGACCGGCCGCGACGACGACGCGGCGTTCCTCGCGGAGGCCGAGCTCGAAGGGCCGCGGCGGGAAGTCGCGGCGATGAGCCGGGAGCTGATGGACGTGCTCGACGAGCTCTGTCGGCTCCGCAAGGAGCAGAGCAGGACTCCCGAAATCGCCAAGAACGCGCCGGCGAACCGGCCCGCCGCGATGCCGCAAGATGAATCAGGAGAAGGATCTGCGGATTACATCCGGGAACCTCGATGCGACGAACGGACCCAATCCGCGGGCGATCGCGAGAGGGGCTCGGAAGATCCGATCGGCCCGTCATGTTCAACGCCGCCTCACCGTTGTGCTACCGTGGCTCAGGGCGATCCGTCGGCCCCGGCCGTCGGGGCGACGGATGAAGCCGACGGGCCTTCGGCAGAGCAGGGGAGCGGCACACATGACGACGGGCGAATCCCTGAACGAGCTCCACGCCATCCGCGACCTGGACCAGCTCGACGACCTGCTCAGCACGCCCACGCCGGGCGTCGTGGAGACGTTCTCCAGGCTGGACGGCGACCTGATCCTTTTGGGCGTCGCCGGCAAGATGGGGCCGACGCTGGCCCTGATGGCGCGGCGGGCTTTCGACGCGGCCGGCCTGTCCGGGCGGCGGGTGATCGGGGTCGCGCGGTTCTCCACGGCGGGATCCGAGTCCTGGCTCCAGGGCCGAGGGATCGAGACGATCCGGGCAGACCTGCTCGAGCCGGGGGCCCTCGAGCGGCTGCCGGAGGCCGCCAACGTCGTCTCGATGTTCGCGATGAAGTTCGGCGCCACGGGGCAGGAGGCCCGCACCTGGGCCATGAACGCCTACCTGCCCGGCCTGGTCGCCGCCCGTTATCGCGGGAGCCGGATCGTCGCCTTCTCCACGGGGAACGTCTATGGCCTGGAGCCCATAACCGGCAAGGGCTCGAAGGAGTCCGACCCGCCCCGCCCGGTCGGCGAATACGGCATGAGCTGCCTGGGCCGCGAGCGGATCCTCGAGCACCAGTCCCGCGCCCTGGGGATCCCGATGGCCGTCATCCGCCTCAACTACGCCGTCGAGATGCGCTACGGGGTCCTCGTCGACCTCGGCCGGAAGGTCTTCGCGGGCGACCCGGTGGACCTTGCCATGGGCCATTTCAACGCCATCTGGCAGGGGGACGCGAACGCGATGACGCTGCGGGCGTTCGACCACGCGGCAAGCCCGCCGGCGATCTTCAACGTCACCGGCCCGGACGTGCTCTCGGTCCGCCGCGTCGCCGAGCGGCTCGGCGAACGGCTCGGCCGCCCCCCCCGGTTCCTCGGCGCCGAGGCTCCCGACGCCCTCCTCAGCGACGCCGGCCGGGCCATCGAGCTCTTCGGCCCGCCCCGGATCGACACCGATCGCCTGATCGACCTGACGGCCGACTGGCTCCTCAGGGGCGGCGCCACGCTGGGCAAGCCGACCCACTTCCAGGCCCGCGACGGACGATTCTAGGAGTTGCTACCACGGATGACGCGGATAACACGGATGAATTCAAGACAAGACAGGATGAAGCAACAAGGAAGGATACATCAATAACAAACAATCTTAGTTGAATTTCTTGCTAGATAATTTCCCTTTCTATCTATCTGTATCTCTGCTCGTGTCTTCATCCGTGCCATCCGCGTCATCCGTGGTAGTAACTCTGAGTTGAATAGCTTCCCTCTCTCTGTTCGCGTCTTCATCCGCGTTAGCCGTGTCATCCGTGGTCGTCACCCTGAGAGGTTGATTCCATGTTCAGTGGTCCCCGTTCGCGGATACCGGGGGGGTTGTGGCGGGGCGTCGTGATCCCCGCGATGCCCCTGGCGCTGGATGCCTCGCGCCGGCTGGACGAGCGGCGGCAGCGGGCCCTCTGCCGCTATTACGCGGCGGCCGGTGCGGGAGGGATCGCGGCGGGCGTGCACACGACCCAGTTCGCGATCCGCGCCCCCGCGTATGGGTTGTTTCGGCCGGTGCTGTCGCTCGTCGCCGAGGAGCTCGATCGGGCCGATGCCGCGCGAACCGAGCCGATGGTCCGGATCGGCGGGGTCTGCGGCCCGACCGCCCAGGCGGTCCGGGAGGCGGAATTGCTCCGCGACCTCGGCTATCACGCCGGCCTGCTCAGCCTGGCCGGCGTGGGGCCGGACGATGAGGCCCGGCTGCGGCATTGCCGCGCCGTGGCCGACGTCATCCCCGTGGTGGGCTTCTACCTCCAGCGGGCCGTCGGCGGGCCGGACCTGTCGCATCGCTTCTGGCGGAGCTTCGCGGAGATCGAGGGCGTGGTGGCGATCAAGATCGCCCCCTTCGATCGCTATCGGACCATCGACGTCATGCGGGCCGTCTGCGAGTCGGGCCGCGAGGACGTCGCCCTCTACACGGGCAACGACGATAACATCGTCCTGGACCTGGTCACGCCCTACCGCTTCACGGCCGGCGGCCGGATGGTGGAGCGGCGGATCGTCGGCGGCCTCCTCGGCCACTGGGCCGTCTGGACGCGGCGGGCCGTGGAGCTGCTCGAGGCCTGCCACGCCGCCGTCGGCCGCGGCGAGGGGGTCTCCGAGGATCTCCTCCGCCAGGCCGTCGCGACGACCGAAGCCAATGCCGCCCTCTTCGACGCGGCCAACGGCTTCGCCGGCTGCATCGCGGGGATCCACGAGGTCCTGATCCGCCAGGGCCTCCTCGAGGGCCCCTGGCTCCTCGATCCCGACGAGACCCTCAGCCCCGGCCAGGCCGAGGAGATCGCCCGCGTTGGCCGCGATCACCCCGGCCTGACCGACGACGCGTTCGTGGCGAGCCATCGCGACGAATGGCTGGGAGATTGAACCGACGTGGGCAACGCGATGCGGTGCGAATCGCTATCGCGCCGGCGACGCCGGCTCGCGAGGAGAGTATGCCCCGAGGACGTACTTCAGCGCCTGGGCTTCGCTCTGCGGCGCGTTCATCGCGTTGATCGCCTCCAGGGTGCCATCCAGGTCGCCGACCGCGGCGAGGTCGCCGGCCAGGCGCCCCATGGCTTCGCCACGTCGGTTGGAGACGTTGATCCTGTGGATGACCTGGAATGCCTCCCTGCGGTCCCCGAGCCTCGCCCGCAGCCTCGCAAGGAGCTCCAGCATCTCAAAGACCGGTTCGCGATCGGAAAGGCCGGGTTTCTCGAGCCCCGCCTTCAGTTCGTCGATCCGATGGCTCGCGAGGTCCACGGCGGCCTCGAGCGTCGTCCGGGCGCCTCCCTCGTCGCCCTCCTCGCGACAGGCCGTGGCGATGACCTGATAGACCTCGATGCGGGAGGCCAGCGCCAGCAGGTCGGCGACCTTGCGAGCCTCGGCCACCATGCCGATCCGCGCCAGGGTTTCGGCCGAGTTCCAGGCGGGGAACATGTACCTGTCGCCCCGGAACGTCTCGAGGATCCGGGCGACCCCCTCGGCGGATCGCCGCGCGCCGTCCCGATCGCCGCCCTTCGCCTGCGCCAGGCCGATCTCCCCCAGGGTCATGGCCCGCTTCCACCGCTGTTCATCCCGGAAATCGACCTTCCTCGACTCCGCGAGCATCGCCGGGACTGTCTCGGAATCGATCCGGCCGGCCGTCTCCACGGCCTCCTTGAACAGGCCGAGCTTCGCCTGGGCGAGCGCGACCTGCTGGAGCCATTCGTTTCTCCGCGTCTGATCGCCCCACGTGCCGTCATCCTTGAAATCGCGGGCGACTTTCAGGGCTTCATCCAGGATCGCCCGCGCGGCCGGGAGGTCCTTGAGGTTCTTCAGCCGGATCATCGCCGCGAGGGCCTCCTGCCGGAGTTTCCCGGCTTCCTCCGGCCCGGCTTCCCGTGTCAGCTCCGGATCGTCGAGTCGCCGCAGGACGCCCTTCAGGTCGCCCGTGGCGGCTTGCAGCGAGAGGAGGAACTTCCGGCCGCCATCCCGGAACATCGGGTCCTTGGACGCCTCGCAATACCGGCGGGCCGCCTGGAGGGTCTCCTTGACCCCGTCCTGATCGCCGAGGTGTATGAGGGTGGGGATCAGGTTCGTGAAGACGTCGTACTTGCTGGAATCGCGCTTCGACGGCGTCTCCGTGAGCCGGAGCAGCTTTCGGGACGCGGCGATCGCCTCGTCGCGGAAACCTCGATTCTCCTCCGCCTGGATCACCCAAAACAGGATGTGGGGAGAGTAGGTGGCATCGTCGAAGCTGACTGTCTCGGCCAGCTTCTCCGCCTCGGCGAAGGTGCGGCGGGCCGCCTCCCGGTCGCCCATCCGGGCCTGGACGGCGGCGATCTGAATCAGGGCGTAGACCCGCTCCTGGACGCCGAGGAAGACGTCGGCCCCGTGGCGGGTCCGGCGGATCAGCTCCTCGATCCGGGCGCGGTCGGCCTTGGGGGCGGCTTCGCCGCCGTCCTTGCTCGCGGGGGCGTCCGCCCGGGAGGCGGCGATCAGGGCGGCCGGCGCGATCAGCATCGCGGCGACGAGTGCATATGCGAGACGCGACAGGGGCATGAGATTGTCCTCCGGATTGAGGATGCAGCGGATCCTCGCGACGATCGGATTCTCGGCCATGGCCACGGCGACGCGGTCCGTGCGGCCCGCGTGCAGGGCCAGCCCGGCCAGCAGCTCGGCGTAGGGGCGGGCCCGTCCCGTGTGGGCCACCACCAGGCGGTCGCAGCAGTGCTCACGCTCGAGCCGAACCCAACCGGAGACCCACCAGACCGCCGGGTGGAAGAAGAGCAGCGACTCGACCACGCGCTGGACCAGGTTGACGAGCAGGTCGGACCGGCGGACGTGGGCCAGCTCGTGGAGCAGGGCCATCTCGAGCTGGTCAGGGCTCCAGCCGGAAAGGGCGGCGGCCGGCAGCAGGATGATCGGCCGGACGACGCCCAGCAGGATCGGCGCGGCCAGGCGGTCGCAGACCCCGACGGCGACCGGTCGCAGGATGCCGAGCGTCCCGGCCAGCCGGCGGGCCAGCTCGACCGGCTCCCCATCGATCAGGAGCCGGCACCGTCGCCGGCGCCGATCGGCCCCGACCAGGCCGGCGGCCAGCAGCCCGAACGTCAGCGGCGTCCCCGCGATCCAGAGCCACGGCAGGCCGGCCGCCGCGGCCTCGAGCCAGCCTTGCGGTGCCAATCTCGATCCGACCGGTCGACGATCGGCGACCGCGCCGAGATCCGGCATCTCGCCCGGCGGGAAGTCCGCCGGCCGCTCGGGCTGGCGGGGCAGGGGGGCGAGCTCCTCGGCCCCTTGTGCTTGCGTGGTCGATTCAACAGCCTGATGAGCGTTGATGCAAAGGAAGATCGCGACCGGCGCCGCGGTCAGCAGCCCGAGGCACACCAGGGCCGATGCGTAGCGGACCTCCGGCGCGGCCCGGCGGAGGGCACTCCGGCCCGCGGCGGCGACGAGCCCGATCGCGCCGCCGACCCAGAGGAAATGGAGCATCGTCCAGCCGGCCGCCAGCCAGGGCCGCGAGCCCGTCAACGACTCGATCGTCATGACCGCTCCCCCTTCGCCCGCGGCGATCTGGTCCGAGCTTCGGTGTCCGATGGGCCCGCCTTCCGGCCCTTCTCGTCCTTCTCGAGGAGCCCGAAGATCTCGGAGCGGTCGCGGTCGCTGAGCGCCCGGTCCTCGATCAGGCGTGCCACCAGCCGGCCGGCCGAGCCGTCGAAGGCCCGGTCCATCAGCCGTCGCAGCAGGCCGCCGGTCGTCTGCTCCCGGCCGACCTTCGCCGACCAGCGGTATCCCTTCGGCCCGTCGGCCCGCTCGACCCATCCCTTCTGGGTCATCACCTTGAGCATGGTCGCCACGGTGGTCGTCGCGACCGCCCGTTCCCGGTTCAGCGCCGCGGCGACCTGCCCCAGCTCCGAGGGCCCGGCGTCCCAGAGCACCTTGAGGATCTCCAGCTCCGCATCGGTCGGATGCGCACTCGGCGGCCTCGCCATCGGCCCCTCCCTCGTCCCGCGTGTTCGGTCCCCTATCGACACTTATTCTATAGAATTAGAACGTCGTGTCAAGCGGGGACAGCCCAGCGGACCGGATCGGGACGGCCTCGGGGCCGACTCGACGACCATCCTCGGCGTGGCGAGCTTCCCCGCCTCAACGACCCGTCAGCTCTTCGAGCCCTTCGGGATAGCGGGCGCCCTGCAGGGTGATCTTGGAGGCGGCCTCGTCGATCTCGCGGAGGTCGGCGGCCGAGAGCTCGACGGATGCCGCGACGAGGTTCTCCTCCAGGCGGTGGCGCCTGGTGGTGCCCGGGATGGGGACGATCCACGGCTTCTGCGCCAGCAGCCAGGCGAGGGCGATTTGAGCAGGCGTCGCGCCCTTGCTCGCCGCGACCTCGTTGAGGAGATCGACGACGGCCAGGTTCGTCTTGCGGGCCTCGGGGGCCAAGCGGGGGATCCGGCTCCGGAAGTCATCGGCGGCGAGCTCGGTCGTCTCGTCGATCTTCCCGGTCAGGAAGCCCTTGCCCAGCGGGCTGAACGGGACGAAGCCGATGCCGAGCTCCTCGAGCGTGGGGAGGATCTCCTCCTCCGGCCGCCTCCACCAGAGCGAGTACTCGCTCTGGAGCGCGGTGACCGGCTGGACGGCGTGGGCCCGGCGGATCGTCTTCGCGCCGGCCTCGGAGAGCCCGAAGTGCCTGACCTTGCCCGCGGCGATCAGTTCCTTCACGGCCCCCGCCACGTCCTCGATGGGGACATCCGGGTCGACGCGATGCTGATAGAGCAGGTCGATGACCTCGGTCCGGAGCCGCTTCAGGGACGCGTCGACGACCTCGCGGATGTGCGCCGGGCGGCTGTTCAGTCCCGGCCGGCCGCTCCCGCCGCGAGGGTCGCGGCTGGTGTCGAAGCCGAACTTGGTGGCGATGACCACGCGGTCGCGGACCGGCTGGAGGGCCTTGCCGACGAGCTCCTCGTTGGTGAACGGGCCGTAGACCTCCGCGGTGTCGAAGAAGGTGACGCCCCGGTCCACGGCGTCGCGGATCAGGTCGATGCCCTCCGCCTCCGCGACGGGCGGCCCGTAGCCGAAGCTCAGCCCCATGCACCCGAGCCCGATCGCCGAAACCTCCAGCCCGCCCTTCCCAAGCGTTCGCGTCTGCATCGGTGCCTCCTCGCGAGACCTCGACGAGAGATGGCCGCCCGCCCGCACGCGATGGGCTCGGCGTCTCCGTCGCTGGTCTCATTAGAGTCCGGCCCCGATCCGACGGGAAGGAACGATCCTCCGAAAGGTTTGCCTGATCCTCTCGGCATCGCCCCCGGGCCTGGGCGTCCGCTATCATCGTTCGCGACGCCGGGAGGCGTGCCCAACCGGCGGGCGGGTTGCGCCGGCGTCCCCTGGCCGCGTCGCGGCGATTCACCGGCCGTCATTTCAGGAGGCAGGGAGAGTGCTGGCCAAGAAGACCTCCGCCGGGCACGGTCTCGGCTCGATGCTGATCGTGACGATGCTCGCCTTGCCCGCGCAGGCGGGCCCGCCCGAGCGGATCGAGCTGCCGAGGATCGAGAATGCGTTCCGCCTGGGCCCGCGACTCTACAGCGGCGGGGAGCCTCGCGGCGAGGAGGCGTTCGCGGCCCTCAAGGCCCTGGGCGTCAGGACGGTCATCAGCGTCGACGGCGCGACGCCGGATGTGGAGATGGCCCGGAAGTTCGGCATCCGCTACGCGCACCTGCCCATCGGCTACGACGGGGTGCCGCGCGAGCAGGCGATCCGCATCGTCAAGGCCGCGCGGACGTTGCCGGGCCCCGTGTTCGTCCACTGCCACCACGGCAAGCACCGCGGCCCCGCCGCGGCCGCGGCCTGCGGCCTGGCGAACGAGGGATGGACCCACGAGCAGGCGGCCTCGTGGCTCGAGCAGGCGGGCACGGACCCCGGTTACCGCGGGCTCCTCG
Source organism: Aquisphaera insulae (assembly GCF_011064615.1). Lineage (GTDB taxonomy): Bacteria > Planctomycetota > Planctomycetia > Isosphaerales > Isosphaeraceae > Aquisphaera > Aquisphaera insulae. The sequence continues at coordinate 17,298 of NZ_JAALJH010000010.1, read as the reverse complement.
CGGCGGCGAGGGAATTCAACCCCCCGTCCCCCGAGGAGCTCGATCGGGCCGGGTCGGACTTCCCCGAGCGGGCGAAGGTGCCGGCGCTGGTCGACATGATGGTCCGCATCGACGGCCGCTGGGACCACCTGAAGGACGCCCGGAAGGCCGGATTCAGGGCGTCCGGCGACCATCTCGATGCCGATCCGCCGCACGAGGCCCTGCAGCTCGTCGAGCACTTCCGGGAATCCAGGAGGCTCGACGAGGCACGGTCTCGGGGGGACGACTTCGCTCGCAAGCTGGAGTCGGCCGAGGCGGAGGCGGAGTCGCTGCGGAAGGCCCTGCGAAACCTCGCCGATCATCCGGATCCAACGGCCGCCCGGGCGGCCGAGGACGCGTTCGCCGTCATGTCCAGGGGATGCACCGATTGCCACTCGCGGCACCGCGACCGCTGACCCTGCCTCGGAGGGGCCATGGCGAGCCGGGGCGTCCACGGGACGCCGACGCGATCTCGACGTCGGGCCAGGGCCGCGAGGGTCCCCTGAAGGTGCATGGGCCCGGTCGGCCGGGGGCCGGCCGACGCCGGCTCGAGCGTCACGGCGAACTCGCGGTATGCCGGCTCCGTGGTCGTGCCCGGAGGCGGCAGGCGGAACGGGGCGCGGCGGATCTCCTCGTCCGTGAACTGGCCCGCCAGGACGGGGCCGCTCGGCCCGATGGCCCAGACGGCGTACTTCTTGCCGCTCGGGGCGGGGGGGAGTCCGCGGGCGAGGATGAAGCCCGTGCGGTCGGCCGCGCGCCAGAGGACCCGGCCGCTCGCCTTCGGGCTCGGCGGCAGTCCGGCCAGGATGACGATCGCGACCTCGGGATCTTCCATGTAGCGGATGACGTCCTTCCGCTGGACGAGCGAGGTCCTCAATTGCGCGGCCTCCGCCGCCAGGTCGCGCAACTGCCCGCGGAGGTTCCAGTCGTCCCAGGCGGCGAGGCCCGCGAGGCCGATCAGGAGGGCGGCGGCCGCGGAGAGCCCCACCCGCCCCCAGTGGATTCCCCGGCGAGGCCGAGGGCGCGGCTCGAGCTGCGACGGCCCGGAAGACTCGGCCGCGACCTGCGCCATCAGCCGCCGCTTGACGCCCGGCGAGGGGCCGGTGGACTCGGGCAAGGAACGAGGCAACAGGAGCAGGGCCTCGCGGGCCTCGCGGACCTGCCGTTCGCATTCCTCGCAGCCGGAGTCGATGTGATCCTCGAACCGGCTGAGCTCCTCGCCGTCGAGGGCTCCCAGGGCATACAGGTCGGCGCTCTCGAGCCATTTGTCGTGGATCATGGGGTCTCGTCGGGCGATTCACGCCGACCCAGCAGGCTCCTCAGCCGCTCCATCCCGAGTCGAATCCGAGTCTTCACCGTCCCCAGCGGCTCCCCCGTGCGGGCCGCGATCTCCGACTGCGTCAGGCCCTCGAAGTACGCGAGTTCCAGCGTCCGCCGCTGCTCGTCCGGCAGCCCGGCGAGGGCCGACCGCACGGCGAGGGCCGACTCGGCCCGGACCGCCGGCCCCGAGACGGGCTCGACGGCCACGGGGCCCGACTGCTCGCGGAGGTGTCCGAGGCCTCTCTTCATGGTAGCCTCCGAGCGGGATCTCGCCAGCGCCCGGTTGCGGGCGATGGCCACGATCCAGCACTCCGCGCTGCCGCGGTCGGACCGATAGGTGTCGGCTCGCCTCCAGACCTGGAGGAACACCTCCTGTACTACGTCTTCCGCGTCCGCGCGGATGCCGAGAATTCGCAAGGAGAGGGAATACACGAGCGGCGCATAGCGGTCGTAGAGCCGTTCGAGCGCCGGCCGATCGCCGCGGGCAACCGCCGCGATCAGGTCCGCTGGATCCTCGCCCGAGTGCTTCGACATTCCCGGATTGTACGGCCCGAGAATGGCGTCGTCGATCGATGATGGGATGCGTGAAAAATGTTAAATGGGAGATCCGCGACGCGGGTTCGCGCATAGGGAGATCTGACCTTCAGGGCGGCCGGCTCCTATTCCTTCTATCTCCGTCCGCTCGGTCACTCGCGGGCGTCGGGCCGAGATGCCGTGTCTCGCTCGAGGCACGGCTGCGGCCCCCGTCCGCGCCAAGGCGAGAAACCCAGATCCCCGAGGAGTAACTTCGATGGATGATCAACTCAGGGCGGCGATCCAGGACAGTTCCTTCGGCGCCGGTTGGCGGCCGGGCCGGCGCTCCCTCCTCCGTCGCGGGGCCGCGGCGGCGGCCGCGGTGGTGGCGGCCCACGCGGGGCGAGAGGCACTCGGCCAGGTCGGCGGCAATCCGAACTACCTGCCCAGCCTCTATCGCGGCGAGAACTCGCGGGAGTTCCAGGCGATCCGGATCCATGAAAATGCGCACGTGGCGTTCCTGGTCAATGCCCTGGGCGCCTACGCCCGGCCCAAGCCCACCTTCGTGAACCTGGTCCAGCCCAACCTGCTGGCCTTCGCGCAGACCTCGAAGGCCCTGGAGAACACCGGCGTCGGGGCCTACCTGGGCGCCGCGCCCGTCATCTTCTCGCGGGATTACCTGGCGGCGGCGGGATCGATCATGACCATCGAGGCGCGGCATGCCGGCTACCTCGACGTGCTCCTCAACGAGATCATGACGACCAACGTCTACGGCGACGAGCAGAGCTTCGAGGCGGCCCTGACCGTCGAGCAGGTCGTGGAACTGGCCGGCCCCTTCATCGCCAACCTCAACGGCGGCCCGCCGCTCTCCTTCTCCTCCACGCCGTCCCCCGCGAACGACATCGCCATCCTGAACTTCGCCCTGGCCCTCGAGTACCTCGAGGCCGAGTTCTACAACGTCAACGTCCCCCGATTCACCTGAGGCACTCCGCCCCCGGCGCGGACGATTCCGCGCCGGGCGACCCGTCGCGCGTCGTCGAATCACCTCACAAGGAGTCATGCGGATGAGCCATTCCACGGGACGCAGGTCCTGCCTCGCGGCGGCCCTCGCCTTCTTCCTCCTCGGCGCGGGGGAGGCCCGCGCGCAATCGTCCGTCCCCGAGTCCTCGCTAGAGGTCTTCCTGGGACTCCAGGACGGCGACCTGAGCGGCCTGGGCAACGGTCCGGTGATGAACGGATCGGCCTTGATGACCACGATCACGGTGTCGGCCGGGACGACGCTGAGCTTCGACTACAACTTCCTGACCGACGAGCCGATGACCTCGCCGCTCGACGCGGTGAACGACTTCGGATTCCTCACCGCGCCCGGCCTGGCCAGCCTCGCCGACACGTTCTCGCCCCTGGTGCCCTGGGGCTCCGGCTTCCTGCGGGAGACCGGCTACCGGACGTTCTCCGAGACCTTCGCCGTGGCCGGGACCTACACGCTGGGCATCGGCGTGGTGAACGTGGTCGACGAGATGAACAACTCCGCGCTCCTGCTCGACAATTTCCGGCTCTCGTCGGGGAGCCTGGCCAACGGCTCGTTCGAGACGGGCGACTTCGACGGGTTCGCGACGATCGGCAACGCGAGCGTCGTGATGTCCGCCTTCGGCACCGGGCCGACGAATGGCCGGTATCAGGCGCTGCTCACGACGGCCGCCGTCCCGGAGCCGTCCTCGATCGTGCTCCTCGCCCTGGGCGGGACCGCCGGGGCCGGGGCGTTCCTGAGGAGGCGGAAAGCACGCTGACCCACACGTCCGCCGTCGAGCAGACGCGATCGCCGCTCGCACGGCGATCGCGTCGTTTCGAACGAGCGCGGGCAAACGGGCTCGGTTCCCATTGACGTCGTCCTTCGATTTCTATAGAAACCGCAAAGTCGGGCGGACAACCCACCGGCGCCACGTCGCGCCGATTCAAGAAGGAGCTTCCATGGCCAGGACGCCAAGCACACAGCCGACGGACGCGGAGCTGGAGATCCTGCGGGTCCTCTGGCAATCGGGGCCGGCGGGATTGGGGCAGGTCCACGCGGCGATCCAGGGGGCGCGACAGGTCGCGCTGACGACGATCGCCACCACGCTGAAGACGATGCTCGAGAAGGGGCTCGTCCGCCGCGAGGACGGGCCGAGGGGCTATCGCTGGACGGCCGCGACAAGCCGCGAGTCGACGGCGGCCGGCCTCGTGGGCAAGGTCGTCCAGCATGTCTTCGACGGCTCCGCGCGGCGGCTCGTCGCGCACCTGATCGAGGAAGGGGCCCTCAGCGATCGCGACCGTTCCGAGATCCGCGCCTTGCTGGAAGCCCACGCCGAGACGCCCAGGCCCCGGGCGAGGAAGGGGCGCGGGAAATGACCTCGACCTTGAGCATGACCTCCCCGGCCTGGACGGCCGCCGGCTGGACGATGGTCCATCTCTGCTGGATCGGCGCGATCATCGGCGCGGGGCTCGTGGCGGTTCGGCGGCTCCTGGGCGTGACGTCTCCGGAGCTTCGCCATGCCGCGGCGGTGGCCGGCCTGGCGCTCTGGATGGCCGCGCCATTCGCCGTCTTCGCCTGGCTCTACCGGCCGATGCCGAGGGTGGCGACGGAAGGAGTCGCCGCCGCGGTGAAGGTCGACGCGGCGACGGTGGCCGTCGAGGTTGGCCCCGGATCGGGACCACCTCCCGAGGTTCTCGTGGAGACACATGAGCCATCTCGCGGACCGGATCGATCCCGGTTCGAGGGCCTCATCGGCTGGCTCCCCGGCGTCTGGCTGGCCGGATCGCTGGCGACGCTCGGACTGGTGCTGGCCGGCGTGATCGGCGTCGAGGGGCTGCGGCGATCGAGCGTCCGGCTCGAGCATGGGCCGGTCGCGGAGTGTTGCCGGCGATTGGGCGAGTCGATGGGCATCGCGCGAACCGTCGGCGTGGCGGCCTGCGAGCGGGTCGTGGCGCCGGTGCTGGTGGGGGTGGTCCGTCCGTTGATCCTGCTGCCGCCGGCGGCCCTCTCGGGCTGGACGATGGACCAGGTCGAGATGGCCCTGCTGCACGAGCTGGCCCACCTGAGGCGGCATGACAACCTCGTGATGTTCGCCCAGCGGCTGGCGGAGGCCCTGCTGTTCTTCCACCCGCTGACGTGGTGGCTGTCGGGCTGGATTGGGCTGGAGCGTGAGATCTGCTGCGACCGGCTGGTCGTCGATCGCACGGGCCGGCGCGGGGCCTACGCGGAGTTCCTCGCGGCCCTGGCCGGCGCGGGGGCCGGCGGGAATCGGATGGTGCTGGCGATGGCGAATCGCCCGCTGACGACGCGGATTCGATGGATCCTGAACAGGGAGGAAAGGTCCATGAGATTGACCCTGACCGAAGGAATCGGGCTGGTCCTGGCCGCCGTCCTGGGCGGCACGCTGACCCTGGCGACCCACGCCGCACCGCCGCCCAAGGAGGCCGCGGACGAGGCCGCCCGCCAGATGCTCCGGCGGATGGCGGACGAGGTCAAGGCGACGCCGGCCACCACCGGCAAGGAAGGTGATCCCCGAGGGGGGGCGCTGGTCAACATCGCCGAGGCCCAGGTCAAGATCGGCGACAGGGAAGGGGCTCTCGGCACGCTCCGGCTTCTCGACAGCCTGCCCGCGGTGCCGCTTCCAAAGCTGGGAGGGAAGTTCGACGCCCAGGCGTGGGGACGATCCCTGGCCGTTGTGGAGTCGATCGAGGTTCGCCGCGATGCGGGGGATCTGAAGGGGGCTCGTGCCGCGTTCAAGCGGATGACGGCCGACTTCCGCGTCCTCGACGACAAGGTCGTTCGCAGTGCTTTTGAGAAAGTCAGCAACGAGATCGATACGAACCTCATCGCCAGCAAGGACGAATCTCCACATCAACTTTCCGACGAGGAGGCGGGGTTCGTCGCCGAGATGTGGCCTTACATGATCGAACAAGCCATCGTTCTGGGCGAAACGACTTTCGCTCGTTCCTTGATTCATCAAGCGGTCGAGGCCCTGGGGCCTCCTCAGGGTCCGACGAAGATCGTCTGCCTCGGCACTCTCGGCGGCTACCTGATGAAGGCCGGCGATCCGACCGGAGGCCGGCAACTCATCGAAAAGTCGCGGAAGGCGGCGAGGGGAATCTGGATGCCTCGGCCCAGGGCCTTCGCCATGTCCCACCTGGCCGAGGCGATGTTCACGGCCGGAGAGGTCGACGAGGCAATCGCCATGGTCCGCGACCTCAGGCCCGAGGATCAGCAGCGCGTCTCCCTGAGGATGCTCGACGAGCTGGCCCAGGACGGCTTCAGGGCGGTCATGTTCGATCCAGGAGGCATGAATCCCCGGATCGGCGATCCGTGGCGGCATCCCAAGGATCCGGCCCGAGTCCGCGAGGGCCTGCCGAGGATCGCCGAGGCGGTGCGGGCGTTCCCCGACGTCAAGGCCCGCGCCCGGACGCTGATCTCGGTGGCTCACCTCCAGGCCCGCGTGGGAGACTTTGCCGGGGCACTGGCGACGGCGGATGCGATCCCGAACCTTCATAGGGCTGACTTCCCGGGGCCGAGCGACGGCTACTATGACGCGATCCGGCCCGCCGCCTTCGCGCTCATCGCCGCCGCCATGAACGACGCCGGCGACCAGGCCGCCGCGGCGTCCACGTTCGCGAAGGCCGAGGCCCTGGCCCGCGGCGTGAGCGATGACGGCCAGAAGCTCATCGCCCAGATCATGGTTGCCGGGCAAGAGGCCGCGAGCCGACGAGACGCCGCGCTGGCCCTCACCGCGGAGGCGATCGCGGTCGCGCTGAAGCAGCCCGAACCGCGGCGATCACGGGCCCTGTCCATGCTGGCCGAGGTCCAGGTCAACGCGGACGACGTCTCCGCGGCCGAGAGGACCATCGAGGCCATTCGCGACACGCCCGGCCTCGAGAAGTCCCGGGCCCAGTCCGTGGTGATTCACCATCTCGACAAGAAGGGAGACAAGGCCGCCGCCGCGTCCCTCGCTCGCCGGGCGCTGACGATGCTGGAGGCGAAGGTCCCGGAGGTGCCGAAGTCGTCCCCACGCAAGGGCACGACCGAGTTGGCCATCAACCCGAATACGTTCTTCGACTTCGACAAGGAGCTCGAGCCGGCGATGGTGCTGTTCTCTCGCGCGACCACGCTCGAGCAATTCCGCGCCCAGGCCCAGGACGCGACGACCACCATCCGTCAGGCGAAGGAACTGCCGGCTCCGCGCCGCGAAACCGCGTTGAAGACGGTGGCCCTCCGGTTCGCGAGCAGCGGGAACCACGCGGAAGCCCTGGACGCCGTCCGGGCGATCGATTCGCCCGCCGGGCGGATGGCGGCGTTCATGTCGCTGGCATACTCGATCCCGGAGTCGCGGAGGACCGTAGCTACTGCCTCGCAGAAGTGATTGGCGCCACTCGCAGGGTCTTGATGGTCAGATCCAGTGATTTGCCCTGCGTGTCCGGCCCGAAGGTGAGGACAACTTCCTTGACCTGGAGCAGTCCGGGCGTGGCGGGCAGGGGGATCGAGATCTCCCGCTCGCCATCGCCCGTTTCCACCAGATGAGTCAACAGCTCGGTCGGGATGACGCCCGGCAGCGGCGTGGGGCCCTCGACGGGCTTGATGGCGATCGTGGCCTTGGGGATGGCCTGCTTCGAGCGATAGCGGAGCGTGAGCATGCCTCCCGAGAGATTCATCCCGCCGGGGGTCCTGGCCACGAAGGCGATGCCGGCGTTCTGGACGCGGTCGGTGCGGGCGTGGAATCCGTTGGCGTCATGGCCGGACTGCATCGGGCTCGATTTGTCGTTCCAGGCGAACGACTGGACGGCATCGGAGAGGAGGTCCAGGTCGGAGTCGGCGACTCGGAAGACCCTGTCCAGACGCGGGGTCAGGCTCTTCGATTCGAGATACCGTTTCATGTTTTCTGAACCCGTACCCAGCAGGCCGAGGACCAGGGCCAGGGTGTGGGCCGTGGTCTGGAAGGCGATGACCTCCCGGCGGCCCCCCTTGAAGCCCTCCCACGGGCCGTGATCGGTGAGCAGCCGCGCGATGGCCGGCCAGTTGGCGGCGAGGAAGGCTTCCACCTTCTCGGGCTCGACGGCGTACGCGGCGCCCAGGGTGTAGAGCGAGGCGGCGTCGGTGATCCGGGGCAGGGGGGAGACGGTGATCTCCGGGATGCCCACGCTGCCGGTGTACTGCGTCCCCTCGCCGCTGTAGGACTCGGAGAGGAATCCCGGCAGGCCGCGCCGGGTGGCGTAATCGATCTCGACATCCACCACGTTCTCCAGCAGCCTCCGCCAGCTCGGTCGTTCGAGCTCCGTCATCGACAGCTCGAGGCCCAGGGCCTGGAAGGCGGAGCCCTCCCACGGGGCCAGGACGTAGAGGTCCCGGCCGTCGGCCGTCGCGAAGGGCCTCATCTTGAAGCCGAGGTTGGCGATCGCATTGAGCGGCTGGCCGAACCGCGCGACGACGAACGTGGCCGGCCCGCGGAACTCGTTGACGAGGTAATCGACGTGACCGGTGACCCACTTGCCTTCCAGGTCGATCCAGCCGAAGTAGCGGTTCTTGGTCGCGTCGCGGCCGAAGTAGAACTGGCCGGCGCGGGGGTCGAAGAGCGCGTCATAGCCGGCCTGCTGGTCGGCCAGCAGCCGCTCCAGCTCGTTGCGGATCTCGCGGACGCCGGGCTCGTCCTTGACCTCGGGGAGGAGCAAGGCGCCGATGGTCTTGGCGGCGGAGGACGAGAGGTTGGCGTTGTCGATGAAGACGACCATCACCACCCGCTGGTCGAGCACGCCCATCACCGCCTGCCGCGTGGGCTCGTCGGCGAACGGGGCGAGCGGGCCGTCGAAATGCTCGTATCCGTAGGTCGCGGAACGATGGATGTCGGCTTCCTTATCTTCATTGCGAGGCACGATCCAGCCCTTCGCGGCGAGGGCCTTCCAGACGGCCTCGCCCTTCGGGGCACCGAGCCTGGCGACGAGCTTCGCCTTCTCCACGTCCACGGCCAGCGGGCCGAGCCGCTTGCCGGTGGCCAGGTCGAGGAAGTTGCCGAGCATCCCCTGGGCGCTCAGGGTCGGATCCTGCTGGTCGTGGCGGACGTTCTTGACGACGCGGGCGAGCTGTTCGATCGCCTGCTTGCGGCCGAGGAAGGGCGTATCGCACCGGCCGGCCGCGACGTGCGCGAGCAGCTCCATGTACTGGCCGATGGCCGTCAACTGGGTGAACGAGCGGAGGTAGAGCCCCTGCTTCGGATCCTGGTTCCAGCCCTCGAAGGGATAGCCGGAGGCCGCGTCGATCATCCTGTGTGCGGGGTCGAAGTAGCGGAGTGAGTTCGCCAGCAGGGCCTGCGCGTGGCGATGCTCCGGGCGGACGGTGGGGAACCTGAAGGACGGATCCGTCGTCGGCCCCTCAGCGCGGGCGTAGAGCATGGGCGTGGCCAGGAGGAAGAAGGTGAGGAGCAATCTCATCGGCGTCATCCTTGTGCAGATCTGGATCGATGGCTCATCGGTCGTCGGATCGCGGCGGCCCGGCTTCCATCCGCTGGGGTTGCGGGCGGAGGATCGCCGGGGCCGGGAACGGGCTCCCGGTCGTGTCACGCGAGACGTGCACCAGGGTCGGCTCGGCCTGCGAACCTCGCTCGGGCAGCTCGACCTTGCCGGCGACGAGGCGGAGGCCGAGGACCCCTTCGAGGGCCTGGCGGAACATCCAGCCGGCGGCGCCCGTGTAGCCGTTCCAGATCATCCGGCCGGGGTCGAAGGTGGTGATCATGTCGGCCGCCTGCTGGTTGGGCTGGCCGCCGTAGGTCTCGATCGTGCCGTCCACGGCATGGGGAATCGCGGAGGTCTTGAGCCAGAGGCGGAAGGCCGTCTCCTCGTAGTGCCCGGCCTCGTCGGGCCGGCCCTCACGGCTGGCACGGCCTGCGAGGATCCTCGCCGCGCCGACGAGCCACTGGACGCCGTGGCAATACATGCCGTTCTCGCGGACCCCCTCCGGGTAGATGCTGCTGCGACCCAGGTAGGGATGCGTGTCCTCGCGGAGCGGCGGCCAGCCGAGGAGGATCGTCGTCTCGCGTTCGAGCGTCCGCAGCGCCGTCTCGAAGACGATCCGCCCCCGCGCGGGGTTGATGCCGGCCATCACGGCCCAGGCCGCCGTCAACGCGTCGATCTCCCAGACGCCGCTGCCGGCGACGCCGATCTCGGTGCCGTCGTCGTGGAAGGCGCGGAGATACCGGTCCTCGCGCCAGGTCGCTTCGAGGGCCGCCCCGAGGGCATCGAGCCGCTGCTTGTATTGGTCGCGGCGCCCGGGCCCATCCTTGCGTTCGATGACCGGCAGCAGGCGTTCGAGGATGTAATGCAGGAAGAACCCCAGCCAGACGCTCTCGCCGCGGCCCTCGCTGCCGATCTCGTCGAGGCCGTCGTTCCAGTCGCCGGTCCCCATCAGGGGGAGGGCGTGGGCGCCCATGCGTTCGTCGAGGACGAGGTCGATGGCGCGGAGGACGTGACGGAAGACCGTGTCCTCGCGGGGGGATCGGAGCGGGTCGAAGCCCATGCCCCCCTTGTCGCGTGGGAGCGGTGCGAAGGGCTGGCCGGCGTCGAGGTAGGGCGTCCGCTCGTCGAGGATCGAATCGTCGCCGGTCGCGGCGAGGTACTCGACGACGGCCCAGCCGAGCCAGAGCAGGTTATCCGACGCATGCGTCCGGCCGACGAAGCCGGTGCGGCCGTCCTGGAGCCGGTGGAACCAGTGGACGACGTCGCCTTCGAGGAACTGCTGCGAGGCGTGGAGGAGGATCTGGCTGCGGGCGACCGCCGGATCCATCCAGAGGAGGTTGACGGAGTCCTGGAGCTGGTCGCGGAAGCCGAAGGCGCCGCTGGCCTGGTAGAAGCCGCGGCGGGCCCAGATACGCTCCGCCATCGCCTGGTACTTGAGCCAGTCGAGGTAGCGGTCGACGTCGGGCCGATCGGTCCGGACGCGGAGCGTATCCATCAGGCCGAGCCACCATCGCCGTGTCTCCTCGAGCGCGGCGGACACGGCGGACACGTCGCGGAACCTGCGGACGACGGCCTCGGCCCTGGCGCGGTCGTCGGCCTGGCCGAGGATCACGGCCATGGTCTTCCGGCCGCCGGGCGGGAGCTGGATCGTCGCGAGCATCGCGGCGACGGGCCTGTCGTCGGGCTTCATGTAGATCCCGGGATAGGATTCGCCCGCCTCGACGAAGTGGGGATGGCCGATGGCCCGGCCCGGCCCGTAGAAGTAGCCGCGATGGGTCTCGATCGCCTCGGTCGGCTCCGAGAAGGCCGCGAACGCCGGGCCCGTCCGGAAGGTGTTGCGGGGATTGTCGAAGTAGACGGCCGAGCTCGACGGGTCGCGCCAGGATCGCAGCGGGCCCGCAAACTCGGGCTGGCCGGCGAGGACGAGCTGGAAGTAGGGGACCACCCGGAGCGTGAGGGCCGTCGATCCCGCGTTCGCGATCGTGAGCCGGTAGATCGTCGCCGGCTCATCCGGGGGGATGAAGACGGTGAGCTCGGTCTGGACGCTCCCCCTCGTCATGCGGAAGGTCGCCGTCCCGTCGACCCCGAACACGGCCTCGTGGGACGCCCGCTCATCGTCCAGCGGGTGGAAGGTCGGCGAGTACCACTCGAGCGCGTCCGGATCGTAGATGTAGATGATCTCGCCGGGGACCTCGCGGGTGACGATGTCCGACCAGTCCGGCGTCAATCGGTTCTGCTGGGCATTGACGCTCGATGTTGTGTGCAACCCTCGATTGGTCACCGCGGTGACCTGGCCGAGCGCATTGGCCAGGGTGTGGTCGAACGGCCGCGGCGTGAACGGCGTGCGGACGACGAGCGATCGGCCGTCGTCGGAGAACTCGGCGTAGGGCATGTCGACGCCCGGAGGGATCTCGCCGTGGCGGATCGGATGGAGCGCCTCAGGATCCATCGGCGGGGGCAGGGCGGCCTCGGGCGACGAGGTGCCGCCGACGAGAATCCGGCCGATCCGCCGGGCGGCGTCTTCCCGATCGCGCGCGAAGCCCATCAGCAGCCGCACCCGCGCCTGGCCGTTCGCCGGGACATCGACGGGGATGAGCAGGCTGCCGATGGGGTCGAGGGTGGCGTGGGCGGGCGTGTCGACCGGGGCCGTGAAGGCGAGCGTCTCCAGCACGCGCGACTTCCAGAGGCTCCGGGCGCGGCCGAGGAAGTCGATCCGCGAGGTCAGGAAACCGGCCGGCGCGACGTCCGCGGCGAGCAGACCGGTGGCCTTCGAGTGCTTGTTCCAGGCGATCAGGGCGTGCAGGCCCTTGCTGTACTCGGTCTCGGTGAAGAGCCTGGCGTACTGGGTGTGGCCGCGGTCGGTGTCGGCGCGGTCGAGGACCCATTCCAGGTACGGCACGACGCGGAGCGATCGCGGGTCTCCCGAGAGGTCGCGAATCGTGATCGTCCAGACCTCGAGGGCGCTCTCCTCGTCGGGGAGCGAGATCTCGACGACGGTCTCGATGCCCTCGGCGGTGTTGCGAAGGATGAGGCTGTTCCCGGCCGCCGTGACGCCCGAGCCGGCCGCGAGCTCGCCCGGGACGTTGCCCACGACCGGCCAGGCGCGCGTGGCGGCCCCGGAGCCGCCGGCTTCCGCGAGGAAGAGGGCCCGGCCGGCCGGTCGCCGGCCGTCGTAGGCGCGGCGGGTGAGGTCCTGGTCGCGCCGGAGGTCGCGGCTCACGAGCTCTCCGATCTGGTTGACGGCGACCTCGTAGCGGGCATGGCCGATGGACCAGGACGGCAGCGAGGGCCTGCCGAAGCGCCTCCGCAACGATCGGCCGGCGGTGAGACCGAGCCCGCAGATCGCCGCCGCGCCGAGCGCCAGGGCGATCTGCTGCGGCAGGGGCATCGCGACAAGACTGCCGAGGAGTCCGACGGGATGCTCGGCCTGGATCTTCTGCGAGGTCTCCCACGCATGATCCCAGTCCTTGCCGCGAGGGATGTAGAAGGGGAGCAGGAGCGGCCCCCAGGTCGTGAACCGCTTCACCGCCTCGGGGATGCAGCGGGCCGTGGCCGCCGGCGACAGGAACCGCGCGAGCGAGGTCTCCAGCCTGTCCACGCCCAGGAAGCTCAGGTTCACGAGCGTCGCCACCCGCAGGCCCATGTGATCGAGCCAGATCAGGACGCGGATCGCGTCATACGCCAGCAGCGCCGTGAAGACCCGGAGGCTCCACGCGCGGAAGCCGTCGGGCGACAGCGTGAGGCTCTGGAACGTGGCCATCGCCGTGCGGATCGCGCCGTCCTGGTTGTACCAGGTCGGGTCGCCCATCGGCCGCAGGAACGACTTGATGATCGGCGACATCCAGAGACCCCAGCGGAGCACCTGAATCGTGTTCTCGCCGAGGTCCGCGAACCCTTGCCGGCTGAACAGGGTGCGGATCGGGCCGGAGTCCTTCCAGAAGTAGGCCCGCATGAACGTCCGGTTGATCGCGAACAGCCAGCAGGCCGTCGCGAACCCGATCACGCCGTCCAGCGACTCCATCAACAGCAGCCCCGCGCCCCCCGTGTAGTGCCCGAGGTTGAGATGACCCCACTTGCTGATCAATGGATACGTGTCGAAGAGCTGCGGCGGCTGGCCGACGGCGAAATAGCGGCGGAACTTGTCCACGATCACGCCGACCTGCACCGCGTCCAGGTAGAAGCCGATCGCCGCGCCGACGGTCCCGCCGATCAGGGCGTGCGCGACGTAGTAGCGGACGGCCTGGATCCGGCCCATCTCCTTCGAGGACAGATAGAGGTCGCGGACCAGGTCCACCCCGGCATAGGCCAGGGCCCCGACCAGGAAGCCGAAGCCCGCCCTCGGGCCGAGGTCGCTGGCGGGGAACCCCGCCGACAGTCCGTACCCGAGCCCCGCGCCGGCCACGAATCCGCGGAGGTAGAGCAGGGGGCCGCGGTAGTTCCTGGCGAGCCGCTGGAAGAACGGCGGGCTGCCGTCGAACGACTCGATCACGGACTTCAGGAGCGGAAAACAGAGGGCGCCGACGATCGCCGTCGCGACCGTCGGCGAGGCGGCGAAGGCATCGCGGACGGCTTTCAGGTCCGTCGCGATCCCGACGACCTGGATGCCGCCCATGAACACGCCGGCATAGATGACGCCCTTCTGAGTGCCGGTCGCCAGGCAACTGGCGAGCGAATCCCAGGACGGAGATCGCCCGTGAATCGCGTCGAGGATCATCCCGGTCACGATGTAGGCCTCGGCCCAGAGGCCGCCCATGCTGAAGGCCGAGCCGATGACCACGAGGATCGGGCGGATCAGCCAGGGGAGCCTGGTGAGCCAGGCCCCCGATCCCATGTCGATCATGCCGTATGCGCCATAGATCGCCATGAAGGCCGCACTGAGCAGGAGGGCATGCGCCCGCCACGGCCGGAGCCAGCCGCCCCCCGTCACTCCGCCGAGCCCCAGCGCCGCCGCCTCGTTGAACAGGAAGAGCACGGCGATGCGGCCGAGGACTTCGCGGCCGTCGGGATGAGCCTCGAGCAGTCCCGCCGAGAGCAGGCCGCCGAGCGACTGCATCAGGCCGCCGGATTCGAGGAGCGTCAGCCCGCCGAGCACGTAGGGTGTCCCGGCGATCAGCGCCGCACCAGCGGGGCCGATGTGCTTGCCCGAGGAACCGAGCCGGCTGGCGACCGCGCCCAGGTAGATCAGGACGCCGACCGCCGCCGCCGTCTGGCTCAGTTGCAGGACCTGCGGCCAGGAGGTCGGGGCCTGGAGCAGGACCAGCGAGCTGGACGACATCGTCAGCAGCCCCGGCACGAGGGCATCCCGGAAGGCCTCCCCGGCCGTGAGCGTCTCGCCGGCCTCGACGAACTTCCACCAGCCCGCGATCAGGACGCCGGCGACCGCGACCGCCAGCGGCCACCAGCCGGCCTCGAGGGCCCCGAGCGCGCCGAGGTGATACGTCGCCAGCGTCGCGGAGGCGATCAGCACCGCGCCCAGGCCGCGGCCGAGGTCGGCCAGGAAGGGTCGCCAGGACGGCTCGTCATGATCCGGAGCCGCCTTGAGCGTTCGTCCGACCCCCTTCCGGGCGATCCCCGCCAGCAACGCCATCAGCAGGCTCGCGACGAGCACGCCGCCGAACCGTGCGGGGGCAGAGAGGCTCAGCTTGCGGAGCGCGGGCAGGGCTGTGAAGCGAGCGTCCAGCCGGAGCGTCCCCGCCGCTGGAGGGCCGTCGCCCATCGGGTTCACGAGGAGCACCAGCTCGTTGAGCGTGCCGATCGCCGGCCAGTCGATGAGGGGCTCGGCAGTGGTGCCCCGATCGTCGACCGTCAGCGGGATCCGCTGCACGCCCGCCGTCCCCTTCAACTCCACGGCCACGGTCACCCGTCGGGCCTGGTCGGCGTTGCCGGCCTTCAGGCCCAGGTGGATCAGGTCCACCCGGTCGGGGGCCACGCCCGCGCCGAAGCCCTTGGCGTAGAGCCCCGCCGCGGTGCCGGGCGGGACCTCGTAGGAGAGCTCCAGGACCTCGCCGCCGGCCGCGTCGTCGCGGACCCGGTTCACGCTCGCCTTCGCGGCCCCGACGTTGAACGCGCCCCGCTCGGGGGCGTCGGCGATGCGGACCACGTCCTCCTCGGCCGCCCCGGCCGAGCCACCCGGCGCCGCCAGGGCGAGCCCCAGGAGAGCCGCCGACAGGCATCGCCAGACACGGGGGCCGAGCACCCTCGTCCCCCTCCGGACGTCATTCATTCCAAGCTCCTGCCACGGGACGAGCCGGCCCGCTTCCTGGGGTCCGGCGATTCAGAGGGCCGTGAGCCTCCCAGGGTAATGCGGCCGGCGAGGAAGAGACAAGCGGCTGGCCCGCGGTGATCCCGCCTCTGAGCATGGCCGTACGGAGGCGGGACGAAGGGTACAACACGCTTGAGCCCCACATCGGAGGTGTTACAGTGAGCCCATGCGCCGCAATCGGCGTCCCTCCCCCTCCGAGCCAGGATCGACGCTCATGATCCACCATGCCCGCAAAGCAACGTGCCTCCTGATTCTCGCAACGAGTCTCATCGCCCGGGCCGCGGCCCAGGTGGTGACCGCGCCTGCGCCGGCCGGCGAGCCGGCGGGGGGCGACTTTCAGGTGTGGGCCGGCGACCAGCCCGTGGCGGTTTATGCTGCCCGCACGCTCGACCCGCCGTTCGCCGGCAAGGAGTGGGATTACGGCGGGGACTATGCCTTCGCCTCGTTCGACAGTGGCGGCCCGGTGAGGGTGAAGATCACGTCGACCCGCTCGCTGGCGAAGGTCGTCATCCGCCCCGCGAGCCCATCGGTCCGCATCGAGCACCCGGACGATCACACGTTGACCCTCAACCTGGACGGGCCACGCAAGCTGAGCGTGGAGCCCGACGGCAAGCGGAGCCCGCTGCTGCTCTTCGCGAACGCCCTCGAGACGAACGTGCCGAAGAAGGGCGACGCGAACGTCGTCTACTACGGGCCCGGCATCCACGCGCCGGGGACGATCCGGCTCGGCTCGAACCAGACGCTCTACCTGGCGGCCGGAGCCGTGGTGAAGGCGGAGGTCCTCGCCAGCGGCGCGCACGTCCGAATCCGGGGCCGGGGTATCCTGGACGGCTCTGGATGGGAATGGCGCAAGGGGCCGATCGGGAACCTGATCGGGATCCGCGACGCGGAGGATGTGGTCGTCGAGGGGATCATCCTCCGCGGGTCGTCGCACTGGACCATCGTCCCAAGCGGCAGCCGCAACGTGACGATCCGCAACGTCAAGCTGTGCAACGCGCGGGTGCAGAACGACGACGGGATCAATCCGTGCAACTCGCAAGACGTGCTCATCACCGATTGCTTCATCCGCACGGATGACGATTGCGTCGCGTTGAAGGGCCTGCGGACCGACCTGACGAACAACCATGTCGAGAGGATCACGGTCGAGAACTCGGTCCTGTGGTGCGATCGGGCGCGAATCTTCCTGCTTGGCCACGAGTCCCGCGCCGCGTTCATGCGCGCGATCACGCTGCGGAACCTGGACGTTCTCCACTTCACGATGACCGCGTTCCTGTTCGAGCCCGGCGAGGAGATGCGGCTTGAGGACGTGCGGATCCAGGACGTGCGAATCCACGGCGAAGGGCAGGGGAGCCTGATCCGGCTCCGGCCCGTGGTCAATCAGTACATGCACACAAAGACTCCTGGCTTCATCCGCGACGTCGCGTTCCGAGGCGTGACGGTCGAGGGCGCGGCCGGCGCATACCTCGTCGAGGTGATGGGGGCGGACCCGGTCCACGACGTCCGCGACGTGCGCTTCGACGAGGTCCGGATCCTCGGCGAGACGCTCCGCGAAGGGTCGAAGCCGGTGCGGATCGGTGAGCACGTACAGGGTGTCCGCTTCGGCCCCACGCGGTGAGCGGCGGCCGGGAATGACCACGATTCGTCGAGGCAGACGCGAACGAACGTCGAGGAGGCCGCTGACGAGAACCCGCGCGCCGTTGACCGTAACAATG
>NZ_JAALJH010000001.1 GCF_011064615.1 Aquisphaera insulae | reverse complement strand
GTGAATGCGGGCCGGCTTCCCTGTCAGCGGTAAGAGCCCTATCACGGTGATCTTCTTCCTTGCCGAGGTAATACTCTGTAAAATATCCCGATTCGAAGAATCATCACGTAATACGTCATAGCTGGCAGGAACATCTCCCCGGAGAGGCTGCCTCCCCTCCGCGCCCGGAGCGCGGCGCGGATCCGACGCTTCAACATCGAGTGGACGAACGGCGCTCGCCACTGCTGGCCGCCTGGGTGCTCGCGCCTCGCGAATTACGGCGTCATCGACACGGCCATGCCGTCTCGATCATAGAGGACGCTTCGCCGAGCGAAATGCCGAGGCGGACCGCCCCGCGAGCCCTGCTGGAGCCGTCAGCCTGCCTGATCGATCCGGCGGGCCATTCTCCCCGTCGTCGACCTCTTCGTACCGGCGGCGCGATCTCATGCCGTTATGGCCGGACCTCAGCTCGCAAGCGGTTCCTCCGGTAGCAATCTTCGATCATCGTGCATTACTCTTGTATGGAGTGCCTCCGCTTCGATACCCCGAAGAGAGCCCCACGATGAGTCTTCGCGCTTCCGCCTCGATCGCCGCAACGTCCGCCTGCCTGTGCATCGGACTCGCCATGGCCGCGTCCCATCCCAGCTCGGCCCAGGAACCTCCCAGGGTTCAGGGGAAGGTCGAGCAGAAGCCCCAGACACGCCCACACGGCGCCCCCGTGGTCGTCGATCCGGCGACGATCCGGATCGACGACGGCGACACCGTGGTCATCAAGTGGGGCGAGAATGACGAGGAGACCGTCCGGATCCTCGGAATCGACACGCCCGAGACCCGGCACGAGGAGCACTCGATCCCCTATGACCAGCCATTCGGGCCGGAAGGACGGGCCTTTGCCCGGGGGGCCTTCTCCGTCGCCAGCGACGTGAAGCTCATCCGCGCGGCGATGCTCGACCCCTACCAGAGGACGCTCGGCTACCTCATCCTCGATGGCAAGAATTACTCCGTCCTGGTCATCAAGGCGGGCCTGAGCGACGAGACGGTCAGCTTCTACGGGGACAATGGCCTCCCCGCCCTGGCCGCGGAGGTCACGGCCGCCGCGAAGGGCCACCCGCCGCTCGCCTTCGAGCCGCCGCACGTCTTCCGCAAGCGGATGCGAGCGGTCGTCGACGCACAGAAGTCCGGCCAGGGCGCGGCGGAGAAGTGAAGCGGACCATGCCCACGACTTCGGAAAGCTATTCGATCCTGACGGCGATGATCACCCCGGCGCTGTTCATGACCTCGAACGGGTCGCTGATCATCTCGACCTCGAACCGGATGGCCCGCGTGGCGGACCGGATTCGGCACCTCGACCTCGAGCTCGACGGCCTGAGCCATTCGGGGAGCAGCCTGGACTTCGTGGAGGACCGGGTCGCGTTCGTGACCGAGGAGCTCCATCGGAACGTCTGGCGGGTCGAGCGGATCCACATCGCCCTGTCGCTGCTCTACCTATCGCTCGCCGCCTTCGTGGCGACGAGCCTGACCATGGCCATCGACTCGTTCTTCTCCAACAACGTCGCCTTCATCCCGACGATCCTGGCGATGGTCGGCGTGGTCCTCGAGTTCGCGGCCTGCGTGCAGCTCACCCGAGAATCACGCGAGGCGCTCAAGGGGAAGCGACTCGAAGTTCGCTTCTACGAGCGGATCCGGAAGAAGCGGGCCGAGGCCGGCCGGAATCAGTCCGAGGCCAGCACCGTGGCGGCGCTGGGGCCCGGGCCTTGAGCGGCGCGATCCCGCGACGATCACGATGCAAGTGCAGGCTTTCCCGACTTCACTCCAAGCCTCTCCCGCCGAGCGGGAGAGGCGGAGGGTTTCCACTGTCTGAGTGCATGAGCCGGTCCGTTGCCGGCCGGTCCGCACCGGTTCGCGGTCGCGATCAGTGCTCAGACCCCGACCTTCTTGCCGCTTCGTTCGCTCCGCTTCCGCGCTTCCTCGCTGAGGACCTTCTTCCGCAGGCGGATCTTGCTCGGGGTGATCTCGACGAGCTCGTCGGCCTCGATGTACTCGAGGGCGATCTCGAGGGTGAGGAGGCGAGGGGGCTTGAGGAGGACGTTCTTGTCCGAGCCCGAGGCCCGCATGTTCGTCAGCTTCTTCTCCTTGGCGGGGTTGACCACCATGTCCTCGTTGCGGGCGTTCTCGGCGATGATCATCCCCTCGTAGACGTCGTCACCGGGCTGGACGAACATCGTGCCGCGCTGCTGGAGGTTGTCCAGCGAGAACGCAACGGCCTGGCCGCGGACCATGCTGATCATCACGCCGTTGGGGCGGCTCGGGATCTCTCCCTTGAAGGGGCGGTAGTCGTGGAAGTTGTGGTGCATGATCGCCTCGCCCTGGGTGGCGCTCATGAGCCGGTTGCGGAGGCCGATCAGGCCGCGGGAAGGGATCAGGAACTCAATGTGAGCATAGGCGCCCTTCACGTCCATCTTGCTCATCTCGCCCTTTCGGGCGCCCACGAGCTCCATGACGGGGCCGATGTGGCCGTGGGGGACGTCGACGACCAGGAACTCGTAGGGCTCGTGATCGACGCCATCGATCTTCTTGATGATGACCTCCGGCTTGCCGACCGCCAGCTCGTAGCCCTCGCGCCGCATCGTCTCGATGAGGACCGACAGGTGGAGCAGCCCGCGGCCGGAGACCTGGAAGGCATCGCCGTCCTCGGTCGGCTCGACCCTGAGCGCCACGTTCGACTCCAGCTCGCGCTGGAAGCGATCGTTGAGGTGGCGGCTGGTCAGGTACTTGCCCTCCCCGGTGAGCGGCGAGTCGTTGACCCGGAAGAGCATCGTTAGGGTCGGCTCGCCGACCTCGATCCGCGGCAGGGCGGTCATAACCTCCGGATCCGCGATCGTATCGCCGATCTCGACCGTGGCCAGGCCGACGACCGCGACGACGTCGCCGGCCTCCGCTTCCTCCACCTCGACCCGGCCGAGCTTGTCGAAGAGCAGGAGGCCGTCGATCGAGCCCGGCGTCGAGGCGTCCTTGACCTTGATCAGATTGGCCCGCTGCCCGCGCCGGACCTTCCCCGAGGCGATCCGGCCGATGGCGATCCGGCCGACGTACTCGGAGTAGTCGAGCGTCGTGCAGACCATGGTAAACGGCCCGTCCGGATCCACGACCGGCCCGGGGACTCGCTCCAGGATCAGGTCGAACAGGGGCCGCACGTCGCCCGAGGTGACGCTGGGATCATGCGAGGCGAATCCCGACCGGCCGGAGGCGAAGATGTAGGCGAAGTCGAGCTGCTCGTCGCTGGCACCGAGCTCCACGAACGTGTCGAAGATCTCGTTCAGGACCTCGTTCGGGCGGGCGTCGGGGCGATCGACCTTGTTGATCACCACGATCGGCCGGATGTGGCATTCGAACGCCTTGCGGAGGACGAACTTCGTCTGGGGCATCGGCCCCTCGAAGGCGTCCACGAGCACGAGCGCACCGTCGGCCATCTGCAGCGTCCGTTCGACCTCGCCGCCGAAATCGGCGTGGCCGGGGGTGTCGATCAGGTTGATCTTGGTCGGGCCGTAATTGATGGCGATGTTCTTTGCCAGGATGGTGATGCCGCGTTCTCGTTCCAGGTCGTTGGAATCGAGGATCCGCTCGCCCTGCAATTGAGAGGCGCGGAACTGCCCGGACTGGCGAAGCATCGCGTCGACCAGAGTCGTCTTGCCGTGGTCCACGTGGGCGATGATGGCCACGTTCCTGATGTCGTCGCGTCGCTTCATGGGTCTCCTGCCCCCGCCTCCCGGGCGGGCTGCCTTCCGACTCTCGCCCCGCCACCCGCGGGAGACGAACATGTTGACACAGTACGAATCTTACACGTCATTCCCCTTGTCGGACAAGGCCGAGCGTAGGTGCATGCATGACGCGTGCGTCGTCGATCGACGATTTCCCGCCGGAGACGGCGGGATCCGCAGTCCTCGCCTGTCGCCTCCTTGGTATGGTCGTTGTAACGAAAGGCCAGTCCGTAAGGCTCTCGATCTGAACGTGATTCGACGCTCGCGAGGCAGGTGCTCATGCATTCCCTGGAAGCTCCCCAACTCTTCGCCATGCTCGCCGTCATGCTCGCCGGAGCGAAGGTCATGGGGGCGATTGCTCAGAAATTCGGCCAACCGGCGGTCCTCGGCGAGTTGATCTCCGGCCTCATCCTGGGACGGTCCGGGCTCGCGCTGGTGGACATGCACCACGAGACCATGGAGATGCTCATGGAGCTCGGGGTCTTCGTCCTGCTCCTCGCGATCGGACTGGAGACCGAGCTGCCGAAGTTCTTCAAGGCCGGGAAGACCTCGACGGTCGTGGCGGTTGCCGGAGTGGTGCTCCCCTTCGTCCTCGGCTACGGGGCCTGCCGGCTGCTCGGCATGGTGGACATCGCCTCCATCATGGCCGGGGCGACGCTGACGGCCACGAGCGTCGGCATCACCGCGCGGGTCCTCTCCGACCTCGGCAAGCTGGGCTCCGAGGAGGGACAGATCATCCTCGGCGCGGCCGTGATCGACGACGTGCTCGGCCTCGTGATTCTGACCGTCGTGAAGGGGATGGCCGGAGGAGCGTCGCCCACGCTCGGGAGCGTGGCGTGGACGACGGCCGTCGCGTTCGGCTTCCTGATCGTCGTGATCCTCGCCGGAAAGCTCCTCATGCCCTGGCTCTTGCGGGCGGCCGGGCTCATCGAGATGCCCGGCACCCCGACCATCCTGGCCCTGATCCTGGCGCTCGCGCTGGCCTGGGCCGCCGACCGCGCCGGCTCCGCCCTGATCCTCGGCGCGTTCGCCGCGGGATTGCTCCTCAATGCGGTGCCCAGGGCCCACGAGATCGAGCACGGGGTCACCGTGCTGGGCCACTTCTTCGTCCCCATCTTCTTCGTCGGCGTCGGGGCCTCGGTCGACCTCCATTACCTCGACCCGAGGCTTGCCGACGGGCGCTGGGCGCTCCTGATCGGCGGCGTCCTCATCTTCGTGGGTATCTTTGGCAAGCTGTTTGCAGGATATGCCCCTTACTGGTTCAAGGGGAGGAAATCGATCATCGGCGTGGGGATGATCCCTCGCGGCGAGGTCGGCCTGATCTTCGGTCAGATGGGGATGACGGCGGGGATCTTCGACGAGAGTCTATTCGCGGGCGTCACCTTGATGGTCCTCGTCACGACGTTCCTGGCACCACCCTTGCTCAAGAGACTCGTCGGCTCCCACCGAGGCGGAGAACTGCCGGATTCGGCGGACGGAATCGAGGATCTCGTGATGGAAGCTTGAGCAACTCGCGAATCACGCGAAACACCGGAACGCGGACGACGGGGCATTTCACGATGAGAGCGCAGCTTATGGACGTGGGGCATCATGAGCTCGAAACGAGGGTTGCCGGGGCATCTAGCCTCATCCTCTTCCTGGAGTTGGAGAGAGGGCTCGAGGAGAGCCTCTCGCCCACCGGCGACCGGTCGCTAAGCCCTGAGCTTCGAACCAGGATCGCCGAGATTGCCTCGAGAGAAGGGGTGCTCGCCTGCGTCATGGACCGCCGATCCCTGTCGGAGATGAAGGCGCTGATCGAGGATCCACGGCTCGTCTACGTCGCCAATCAGGGGATGGAGATCGAGGGCCCCGCATTCCACTTCGCTCATCCCGAAGCTCTGCAATGTCGATCCGCCATCGAGGCACTGGGTCAGAAGCTATCGGGCCTCCCGTTGCTCTTCCCGGAGATCTCGATCGAGTCCAGGTCGCTCGCGCTGAACATCGATTTCTCAAGATGCCCCGCGCAGGCGGCCGAGGAGCTAACCGCACTGGTTCGGGCACTCGTGCCGGCGGATCATGCCGACCTGATCGCGACTCTCCACGGCTCGCGGTTCGAAATCCGTCTCAGGATCGACTGGGACTACGGCCATGCGATGCGATGGATCCTGGGCCGGATCAAGTCCCCGGACACGGCCATCGTGACCATCGGCGGCGAGGAGATTGAAGGCGGCGTGGATGGGGCGATCCCTGCACCGACTGCAAACGAGGGGGCTGGGGCCGACAAGACATCATCCTCGGACGTTGCGGCCTTCCTGGGCTGGCTCGACGAGCGGTGGCAGGAGCGAGTCGAGATGTCCCCAGATTCGCCCGAAGTCGGCCCCGAGCGGCCCGCGCTCTCGATCAAGGAAGCATCTCCAATCCTCAACGTCCGCCTGAGGCGTGCGGCGATGGGACGGAAGCGGTCAGGAGGGGGCTGACACCGATCGATCGGTCAGAGGAGCGGTGCAAGGAGCCGGACGACGCTCTCCGCGAGCTCTCGCAACCAGCCGGGCTGGGGCAACTCCCTGAGCGAATCCGCCTGAAGTCCCAGCGCCCACGTGGCGAGCTCCTCGACCGATTCCCGCGAGTACACGAAGAGGGCGACTTCGTAGTTGAGGAAGAGGCTCCGGTTGTCCATGTTGGCCGAGCCGACCACGGCGAGCTGGTCGTCGATGAGGACGGCCTTCGCATGCATCATGACCGGTTGGTAGAGGAAGACCATCCCCCCGGCCTCATGGAGGTCGCGAAGATAGCTCTCTCGCGCCAGGTCGGTCGAGAGATGATTGGATCGCTGCGGGACGATGAGGCGGATGTCCACACCCCGCCTGGCGGCCAGGGTGAGCGCCCGCGCGAGCATTTCGTCCGGCACGAAGTACGGTGTGACGATCCAGATCCGCTTCGAGGCCGCGAAGATCAGGGAGACGAGCGTCTCGTAGAGCGGGTCGTCGGGAACGTCCGGGCCGCTCGCGACGACCTGCACCGTGCTGGGCGTTCCGAGAGAGCCGGTCAGGGCAGGAGGCGTGGGCTCGTGAGATTCCAGCTCGCCGTCCGGTCCGGGATAGCCCCCTTGGAGTACCTCGCCGGTGGCGAACTTCCAGTCCGATAGGAAGAGCGCATCCAGGTCCACGATGGCGGGCCCCTGGACGACCACCGACAGGTCTCGCCAGAGTCCCGCTTCGGGGTCCGGTCCCATGTAAGGCCAGGCGAAGTTCATGCCCCCCGTCAGCGCGACCTGACGGTCGACGATGACGATCTTGCGGTGATTCCGGAGATTGGCTCGCCCCCGGAATGGGACGTGGAGGACCGGCATGAAGTAGGCGATCGCCGCGCCGCTCTCCCTGAGGGTCGCGAGGTCGCTCCGGCGTACTCGCCGCGACCCGACGCTGTCCAGCAAGAGCCGGACGGAGACTCCGTCGCGGGCCCGTCGGGCCAGGCGTTCGACGATCTCGCGACCGACCCTCCCGCGGCCTAGGATGTAGGTCGTGACATGGATGGAGCAGGTGGCGGAATCGATGAGCTCGACGAGCCTTCGGAACGCCACCTCGCCCTGCGTCAGCAGCTCCAGCCGGTTCCCCTCGCGGGCCGGCGGGACTCCATAAGAGAGCAGGAATCGCTCGGTCCCCTGATGGCCCTCGATTCTTCGTGGATCGGCCGGGCCGACGCGGTCATAGACGCGCGGCTTCCGGCGTGCCATGCGGTTCATCTTACGCCCGCCCAGCATGAGGTAGAGCGGGACGCCAACGTAGGGCAGGAAGAGGATGATCAGCAGCCAGGCCATGGTGCTGGCGGGTGAGCGTCGCTGACGGATCAGGTGCGCCAGGAAGATCAGGCCCAGGAAGAACCCGATGTGCGCGGAGAAGTCCGTCAGCAGCCAGTAATCGGGCCACTCGAAGAGGCGGGGCACGACGGCGGCAAGCTCCGGGGTGTCAGCGTGAGGGCCGAGGAACCGTGGCCGGCCCTCGGGCTTAAGACAGTATCGGGGCCTTCGCGGCGGTTTGCAACGCACCCGCCGATCGCTCGCGCTCGGAGGCGATCCGCGGGTCAGTCGTAATCCGCCGGGAGGTCCGGATCCCGGAGATGCTCGAAGGCGCGGGCGATCTGAGAAGGGAGGGTTCGGTCGAGCGAAAGCTCGGGGATCCGATCCTCGGCGAAGAAGCCGACGTCCAGGATCTCGTGCGAGGTCGTCGGGGCACCGCCGAGGAGATCGCAGAGGAAGAGGAGCTTGTAGCTGTGATGGACGTGGGGAGGATGACCCTGACGATCGCGGTCAAGCACGGCGAGCAGCTTCGCGACCCTGGCTTCGAAACCGGACTCTTCCCGGATCTCCCTGACGATGGCCTCGGCCGGCGTATCGCCCACGTCCGCCCAGCCTCCCGGAAGAGTCCAGAGGCCGTCACTTCGCTCCCGGACGAGGAGGATCCTGGCATCCCGGAAGACCACGCCGCGGACATCGACCTTGGGAGTCGCATACCCCGCGTCGCTCCCGAGGATCTCCGCGACCCGTTCCATGGCTTCGCCGGAACCCTCGGCCATCATCTCCGCGGCGACCTTGCGGAGCATCTCGTAACGCTCGCGATCGTAGGGATCCTGGTTGAAAGTCAGACCAGTCTGCCCGATCGCGTCGATCCGACGAGCCCATTCCAGCCATCGTGGAGTCATGGCGAGCCTCTCGCGCACGAAAAAGGGGTCCCGTCGAAACCGACGCGACCCCTTCAACGAATAGTGCCGGAGACAGGACTTGAACCTGCACGGGCATGGTTAGCCCACTAGCCCCTCAAGCTAGCGTGTCTGCCAATTCCACCACTCCGGCCCGAGGAGCGGTCCGCTCAACTCAGGAGAATCCATCCTAGTCCCGCGATCGCGGATGTCAAGGGGCCCGCGAGGATGCTTGGAGCGTGAATGACCCCTGATCATCGAACGCAGGGCGGCGAGGACTTGAATCCGACCCCGATGCGGTCCATCCTGAGGAGTCGAATGGCTCGCATCGTGGAGAGAATCCCTCGGGGGCCTGGTCATGGCACGGTCTTGTTGGCGGATGGCGTGGTGCGGACTCGCGGCCCTGGCACTGGGGCGGGAACTGCCCGCGGACGATACGAAAACCGTCCCCGTGCCGCCCAAGGGACAGTGGACCAGCCTCTTCAACGGCAAGGACCTGACGGGGTGGACTCCCAAGCTGAGGGGCTCCGCGCTGGGTGAGAACTACCTGGACACCTTCCGCGTCCAGGACGGCAAGATCATCGTCGCCTATGACCGCTACACGAAGTTCAATGGCGAGTTCGGCCACCTCTTCTACGCGCACCCCTTCTCCCACTACAAGCTTCGAGTCGAATACCGGTTCGTCGGCGATCAGGTCCCCGGAGGCCCGAGCTGGGCCTTCCGCAACAGCGGGGCGATGATCCACTGCCAGCCGCCGGAGACGATGCGCAAGGACCAGGATTTCCCCGTCTCGCTGGAAGTTCAGTTCCTGGGCGGATCCGGCCGAGGCAAGCGCTCCACCGGAAATCTGTGCACGCCTGGCACCCACGTCTACATGAAGGACAAACTCGTCACCCAGCACTGCAATGATTCGACCTCGAAGACCTACGACGGCGACCAGTGGGTCACCATCGAGGTCGAGGCCCACGGCGACGGGACCATCAAGCACTTCGTCAACGGCGAGCTCGTCATCGAATACGATCGGCCGATCCTCGACGCCAGCGACCCGGACGCGAAGCGGCTGGCCGCGGACCGGGGCGGCGACAAGGCCGTGAAGGGTGGCTACATCTCGCTCCAGGCGGAGAGCCACCCCGTCGAGTTCCGGAAGGTCGAGATTTTCCCCCTCGACGAGTGAGCCGACGGATCGGCCGAGTCTGGGCGCGACGTCAACGGGGCCTGCGGAGCGGTCGAGGATAGGCGTCGAGCGGCGCGATCTCCTCCCACAGGGAGATCCGCTCGTCGAGCGAGAGGCCGCGGAGGGGGGCCCGGACGGGCCCGCAGTCGACGCCCAGCATCTCCATCACGGCCTTCGACGCGGCCATGAAACCTCGTCGGCGAAGTGCCTTGATGAGGTCGATGGATGTCCCCTGGAGTGCCCGCGCTGTCGTGAAGTCGCGGGCCTCGAACGCCCGGGTGATCTTCTGGTACAGCGGGGCGGCGAAGTTGTAGGTGCTCCCGACCGCACCCCGGATCCCCAGGCAGAGCCCGGCGAGGTAGCACTCGTCCGAACCGAAGAAGACGTCGAAGGCCCCGCCGTCCAGGCGGATGCACTCCTGAAGCTCCAGGAGGTCGTCGTTCGAGTACTTCAGCCCGCGCAAGGTCGGGATCCGGAATCTCGCCTGGCGGAGGAAGTCGGACATCGCCAGGCGCACGCCGGTCATCCCGGGGATGTCGTAGTAGTAGAAGGGCAGGGGATCGGCCTCGGCGGCGATCGGCGCGCAGAACTCGACGAGCTCGAGGGCGCCGGCGGGCTTGAAATAGCTGGGCGCGACGGCCGCGACGGCCGCCGCCCCGACGTCGCGGGCCTGGGCCGCCAGTCGGACGGCCTCGGGTAGGCTGTTGTCGCCGACATGGACGACGACCTGCATCGAACTCCCCGCGGCGGCACACCAGCGCTCGGCCAGGGCCATCCGCTCGTCGAGGCTCAGGGAGGCGCACTCGCCGGTGGTCCCTCCCACGAAGACGGCCCGGATTCCGCACTCGCGCAGGAGCATGGCCTGCTCGTCGACCTGCGCGAGCGAAAGGGCTCCGGTCTGGTCCATCGGGGTATGGCAGGCGGGGATCAGTCCGCTGAGCAGGCCGGGCATGCGGGGGCTCCGAGAGAGGTCAGGATATGCCGCCAGGTTGGGGTAGTGTACCGGCCCGCGCCCGGACATCGCCAGCCGGCGCGGGGCCGGTCGTGGCCACCGCCGACGGACCCGGCATCCTCTCTCATACAATCCTCGCGACCGCGCGATCGCCCCCGGCCGCAAGGCGATCCGTCGTCGCTCGTACGGACGACCCCGGTGATCCATCCCGACGGTGGAGACCGAGGCCGTCGCCCCCGGCAGACTCTCGAATCGCTCCGGTCCGTGGAGCTCAGAACTCGCGGTCGCGCTTGATCCCCGGCTCCGGCCAGGGATACTTCCCGTTGGGGTTCGTCTGGAGCGGCGCCGCTCCGTTCATCGTCAGCTTGTCCAGGTTCGGCGCGAATTCGTGGGGGCAGTTCAGCATCTCGTCGAACGTGATGACCTGTCCGGTGTGCGCGGCCATCCGGCCCATGGACGTGACCAGGCTCGCCTCGACCCCGCGCTTCACCTCGTTGTAGGGCTGGTCCTTGCGGATGGCGTTGATGAAGTCGTCCCACTCGAGCTGATAGGGGTTGGGCTCCGGCTGGGGGAACGCCCAGACCAGGTCCTTCTTGGCCTGCTTCTGCCCCTTGTAGATCCGCGACTTCGCCGGGGAGTGCGAGTTCGACGAGATCACGGCCATGCCCTTGGAGCCGTGGGCGTAGCTGGCGAACTCGGAATGGCAGCCGTCGATGTTGCGGCCCTCGAGGAAGAGCTTCGACCCGTCATCGAAGGTGTACTCCACCGAGTACGTGTCGAAATTCTGATCGATGGCGTCGCCCCGATAGACCCGGCCGCCGCTCCCCTTGGCCTCGACCGGCCACGAGCCCTTGACCCAGCAACATTCGTCGATGTTGTGGATCAGGAAGTCGCTGTACGACCCGCCGCTGGCCCAGAGGAAGCCGTGGAACTTGCGGATCTGGTAGAGCAGCTCGCTGATGTCGTTGGGCTTGGGAGGGACCGGCGTGTTCCCTTCCGGCCCCTTCTGACGGTAGGCCCGCAGGGTGAGGAGGTCGCCGATCGCGCCGCCCCGGATCCGGTCGATGAGCTCGTGGCGGGCCTTGCAATGGCGACACATCAGCCCCACGGCGCACTTCAGGTTCTTCTGGGTGGCCTTCTCGGCCAGGGCCAGCATCTTCTTCGAGGTCGGCCCGTCCACCGTGACGGGCTTCTCCATGAAGACATTCAGCCCCTTCTCGATCGCATAGGTGAAGTGGACCCAGCGGAACCCCGGCGGCGTGGCCAGGATCACGACGTCCCCCGGCTTGAGTGAGTCCATGGCCTTCTTGTAGCCGTCGAAGCCGATGAACTTCCTGTCATCCTTGACGTCGACCTTGTCCTCCTTGCGATCCTTCCTGATCTGCTCGAGGCTCTCCTTGAGGCGGGAGTCGAACACGTCCGCCATCGCCACGAGCTTGATCGGGCCGCTCTTGGTCTCCAGGGCATTCTCGGTCGCGCCCGTGCCGCGGCCGCCGCATCCCACGAGCGCGACCTGGATGGTATTACTCTCCCCGGCGTGCACCAGAGGGACGCCTCCCTGGGAGAACGCCGAGGCCGCGGCCACGACGCCCGTCGTCTTCATGAACCCGCGTCGCGAGGGGTTCGACTGGGGATCGGTCATCTCTGCCTCCAACGTCAATGGCGGGGGAAGGGGAGGAAGCGGGCGGCGCGAGAGGAGGGCATCTCCCCGCTCCGGCCGCGCGGCCCGGATTCATCGGCGTGCCGACGAGCCGAGGTGCAACGACCGTGGAGCTTAGCACGCCGGTCATGCCTCCGGAATAGCCGGGACCGTCCCGTCGCGACGCTTGCAACCACCCCGACTGAAGTGTATTTTTGTCCCGAGTGGTCTTTGGTTCAGTTGTGTCGCCTGGCATACACTCGATGTCAGGGCGACCCGGTCGCCGAGGGTGTGGCGATGATCGACGCGACCGATCCGGATGCCTGCTCGCAGTATCGGCGGGCTTATGGCGAGGCGGCCAGGCTCATCGAGATCGCCCGCTTCGATCACTGCTTCGGGCGCGATTTCGCGGCCGGGATCGGTGGCCGCGTGGAGGCCATTGCCGCCGAGGTGGTGCGGAGGATGGGCCGGGCGGCGAACGCGGACCTGGTCAGCCTGGCGGTGCGTGATGCCGTCGCCGGTCGGCCGCCGCGGTGGTGATCCGAACGGTGGGAATCGGGACGCCGCCCGGGCATCCCGCCGGCGGGTCAGGAGATGAGGGTGAGCAGCGTCTCGGGATCGGCGGGCTTGACCAGGTGGGTATCGAAGCCGGAATCGAGAGCCCGTTTCTTATCGTCGTCCCGGCCGTAGCCAGTGATGGCGATGAGCCGGATGTCCCGCGTCACGGGATCGTCCCGGATGGCTCGAGCGACGGCGAAGCCGTCTATCTCGGGCAGGCCGATATCGCAGATGACCACGTCGGGCCGCAGCGACCTCGCCGATTGCAGGCCCTCGAGCCCGGTGAAGGCGAGCTTGACGTCGTATCCGCGGGTGGCGAGCAGCATCCGCAGGCTCTCGGCCGAGTCGCGGTTGTCCTCCACGACCAGGATTCGCAGATGCCGACCCTTCGCGGCCGGTCCCGTCGGGCTATCGGCCAGGGCCATGGGCTCGTTTTCCAGGGGGAGGGTGATGGTGAATTCCGACCCCCGGTCGCGGCCTTCGCTCCGGGCCTGGACGGTGCCCCCATGCAGCTCGATCAGTCGTTTCACCAGGGCCAGGCCCAGCCCGAGCCCTCCGCGCGGGCGGTCGAGGCTGAGGTCCGCCTGGGTGAAGACCTCGAAGATCCGCGGCAGCATGTCGGGGTCCACCCCGATCCCCGTGTCCTTGATCCGCACGACGGCCTCGCGCCCGGGCAGGTCCGCGGCGATCTCGATCGAGACCTCTCCGCCCGGATCCGTGAACTTGCGAGCGTTCTCCAGGAGATTATCCAGCACTTGCGACAGCCGGGTCCTGTCCGCGTGGACCCAGATCGGGATGTCGGGGATCGCGGTGACCAGGGCCGTCCCCGCCTGACGGAAGGCCGGGAGCTGGTCCTCGAGGACGATCCGCGTGAGCTGGACGAGATCGGTCCGCTCCGGCTCGATCCGGATCATCCCCCGGGTGATCCGCGAGACGTCGAGCAGGTCTCCGATCAATCGGCTCATGTGGCTGATCTGACGCTCCATCATCGCGCGAACGCGCTCCACGACCGTGGGGTCGTCGCCGCGGAGCTGGAGGAGGTGGATCGCGTTCCGGAGCGGGGCGAGCGGATTGCGGAGCTCATGCGCGAGCATGGAGAGGAATTCGTCCCGGCCCTTGACCGCCCTCTGGACTTCCTGGAGCAGGGTCAGGTTCTGATGTTCCGTCTTCTTCTTCTCGGTGATGTCGCGGGCGATCTTGGATGCGCCGACGATAGCCCCTGTGTCGTCGCGGATCGGCGAGACCGTCAGGGAGACGTTGATGTCCCTGCCGTCTCGGGTCCGGCGAATCGTCTCATAGTGCTCGATCCGCTCGCCGCGACCGACCCGCGAGAGGACGTTGAGGATGTCGGCCTCCTGCCCCGGAACGGCAAGCGTCGTGATGGGCCTCCCGAGGATCTCCTCCGGAGCGTAGCCGAAGATCCGTTCCGCGCCACGGTTCCAGCTCAGGATCGTGCCGTCCAGGGACTTGCCGATGATCGCGTCCTGCGACGATTCGACGATCGACGCGAGGAAGGCCCTCTGGCTGGATCCGGCCCAGAGCTGGAGATCGCCCGCATCCGTCTCAGCATCCTTTTCGAGCGGATTCTCTTTCATGGCAGTCCCGGTACACCATCCCATCATGGCGAGGCTTCGACGCAGGCGCGACGACCAGAGGAGATCCGGTCCTCCCGCTGTCCGGCCACACCGCCTGAATCCGGTTGCGAGCGAGAGACGAGCCCGTATGGCATGAGTCGATCCTTATCCATCATATCTTCGGACGGTTCGGTCGTGGAACGCAAGAGTTATCGAATTAAAAGCAGTTCAGCAATCGGGTTCCGCGACCCAAGGTCGCGGCATCTGGCGGTGCATGAGTTGCCGTCGCGGAACGAAGCCGGACTGTTCCGGTCTCCGGCGGTCGCGTAGCATGGTCTCGGGATCGGACCGTTCTCCCTTCGGGAGGAGGCGGGCACCACCCGGGGTGGGTGCGTGAAGAGGAACGAGGCCGGAGATGTCGATGCTCCCGGAGGTTGACCTGGCCAGGACCATTTCGCCGCCGCCGGCCGCCCGCGTGGGGTCGTCCGGCACCACGAACCGGGATGCCGTCGCGGCGATCGTCGGGCGGGCGGCCGAGGCTCAGGTGGCATGGTCGACCACCTCCTGGAACGGGAGGAAGGCGGTACTGACCCGATGGTGGCGGATCCTCAGCCGGGATCGCGAGCTCCTGGCGGACCTCATCCGCGACGAGATCGGCAAGCCCCGCATCGAGGCGATGGCCGGCGACGTGATCCCCACCCTGGACAACCTGAGGTGGACCGTCCACAACGCCGGCCGCCTGCTCCGCAGCGAACGAATCGGCCCCTCCTGGCAGCGATTCCTGCTGATCGGGGCCGCCCGTCAGGTGCAGGCCCCCCTGGGCGTGATCGGGATCATCGGGACCTGGAACTACCCGCTCTTCCTCAATGCCACGCCCATAGCCCATGCCCTTGCGGCCGGCAACGCCGTCGTCTGGAAGCCCTCGGAGCTGGCGGCGGCGACCGGTCGCGCCTTGCAGGAGGGGCTGGAGGAGGCCGGATTCCCGGCCGGCCTGGTCGCGGCCGTGCACGGCGGGCCGGAAGTGGGCCAGGCACTCATCGAATCCGGGATCGACAAGGGGGTCTTCACGGGCGGCGTGTCGACCGGGCGCAGGGTCCTTGCTTCCCTCGGCGAGCGCGGCGTCCCCGGCGTGGCGGAGCTCTCGGGATTCGACGCGGCGATCGTGCTGCCGGATGCGCCCCGGGCAAGCACGGTGCGGGCCCTCACCTGGGCTGCCTTCGTCGGCTGCGGGCAGACGTGCGTCGCGGTCAAGCGTGTGTTCGTCGTGGGCGACCCGCGGCCCTGGGCCGACGAGATCGCCGCGGCCGCGAGGGCCCTCCGCGTCGGCGACCCCACGCGCGAGGACACGGA
Organism: Aquisphaera insulae; assembly: GCF_011064615.1. Taxonomy (GTDB): domain Bacteria; phylum Planctomycetota; class Planctomycetia; order Isosphaerales; family Isosphaeraceae; genus Aquisphaera; species Aquisphaera insulae. The sequence continues at coordinate 355,070 of NZ_JAALJH010000001.1, read as the reverse complement.
CGTCGGCCCGATGATCAACGCCGCGGCCCGGGAGCGGTTCCACCGCATGATCGAGGCCGGGGTCGCGTCGGGCGCCAGGGTCCTTGCCGGAGGCGAGCCGCTCGGCGGGCCGGGGGCATTCTACCCGCCGACCGTCCTGCTCGCGGAAACCCGAGCGGCGGAAGCCGCACTCGCCGGGGCTTTCGGACCGCTCCTGCTGGTCCGCGGCGTGGCCTCCCCGGCCGAGGCCGTGGCCGCCGCCAACGCCAGCGACTATGCGCTGGGGGCGAGCGTCTGGGGACGTGACCGCAGGGCCGCGCGGGAGGTCGCCCGACACCTCAAGGTGGGGAGCGTGAGCCTGAACGATGCCGTCACGCCGGCCGCCCATGCCGGGGCTCCGTTCGGCGGGTTCAAGGCGAGCGGCTTCGGGAGGACCCACGGCGCGGCAGGCCTCCGTGAGTTCGTCCAGCCGATCGCCGTCTTCGAACGCCCCGCCGGCGGCTTTCGCCCCCAGCTCTATCCCTACGGTCGATCCCGGATGGTGGAGCGTATGCTCGCGCTTTATTGCCGGATGTTTCATCCCAAATCCTGACCTCTCGCCATTGCCGACGGCTCGCCCCCGGGACGTAGAATTCCGCGGAGCCCGGGCGTGTATCCGCCCCGGCGCCCGCACGTTCGCTCACGGCGGAGGATCTGCTCGCATGCGATCGGATGCATGAAGCTGCATCTGCTGCGGCGAGCCCCTCTTCGAATCCGACAGCAAGTTCGACTCCGGCAGCGGCTGGCCGAGTTTCTACCAGCCGAAGGACGAATCGCGGGTCGCCACGGCCACCGACCACAGTCACCGGATGGTCCGGACCGAGGTGACCTGCCGTAAGTGCGGCGCCCATCTGGGCCACGTCTTCGACGACGGCCCCGCCCCGACCGGGCTGCGATACTGCATCAACACTGCGTCCCTCGACTTCGACAAGAAGAAGGAGCCGGAGGGTGCACCCTCGGTGCCGGTCGAAGCGGCAACGGTGACGCCCTGAGCTCGAAAACACCCGCGCCCTTTCCGACGGTTTGTTCCGTCGCGACAATCTTGCCAGAGTTTGTGATTCTCGATGATCTCTCCACTCTTGTTGAATCATTTGCTGGCGAGTAGGATTTCTGTAGGAATAGAAAATCCTGTCGGGGCGGAATAAACCGTGAATCTCACACCGGCTGCGCAGAAATTCGTGCTCCATTGGGGGGAGATGGGCCAGGCCTGGGGCATCAATCGCACGATGGCCCAGGTGCACGCGTTGCTCTTCGTCTCGCCGATGGCGCTGGATGCCGAGGAGATCAGCAAGCTGCTGGACGTCAGCCGGTCGAACGTCTCGACCAGCCTGCGAGAATTGATCACGTGGGGCGTCGTGCGGCGGGTCCACAGCATCGGCGATCGTCGCGACCGCTTCGAGGCGCTGAAGGACGTCATGGACACGTTCCGCGTGATCATGGCGGAGCGAAAACGTCGCGAGATGGATCCGACGATCGCCCTGCTGGAGCACTGCGTGGGAGAAGCCAAGGCCGGAGGCGAATCCGAGCGTTACACCCGCGATCAGCTCGAGAAGATGCTCGAGTTCGTGCGGATGGTGACCGTTTGGTACGGATATGTGGACAGCCTATCACCGAATGCGTTGCTTCGACTCTTTCGCGGCGGGGCGATGATCTCCAAGCTGTTCACCCGGTCCAGGCCCAAGCCGCCGCAGGCGGACGCGGCGAGCGACAAGGAGATTGAATCCGCCGAGCTGAATGTCGACTTCGGCGAATAGTCGCGTCCGGTCGACGAACGATCAGAACGGCTCACTCGGCCGATTGTCGTCGCTGGTCTTCGACCGAGCGGGAGGCGTCTGAGCCGCGGGCGCGGCAACGCCTGGCGGACCGGATGAGGGAGGAGTATCCGGGGCCGCGGTGGCGGGAAGACTTGTGGCCTTCGGGGCGGAAGGGGCTGTCTTCTTCTTGGAGGCATCGGTCGAGTCTTTTCCCCCGCCCTTCTCGGCGCGCTTTCGTTCCAGGGCGTCGGTATAGCCGGCGAAGGCGTCGTCGGCGAGGTAGCGATCGATGAGGGCCTGGAGCTCGTTGAAGCGTGCCTGCACGTTCTTCGTCAATACGGCGGTCTTGCTGCTGGCCTCCTCCTTGGCGGCCTGGTTCTTCAGGGCCTCGAGCTTCTGGGCGAAGATGTCACGGCGGGGCAGGGTCGAGTACTCCTTGAGCCCCTGCTCGATGGCCTCGTAGTCCTCGCCCTGGAGCCTGGCCTCCAGCCGCTTCTCCAATCGGGATCGAATGGCCACCAGGTCGATCACCTCGTCCCGGAGCGCCTCGAGCTTGACCTGATAGCTGACGGTCAGGGGTTTGGGATCGAAGGGGATGTCCCGCTCGTCTCCCCCCTCACCCGGCATGATGGGGATCTCGACCATCGGTTCGGCATTGGCGGCCAGGAGTCGAAGAATCACGAGTCCGGGGGCGAATTCCGGCTTGAGGGTGATCCGGCCTGCTCGATCCGTCATGCCGATCTCCTGCGGATGACCGTCGGGTACGGCCCGCGACGTGAGCGTGTATCCGGCCGCCGGAGCCTGGTCCCCACGCGTCAGGAATCGGAGCAGGATCGGACTTCGGCCGGGCTTGATGCCGATGGCCGCGAGGCTGTTGGGCCTCGACACCCTCTGGGTGAGCGGATCTCGCAGCGCGGAGACGATCGAGCAGCGAGCCACCGGTCCGACCATCTCGTCGACCTGGAGGTAGGAGAAGAGGATTCGACGGACCAGGGTCGTGTTGTCCTTCGTGGTTACGAGCCGCAAGGGCAGGAAGACGGTCCCCTTGGAGGCCACGCGGCCGAGATCGCTGGCCGGTGTGACGGAGGCGCCGCGGACCAGCAGGAGGGCCCGGCCGCCCTCCTGGCCGGTGATCACGGCGGTCGGGTTGAACAGGTCGAGGACGAACTGCATGAGCGCGCGGGGAGCGTCGCCCACGACGGTCGCCCGCGCCTCCTGGATGGGGCCGAGTCTCCTCGTCGCGGTGTCGTACTCACGCCCCCGGAAAGACAGTCCGGAATGGCCCTGCGCCGCCGAGATGCGGACCAGCCAGATCTTGTCGGCGGACGCGCCGAGGTTCGCCAGCGTCTCGCCGTCCAGGTCCTCCATGTCCCCGTCGGCGAGCGGACTCGGTTTCGGTGCCACGCTGACCAGCCAGGGGGGGCCGACGAAGCGATGCACGAGGGCCTGCCACTCCCGGATCAGCCTGGTCCGTCCCCCCCGGTCGATCCGCGCGGAGGGGTCGATCGCGAGGTGGAGATCGATCCGGTACGGTTGCCGATCGATCGGCTCGCTCGCCGCGGCCGCAGAGGGCTTGGCCGGAGCAGGGCTCTCCTCCCCTCGAATCCTCGGCGCGGCGACGATGAGGAGGAAGATCGCGGCGACGGCGTGGAGCACGGTGGAACGGCTCATGGCTTGCTCCAGGGATCGCGCGCGAACCACGGCTGGATTTCCCAGGTTTCGAGGCCCTGATAGATCGACTCGGCGGATTCGGCCGGCCCTTTCAGGCGGGTCCGCCAGGCGTAATGATCGGCGGCGTACCAGAGCGGGATGACCGGGAGCTCGTCGCGCGATTCACGATCGATCTGAATCGCCAGGCCGCGTGCGGTGGAGACTTCCGTGGCGCGATCGAGCTGGAGCAGGAGCTGGAGGATCCGCGGGCTCGCCGCCGAGGCCAGGGCATCGGCCTGCGGCGGCGCATCATAGCCGGGGCAGAGCAAGAGCCCGGCGTCGAGGATCGGCTCATCGCAGCGGAGGGCCCGATAGGCCAGGTCGAATCGACGTCCGCTCCGCAGCTCGGATTCGAGCCTGGATTCGGGGACCTCCACCGCCTGGAGCTTGATACCCGACTGCTCGAGGGCCTCGGTGAGCCGGGGCACCACGGCCCGGACCTCCGGGATCGAGGGATATTCCAGCTTGAGCTCGATCGGCGAGCCCCCCATCTCCTTCTTCGCGCCGGCCACCAGCATGATGGCCAGCGCGGGGTTGAACTCCAGCGGCTTCACGTCCGGGGCATTGGCGTAAGACCCCTTCCCGAAAACCCCGTCGGCCACGTCGCTGGCGTCGTCGGTCGGATGACGGAGGACCGTCTCCTCCAGGAGCGCCTTCCGCGGGATCGCGTACGAGAGCCCGCGGCGGAGCGATCGATTCCTCAGCAGCGGATTGCGGGCGTCGATGGCGAGGACGTGCGACCTCGGGCTGGCGTATTGCCCCACGCGGATCTCCGGATTGGCCCGGAGCGCCCCGATCTGGTCCGGCGGGACGTGGGTCGCCAGGCTGACGTCGCCCTGGAGCAGGGCCGTGACGGCCGTCTGGGGGCGAGCGACCCGCACCTCGCGGATCCGCTTCACCCGGAGCGAGGACGAGGATGCCGCGGGCGGCTCCCGATCCGTGGCGCCGGCCGGCCTGATGAGGTCCAGATTGTCGGCGGTCGATGCCTTGCAACGGAACGGGCCGTCGGTCACCAGGGTCCGCTCCGTCGTCGTCGTGGCGATCCGCCCGTCGATACCCGCGTGGGCCGGCCCCACCGGCCACACGAACCATGCGCCGGCCTTGACGAGCGGCCGCTTGAGGCGGATCTCCAGGCTCGCCTCGTCGGTCGCCGCGACCCGGTCGAGGACGTCGGCCCAGCGGGCCTGGAATTTGTTGGAGCTCGGGTCGGTCCGATCGATCAGGCTGCGGGCCACATCGACGGCCGCGGCGTTCCGTGAGCCGTCCGACCACGGCATCCCCGGGCGGATCCGAAGGCTGAGCCTCCGCCCCAGGTCGGCCGATTCCATCGACCCGGCGAGCTGGTCGGCGGGCTTGCCCTGTCTTGCATCGTCGCTGTCGGACTCCAGGATCGGCCGGTAGAGGAGCCGGGTCGACCGGGCGTCGGCCGGCGATCGGATCCATGGTCCGACGGGGTAGGCCACGTCATCCACCGCGACCACGACGGTCGGCAGGGCTTCGAAGGCCTTCACGTAGAGGTCCTTGCCCCCCTCGATGTCCGGCCAGGTCCGAAGGGCGTCGGCCAGCATGTCGAGACGTGCCGGGCCTTCCAGGCCCTCGGCGGCGGCGAGCTTCTCCCGCGCGAGCTTGACGAAGCGGTCCCGGATAACCCGGACACCGCGATGGTCCGGGACCATCTCTTCCAGCTCGTGGAGATAGCGCCGCCCCCGGGCGTATTGACGCAGCTCGATCGCGCGAGAGACCCAGCCGCCGTAGGCGGAGGAGAGCTGGTCCATCAGCCCCGGGTAGTCGCGATTGCGTCCCACCAGCTCGCGGAGGAGCCTGAGGCCCTTCTCGCTGTCGCCGGCGATGAGCGCCGCGATCCCCTCGGCGTAAAGGAGCTTGTTCAGGTGTTCGTCGATCCCCGGCCACGACGGGTTGCGGGATTTGACCCGGAGCAGGCACTCGAACGCGCGGGCGAAATCCCGGGCGAGCACCAGCCGGTCGGCCTCGGCCAGCAGCATGTCCTCGAAGTACTCGATCGATCGGATGCTCGTCCGCTTGACCGAGTAGTCGCGGATGTCGACGTTATCCATCAGGTGGACCTTGACGACCTGCGTCGGGTCGTCCGCCGGAGGCGTCCCGTCATCGGCCTTCTTCTTCGTCGCCTTGATCCTGGACGGCTCGCCGGGCAGGCCGATATTCCCCCCTACGGGGAACTCCTCCGCCTCCTGCTCGCGGGCCTTCTTGACGTCGATCGGGGGGAGCGGGCGCGGGCTCACCGGGTCGACGATGAGGACGGAGTTGTCCGTCAGGACGATGCGGTCGAACGGGACCGAGCGGAGGAGCTCCGCTGCGGCGGGTGCGGGCGTTGGCGAGGGGGCGGGGGCCCGGCCCTCGGGGTCCTGTGCCCGGCCCTGCGCGGCATGGAAACCGGCCCCGGCGATGACGAAGGTCGTCGAGAGGACGGCCGCCAACCATCGAAGGGCCTCACCGTGGATCAGGGGCGTGCCGGCGGATCGACGGCGGGTCATGGCTTCCCTCCCAGCAGGGCCTTCAGGTCGATCGGGCGGAGCGTGCCGCGAGCGACCGGGACGAAGGTCCGGCCGCCGACGGCGAGCAATCCGCCGGCGGGGATCATGCGGAGGTCCACCTTCTGCCTGGGCGAGCCGTCGCCGAGCGATCGGCCGTGGAGGATCCCGTCCCGGTCGAGGAACCAGGCGAGATCGCCGTCCACCACGGGGGCGCCGAGGGGGGGCGACTCGAGCGGGATGGACCACGCCTTCCGCCCGTCCTTGCGGAGCGCGAGGACTCCGCCGCTGGCGTCGGCGAGGAAGCCATGGCCCTCGACGACGAACGGCCGATCGACGATCGGTGCGGCCAGGGGCCACGACCCGATGGGGCTGAGGTCGCGGATCGAGAGGGCGCGGGCCATGCCGTCGGCCGTGACCACGACGGCCGCTCCCTCGGTTGCGGCCGGCTCGGCGACGATCCCCCTGTCCAGGAGGGTCTCGGCCTCCGCAACCAGTCGGGGGGAAGGATCGGCCCGCAGCACCAGCCGCCGGACCCGGCCGATGTCATCGGCCAGGATCGCCGACGTCGCGTCGATCGGCGCGGGGGCCAGCCACCTGCCGCGGCGGTCGCGATCGTAGACCGGCACGAACGGCTCGGCCCTCGATTCGGCGGTCAGCGGGTCGATCAGGTAGACGCGCCCGTCGACGCCCGGGATGAGCAGGTTGGGCCCCCAGGCCAGCGGCATCGCGGCGAGCGCGGTCGGGAGCTCCACCTTGCGCCAGGCCTCCACGCCCTGCTTGCCCGGGAGACGGGCCCAGACCACGGACCCACCCGCCCGGGGCGCAACCACCTCGGTCCCCTCTCCGGGCCCTTCCAGGACGACGAGCCGACCGGCGGTCTGGAGCCTGGCGGAGCCGGGCCGGGACATCGGCAGGAATTCGAAGCCCCCGGCCTCGAGTCGTCTGGTGGGCAGGATCGTCTCGTCGCCCGATTCGCCGATCGTTCGCAGGCCGTCTCGCCGCGCGGTCGGCGTCAGCGAGGTCGGCCAGGGCGCCCCCAGGATCGTCCGCCAACGAACCGAGCCGTCCTTCGGGTCGACCCCGCAGAGGAGCGTACCCCCCGTGGCCGGGTCCTGGGTCGTGATGGCGACCACTCGTCCGCCCGAGGCCGACCGGATTGGTGCCGTGGCGGGACCGAGCGGGCCCAGGAGGAACTTCGCCGCGATCCGACCGCGCTCGGCCTCCAGGTCGTAGCGTCCGCTCCGGACCCCTCCCAGCCAGAGCTCACGCTCCGTGAGCGCCAGGCCGAAGGCCGGCCCGCCGGACGTCCGGTCCGGATTCGACCTGGCCAGGGAATGCAACGGAGAGCTGCTCGTGTAATCTCCCAGGGCAAACGCCTCGACTCCCCCCTTATCTCCGGCCGCCCAGAGGATCGACCCGGACGCGGCGGGCGTGTCCCATTGCCAGCCTCCCACGTCCACGCGCTGGACCGGACGGACCTTCGCACCGTCGTCGTCCAGGACCATCACCCGCCAGGAGCTGTCCGAGGGGAGATTGTTCTCCACGGCGATGAGGAAGCGGCCGATCCGCGCCGGCGGGCAGGCGATCGAGCCGTCGTCGTGCCCGAGATACGCCACCCCGATGCAGGCGAGCGGATCGCGAGACAGGATGAAGAGGCAGTCCCGACGGCCGAGGAGGTACAGGAATCGTCCCTGCTCATCGGTCACGGGGGCCTTCGCGATCGCCATGCCGAGATCGAGGGTCTCCTGGACCTCGCCGGTCCGGAGCGAGGCGACCAGGAGCTTGCCGCGGGGGAGGGCCTGGAAGAGATCGTTGCCGAGCACCAGGGGAGGGGACTCGATCGGCTCTCCGAGGGGGAGCCTCCAGAGCAGCTTGCCGGTGCCGGCGTCGAGCCGCAGCAGCTCATCGTAGCGAGCGTCCGCCACCAATACGGAGGGATCGCCCGCGACCGGCACCGGCGGGAAGGGGGCGGCCAGCCCCACCGGCCTTTGCCAGATCGCCGCGCCGGTATTCGCATCGAGGGCATAGGCGATGCCGTCCGCCAGGCCGTGAAACAGCGACTCCGCCTGCACCGGCGCCGGTGCCTCGGTCGTGGAGCGGAGGACGAGGCTCGTCGCCGGCCCGAGGACGTCCGGGTGATCGTCCGTGTTCGCCGCCCGTCGCTGGGAGTCGAGCGTGACGGCCTTCTTCACCAGGTCATTGGCCCCGGTCATGCGCTGGATCAGGTCCCGGTCGTGGGCGAGATCCGCATACTGCGCGATCAGGGAATCCCGGGCTCCGTAGACCCTGGATGCGGAGCCGTCCTGGAGGGCACGGTCCATCGCCGCGAGGGACGCGGCGCGGACCTTGGACTTGTGAACCGCCGCGCGGGCCTCGTTGAGCAGGTCGGGCAGCCGGGACTTCTTCAGGAAGGCCGTCGCGGACTCCCCGGCGATCTCGGCGTGAAGTGACACCACCGACTCGGCCTCGCGGAGCGATTTCTCGTCGGCCGAGCGGCGGGCGCGGTCGGCGAGGCCCTCGCCGATCCGGATCACCTGGTCGGCCAGCTCGGGCCGGCTGTCGCGGAAGGCCGGCTCGGCCCCGACGCCGGCGAGCATCTCCCTCGCGGCCTCGAGCGCCGTGCTCCACGTCCCGCCGGAGACGCTGATGTACTGCCGGACGTTGGCCATCGCCCGGTGCACCCTGGCCTTGCCGGCGCGAGGATCCTCCGGGAAGGCGGCCAGGAACGCGTCGAAATCCCTCATCGCGTTGCGGTAGTCGCCGTCCTCCATGAGCTCGACCGCTCGGTTGAAGGATGACTCGGCCTGCGACTTGAGGATGATCGACCTCAGGCCGATCCCGACCGCGATCAGGCTCAAGAGCGCCGCGATCAGACCGAGCACCAGCGGGGAGGAGACGACGCGCTCTCGCCCCGGCGCCTGGGCGCGTCCGTCGCGAAGGGCGCCGACCCAGGCTCGCAGACGTCCGGCCAGGCGATCGGACCGGTCGGCCCCGGGACCTCCCGTCCGCGTGGTATCGCCTCCCCGGTTGTCCTGATCGTCTCGGTGGGGGACGACGTCTTCCAGTTCCTCCAGCCAGGCAGGGCTCTCGAGCTTCGAGGGGCGTGTCAGCACGCGCGTCTTCTCGTCGCCGCCGCGACCTCCCCCATCCCCCGAGTGGGACGGCTGGCGTCCCGGCCCGTCCACCACGCGGGTCGCGTCATCCTGGCCGTGTCTCCGCGACCTTCGCCTCGCTCCCCCTCCGAGATCCTCGTCCACCCGGAACATGTAGATCCGGCAGTCGCCGACCCGTACCTCGTCCCCCTGATGGAGGCTCGACGAGGCCATCTTCGTGCCGTTCACCTCGACGAATTCGGCATCGGGCGAGGCCTCGATCCGGAACCGGGTCCTGCGCCAGAGGATTCGCCCGTGCACCGGGCGGATGTCTCGGCCGGAGAGCACGACGTCGCATGCGGCGCTCGTCCCGAAGAGCGCCGGATGGTCGCGCACCAGCTCCACGAACTGGACGCGTCCCTGATCGTCGTGCACTTCAAGCGTGGCCATGCGGGCGACCTGGCTGCGGGGCTGTTACGGGGGAAGAAAGTTGGCGCGCGAAGCACATGTTCCGCAGGTGCCGTCTCCGACGGTCACTCGGGTAAGTCAAGGTCCGTGCCCCGGGCGTGACCTTCGGAGCTGGCCGTTCGTCCGGTTCCCGGCGCGCTCGCCGGGGCTCGATCGGTCGCCCTGCGATGGTTACGGTCAACGGAGGGTCTCCTGCGCGATGACCTGGAAGCCGTAGCCGTCTCCCCTCGCCACGACGCTGAATCGCGTGACGCGAATCTCGCCCGGCTGGCGGCCCCGGTAGCGGACTTCGAGCTGGGCGAGCTGCTCCTCCACGTTTCGGGGATAGAACTGGAGGACCACGCCCTCACCGACCTCGATCCCCGCCTTGCGGAGCAGGGTGATGTCGGACGCCTTCCGCCCCCGGCCCTGCCAGAGGAAATACAGCCGGCCATCGTTCCGGCCGTTGCCGATCCGCTTCGTCGGCTGCGGGCTAGAGAAGTTGGAGACGTAGGTGAGCTGGTCCGGGCCGGATACCACCGCCAACTCCACCTTGAGGGCGTCGAGCTGCCGGGCGTACTCGTCGGGAGTCTGGCCCGGATTGTAGACGATGCTCCATCGCTGCTCGCGGGCGACGCCGCCGTCGCCGGGCCCGAAGCCGAGGCCCGGCCCGCCGGTCCCGAGCTTGCTTGCTCGCCTGCCCGTCGCGACGGCCCCGCCGTTGGGCATGACGGCACCGAGGTCCACCTCGGCGAGGCCGGAGCTCGCCTCGGCGACGGCGTCGAGCATCGCCCCGGGCGTGGTCTGCACGCTGGGCTCCTCGAAGTCGCCGGCCTCCTCCTCGTTGTTGGAGGCGAACGGGGCGGCATCCGCCCCCGGGACGTCGATCTTCTCGGTCGAGCCCGGTGTCCCGTCCGGACTGCCGCCGCCCCCGCCCGAAACCTCGATGATCTCCAGCGGCGCCGTCACGCGGGAGGCATAAGCCTGGTTGGCGATGTAGACAATCCCGAGCAGCCCGACGACCATGGCCGCGCCCGCGATCACGGCCATCAGGAACGATGTGACCCGGTCGTAGAGCGATTCACCGAGCACCAGCGGGGCGGGTGGGCTGCCGTCCGCCGTCGAGGGCCCGCCAGCGGTGGCCGATGCCGGTGCGGTCGCGAGGACGCTCATGGATTCGGGCTCCGCGGCGGTTGGCTTGCGGACTCTCGGCTCGCAGGCTTGCGGATCTCGTCGTCGTCCGTCGCGCCGCCGAGGGGCCGTATCGCGTCATACCAGGCCTTCCACGCCCGGGCCGCCTGCTCCCGCTCTTCGGGCGTGGACGGAGAGGGTGGACCCAGGCCGTCGATCTTCCGGCTCAGGATCTGGAGGCCGAGCCGCGCGGCGACCACAACACTCTCGTCAGGGTCCCTGACCGCCTCAATGAGGTCGGGCGCCACATCCAGGTCCCCGGTCCGCGAGAGGGCCCAGGCGGCCACCTGTCGCAGGCCCGGGTCACGGTCCTTGAGCATCTTCCGGAAGCGATCCTTGTGCGGACGGAGGACCTCGGACCCCTCGCGGTGATACCGTTCGATAAGCCCGGCAACCGCCGCGTCCCCGCCCTGGGCTCGGGGATCCTCGAGGACCGCGAGCATCCCCTCCACCGCGCCGTTCATCGGCCGGCTCATGATCCTGCCGCCCGCGACGGTCATCGAGGTCAGGTCCTTGGGCAGATACCGCCCCCCCACCAGCGTCCCGGCCCCGAGCTTCCTGTCGATCACCCTCCGGATCGACTTGGCCGTGGACTTGGTCAGGTACAGGACCGCCCAGACCGTGTTCAGCTCGTCGGGCTGGGGTGCCGCCTGCCACGAGCCGTTGGGCTTCTGGCTGGTCCGGATGAACGACCGTCCCTTCTCCATGATGTCCGACCGTCCCAGGGTCTGTCGCTCCGCCAGGGCCGAGACCCTCTCGAGGCCGTAGAGGCCGTAATAGATCGACTGGCCGATCAGCGTCGTGTTGGTGGTGGTGAAGTTCGTGGTCAGCCAGGCGATCCCCTTCTTCACGGACTGGTCCAGGTCCGCCATCGAGGTCGTGATCTGATAGGCCTGGCTGCCCGGGTCGGCGGACAGGACCGTCATCAGCGGGCTCTCCCCCCTCCGCGACTGCTTGTAGCGATTGAGTTGCCGCTTGCAGAGGAGCAGGCTCCCCACGCCCGCGGCCGTCATCGACATGTTGTCGCTGAACTCGGGCTGGTCGCGATGATAGTTCCAGCTCCCGGCGGCGGCTTGCACGCTCAGATACCAGGACGCCGCCCGATCCCAGACGTGGGGGGGGACATCGTATCCGGCATTCTCACATTCCCAGAGCCCGAGGAGGGCGTACTGGGAGATCGACGCATCGCCATGCTGACGGTTCGTGTAATCCCACGAGCCATTGGGATTCTGGCGGCCGATCAGGAACGTGGCGACCAGGTTGATCTCCCCCTTGTGGTCCTCCGACTCCATGTTCGCCAGGACCATCGCCACGACCGCGGCCTCGTAGATGTCCTGGCCGCCATGGCGTTGCGGCTCATAGGCGCTGCCCGTGAATCGTTTGCGGATCTTCTCCAGGCATTGCATCAGGACGGGATCGGACTTCGGGACGTCGGCCTTGATCAGCGCCAGGGCGATCATCGCCGTCTCTCCCACCTGGCCCTCGCCGGGGGCCACGCCCCGGAGATACTGAATCCCGGAGAGGACCGCCTGCTCCTGCTGCGCGAGGCTGACCCGCGGCGCCAGGGAGAGGATCAGGAGGATCACCGAGATGGCGATCAACCGGGATGGTGGCGATGGCGACATGCGAGAGAACAGCTCGAGCGAGCCGGCTCCTGGACGCTGGGAAGATCCGACACTGGATTGTATCCCGATCGGCGGACGATTCGAAGTCGTTCGGCCGCGGAGTGCCCGAAGTCACTCCAGCTTCCGCACCCGGACGTTTCGGAAGGCCACGGGCCCGTGATCGGCCTGCAGGAGCAACGGCCCCCGTCGAACCTCCGGCAGGTGCCAGGCGTGGCCGGTCGGCGTGCCGAGGTCGAGCGACTCGTGGATGGCGACTCCGTTGAGGACGACCTTTTCCATGCGGGCGCCGGCCGTCTTCTTGCCCAGACCATCGAATCGGGGCGCCCGGAACACGACTTCGAGCGATTGCCACTCGCCGGCGGCGCGGGCCGCGTTCCGCTTCGGTGGATGGCCGTCGTCCAGGTAACGATAGCGGGGGAGCAGCTCCGCCCGGGGATAAATCCCGCCGCACTCGCGACCCGAGAGGTTCTTCTCCCCCTTCGATCGGCTGTCGACGATCTGGATCTCGTAGAGTCCCTCGAGCTTGATCCCCGAGTTGGATCCCTCGGGGATCAGGAACTCCAGGCGCACCTCCACGTCGCCGAACTCCTCGACGGAGAGCAGGTTGCTCGTCCGCCCGTCGCGACCGTTGACGATCGTCCCCTTGCCGGCGATCGGCTCGAGGAGCCGGCCATTCCCTGGCCTCGGCCGGGCATCGCCGGCCTCCAGCCACGCCCCCCACGGCTTCCTCCATGCGCCGAGGCCACCCCCGCCCGTCAGGTCGATCCAGCCGGCCTCCTCGCCGGCCATGCCGCTCCGAGCCGGAACGGCCACCAAGGCCGCCACTAGCAGGCCCGCGGCGATGAACCGGGCCTGGCCGCCACGCGCGTGAATTCCCATGGAGCCCCCCCTCGATGTTCGGTGGACCTCAACAATACACCGAACAGGCCGCTCGGGAGGAGGCGGTTCCTACCGCGGACCTGAGCGTCGCCGGCGGGCAGGCTCCGTCGCCGGCATGGTCGCCTTGCTGTAAGGCGTCCCGCGCCAGTCCACTCGCCCGGTGAAACACATGCCGATCGACCTGAGCAGGATGTAGTCCGTCACGAGGTTCCCCAGCGGGAACAGCGGCGTGTACCGAGATCCCGGGACCGAGGCGTCGTAGATGAGGCCGAAGACCGCGTACATCAGGGCGTGGTGAACCAGGCTCATCCCCAGCAGCCACCATGCAAACGGGCCGGATCCGCCTGCCAGAAGGAGGACGATCGCCGCGACGAGGGCGACATGGCCGCTCTGGCAGAAGACGATCGGATCCAGCAGCCGCAGTCCGAGCCTCCAGGGGCTCCGGCCGAGCGCATCATAGAGGATGCGGCTCCATCCTCGGACCTGCTGGCCGAGCGAGGCGTACATCCGGCAGGTGACCAGCCCGCGGACCATGACCGTCCGGATGGGACGTCCGAGGGCCTTCACGTTTTCCGCCAGGCCGATGTCCTCGACGAACCGGCCACGAACCAGCGCATGGCCACCGGCGGCATCGTAGGCGGTCCGCTCGACGAGGATCGATTGCCCGTTGGCGAAGGCCAGCTTCGATCGATCATCATTCACCTTGTCTAGCGGATACGACTGCATCAGGACGATCGCACCAAGCGGCTGGACGATCTGCTCCCAGAAGGTCTCGCAGCGGAGCTCCGGCAGCAGGCTGACCAGGGCCGCCCGCTGCGAGTGGGCATGCTCGAGCATGATGCCGAGGAACTCAGGTGCATGCTCGGTGTCGGCGTCCAGGAACCAGAGCCATTCGCCCCGGGCGTGGTCCTTCGCGCGATCGAGCACGGCCGTCTTGCCCGTCCAACCCGGCGGAGGCGGAGTCCGGTTCTCGATCACCTTCAACCGGTCGTCCTTCGCGGCGAACTCGGCCGCGATTTCTCCCGTGCGATCGGTGCTCCGGTCGTTGATCACGAGTATCTCGAGCCGCGGATGGCGCTGGGCGCAGACCGAGGCGAGGCAGCCGGCGAGCACGGCTTCCTCGTCCTTCGCCGGGATGACGGCCGTGACGAGCGGAGCGGCGGCTGGGTCGATCGACGGCGAGCTCGGGCTCAGATAGCGGGTGCGCCCCAGGATCCAGCGAAGGACGACATAGCGGATGGGCCAGACCGCGATGATGACGGCATAGACCCAGAGCACGATGCACTCGGCGGTGGTCATCCTGCGCGCCCTTCGGTCCAGGCCATGGGGGACTCGAAGCCCTCGAGCTCATAGCCTCGCGGGTAGGCGAGGACGCCCAGGAGCAACGCGGTGAGCCAGAACGGGACGATCGTCTCGACCCGGGGCGAGACGAGCCAGCCGTGGACCAGGCCCAGGGGGGCCGCCACGGCGCCGACCAGGGCCGGGATGACGTGTCCCCAGTAGAACCGAGGGCTGCGCGAGTGCGGGTCGCTCAGCCGGGCTCGCCGGCCGAACATCCTCCGGAGCAGGGTGCTGACGGCGAAGAGGACGAAGAGGGCCGCGAGCAGGCCCTGATTGAGCATGGCCGCCTCCGCCGGCCATGCCCCGGCCGGCCTGCTCCGAAGCAAGAGCCCGGAGCCGGCCACGACGACCGCGACGCCGATCAGGACGTTGAGCACCGCGGATCGAGTGCGGCGGAGGCAGTCGAGCGAGGCGACGTCGAGAGCCTCCTCGATGGTCTCATTCGGGTCGTGCATGCGGGCCGGCCCTCCGAGGTCCCTGGCGTCGTTTCTGGAGGGCCAGGATCAGCTCCACCTGCCCGACCGGCCGGTTCGTCCGGCGGGCGATGAGATCGGGGCTCACGCCCGCCCGGGCCAGCGATCGGACGTCGTCGTGGCGGCCGACGGACTCGCTCGGCGAGCCCGGGCCGGGCTCCTGCTCCTGCTCGATGGGAGAGGCCGCCATGTTCGGGACCGCGATGAGAGTGGGGGCCGCGGCCGCGATTGCCGGGCCGGTGGCAGGGGGGATGGACCGCCGGGGTCGATCGGATCTCGCGGCGTGCACGACGGTCGACGCCCCGGCGCCGAGCCTGGCTTCGATGAGCCTGAGGCGTTGCGATAGCTCGTCGATCCGCTCGCCGTTGTTGCGGTTCATCCGGACCAATCTCCGCAAGGCAGCGGCTCCGAAGGTCGACAGTGCCAGCAACATTCCGCCCACCGTCAGCAGGACGATCATCCAGAATCCATCCGCCATCGCGGCCCTCCGTGGCAATCGAGTCGGGTCTCCAGAGACGACGGATCAGTGGGAGTGATCGTGGGGATGCTCGTGATGATGAGGAGCGTGGCCATGGCCCCCTTCGTGGGCAGGCGGAGGAACGGGCGATGTCCGACCCTCTCCGGCTTCCTTCGCGCGGTAGGCCGCGTGGGCCGCGTCGTAGACTTCCCGAAGGGCGATGCCCCGGGACGAGGCGGCCCGAGCGCAGTCGTCGTATTCGGGGCTGAACGTCGGCGGCCGATTTTCGATCCAGCCGAGCTTGCCGCGGATCGGACCGAAGGGGGTTTCGACCTCGATCGCCTGCCGCTTCAGCTTGTGCCGGCTCACGGGGTAGCGGCGGATGCCCAGCGTCGAGGTCTCCCGGAAGAGGGTCTCCTCCATCGCCGGGATCTTGGCCTCGTCGCAGAGGACGCTGATCATCACGCCCGGGCGGTTCTTCTTCATCTGGATCGGCGTCACGAAGGCGTCGAGGGCTCCGACCTCCATGAGCTTGATCGTCGTGTAGCCGACGACCTCGCCCGGCAGGTCGTCCAGGTTCGTCTCCAGGACCCAGACGCGATCGGCGGATGGGGGCAGGTCGACGGTCCCGATGAAGAGGCGGAGCACGTTGGCCTGCTCCGGAAGGTCGCGGGTCCCCGCGCCCAGGCCGATGGACTCGATCGTGATCGCGGGCAGGGGGCCGAATCGCTCGACGACGGTGGTGAGGATCGCCGCACCCGTGGGCGTGGTCAGCTCGCACTCGGCGGGGGAGTCGGCCAGGGGCACGCCCTTGAGGATCTCGGCCGTCGCCGGCGCCGGCAGGGCCATCCGCCCGTGTGCGGCCCTGATCCAACCCCGCCCGGGAGGCACTGGGCTGGCCTCGAATCGGTCCACGCCCAGGAGGTCCAGGCCGACGGCCGAGCCGACGATGTCCATGATCGAGTCGAGTGCCCCGACCTCGTGGAAGTGAATCTTCGCCAGCTCCGAGCCGTGGACCCGGGCCTCGGCCTCGCCGAGCTTGAGGAAGATCTTCTTCGCGAGATCCTTCTGCGAAGCCGTCAGCCGGCCCTTGTCGATGATGGCCTCGATGTGGTGCAAGTGCCGGTGGGCGTGCTCGTGGGGGGTCTCAACCCGGGCGTGGGTGGCGCGGAAGCCCCCCTTCTTCACCGTCTCGAAGGAGAGGCTCCCGGGCAGTCCCAGGCTCGCCACGGCCTCCTCGATGGCCCGGTGGTCCACGCCGGCATCGACCAGGGCTCCCAGGGTCATGTCCCCCGAGATCCCGCTGAAGCAGTCAAAATAACCGACGCGCACGCCCATGCCCCCATTCGCGAAAGTCATGCCGGCCAGAGGGTTGCCATTCTAACCGACCGGGGGGGTGGGGCAAGGGCGGAACCGAGCGGCTTGAGTCCCATCAACGTGTCCAGCACGGGAATTCGAGTCCGCCCCCGGGAAAACCTGGGACGTCTGTCCCTGGCCGGCGTCCATTGGGTACAGGACGAGGATGGCACGAGGGCAGAAGCTTATGGAACCCGAACGGCTGGGCGAGCTTCTGGACCGTCACGCCGCGGCGCTCGAGCTGTTCGCCCGGCAGTGGTGCGACGTGCCGGAGGATGTCGTCCAGGAGGCGTTCCTGAAGCTCGCCGGGCTGGCGGAACCTCCGGACGAGCCGGCGGCCTGGCTCTTCCGCGTGGTCCGGAACGGGGCCATGGACGCGGGCCGGGCGTCGCGACGGCGACGGCGGCACGAGGCGGCGATGGAAGCCGCCGGGTGGTTTGAACGCTCCGCGGGGACGATCGAGCCCGAGGACGCCGCCGAGGCGCTTCGCGCGCTTCCGGACAGCGAGCGTGAGGTCATCGTGGCCCACCTCTGGGGTGGGCTTTCCTTTGAACAGATTGCCGCGATGACGTCGAGCTCGTCGAGCTCGGCCCATCGCCTCTACGCCCGCGGGCTGGAGCTGATCCGCGAGCGACTGGGGGTGACATGCCGCAGGACACGCCGGGACCCGACCTGACCGAGATTGCGGCGGAGCTGGGCAAGCTGGCCCCCGCCGGGAGCCGGGTCAACCGCGATCGCCTGATGTACGACGCCGGCTTCGCGGCGGGGCGATCGACCTCACTGAAACGAGGCGGCTGGATCTGGCCATCCGTCGCGGCGGCCCTGGCGGTCGCGGTGGTGGCGGAGTCGGCCACGCTGGCGGTCCGCCGCGAGCCTCGCGTCGTCGTGGTCGAACGACCGGTGCCTCCCGAGGAGGGACCCGCCGCCGGGCTCGCGCCGGTGGAGATCCTCGTTCGGGCCGCACCGTCGCCACTGGCTGATCAGGCGGTGTCGGCCCGGTTTCGCTCCCTCGTGCCTGGCCGGGGCCTGGAGGACCTGCCCGATGCCACGCCGCTACTCAGTCGGGCGGAGGCGATCGCGGTGGGCGGGCTGGACCGTTCGGCCGATTCGGCGCTTCGTCGATCCGATACCCCGAAATATCTTCAACCGGGAGGTCCGTCATGAAGTGGGTTGTGATTGCCTTGGCTGGACTGTCGATGACCTTCGCCGCGGGGCGGGCCCGCGGTGACGATGCACCGGAGAAGCCGCCGGTGACGATCACGCTCAGGCCCGCGGCCGCGCCGGTGCCCGCGCTCAGGTACAGGCTGCTGCCGCCCCGGCACGAGCTGGTGCCGGGCAACGCGGCCATCTTCTACCACCGGGCCGTGGAGCGGCTGATCGAGATCAACCTCCAGGTCCAACTCCAGGAGACGAGACAGAAGGGTGCCCAGCCGCCGCGGCCAAGTCAGGAAGCGGCGATGTCCTGGCTCCGGATGCCGATTGCCGAGTTGCCGCGAGCGGAGATCCGGAACTACCTGGCGATCTACGATTTCTGCCTGAGCGAGGTCGAACTCGGCAGCATCCGCGAGGTCTGCGACTGGGAGTACTACCACCGACCAGTCGGCTATACGTTCCTGATCAGCGAGCTTCAGAATATGCGCCCGCTCATCCGGCTGATTGTCCTGAAGGCCCGGCTGGAGATCGCGGAAGGACGGTACGACTCCGCGGTCCACTGGCTGCGGACCGGCTTCGCGGTCGCCGACCACCTGACGAGGGCTCCGATCATGATCCCCATGCTGATCGGCTGTGCCGGCGTCAACCTCCTGTCCGGCCCGCTTCGGGATCTCAGCCAGGCGCCCGGGTCGCCGAACCTCTACTGGGCGATCGCCAATCTCCCCCGGCCACTGATTGATGTCAGGCCGTCGCTGGACGGAGAGCAGGTCGTCCTGGAACAGGATTTTCCGGAGCTAAGCCAGCTCGATTCCGGTCCCTGGACGCTGGAGCGATCGCGGGCCTTTTCGGACGACATCATCAACCGGTTCAGCCGCTACTTGAATGACTGGATCCGGTTGTCTCGATCATCTGAGCATGGGGCCGTCGAGAGCCTCGGCGATCGCCTGGTCTTCGCCTCGATCATCGGCCGCAGTTATCCCGGGGCCAAGCGGAGGCTCATCGAGAAAGGCCGCCTCGCGGCCACGGTCGAGGCCATGCCGGCCGTACAGGTCGTCGCACTCGATTCCTATCTCCTTTACCAGGAGGCACGGGATGAGATCTTCAAATGGGGAGGACTCCCCTACGCCCAGGCGTCGGCCGGCATGACCCACTCCGCGAGCATTCCCGGGATCGGCTGGCCGGCGCTCAAGGACGGGATCCCGTTCGGGATGCTCCTGCCGGCGATCCAGGCCGGGGTGCAGGCTTCCGCCCTTACCCAGCGAGAAATCGACGCGGTGCAGATTTTCGAGGCCATCCGCCTTCTCGCCGCGAAGAACGGCGGGAAGCTCCCGCCCAATCTGGACGCCCTCTCGGAGGCCCCCGTCCCGGCCGATCCCGTGACGGGGAAGCCATATGAGTATTCCATCGGCGGCGACTCCGCCACGCTGGTCGCACCGGCGCCGGCGGGGCAAACGAACAACCCATACCTCGTGCTCAAGTACATCGTGAAGCTATCTCCCGCGGTCTCCTTGCGTGAGTCAACTCCGAGGAATGACGACATGATGCGGACCTTGCCTCGTTCCCTCCCCCTCGTCCTGGCTCTGGCCGCGACCGGCGTGGCCGTCTCCGCGGACGACCCACGGCCCGCGGCCATCTCCCCGTTCCTGGACGCCGCCGTCGCGGCCGTGGCGCGGCTGGACCTGGCGAAGGTCGACGCCGATCGGCTCGTGCATCTCTGGGTCGCCCAGCGTGACCAGGCCGACGGCCTCGCGAAGCTTGCCGCGCCCGTGCTCGACGGCCTTCGCAAGGCCGGGGCGAAGGAGCTGTACATCCTCTTCGGCCTGCCGGGCTCGAACCGAAGCTTCACCTCGCTGCCACCGGTCGTTGTCCCGTTGGAGCAGGGGGCCGACGCGAAAGCCATCGGCGAACTGCTTTGCGGCCAGGGCCTGGTGAAGGGAGTTGCCTGGGAAACGTGTGCGACGGTCCACAACGCGGTCTTCGCGGGCACCAGGGAAGAGCTGGAGCGTGCGCGGCGCACCGACAATCCGGCCCGACCGGAGCTGGCCGAGGCCCTGGCCGGCCTGGGAGACACCGTGGCCGAGGTCGTCGTCATGCCCAGCCCGGACGCGCGACGCGTCCTGGAAGAAATCGTCCCGACGGTGCCGGCTGAACTCGGCGGGGCTCCCGTTGCCGCCTTCACGAGGGGAATTCCCTGGGCCGCCGCCGGGCTGACCGCCGACAGGGAACCTCGAATCCAGGTCATCGTCCGGGGCAAGGACGCGGCCGCGCTCCGAGCCGTCGAGCAGTTAGGACAGGGCGTTCGTAAGATCGCCCTGGCGTCTCCACTGATCGCCAAGAATGTGCCGGGCTTCGCGAACATCATTGACGGATTGAAGCCGGAGGTGGGCCCGGATCGGATCACGCTCACGCTCGACCCGGAGAAGGCCGCCGTCGCCGCGCGCGCGATCTTGCTGCCGGCCCGCCAGTCGGCCGCTCGCCAGGACTGCATGACCAACCTGAAGCAGATCGGGCTGGCCCTGCACAATTACCACAGCGTGCACAACTCCTTCCCTCCCGCATACTCGACGGATGCCGCCGGCAAACCGCTGCTAAGCTGGCGGGTCCTGATCCTGCCCTACCTCGAGCAGGATACCCTCTTCAAGGAGTTCCACCTCGACGAACCCTGGGACAGCCCGCACAACAGGCCGCTCATCGATCGATTGCCGGCGGTCTACCGCTGTGCGGGCCTCGGCGACAATCCCCCGCCGGCCGGCAAGACCACGTACCTGACGCCTCGAGGCGAGGCCACGATCTTCCCGGGCGCGACGGGGACCGACATCAAGTCGATCACCGATGGGACCTCCTGCACGATCTTCGTCGTGGACGTCCCCAACGACCGCGCCGTGACCTGGTCGAAGCCCGACGACTGGGAGATTGCGACGGGCGTCGATCCGAAAGTCCTCCTCGGTCGCCACAATGGCGGGACCAACGTCCTGTTCGCGGACGGCTCGGTTCAATACTTCAGGGATACGATCAGCGTGGAGACGCTGAAGAAGCTGCTGACGCTCAATGGCGGGGAGGTAGTTCCCTGGGACGAGGCGCCTTGACCGATCAGGCCACAAGATCCGTCCCCGGGCGCGAGGAGTCACCCCCTCGCGCCCGGCCGTTTCATTTCAGGCCGACGGCCTTGCGTGCCTCCGCACGCCCGCTCTCGAACGTGAATGCACCCAGCACGTCGTTGAAGCTCTGGCGATCGATGAGATGTGGATAGAGGGCCTTGGTCGCCTTGACGCGATTCTCGTCGAACGAGAACGACTTCAGGAGCGTGGTCGCCTGTGCACATGACAGCGGTCGGATCAGGGCGAAGTTCTCGATATAGGCCAGCCTCCGGTCGTCGAACGATTCCTTTCGAAGCCCCTGGAGGAGCTTGTCGAACTCCGGCTGGGAAAGGGGGAGGGGCCCCGGAATCCCCGGGGTCGCGGCGGGTCGCACGCGAGAGAGCTCGTCGGCGAGTTCACGCGCCTTCAACTCGGCCCGGCCGAGTCGCAGCTCGATCTTCTCGCGGAGCGGCTTGTCGTTGATCTTCCGGGCCTCCGCCGCCGCCTCGCGGAGGTCCTTCACGATCTCGTCCGCTCGCGCCTTCGCCTGGGCGGGCGTGAGCTGCCCGCTGCATTTTGAGGAAGCGAGAGTGGCCATGAAGACCACGGCCAGGAGTTTGGGGAAAATCGTGCGCAACGGCGATGTCATCATACCCGCCTCGTCCGCTAGGGGCTCGGTCTTCGGGAGATCAGGGGCGATCGACACTCCGACTCAATTCTGATCGCCATCGGAGAGGGGGAACCGAAGTGGCAGGAGGCAGATTTCTCGGGATCGCTGGCCACCTGGCAGGTGCATCGCTGCATTTCCGGGCCGGATTCCGCTTGATGCCCCGGCCGTGACTCACTATGGTATGAGACGCCCGCTTCTGGGATGAACGGCAATGGAATGCGACCTCATTGAGGTATCGGGCAAATGGCATTGCCCCAAGACGAACACACCTCCGCACGCTCCCCTGCTCTCGGCCCGCCAGACCGCGTGCCCCTTCGAAGGCACCGGACTTCTATCGCATTCATCCCTCACGATCTCCTCTGGAACCTCAACGCATCCCGCGGCGGATCCGCCGGGGAGCCACGATGGCTCGTACCGACGGGACGAATCCGCGCGCGATGCAACGGCATCTCGAGCCGAAGGAGAAACGCCCGATGACCGTCCGTTGGAAACCGCTCCTGATCCTCTCCGGCCTCTTCTTCCTAGTCGCCGTCGTCGGCGTCATCGCGATGGCCTGGACGCTCGTGCCCAGGTCCGCGGCCGGGATCCTCAAGCAGGCCCGGGCTGAGGCCGCCCAGGGACGATTCGAGAATGCCAAGATCCACTTCCAGCAGGCCTTCCAGCTCGAGGGCAAGAACGCGGCGATACATGAGGAGTTCGCCGCGATGCTCGACGAGTGGGCCAAGGCCGCCCCGGCGGATCGGGCGGAGGCGCTCCGGGCGGAGCGAATCGTCCATCTCGTGGACGCGACGAAGTTCGACAAGAAGGCACTGTCGCCGCGTCTGACGCTGCTGGAAGGAGCCATCGCGCGGGAAGAGTCGGCCGACGCGTCCTACTTCGCCCGCGAGGTCCTCAAGGTCGAGCCGACCAACGCCACGGCGAACTACGTGCTGGCGATCGAGGAGCTCGACTCGCCTTCGATGAACGTGGCCGAGGTGAGGCAGCACATCAAGGCGCTGGAGGGTCAGAACACGGCGCCGATCCGGCTCTGGCTGCTCCGCGCACGGCTCGCCCAGGCCACCAACGATGAGGCCGGCCGCGACGAGGCCCTGTCTCGGGCCGAGCAGATCACCCTCCCCGAAAATGCCACCCCGATCGATCAGCTTGCGCGGATTCGCCTGGAGGCGATGCGGATCCAGGCCTCCCGGACCGTGCAAGGGCTTGAAGGGCCGGTCAAGACCCTTCTGGAACATGCCCATGCGATGGTCGCCGCCCCGGACCTGCCGGCGGGCCGGGTCGCGAAGCTGAGCCAGGTGCTCGAGCAGACCCAGCGATCGCTCGTGGGCCGTGCGGGGAAGTATCGCAATCCGGGCGCAGGGACGACCGGGGCGACGCCCCTCGCCGACGCCATCGAGGTCGAGCTCGAAGGGATCTTTCGAAAGGTGATGGGGGCGTCAGAGAAGGCGGACCTCCAGGTCTATTTCACCTATGCCGACCACCTCAGATTCCGGCAGCAGCGTGATCGCTGCCTGCAGGTGGTGGAAGAGGCCCTGCGGCTCCCCGCGGCCGCGGCGGCGCCGAACTCCCTGCCGGTGATGGGCATGCACACCGTCGCCGTCGAGATGGCGCTCGCGAACCAGGACGACGGCTCCCGATATCAGAAGGCGGAGCCGCACATCCAGGCGTTGCTCGCGTCGTCGGAGGCGAGGTTCCAGGGGCTCGGCAACCTGTTCCGGGGCGCCATCGAGCTCGAGCAGTCCGGCCTGACGGCCGCGGCGTCGAAGGCCGGCGAGAAGCCCGAGGCCACCCGGGTCCAGCCCAAGATCCGCGCGATGGCACTCGCCCACCTGAAGCAGGCCGCGGCCCAGCTCCCGAACCTGCCGGAGGCGCAGGCCCGTTACGGCGTGGCGCTGGTCCTCAATCAGGAGCAGGGGCTCGGCCGGCAGTATCTCCAGAATGCGCTCCGGATGGGGAACCTGGACCCCCAGTACCAGTTCTGGGCCGCATGGACCATCCTCCAGGCCGGCTATCCGGAAGAGGCGTCCCCGATCGTCGATGCCCTCTTCCGGGCCCTCGCGCAGGGCGCGATCCCGGCCGACACCGAGCCGACGCTCCACCAGATGCGGGGCGAGCTCTACCAGGCCAGGAGGGCGGCCGGAGATCTCGAGCGGGCCGCGCAGGAGTTCGAGAAGGCGTCGGGCAAGGGCTCGGCTCCCGAAGCGCTGGTCGTGCTCCGGCAGGCCCAGGTCGACGTCCAGCTCGGCCGTCAGGATCGGGCGCTCGAGCGGATCGACGCCCTCCGCAAGAAAGGGGCGGGGGGGCCGCAGGCGGAAAACCTCGCCGTGCTGATCCTGGAGGAGAATGGAAAGGTCGAGGAGGCGCGGAAGCTGCTCCGCGACGCTCGATCGCGGTTCCCCAAGTCGGCGGACCTCGCGGGGTTGGAGGCGGCCCTCGCCACCAAGGACGGCAAGCCGGAAGAGGCCGACCGCGTCCTCCGCGAGTTCCTGGCTCAGGATCCGGACAACCTCTCGCTGACCCTGATGCGGGCCCAGGTCCTGGCGGGCCCGTTGAAGCGTCCGAAGGACGCTCGAGACCTCCTGGGCGGGCTGGCGGATCGGTCCGACAACTCCGCCCCGCTGGTCCAGCTCGCCCAGATCGAGATGGAGCAGAACGACCTGGAGGCGGCCGAGGCGACCGTGGCGAAGGTCCGAAATCGGTGGAAGGAGGCGGCGGGAGGCGACGTCCTTGAAGGCCAGCTCGCCCTCAAACGCGGGAGCATCCCCAAGGCGCGGGAGCATTTCGCCGAGGCGCTCAAGAAGGACCCCGACAACAAGGTCGTCCAGTACTGGAAGGCCCAGCTCGACGGCAAGGCCGGATCCGTCGCCGAGGCGGCGAAGGCCCTGGAAAACCTGGTCCGCGAGCGGCCGAGCAAGGAGGTCGACACCGGAGTTTCCCTCCTCACCGCCGCCCAGTCCTCGCTCGCCAACCTGGAGCTCCAGGCGGGCAAGCTGGACGACGCGATCCGACGCTATGAGGAGCTGAGGCGGAGCAGCGAGAGCGGCACCCTGAGCCGCACCGATCGCTGGCTCCTCATCAATGCTTACGCGGCGAAGAACCAGTGGCCCCTGGCCCGCCGCGAGCTGGCGGGAATCCTCAACGACCCGAAGCGCTCGCCCACGGCCGATGAGCGGGTGAGGGGGGCGTTGCTCTATCGCCAGAACAAGGATGAGGCGTCGGCGATCGCCCAGCTCGATTACGTCCTGAAGACCAGCCCGACCCATGCCTGGGCCGTGGTCGCTCGGGCGTATCTGCACCTGACCAAGCAGCAATACTCGGACGGGGCCGGGGTGATCCGTCGCGGGATCGAGCAGATCGAGGCGAAGTCGGAGAAGCCCCCCGGGGAGTTCTACCTGATGCTGGCGGCCATCGAGCACGAGGCTCCGCCCGCCGCGGACGCCGGCACTCGCGCCCGGACGATCCTCGACAGGGGCCTGGCCGTCCATCCCCAGTCGCTCCAGCTCGCGCAGGCGAAGTTCCTCCTGATCGACGCGGGCGGCGACTCGAAGGAGGCCGTGGCCTTCCTCGAGGAGAAGGCCAAGGACGATCCGAAGGGGACCTTCCGCCGGTTCCTGGTGGATGTGCTCCAGGAGCGTCGCCAGTACGAGGACGCCGAGCGGGTCCTCCAGGGGCTGGTGAAGGAAGCCCCGGATGATTCGGGACTGGCGGCTGCGCTGGTCCAGGCCATCTCCCTCCAGGCGGCGGAGGCCGCGTCCGCGGGCCGGGCCGACCGGCAGAAGGCACTCGACGAGAAGGCGCTGTCGATGATCCGGGAGGACCGCAAGAAGTTCCCCGACGCCGTGGTCTTCCTCCAGGGCGAATGCGATCTGGCGGCGCGGGCGGGCGATTTCAGCCGGGCCCTGGCCGTCACGGAGGAGATCGACAAGCTCGATCCGGCCTCGGCCACCGGTCCGATGCTGAGGGCGCGGCTCTATGCGAGGCAGGACAAGCCGGCCGAGGTGGTCAGGTGCTGCGCGACCGCGCTGGAGAGGAACCCCCGCCAGCCGGACGTCCGCGTGCTGATGGGCCAGGAGCTGCTCCGGCTGGGCCGCGGCGACGAGGCGCTGGCGGAAGCCCGGACCGTCCTCGAGTCCAATCCGGAGCGGTCCGACGCGATTCTCCTGCAGGCTCGCGCCCTCATGAGCACGGGCGGCGGGCCGACGAAGCAGGAGGCCGCCCGGGCCGAGGCCGCGACGCGACTCGAGGCGACCGTGGCCGCCAACCCGAAATTCCGAGAGGCGTACGTCGTCCTCGCCGACATCGCGGAGTTGCGGGGCCGAAGGGCGGAGGCGGTGGCCGCGCTCCGTCGAGGCCTCCAGGCCGCGCCTCAGGATGGGACCATGCTGGCCAGGCTCGTCCAGGTGCTCGCCGGGCCGTCTCCGGAGGGCAACCCTCCCCGAGCTGAGGATCTGGCCGAGGCGCGACGGATCGCCGAGGCCGCCGCCGGCACCGACAAATCGGGCTCGCAGATCCTGGCCGCGGCCGTCGGCTTCCACAAGGCGGGCCAGCTCGAGCTCGCCCTGCCCCTGGCCACCCGGGCGGCCGAGATGCTCGACAGCACCGTCGCCCACCTGAACCTCGGGGACCTGATCCTCTCCAGTGCCGAGGCGGAGCGAGATCCGTCGCGGTCTCGCGCCCTCTTCGAGAAGGCCGTCCAGGAGTACGATCGCGTGCTCAAGCTCCAGCCGTGGCAGGTGGAGGCGATCAACAACAAGGCGTGGATCCTGCACAGCTACCTGGGCCGCAGCGAGCCCGCGTTGGAGCTGGCGGAGGACCTCATGAAGCACGCCAACCCTTCCGGCCTACCCGGCGAATTCTACGACACGCTGGGCAGCATCCAGGAGTCCCTCGGCCGCAAGGCCGAAGCGGAGCAGTCGTACCAGTCGGGCCTCTCGCGGGCGCCCGAGCATCCGGTGCTCAACTACCACTTCGGCAAGCTGCTCGCCGGCGACGCCGGGCGGGCCACCCGGGCGCGCGGATACCTGGCCAAGGCGTTGGCCTCGCGGGACCAGCTCACGCCGGCGATGGCCAAGGATGCCGAGGACCTGACGCGGAGGCTGACGCCGACCATCCAGGGCAACTGATCGATCCGCGGGACATTCCGGGACGACGCCGAGGGCCGCTCGACAGGGCGGCCCTCGTCTGTTAGCGTCAGACCATACCAGCCTCAGTAACATCGCGCGGCGAGGTCGTGCGGCACCTCGCCGCGACGCGGATCGGATTGCCGCACGGGAGCACCTACCGAAATGGCCAAGTCGCGTCTTTCCCTCGCGATCGCCGCGGTCCTCGCGACGATGGGGGCACCCCTCGCTCCTCCCGTCGCGGCCCAGCAGACGTCGCAGACGAAGAATCCGGTCGTCGTGCTCGACACCTCGTGCGGGCCGATCACCATCGAGCTCTATCCTGACAAGGCCCCGATCACCGTCGAGAACTTCCTCAAGTATGTCGACGACGGCTTCTATAACAACCTGCTCATCCATCGCGTCGTCCCCGATTTCGTGATCCAGGGCGGCGGCGTGAACGACAAGATGGAGGAGAAGCCGCCGACTCACGGATCGATCAAGAACGAGTCGGGCAACGGCCTGGCCAACAAGCGCGGATTCGTCGCCATGGCTCGCACGAGCGACCCGAATTCGGCGACCTGTCAGTTCTTCATCGATCTCAAGGACAACGATCGCCTGGATACGATGCGTTACGCGGTCTTCGGCAAGGTCATCGACGGCATGGACGCGGTTGATTCGATCGCGAGGGTGGCTCGCACGACCCGCGAGGGCATGTCCGACGTCCCGGTCGAGCCGGTCTACATCAAGAGTGCGAGACGCCGCAAGGGCTGAACCGCGAGCGTTCCCCATGCCGATGACCAGAGGGGGCGGAACGACGAGGCACCCTTGACCGCGCCCTCGGGTCGGCCTAAGATGGGCCTCATCGGGTGATGGATTGTCCACCACACCGCATCACCGTCGCGATCATACGACGATTTCAAGCCGACGTTCCGATCAGACAAAGGAGTCGCGAATGGCTCACGTTGTCGCCGAGCCCTGTTTCGACTGCAAGTATACGGACTGCGTGGTGGTCTGTCCGGTCGACTGCTTCTACGAAGGCGCCCAGATGCTCTATATCCATCCGGGCGAGTGCATCGACTGCGAGGCGTGCGTCCCCGAGTGTCCCGTGGAGGCCATCTTCCACGAGGACAACCTCCCGGACGAGTGGAAGGAATTCACCGCGCTCAACGCCGAGGAGGCGCCGAAGTGCCCGGTGATCAATGAGAAGCGGGACGCACTGGAAGGCGAGTCCTGCGACACGAGCCGGAAGAAGAAGTGAGCCGAAGGGGCGTACGCCGGTCCTAGATTCTCCTTGCAGAGTGCGAATAGCCTCGGGACTTCCCGAGGCTTTTTCCATGCGCCCTACCCACCTTTTTCCGGCCGGCTCCGCGCGGCGGTCGGTCGGCCCGCGTCGAGCGCCCGGACGCGTGAGCCGAGCGCTCAGGGACGTGAAACGGGCGGTCCGGAGACCGCCCGTTTCGTGCGAGGTGTCGTCGTGTCGAGCCGTCGCCGATCAGCGACCGGCGAACGTGAAGGGCTTGCGGGCGACCGCGACCTTGGCCGTGGCCTGCTTCCCGACCTTCTGGGCGGCCTTCTTCTGGGCGGCGGCCTGCTTGGCGGCGGCCCTCTTCTCGGCGGCGGCCTTGCGGGCCGCGGCCTGCTTCTCGGCGGCGGCCTTGCGGGCCGCGGCCTGCTGCGCCGCCGTCGGGGTCTTCACCTTGGCCTTCTTGCCCTTTGGTGAAGTCGGTGCGGCGGCGGCCGGCGGCGTGACGGGGTTGACAACCGGCGTGGTGGGCGTGGTGGGCGTGGTTGGCGTGGTCGGCGTGGTCGGCGTGGTTGGCGTGGTCGGCATCGGGACGGTCTTGATGTAGACCTTGTCCGCGTACGCCGGGAGGGAGGCCCCGTTCGTGCTCTTCACCGAGCCGGCCGCCAGCGACACGCTCACGGTCCCGCTGGAGTTGAGCTGGCCGGAGAGGTTGAACTTGGCCGTGTGGTCGTCGAGCCAGGTCACGCTCGTCGCCCGGGCCGGGTTTAGGGAGCCGAGGAGCGACCCGGAGAGGACCAGGTCAGTGGCGTCGACGCTCGACCTGTCCACCGAGCCGGAGAACCTCACGGTCACGGAGTCCGGCGTCGAGTAGACGTCGAACTCGCTGCCATTGGCGGCGGAGGAGCCATCCGGGACGAGCGACGTGGTGACGATCCGGAACGAGCCGCCCACGGTGCCCGTGGTGGCCGTCCCCGCGGGGACATACTCGAAGGCACCGACGTCGCGGGGGCCGTAGCCGGGGAGCTGGAAGCCCCGGGTCGTCGGATTGGGGTTCGCGGCGTTGCCGATGATGTCGGTCTTGGTCGCGACGCTCGCCAGGGCGTTGTTGATGGCGGCCGAGCTCGAGGTCAGCCCGAAGTTGGCGTCGCGGAGGAACGTCGCCGGGCCGTCCGCCCCCGGCCGCGGGTCGCGAGGGGCCACGAAGGCGGGCCAGCCGGTGAAGTTGCCCAGGTTGGACTGGGCGGCGGCGGCCGTCGTCCCCAGCAGCGACGGATCGAAGCCGTTGCCGATGTTGATTGCCGCGTAGGCGTTGCTGGTGTCGCTCGCCCCGTTGCCCGAGAACAGGTTGTTGTTGAGGACCACCTTGTCCTTGGTCGAGGAGATGACCCCCGCGCCGGGCCGGCTGAGGGTCCGGTCGTGGTTCTGCCAGAAGATGTTGTTGGCCGCGTAGACCTGCGAGGAGCTGCTGTTCCCCGAGTTGATCGCGTTCAGCCCCGTCGTGTTGTACGCGATCGTGTTGTTGATGACGTTGGTCGTCGACGCGAAGGAGGAGCCCTGGTCGTTGACCTGGATCCCGGTCAGGTTGCCCATCACCCCGTTGTTGATGATCGTCGGGGCGGGGGGCGTCGCCCCGGCGGTGTAGACGGCGATCCCGATCCCGGAGTTGATGAAGTAGCTGTCCTGGACCAGGACGGCCGCGTTGTAGATCCAGAGGCCGACGGACGAGGGATTGGTCGTCCCCAGGGCAGGGTCACCGATCAGCGACGACGCGACCGTGAGGCCGGTGATCGACGACTGGAACGTGAGCCCGGCCGAGTTGGAGTAGAGCGGCATGTTCGAGGCCGCGATCGCGACCGTCGTCGCGACCGAGGCGACGGCCGGCGAGCGGATGATGGTGTCCAGGGCACTCCCCGACACGAAGTTCGAGTCGGTGCTGGTCACGGCCGCGGAGGCCAGGCTGACGTACTGGCCCAGGGTCACGTTCTCGGTGTAGACGCCGGGCAGGATCTGCAGCCGGTCGCCGACGCCGGCCACCGCCATCGCCGCGGCGATGGTCGGATACGGGTTGGCCCGCGAGCCCGCCGCGGCGTTCGGGTTGGTGACGTAGCCGGCGGCGCCCACGAACAGCCCGTGGATGTTGTTCGGGTTGAACACGGCGAAGGTCGCCACCACGTCGCCGGAGGCCGGGGCGTTGCCCGCGATGTCGCGGATCCCGTTGGACCCGGAGCCGATCAGCGTGAGCTGGTAGAGCCCGTTGGCCAGGGCGGTCGCCGAGGTGAACGTGATCTGCTCCCGACCCGACCCGCCGGCCGTCCCCTTGTCCAGGTAGGTGACCGTGATGTTCGAGATGCCGACCGTGGTCGCCCCCGTCCCGAACGACCCGTCCGGCGCGGACAGGAGGAGCTGGATCTGGGCGCCGGTGAAGTGCGTCAGATCCATGTTCTCGTTCGTGTTGATCACGAACGTCTGGGCGGACGAGCTCGTGGACACCACGCTGCCGTTGGAGGGGCTGGTGATGCTCACCTGCGGCGATTGGGTGTCGACGACGAAGTTGGCCCGGGCGTTGGGGTCGGTGCTCGACGAGTTGTTGCCGCTCTGGTCGATCACGCGGGCCCGGGCGACGTAGTAGCCGCTGACCGTGCCGGGGAGCGGGACGAGCTGGCCGCTGGTGCCGACGCTGTAGGGGGCGTCGTTCAGGGGGTTCGTGTTGGTCACGAGGCCGGTGTTGGCGGCATCGACCCCGATGGCCACGTTGAACGCCCCGGAAGAGTCGGTCAGGGCGCTGCCCGCGTTGTTGCGGAGGTAGGGGAGCAGGGCCGCCGGGATGTTCGGCGAGTCCGCGAAGTAGACGATGGACACCGACCCGTCGGCGTTGGCGGAGGCGACGCCCACGTCCACCAGCACGGTCTGACCCGCCAGCGGGACCAGCTCCGGATTGGGCTCCGAGATGGTCCCCACGAAGCTGGGGACGTTGTTCGAGGTGACGAAGTCGCCGACGATGTTCGTGTCGCTGGCCGGCGCCAGCGTGAAGGTCCCCGGCGTGATGCTGGATGGGGTCGAGTTGATGATGAAGTTGTTGTAGAAGTTGCCGCCCGGGTTGCCGTCGCCCGAGGGGAGTGGAAGCTGGACGCCGGTGGTCGGGTCGTTGTTGTTGCTCAGGCTCTCGCCGTCGAGGGCGATGCCCTGCGGGTTGGAGATCACCTGGGCGCCGCTGCCCACCAGGACGAGCTGGTAGGCGTCGGTCTTGAGGGTCAGACCGGAGGCCGCCAGGCTGATCGTCAGGGTCTCCGTCGCCTGGTCGAAGGCGAGCTTGCCGGCCAGGCTGATCCGCGTGCCCGGCGTGTTGTTGCCGGTGACGCCGAGGGCCTGGAGGTAGACCGTGCTCGCGTTCAGCGAGTCGGGGTCGACGGCGTTGGTGAAGGTGACGTAGAGGTAGTTCGGGGTCGAGCTCGCGCCGGCCTTGCCGCCGACGGTGTAGAAGTTGGTCGCGGTCGTGCTCCCCTGGAGCTGGGCCGTGACCGACCCCACCTTCGTCGGGTTCAGGTCGACGTACTCGATGGCCCCGAGGTCGAGGAACGGATAGCGGCCGAAGCCCACGTTCTTCACGTTCGCGTCGTCGATCCGTTCCAGACCGAGCATGTCGCGCTGGCCGGTCACCGGCGTGTAGGCATAGGTCCCCGCGTTGGACGCCGGCCCGGTGTAGGCGTTGTCCGCCGTGGGGAGGGCCGCCACCCACTGGTCGTAGAAGGAGAAGTTCCCGGAGCCCGGCGGCGTCACGATCTGGCGGGGATCGTTAACCACGCCGAAGCCGCCGAACTGGTTGCTGCCGCCGGGGATCTGATTGAAGGGCAGGGTGTCGGGGTCGGTGCGGATGCCGCCCCGCTCGTCGAGGACGGGCGTGACCGCCGGGAAGAGGACGTTGGCCGCGGGGAACGGCCCCATCTCGCTGCGGGCCGCGTCGATGGCCGGCGAGGTGGGCTGGAGGGCGAAATTGAGCGCCCCGGGGTTGACGAACAGCGGATCCTTGTTGACCACGCCGTTGTTGCCGGCGAAGTCACCGTCGGTCGTATTCGCGATCAGGTTGGTCGCGTTGTTGTAGTACAGATTGTACTGGAGGTTGCTGAAGCCCGCCTGCCCCTGGATGTTGACCGCGATGCCCGTCGACCCCACGAAGATGTTGTTCATCGCGAAGGTGTAGGTGTGGGCGAGCGCGTTGGTGCCGTTCCATTGCGGCGCGATGGTCGTGATGGCGGTGGGGTTGTTGTAGAACGTGTTGTTGAGCAGGACGATCTGGTTCGGGCTCTGCGCGGTGGCGACGTCGTCACCCCCGCTCTCGCTCTCGACGTGGATCCCCGCCAGGCCGGAGTTCGAGATCGTGTTGTTGTACATGAACAGGTTGACGCCCTGGCCCCGGAAGCCGCCTCGCGTGATGACCCCGGCCTGGGTCCGCTGGAGCCCGTTCGCCTGGTCAGGATGGACGAAGACCGCGGCGTCGGAGAAGCTGTCGATGTGCGAGTTCGAGATCGTCATCGCCATCGCGGCGTTGAACTGCGTGATCGGCGTGTTGATGCCGCTCTTGTCGTTGAACCACGAGCCCGGCGTCGGGCTGTCGTTGCTCACGTTGATGATGCCGCCGCCCTGGATCTCGATCCGGGTCAGGTAGCGGAGATCGGCGTTGTCGATCAGGCTGCCGTCGCGGGGATCCAGCAGGTTGTAGTCGGTCAGCGAATTGCCGCCGATGTAGATGATGCCGCCGTCGCCGGAGGCCGGCGTGTTCAGCACGGCGCCGGGGTTCTGGCTCTGCCAGGCCGGCGTGCTGTGCAGGATGTCCGTCATCTTGACGCCGCGGGCCGTCACGCCGACGGTGGTGTCTCGGAGCGAGGTCAGGATGACGGGGACCCGCTGCTGTCCGGTGGTCTGGTTGCCGCCGATGCCCAGGATCCGGAGTTGGGTGTAGACGCCCGGGTCGACCAGCCCGTCCGCGGTCGGGTCGACGGTGTTGTCGACGCCCACGATGAAACCGGCGCCTGCGTTCTGGTTGGCGCCGATGCCGGGGGTACCGAACTGGCCGAAGGTCCCCTTGCCGTTGGGCGTCAGGTCATTGAGCATCTTCACCAGGACCGACGCACCGGGATTGGGGATCGTCTCCCCGTCGGCGAGGAGCGTGCCCGGCAGGGCGGCCTGGATCGTCAGGGTGGTCGTCGGCTTGGGCTCGGCGGTGAACGCGTTGGGGTCCGCCGAGGGGATCGTCCGGTTGTCGAGGATGAGGGTCCCTCGGAGGACGTAGGTCAGATCGGTCGCATCCCAGACGGCGCTCACGTCCTGGTTGGAATAGCCGCCGCCCGCTGACTGGGCCTCGAGCGGTCCCAGGTAGTTCCACGTCCCGTTGTGCAGGAAGATGCGATTGGTCACCACGGCCAGGCCGTCGATGCCGTTGTTCTGCATCACGTTGCCGCGGAAGAAGGGGTGCCCGGAGGCCAGCGGATGGACCGGATCGCCGGCGAGCAGCCCGTTGGGCTCGATCTGCATCGCGGCGTCGAAGTTGTTGAAGAAGTTGTTGTTGGTGATGTAGACCTTGGAGCCGAGGTCCGTGCGGAAGGTCGGCGTGTCGAAGGTCGTCTCCCTGGTGATGAAGGCGAGGACCGACTGCGACGGCATGGTGTACGTCGGCGTGTTGATCGCCCCGCCGCCGTACTGGAAGGTGGCGGCGTTGATGACGGCCTTCGCCCCGCTCTGGATGCCGACGCTGCCCCACATCGCCGAGGTCACGGACGTCGCCCCGTCGCCGGTCACGTCGATGGGGGAGGGGACCAGGGTGGTCGTCGCCGCGTCGTCGTAGAGTGACGTGAAGAGGACCTGGGGGTCGTTCGCGCTCTCGGCGACGAAGCCGCTGCTGCCGGGTCCGTAGTTGTCGTCGAGGTCGAACCCGGCGATGTAGGACCGCGAGCCGACGTTGAGGCTGGCGTCGGGATTGGTGACCGCGAGGCCGGAGCCCGAGTTGAACTTCAACATCGTGCCGGGCTGCACATACAGCCGGTCCGCCGTCCAGGAGGTGTCGCCGCCGGTGTTGACCAGGAGCTCCTGGCCGACCATGAGCTGGGCCGTGACGACGATCGGCAGCGCCTCGAAGAAGACGTAATTCTGCCGCCCGCCGAGGGTCGTCGGGTTGTCGGGGAGGGGCACGGCGTTGGTCGGCTGCACGAAGCCGTTCCGCTCCGGAATCAGCCAGATGCCGTTGAGGCTGTTATTGGTGACGGTGGTGCGGCGGACGAGCGGGCCCCAGGATGTGTCGTCCTGGCGGAACGAATCCATGTCGGCGCCGATAGCCCCTTGCAGCCCCGCGTTGGTGCCGCCGACCTTCGTGATGATGTCGTTGGTGATCGCCGGCCGGGCGTTGAACAGCGTGATCCCGCTGTAGAAGGTGCCCGAGGACTGCGGGACCGAGCCGCCGCCGTACTGGATCTTGGCGTTGTTGACGATCGACATCACGTCGTCCGAGCCGGAGACGGCCAGGCCGTTGATCCCCTTGAGGGTCGTGTCGATCGGGAAGGTCGCCGTGGGCTGGGCGGCCTGGTCGTAGCTGCGGTAGACGATGCCGCCCCAGTCGCCGGAACGGGGGGTCGTGACCGGGTTGTTGTTCGTCGCTCCGCCCACGCTCGTGTCGTTGTACGAGGTGAAATTGACCTGCGACGACGTGGAGAAGCCGCCCAGGGCCTGCAGGGCACTCCCCTGGTTCTGGACGAACAGCGACGCGTTCTGCGCCTTGAGCGCCGAGCCGGCCGTGAAGACCAGCGTGGTGTCGAACGGGACCGAGGCGCTGGCGTCGTTGATCAGCGTGCTGGGGCCGGCCGGGGCCTGGAGCACGAACGGCTGCTGGGTGACGGCCCCGGTGACCGGATTACGCTGGGGCGTCCCCGGCAGGGCCACGACGACGACCGGACCCTTGAAGGCGAGCTGCGAGGCGGCGTACAGGGCCGACCGGTCGAACACCCCGTTGCCGTTGCGGTCGAATTGCTTGTTGAAGCCGGAGAGGAAGAACTGGCTGCTATTCTGGCCGCCGTTGGGATCGTGGGTGGGGTTCGCCGGCGCCGTGTTGGGGTTGCTCTCCGGGGCCAAGGCGGAATACGGCTTGGCGAGGCTGCCGTCGGGCACGGTGCTCGAGAGGAGCGGATCCTCCTGGTAGTCGGGGCGGGCGAAGATGATGTTCCCCGCCGGGACCACGACGAAGCCGGTCATGAACGCACCGCCGGAGACGCCGTCGCCCGAGATGCCGGTGCGATAGGTCCCGTCCGACATCAGGGTCTCGTAGGCCCCGGTGTTCGTCTGATCGCCCAGGAACTCGCCGTCGAGCTGGTTGCCGTAGATGTCGAAGAGGCGGGTGTCCAGGGCCCCGTTGACCTGGTTGGGCATGTACAGGCGGTAGTAATCCGGGGCCAGGTTGCCGCCGCCGGTGTAGGTCAGGACCAGCCTGTTACCCTGGCCGCCCTGCGGCACGAGGGTAGACGTCCCGGTGGTCGCGTCATAGTTGTAGAGCGCCAGCGAGACGTTGCCGACGATGTGGAATCCCGAGCCGGTGGAGCCCAGCCCGGCGACGCCCAGGGTGCCGAACGCACCGTCGGCCGCCGCCGCGGTGGAATCCGCAGACCCGATGAGCTGCAGCGGGAGCTGGTTCGCGGCCAGGCCGGTGTAGTTGGTGTACGGGATCGGGGTCGAGAGGTCGACCACCCAGGCGCTCGGCGGGGCCGCCGCGCGGGCGATGTAGGTCGGGTCGGTCGACGGGACCTCGTAGTAGGAACGCGGACCCCCGACCGTATTCGCGCCTTCGGCGGCGGTCGGGCTCCAGGTGCTCTGCATCTGGACGTTGGTCACGTAGGCCGGGTTGGTGGCCACGCTGAACGAATAGGTGAAATTGGCGGCGAGCTTGTTCCCGGCGGCGTCGAGCAGGCCGGGATACGGCGGCTGCGTCGTGTGGACGACCAGCGAGTAGTTGCCCCCCGGCAGCCCGGAAGCGAACGTCAGCGTGATGTGCCCGTTGTAGGCCGTGACGAAACCGCCGGAGGTCGCGGCCGCGGTCGCGACGAAGGCGGCGTTCGTCAGGTACTGGGACTCGTCGGTCGTGGTGCCGTCCGAGTTGGTCCGGACGAGCGAGTAGTTGCTGATGTTCGACGCGGTCGTCGGGTCGATGGCGGGGAATAGCACCACATCGGGCGTCCCCATGTAGGGGTAGAGCTGATTGACCAAGTCGGTCACGTCGACCTGCATCGACTGCAGGGACGCGATGTTGGGCGACGGGCTCGTGGGGGCCGCGCCGTTGACGAGCGAGACGCCGACGACGGACGGGCTGGTCTTGTCGATCCGGAACGCCCGCTCGAACTGGGACGAGAGGCCCGGCAGCGGGGGAGAGTCCGCCCCGCCCACGACGACGAGCTTGGCCCTCTGGAACCCTTCGGGCAGGACGGGGGCGGTGAAGGTGAAGGCGCCCGAGGAATCCGTCGTCGCGACCAGGTCATAGGTCCCGGTGGTCCCGCGCGGCGGCGAGCCGCCTCCGGGCGCCAGGCTGAAGTTGCCCCCCAGCTCGGGGTGGAGTCCGTTGAACTGCACGAAGACCTGAAGGTTCGCGACGGTCCCCAGGAACGAGTTGTAGACCTGGCCGATGAACGTGGGCTGGGAGAGGTTGGTGTTCTGGTCGTTGGGGATCCCGGAGTCGCTCGCGGAGGTCATCCCGAACGACGTGATCACGGGGGCCTGCAGGGTCAGATAGCCCAGGTCGTCGTTGAAGTTGCTGCCCGGCTGGCCGTTGCCGGACGGGAAGGTGCCGCTGAACTCCCCGTCGAGGGCGTTGCCCACCTGGTCGGTCACGCTGTCGGTGACGACGATCGCGTACCGGTCGGACGGGAACGCCGTCTGGGGGAGGGCACTGTAATCGAGCGTGGCGGTGCGGGTGGTGGGGTCGTAGGTCAGCCTGGTCCGCGGGTCGGCATTGAGGTTGATCGCGTTGTTCCAGTTCCCCGTGTTGTTCTGGCGGAGGACCATCACATTGTTGAGGTTGATGGTGCTGGCGTCCATCGCCTCGGAGAACGTGATCGTGACCACGCGAGAGAGCGTCGCGACGCTCGTGATCCTCGGGCCGGTGGTGTCGGCGAGGGTGAAGGTGATGTTCCCGGAAGGGACCAGCGCCTTGCCGTCGGTCGACGAGATGGGCCCGTTCACCTGGAAGGTGTAGGGGCCGTTGGCGGTGGCGGTCCCGCTCGACCGCGTGAAGGTGTAGGGGAAGAAGACCCTGGTCGGCGTGGTGGGGTTGTCGAGGGCGACGGGGGTGCCCAGCGTCACGGTGACCCCGGCCGGGACCGACGTGAAGACCAGGTCGCTGGCCTGGACCGTGGAGAACTGCACGGCCTTGGAGAAGATGACCGTGATACCCCCCGGCGCGGTCGTGACCGTGGCGCCGTTGGCCGGGTCGGTCTCGGAGACGCGGAGCAGGTCGATCGCGTTGATGGCGTTGATCGCATTGACCAGGCCGAACCCGGACTGGAGATTGAGGGACCCGGCGGGGGTCGAGTTCATCCCCCGGGCCGACGTCTCCAGGGCCGACTTGATCTGGGCGGGCGTCGAGCCCGGCGCCTTCTGGAGCATCAGGGCGGCGACGGCGGCGACGTTGGGCGCGGCCGACGAGGTGCCGAAGAAGGCGTAGGTGTTGACCTGAGACGGCGTGAAGATCGCGTAGAGGTTGGTCGTCGTCGGGGGGTTGAAGAGGGTCGTGTCGTTCGGGGGCGGGTTGCCGAAGAAGCTGGTGCTGGTGCCGTCCGGGCCGGTGACGGAGGGGTTGGCGACCTGGACCGACGAGCTGAGGGGGTTGCCGTTGGCGTCGCGGGTCAGGATCTGGGGGCCGAACGAGCTGAAGGTCTCGTTCCGGATCGGGTTCTGGACGATGTCGGGGTAGGTCGCCCACCAGGGCATCGCGCCGACGCCGATGACGTTCGGGTCCGCGTTGTGGCCGAACGAGGTGGCGTAGAAGGTTCCGCCCGCCGAGCCGAAGGTCTGCGGGATGGTGATGTCCGAGTCGCCGAACTGGACGAACTCAACCTTGCCGGGGTCAGGACCCTTGATGACCTGGATGGCGACGAGATAGTTGCCCGCGGCGATCCCGGACAGGAACTGGAAGGGCTCCTGGGTCTGGGTGTTGTCGTCCGTGCCCGAGTAGACGATGGCGCCGGTGGTCGGGTCGAGCAGGTAGAAGTTCAACTGCGACGTGACCATGTTCGTCTTGTCGACCTGCTGCGTGTTGAACGGCTGGTCGAACTGGAACGAGATGATCGCGCCGGCGGCGGTGACGGTGATCGGCATCGTCAGCGACGTGCCGCTGGGGTTGAAGTTCATGAACCGGCCGGAGCCGAGGCCGGTCACGGTACCGCTCACGCCGCGGAAGTTCGACAGGTAGCCGTGATCCGCGGAGTTCCCCGCGGAGCTGAGGTAGGTCACGTTCTGGGCGACGGCCTTGGAGATCGCCTGGGCGATGATGCCCTGCTGGAACATCGGGTCGTTGGCGAGGCTGAGGTCGTCGACGATGATGTTCGCGCCGGCGCTGACGAGCTGGTTCACGGAGTCGGCGAAGCCGGCGACGTCGGGATAGCCCGAGGCGAAGGAGAGCGTCGCCCCCGGGGCGATCTTGTAGACGTTCTGGGCCATGCCCCGGCCTTCGTCCGTGCCGGTGAACCCGGAGGGGATCTCCTTGACGATGTTCACGCCGGAGGGGAGGTCGCCGGTGCTGATGTCGGTCGCGTAGCCGCCCAGGTAGTTGAAGCTATCGCTCATCACGCCGACGGAGACCCCGGCGCCGGTCAAGTTCGAGTTCTGCTTGACGACGTTGGAGTACATCGTGTAGTCGCCCTCGTTGACCGCCAGGGCGTTCACCTGGGGCCGGACGACGGCGTGGCCGCTCATGAGGTCGGGGAGCTTGGCGGTGGCCGGAAGCTGGCTGATCGGCATCCAGCCCGTGACGAGCTGGTAGTCCGCGTTCTGGTTGATGACCTGGAGCCCCAGGTTCTTCGCCTGGGAGACCAGGCCGGAGAAGTTGCCGTTGCCGCTCAGCCCGATCAGGACCGAGTTGTCCTTGAAGAAGAGGAGCGGATAGGCGCTCGCCACCTGAGAGGTGTTGCCGCTCTTCTGGAGGAACGTCTGGTAGACCTTGACGAGGGACCCGCCCATGTTGGCCATGGGGCCGTGCTGGATGTCGGCCAGGTCGGTCGTCGTGGGCAGGTAGTACGGGTTCGCCGACAGCAAGGTGCGGTCTTCAAGCCCCTCCAGCCAGTGGAACGACTTCCGCCTGGCATGCTTCCTGTCCCGGCGACGGCTGGGTCCCTGTCCCCGATTCTCTTCTCCGAAGCTTCCCATCGACAGACTCCCCGGTTCGCTTGCGGGATCCGGCCGGCCCGCCCGGCACGCCTGAACTCGCGCCTCGGGCTCGCCCCCGACCCCTCGATCAAGATGATCTACCCGAATTCGCCGCCGCGGCCGCCTTCGGCGCGGGACCCCGCACCCCTCCGACGGCCGACCGGAATGTGACGGACTCCTGGACCTGACCGCGGACCGATCCTCGCTCCTCGACGCCCGCCGACCCCGCGGCGAACGCCTCTCGGTTGTTTGCTTCCGCACCGCATCCGGGCTCGCCTCGACCGCGGGAAACCCCTCGGCCTCGCAACGCCCGGATGCTCCACTTCCCGTCGAGCGCCATTGCCGCGCCTCGCCCCACGAGGCGCGCCGCCGGCGACTCTCGCTACCGTGTTTGTGTGGTTGGCTCCATGCACGCAGTCAATGATGACTAGGTCGATTCCGTTCGTCAAGCCCTTTGGGGAAAGAATTCGAGGAAGTGATGGCGAGGTGGGTTGTACAGACGAATTCCGGGTCGCTCGACGCGGGAATACGCGTTAGTACGAGTCTGTCCTCTGGAACCCAGAAGTCAAACCGCCGCAGGGATCTCGCCGGTTTTCGACCGCGACTCGCCGCCTCGTCGAGCCCCCTCGTCCGCGCCTCCGCGCCGATCCTCGAAATCGACATGGGCGGGGAGGTCCGCAAGGATCGGCCTAACCATTACGTTGAGTCACTTCGAAGATATCATCATGCACGAGCGCTTTGCGGTTCGGCCGGCCCGGAATCGATCAGCTTCGATCCCCTCGGGACGGCGGTCGGCGTCAGGCCTGGCTTGCGGCCGGTGCGCAGACGCCCAGGTCGGCGAGCTGGGCCACCAGGCCGGCCGGGTCGCGATACGTGACGCCGCGCAGGCCGGCGGAGATGGCTCCGGCGACGTTGGCCGCCGCGTCATCGATGAAGATGCAGGATTCGGCCGGTACGCCGGCCAGGGCGACGCACGCGGCGAAGAAGGCCGGATCGGGCTTCATGACACCCAG
Source organism: Aquisphaera insulae (assembly GCF_011064615.1). Lineage (GTDB taxonomy): Bacteria > Planctomycetota > Planctomycetia > Isosphaerales > Isosphaeraceae > Aquisphaera > Aquisphaera insulae. Next base: position 314,566 of record NZ_JAALJH010000001.1, on the reverse strand, counting down.
CTCGAAGGAGAAGACCAGATGATCGAAGCGGTCCAGCGTCTCCCGGAACTTGCTCCGGAAGCACCGCGCGTGGAGGGCATTGGTGTTGGAACCGAGGAGCAGGGTATAGCCGGCCCGGTCGAGGCCCTCGACGAGCCGTGCGACCGGCTCGTTGAGCGTGAAGATGTCCGGCCATTCGGACTCGAACTCCTCGTAGCCCATGTCCAGCCCGGCGAGATCCGACACCCGCCGGGCGAACTCCTCCGCGGAGATCTTGCCGAGCTCGAACTCGCGCCCGAGCGAGGCCACTCCCTTCCTGGCCAGGCTCGCTTCCAGGTCCGTCCCCGTGACGCCCAGCCGTCGGCCGAATCGATCATACATCCGGGAATAGTCGAAGAATCCCACCACGTTGCCGAAGTCGAAGATCAGCGCGGGCCGGGTCATGATCGGTGCATCCCGAGAGGACGAGTTCAACGCGGACGCTCATTGTCGGTCAGGGAGGCGAATTCCTTCCACACCTTCGAGGAGACGGTCGGGGTGACCAGCCTCACGGAGGCATCCAGCATGAGCAGGTTCACGCCCTGGCGGTGGCCGCTCGAGGCGCCGATCGCGGCCGATTTTCCGTCCGTGGCGACGCAGGACGGGGCGGCGTTCGGCGTCAGGGAGTGATTGTAGAGAGTTGAGCGATAGCCCGCCCGGACCCAGGACGAGCCCGCGTCTCCATACCAGTGCAACCCCCCGGGTTCGGGGCAACCTCCCGGCGGGATCGGGCCCGGGGCGGCGGCGAAATTGCCCTCGTAACCCTGCTCGTCGCGACCGTTGCCGACCTTCCGTTCCGAGAAGGCGGCCGTGAAGCTGGCGCCGTCCGATGCCTCCGCCATCTCGATCCGGAGCAACCGACCCGGTGCGAACGCTCCGTCGCGACCCAGCGTGTCTCCCCCGGTAACCGCCCGGTAGCTGACCGGGGCGCGGAGCTTGCGAGTCGTGGCCATGGCGTCGCTCGAACAGACGAAGCCGGCGACCGGGCCCTCTTCCGGGACCGATCCGGCGGCTCGAGGCAGGTCGCCTCCCGGCTTCAAGCCCTGGAAGTTCTCCAGGCCAAGCGTGTCCAGCAAGGCCCGCAATGGCCCGGGTCCAGCCGGGGCGGCCTGCGGCGACGAGGAGGCGTCGATGACCTCCAGGTTGCCGATCGCCGGCAGGTGCCGTTCCATCCCGTCATACAGCGCCAGCGCCAGGCCGATCTGGCCCAGGTTCCGCTGGCAGGCGGCAAGACGGGCCTGCTCGCGACTGCGAGGAAGGGCCATGAGGGCGGTGAGGAGGACCGCCGCGGCCAGGCCCAGGCCCACCGCAAGATCGGCCGCCGTGGCCCCGGCGCGTCGTGGAAGCCGGGGGGACATCAATCAATCCTTCACGGTGAGGAGCGCATCCCCTGTGCCCACGTTACCCGCGGCGTCGGTCCCGCGGACCATCAGCATGTGGGCACCCGGCTTCAGGCCGGACAGGGGGAGAGTGATTGCTTCTCGAAGCGTATCGAAGAGGCCGTCGTCCGGGAAGAGGGGCGTCCAGGCTCCGCCGTCGAGCGAATACTCGGCCTTCGCCAGTCGGGTCAGGCCATCGCTCAGGGAGATCCCGGCCTGATCGCGCTTCGGGTCGATCGAAACGGTCGGCGGCTCGTGGTCGATGAGGCAGGGGCCGCTCTCGCGATCTCGAGTGAGCGTGTCCCCCTCGCCGTTCGACGGCCGGTCCGTGGCCGAGAGGCGGATCCGGTAGGTCCCCGAGGGGAACGTCGTCGCGTCCCAGTTGAAGCTCTTCTCCGTGATCGCCGACGGGGTGATCGAGATCCAGCTCGGCCAGCCGTCCTTGCGGACCTGGAGCGTGAAGGCGAGGTCGTCGTCGTTGGGATCGATCGCCTCCCAGCGGACGCTGATGCGTGCCTGGCGGGTCGATCCGTCGGCGACGCTCACGTCGGGGACGTCGAGCTTCGTGATCTCCGGTGGCAGGTTGACGGAGCGGTAGGAGAGGGCGACCGTTGCGAGCTCCGGCGTGACGGCCGGATCGCTTGTGGCGAGCCTGGCCCGATACTGGACGAACCGCCCGGCCGGCACATCGGCGCGTGACGACGAGGCGATGGTCTGTTCGGCCGACCACGCGGACCAGGTCTCGTCCGGCTCGCCGACATTCCCGGTGCGTACCTGGAGTGAGACGGTCGTGCCGGGTGGCGTGTCGGCCCGCCAGGAGAGGGCTCCGAACCGGGACCGGAGTCTTGTGTCGTGGACTTCCGAGACGATCTCTCCCCGGGCAGCGTGACGGGAGGATAACCTCACTACCGTGCCGGGATCGCCCGTGCCGAGCAGGATCCCGCCTTCGGGTTCGGGCAGCAGGGACAGGATCTGACCGCTGTCAAGCTTCGCCAGCGGCGTGCTCTCCGCGTCGCGATCGCGGATCTCATAAAGCTGCCCATCCGGCCCCGTCCCGACGAGGAGTCGATCGGCGGACCATCCGAGCGCGAAGATCAGGGCCCGGGCGCGGAAGATCTCGCGCACGGCCCCGTCGGCCTCGATCCGATAGACGGCGTTCTCGCCCGGCATGAGGGTTCTCAGTGCGGCGGTTCCGGACGCGGTCGGCCTTCGCTCGGCCAGGGGGGCACGCTCCTGAGGGACCCTCGCCGCCTCCACGTGTCCGGCGGCTCCGGTCGGAGCCGAGGACCGAACCCCACCGACCGAGGAAGGACCGGCATCCAGCCCGTCCGCGGCAGGGGAGAATAGCGCGGCGAGCCGACTGGCATTCGCGTTCGATTCCGCGGCCGTCCCGGCGAAAAGCGTCCCGTCGGTCGCGACCACCAGGGCACGAATGTCCGATTGAGGTGCGTCGTAAACCACCGAAACCTTGCCGTCCTTCTCGATCCGGTAGATCAGGCCCTCGCCATCGCTGCCGGCGTAGACGATTCCATCGGGTGTGACCGCGACCGAGAGGAGGTGGCTCGCCTTGCTGTCGAGGAGGAGCGACCAAGTGCCCGCTCGCGTTCGCTTCCACAGCTGCCCCGTCGGGCCCGTCGCCGCATACAGATTCCCGGACCCGTCCGCCGCCAGGTCCCAGATGTACTGGACGTGCGGATCGGGACGAGAGGACCGATGGGCCGGGTCGGTCACGTCCACGACCTGGCCGGTCGGCCCGGTCCCGGCGAAGGTGTGGCCGTCCGGGGTCGTGACGATCGAGAGGACCTCACCGTCGGCTGCGGCGAGGACCTGCACCCAGGTCGATCCTTCCCTTGCGTCCCGCCGGAAGACCTTGCCGCCGTCGCCCGTGGCCGCATAGACCGCGCCGTCCTTCCCTCGTGCCAGGTCCCAGACTCGTTCCGCGGGGAGCGAGCCGGTTGGCTCGAGCTCGCGCCCGAGGCGGGCGCGGCCCTGGTCCGAAAGCACGATCCGCTCGCGACGATTCCGGGCGAAGCCCGCCGGGCCTTCCTGCCGCCAGGTCTCCAGTTTTGCCGTCGCGGGCAGGGTGAGGGCCAGTCCGATCAGGGTCGCGGCGACGAGGCGCATCGGGGGCTTGATCATGACGCGGAAATCCCTTCCCAGGGCGGGTCCAGGAGCTGGAATCGTCTACCTTCGCCACTCCAAGCGGCCGGGGCGGTTCACTTCCACGATAGCGAAAGCCCCGGGTCCCTGGCCACGGTGAAGCGGAGACTCTGGCTCCCCTCGACGACCCAGCCGACCGGCCTGGCGGTGATGAGGTCAGAGCGGATCGGCTGAGGGGCGACTTCCTTCCGCGACGCGAACGCGGCCCGGGCGCTGCCGGGGAGGTTCGGCAGCTCGTGGCCGCCGACGGCCAGGCCGCGCTCCGGCGTCGCGACATGGCCGTAGACGGCCGTCCGCCGCGGCTCCGTCTGCACTCGGATCGACCTCATGAAGGTCGCCAGGTCGCGAGGCTCCGAGAGCGGAGGTTCGTTGCGGAACCGGCGGCGGATCGAGCCCGAGACGTCCGTGAAGAGGGCTTCGTGGGCCCCTTCCGGGAAGTCGGCCGGGATGGGCAGCTCGACCTCGAGGATCTCGCGTTCGCCCTTGAACGGCTTGAGCGTCACGAAGGCGCGGAGGGCCTTCCCGGGCTCGACGGTGTCGGAGAGCAGTCGTACCGACTCGATCGTGGCCACCTTCCGCCCCGGCTCGATCTCCACGAGGCACTCGATCTCCTCGATCCGGATCGGCTCCAACGGGTTGTGCACGAGCATGTTGGCGATCGCCGCGAGCGGCCCGAAGAGTGTCGAGGCGCCGGACTGGCCGCCGTACCGCGGGCCGCTGAACGTGTCGGCGAGGGTGATCGGCTCCTGCCCCTTGATCTTGAAGGTGGCGGAGAGCCGGGCCGTCAGCTCCTCCGGCAAGTTCCCTTCGGTGTCGATGGCGCTCGTCAGGACCGAGAGCAGCAGGTTCGGCAGGAGGGTCGGCTCGCGGACGATCCGGACCCGGTACGTCCTCGAGTCCGCGTACCGGCCCGTCTTGACGCGGACGCTGACGGGCAGCATGTCGGGCTCGGGGCCGATCCGGCCGGCGACGCAGGTGCTGACGTCGGCATCGATCACCCCCACGACGTGGAGCGGCGAGCCCATCTTCATGCTGACGCTGGCGCGAGGATAGACGGTGTGGATGTAGCCGGTCATCATCGGCATCTCGCAGGAGCCCAGGCTGAACATCGGATGCCCGAAGCCGTAGACGCGTCCCCCCTCCACATGCGTGACCGTCCCGATCCCGGAGAGGTCGAAGTCGCCCATGACCATGGCGATCGAGAGGGGCGAGCCCGGCTTGAGGGCGCACGACTTCTCCTCGCGAAGGACGTGGTCCGGGGCCATGCCGCCGGCCATCGGCGCCATTCCCAGCGGGCGCAGGCTCGTCTCGAGCTGGGCGAGGGCACGGGGACTGAACCCGGACGCGGCCAGCGGCGTGACGATCGGCCGCATGCCGGCCATGCCGCCACCGGCCAGGGGCAGGGGGGCTTCGGGGCTGGGCGAGGCCGCGTCGGGTGAGTTGGGTTCGGAGGGATCCAGCAGCTCGGGGAAGACGGCCAGACGCGCCGCTTGCAAGCCCTTGCCCTGGGACCGATCGCGGGACTCGGCGGCGAGCCGGCGGTCGCTGGCCCGGACGTAGCTCACCATCTGCTGGAATGGCGTCACGCCGGCGATCGGATCCTTGGCGAACTCCCAGGCGTAGGCGACCGCCCCCACGAGCTTGCCGTCGATGTAGATCGGGCTCCCGCTCATCCCCTGAATGATCCCGGCGTGCTCGAGGTTGCACCCCGTCAGGCGGCAGAGGACCATGTCCCGCCCCGGGCTGACGTCGCGCATCACCCCCAGCACCTCGGCGCCGAACTCCTCCAGCCGGGTCCCCACCATCACCGTCCGCCCGGTCCCTTTCATCCCGGGGCGCAGATCCTTGACGTCCCAGTAGGACTTCGGATCCGGCTCGTCGGCGGCGACCGTGGTGATCGCGAACCCGATCGCCAGGACGACCCCGATCAGCCGGAAGGAAAGGGCCATTCCGATGCGGATGGAGTGCGCTAGAGCGTGCATGCGGCGCGGTCTCCCGTGGTACGAGGAGGAAGCCGGGACCTGTCGTGCCTGACACATCTCCGCCCGGAGAAGGGAGGGAGCCCGCGAGGACCAGCATCCCGCGAAGGGATGAGATCCGAGGCGGGGAGCGGAGACTCAGAGCACGCGGAGCGAGACTGGAAGCGAGGTCGATAGAGTGCCACGTCTTCGAGGACGTGATGGGACTTGGTCGTACTTCAATCGCCCATACGAATACTAGACTGTGCTTATCATCGAGTCAACGAATAGTAAACTGCAACCAAAGTTATCCAGTGTCCCCCCGGATTCGCGTCATTCGTCCGATACAACCGAACGTCGTCAGACTAGGAGTACCGCAGGTTGTCGATGAATCCCGTCCCGTGATGGGCGATCTCGAGGAAGCTGGCGACTTCCGGTGCGGGCTTGTAGACGCGGAAGGTACGCATCATGCCGAGGCTGGCGGCGCTCTCCAGCGGGCCTATGAAGCTGCAGTCGCGGTCCAGGAAATCGGGCCGCAGGGCCCAGCGTCGCATCTGGTCCAGGGATAGGAAGAAGCCGCCGCAATGGGGATTGAGCGGCCGGACGAACCGGGCATCCACGCCCAGGAAGCTCGACCGCAATTCGGGCCGATCGGTCGGGTCCTGGAACGGGGCCGTGACCTCAGGCGCGAGATCGCCGTCGAGGTAAGCCTTCCTCGCGACGCGGCCGCTGGCGACCTCGTACCGGTTGGGGAGGAGGAGCGACTCGACCCCGACCTGATCGTGGAACCAGGCGAGCTTCGCGAAGAACCAGGGGTCGGTGACGACCAGATCATCCTCGAGGTAGGCGTAGTAGTCGTAGTCGCCGATCCGCTCGTGCAGGGCGGCGTGGCATTCGAATCCCAGCAGGAGCGGCTCCACGTCCGCCGGCTGATGCATGTAGTCGTCCCGGGGAATCGAGAGGCCGGACAGCAGGTGGCACCCGCGAGTCGTGCAGACGACGATGTCCAGCTTCGACGCCACGAATCGGTGATTCGCCGGGACGGCTCGGCGGGTGGCCAGGTCGATCATGACCTGGGGGCCGTCGAACGTCTGCCTCAGGGCGGAGAGGCAAGCGGTGAGCGCGGCGGCCCTCGGTGCCGGGTCGCGAGACAGGGAACCGTGGCGGAACGACTCCGGGGAGGAGCCGGCCGCGTCGAAGTAATGGGGGATGGCGACCAGGATTCTCACGGCCCTGCCTTCCGGAAGTCCTCGAGGAGCGTCGCGAACCGGGGATCGGCGCGGATCGGGTCGAGATCGGGGTCGGTCGCGACCTGGTCGGCGCTCCTCCAGCCGCGTTTGAGCGCGAGGCGGAGCGCGTCGAAGGCGCGGTCGGTATAGTGCCGGGCCTGTCGGGCACTCGCATCGGACGGGCCTGAATCGGCCACGGCGCCGGCGGAGAGCGCGAAGCCGCACGCGGCCTGGAAGTAGACGCGTGCATCGAGGGGCGGCTCCTTGATCATCGCCTCGGCGATCTCCGAGGCCCCTGCGTGGTCGCCGGTCCGGGCGAGGTCGAGCATCAGGTCCAGGGTGCTGATCTTGGTCTTCGGATCCTTCGCCAGCTCCTCGCGGATATCGCGACACGCGCGGTAATGAGAGGCCGCCGCCTTCGGATCCCCGGCACGAAGCTCGGCCGTGGCGACGTAGTAATGGGCCAGCGCGACGTCCATCCGGGCCTGAACCGACGACGGCTCCAGCTTGAGTCGCGCGACGAAGCCGTCGAGCGCCTCGCGATAGGGCGCGAGGGCCGCCCTCGCGTCCCGACGCGCGATCAACGCGTCGTTCCCCAGCTTCTCCAGCGACAGGAGCACGTCGCGCTGGGCCTGGGTCTCGCCAGGGTTCTCGGCCGCGATCTCGCGGCGGAGCCGGAGCGCCCGCTCGAAGTGGGCTCGGCCCGCCGCCGGATCGCCGAGCGAGACCTCCAGGTCGCCGAGCTTGTCCTCGAGGCCGGCCCGTTCCCGTCGGACCTCGACCTGTCCGGCGAGGGACGGAGAAAGCTGCTCGCGGAGCGCGATCTCCTCGCGGTAGAGGTCGCGCGCCTTCGCCGGGGCCCCCAGTTGGAGGCGGGCCCGAGCGAGGGCACCGAGCATGTTCGCCACGCCCCGTTTGGCCTCGTCGTTCGACGGCTCGCGAGCCAGCCAGTCGCGACGCAGAGCCAGGGCCTCCTCGTAGTGCCGGAGGGCGGCCTCGGCGTCGCCGATCCGGTCCAGCTCGAAGTCGCCGACGGTCGCCTTCACGCTCCCCTTCACCTTGATGGGCTCGACGGCCCCGGGGTCGGCGGCAGCCAGCTTCTCGGCGAGCTCCTCCATGCGTCGAAAGTAGCGGGCCGTCTCGTCGTACTTGCCGTACTCCATCGCGATCAGCCCGGCTCGCTGGTTGATCCCCGCGAGCGTCCTCAGCGCCAGCGCGTTCCCTTCCCGATCGGGCGCGACGGTTCCGAGGCCTTCCAGGGACGCCATGGTCGCCTCGAGGCCGGTCAGCGTCGTGTTGATCAGCTCCTCGCGGATCCCCTGGGTCCCCGGGATCGAGAGTAGCCGCTGATTGAGCAGGACGCTCAAGACTCGCTGCGCCTCGAGGGCGTTGCGATTTTGCGCGAAGGCCCCCTTGGTGGCGGCGATCGCCTCGTTCCGGGCCTGGATTGCGGCGAGCTCGTTGGCCTGCGCCGTCTTGCGGGCGCTCTCCTCCTTCGTGTAGGCATTCGTGAGCTCCCCGTTGAGCTTCCTGAGCGAGGAGGCGAACGCCGCCGACCCGACGGTGATCCCGATCCCCATGAGCGCGATCACTCCGGCGAGGGCCGCGACCCTGGGATTCCGCTTGCACCAACGCCAGAACCGCTCGGGGGCGGCGACGGGGCGGGCGACGATCGGTTCGCCGTCGAGGAACCGCCGCAGGTCCTCCGCCATCGCGGCGGCGTCGGCGAATCGCCTGGCGGGGTCCTTCTGGAGCGCCTTGAGGCAGATCGTCTCCAGGTCGGTCGGCAGCTTGGGCTGGAGCCGCGTCGGCGGGACCGGCTCCTGGGTCCGGGCGAGCTCGAGCGTCTCCAGGGCCGTCGCACCCTGGAAGGGGGGACGGCCGACGAGCATCTCGTAGAGGATCGCCCCCAGCGCGTACTGATCGCTGAGAGGCCCGATCTCGTGGGTTTGGCCCCACGCCTGCTCCGGGGCCATGTAGGAGGGCGTCCCCATGATCGCGCCGGAGCGGGTCTGCTTCGAGTCCGCTTCCATCTGCTTGGCCAGGCCGAAGTCCGTGATCTTGGGCTTGCCGTCGAGTGTGAGCAGGACGTTGGCCGGCTTCAGGTCCCGGTGGATGATCCCCTTGGAATGGGCCTCCGCCATCGCCCGGCCGAGGGCCATCACCATCGACGCGGCGGCCCGGGGGGGCTGCGGCTTGCCGCCGATCAACTGATGGAGGCTCCCCCCGGGGACGAACTCGAGGGAGAAGTACGGCAGCCCGTCGTGGTCGCCGTCCTCGTGGATCTGGACGATCCCCTCGTGCTGGATCTGGGCGACGGCCCGGGCCTCGATGTGGAACCTTGCGATCTGGTCGTCCGAGGCATGGGCACCGGCCAGGATCATCTTGAGGGCGACCAGGCGGTTGAGCCGAACGTGCCTCGCCTTGTAGACGACTCCCATGCCGCCGCGGCCGATCTCGGCGATGATCTCGTAGCCAGGGACCTCGACGCCAGCCGCTCGCGGCCGACGCCGCGCGGAGGCCCCTCCTCCCGGCTCGGTGGTCGGGGCCTCGGTCCGATCCGGATCCTCGGTGGCGTCGAGATCGAGGTCGAATCCGGCGCGCGAACCCGGATCGGTGACGGACGCTCCCCCCGCGAGCGTGGTGTCCGCCCGGCGCGGTTCGTCGAGCGTCTCGCCCGGATCGGCCCGCCGGTCGGGGAGCGTCCCTTCCATGCTCGGCGACTGGCCGACGACCGTCGCGGGATGCTCCGTGCGGGGCGGGCCGGGGCTGACGTCCATCGTGGGAGACATCGAGGGAGCCGCGGCGCCGACGGTCGCGGCGGCCGTTGCGGCCTCGACCGTCTCGCCCGCCGGCGTTCCCGACGGTATCACGGTCGTGTCGACCGCGGGAGGGTTGCGCGTCTCGCTCATCGGGCGTGGCTCCGAGTCACCTTGGCCTGGGGATCCTTGATCGTGTCGATCGAACGAACCAGCGTCGAGACGAAGGTCATTTTTCACGGGCCCGATACGGCCCGCTGAAAGAGTCCGACCAGCTTCGGGAGGATCGCGGAAAGGGCGTAGTGCTCCCGGATCATGGCGGCGCCCTGATCCCCGAGGCTTCGGAACGCACGAGGTTCGCGGAGGACCTCGATCGCCCGCCGCGCGAAGGCCTCGTGGTCGAAGAAGTCGGCGAGGAGGCCCGTCTCGCCCTCTCGGATGACCTCGCGGACCGGCTCCGTGTCGGAGGCCAGGACGACGCATCCGCAGGCGAGGGCGTTCATGAGCGACCACGAGAGCACAAACGGCACCGACAGGTAGATGTGAAGGTCGCTCAGGCTGAGGATGTCGACCAGGGCGTCCGTCGGCACGAGACCCGTGAAGAGGAACTTGCTCGGGTCGTAATCATCCTGCGCCATGACGTGCTCCCGGAAGGTGCGATGGCGGATGTGCTTCTCGTCCCCCCCGTAACAGACACGGTCGCTGCCGACGACCACGAAGAGCACGTCCGGATGCTCACGAGCGATGAGGCGGGCCGCTCGCATGAAGATGTCGAATCCGCGCATCGACTCGAAGCCGCGGCTGACGTAGGTCACGATCCGGGTCCCTGGCGGGATCTCCCGGTTCCCCACGCGCCGAGGGACGTTCTCGCGGCGATGGAAGACGTTCGTCTCGATGCCGTCGAAGATGACCTCGATCCTGGGCTGGTACTCGGCGGGGAAGAGACTTCGCTGGTAGTGCGTGGGGCTATAGCCCAGCCGGCAGTTGTTCAGGTCCAGGAGGATCATCGCATTCCGCGTCGAGGCCCGAAGGAAGTCTCGAGGCTCGGGGGGGAAGTCGGGGCGGAAGTCCAGGTCGGAGCCGTGGGGATGGTAGAAGTGCTCGAAGTAGTTCAGCACGGGGACGCCCGGGAACAGCTCCGGGAGGTAGAGGGTCGATCCGAAACCGCTGTGGCCGACGATCAGGTCCGGAGCGAGATCGGGGACCGCCTGGCAGGCCTGGTAGACGGCGTGGGCGTGCCAGACCGCATTCTCGAACGTCCGGCTGAAGTAATGGGTGGTCTCGCGTGCCCCCCCGCTGATCGTGTAGGGGATCGTCCTCACTCCGTCGAGCGCGGCGGTGGTCGGCTGAGTAACGAAGTCGCACGTCCAGCCTCGCGACTTCGCCAGGTGATGGGCAATGTGGCCGAACTGCGCGGGGAAGTTCTGGTGGACGAAGAGGATCCGCATGGTCACTCGGTCCCGGGGCGGTCGACGAGTCGAAGGAGGTCGTATTTGAGAAGCCATGCCAGGGTCGCCCGAGCCCGGCCCGAATCGACGCCGGCCGACGCGAACAGGTCGTCCAGCCTCGCGACCGAACATCGGGGGCTCGCGGCGGCGAGAGCCTTCCGTATCAGGCCCGCATCCCCGATGCGAGCCTCGGCGGCGTGGTGGGTCAACGGCAGATCCAGGAAGAGGGCCAGGTCGCTCGCGGCCCGTTCCGTCGCGGCGACCTCCTGGGGGTCGCCGAGGATCCAGCGCGAGGGATAGCCCGCGAATGAGCGATCCGGCGGCGGGTAGATCGCGGGAGGATGCGTGATCGGGGCGGTGGCTGCCAGCGACTCGCGGATCGATTCCTGTTCCCTCCAGAGCGATTCGTAGCGGGCAATGATGACCGGCCAGGCGTAGTTCTCGACGGCCCGCGCCCGGCCCGCCGCTCCCAGCTCGCGACGATAGGACTCGTCGGCAGCCAGGCGGCCGATCGCGGCGGCGGCGGCGGTCACGTCCACGGAGATGGACTGGCTGGTCTCGGCGAGGAACTGGTCGTACCCGATCGCTCCGTAGAGCAGCCTCGCCGTGGTCCCCGTCGTGGCGCCGGCGACCATCGCGGTGGGGACCAGCAGGCCGGTGATCTCGTGCTCGACGAGATCGCGATATCCGTCCCAGTCCGTGGCCACGACGGGCAGTCCGCTCGCCATCGCCTCCACGACGACCAGCCCGAAGGTCTCCTGGAGATTATCCGCCAGCGAGACGGCGACGTCCGCCGCCTTCCAGACGCCGAACCGGACGTCGGCGTTCATCCCGTCGAGGAGCGTCACCTTCACGCCCGGCGCGAACGTCCGGGCGCCCTCGATGAACGCGTCGAGCATCGCGCGATGCGGCGCCCACCCGGCCAGGATGAGGTGGATCGATCGGCCCGACGACCTGGCCGCCAGGTCGCAGGCGCGGAACATCGGGAAAGGGTGTGCCTTGGCATGATGGGCCAGCCGGCCCACGAAGAGCACGGCCATCTCATCGTCGCCCACGCGCAGCCTCGACCGCCAGTCGGCCCGCTCCTCGGGCGTGGCGGGACGGAACCGGTCGAGATCGACCCCGAGCGGGATCGTCTCCAGCCGGACGCGGACCGATGGCGAGCCCCCGTGCCGGTCACGGAGGTACGCCGCGTAGTCGTCGGTCACCGTCCTCACCATGCGAACGACCGCGGACGACGTGCAGATCAGGGCGTCGTGCGCCTCGAACGGAGCGGTGACCATGTCGCAGAGCTGGCGGACGGCCTCCGCGGCGCAGAGGGTATGCGTCACCCCCGTCAGGCTAAACGAGGAGGCGCCCATCGACTGCCGCGCCCAGGCGTGGCGCGAATCGAGCGGCGAGGGCATGTGCAGGAGCCGGGCGGGCGGGAGGCCCCGCGGGTCGTCCAGCAGCCGGCTCTCGTCGAAGAGATGCAGCCTCCTGGGACGTTCGGATGGATTCTCGCGACAGGCTCGCTCCAGCGACCGCTCCGCGCCCGGATGGCGGGCGAGCACGGCGAGATCCGTCCAGGTGCCATGGCGGAGCAGGGCACCGAGGAATGATTGACCGGCGACCTGCCGGCCCATGAGGCCGGCGGCACGGCCATCGCTCGTCGGGTCTCGGCGCGCCTCGATCTCGACGTAGGCGTCGTCGTCGTAGATGAGGCCCAGCGGATGTGGCACGTCGGTGTTGATGGGGCACATCTTAGCCTCGGCCGGGCCGCTTCGCCACACGCGGCAGCAGCCCTCCCGCGACGCTCGCCTGGTCGATCGCCAGGTCGATGAGGGCGGCCCGGCTGGAGTCATCGGACGAGATTCCGGCGGAGGGCCCCATGTCGACCCGGATCGTGCCTTGAAGGATGGCTCGCCCAGATCGGCTCGATGGGATCGCGACTCGGGGCCTCGTGGCGGCGCTCTTTCCCAGGCCTTTCGCGCCCGGAATCGCGCTCGGGGCCGCAGACGAGGTGACGATCCCCGGGTCCCAGGCGAGCCGCGGAGTCGAAGACAAGGATACCCGCTGGTGGGCGCTGGGTGCCGCCGCGACCTTCATGAAGCGATCGGCGTCGGTGTTGATCCGGGTCAGGTTCGAGGTCGTGAACTCGCGGCGGACGGTCCCCGGCGACAGGTACTCATACATGACCGAGCCGGGATCGTCGCTCTCACCGAGCCCCAGGACGTGCCCCAGTTCGTGGATCGCCAGGGTCATGAAGTCGAACTGATCCGGGCCGGTCTGAGCCGGATCGAGGGACGTGGCGTAGTTCCAGCCATCCACGAAATAGACGTCGTTCTGGGCCGTCGTGTAACCGATCACACCGTCATCAGCCCCGCCCGCGGGTGTCGTGGTCGCGAAGTGGAGCATGACGTCGGCGGTCGTGGCGTCTCCGGCCCACGAGAGATTCACCCCGAAGGCCGCAAGGGCCTGGTTCACGTAAGACATCGCGGCGCCCAGATCGGCGAGCTTGGCGGGATCGAGGCCCGCCCCGGTGTCGTCCACTGCCGCCAGCGTCAGCACCGGGGCGGTGATCCAGTTGAAGGTGGAGACGGTCATCGACGGTGCCGATCCGCTTGCCAACTGATAGGCGCCGGTGGCACCGGTGAGAGTCAACGTGCTGACGATCAGGCTACTGCTTGCCGCTCCGGTCCCTCCGACCTGGGTGCTGCCGCTCAGGCTGAGGGCCGCGGCGGGGGCGTAGATGGTCCCCCCTCCGAGCTGGGCCGCGGCCGCGCCGCTGAGCGACATGGGGCGGGTATTGTCGCGGGACTGGAAGATCGAGACGCCCGCATAGGTGCCGGAGGTCGGCGGCGTCAGGTTGATGGTGCCGCTGCCGCCGAGCGCGAACGAGCCGAACGTGCTCCCCGACCCGCCGTTGTAGTTGCTCCCGGCATTGTAGATGAACACACCGGAACCCGTGACGGAGCCCGCGCCGCTGACGCTGAAGCCGCCGCCCGTGATCACGTAGGTCCCCGCCTGCATGGTCAGCTTGCCGCTGCCGGCGACCGTGATCGACGGGTAGATCCCCGGCGAGATCGTCACGACCGAGTTCGCGGCGACGTTCACGGCCGCCTTCGTCGCCAGGCCGGTGGCGGAGGGGACCGGCAGGCCGGCGAGCGGATCGGCCGGGCGGCTCGTGAGCCTGGTCGGGGTGACGCTGAAGCCGGAGCTCCCGGAGACCGACGTCCCGCCGTACACGCCGATGGACGCCGCGTTCAGCCTCGAGGCGCCCGAGAGCACGACGGACGTCGACGAGCTCGAGGCGACCTGGATTGTCCCCGGCACGGTGACCACCGAGCTTCCCGAGACGCTGATCGCCGCGGAGGCCGTCGCGTTCAGCACGTAGATCGACGCCTGGCTGTTGACGGCGAAGCTCGCGCTCGAGCCGTTGAAATCCCCCGAGGTGCTCGTGAACGTCAGGAGGATGGAATGGACACCCGCCCCCAGGGGGATCGAGGGGGTGATCGTGGCCTTTCCCGTGGCGTCGACCGGGGCCGACCCCAGGGCGGTCATGGTGGTGCTGTCGTAGAAGGAGACGCTCCCGGTCGGGATCCCCGCGGCCGAGGTGATCGTCGCGATGAGGCTGGAGCCGCCGAATGCCACCCCCGAGCTCGAGCCGGTCACCGACGTCGAGGCCGGGTTGATCGCGTAATTCGCCGAGGCCGATCCCGGGGTGTAGAGGCCCGAACCGGCGTAGCTGGCCTTCACCGTGTACGACCCGACATGAACGGGCGCCGCGATCGGCGTGGTCGAGCCCTGAAGGTAATAGCTGTATGCGACGCCCTGCGTGGTCGCTGTCCCGTTCACGGTCGTGACCGGCGAGCCCCCATACGCGGAGCCGCTGTACGAGGCGCTGGTGGCCGTCACGCTGACGACGGAGACCGTCTGGTTGATCGTGAAACTCGTCGAGGCGTGCCCCACCAGGCCGTTGTGGCCGGTCGCGGAGAGGGTGATCACGTAGGCGCCGGCCACCGTGGGCTGGAAGGTGAAGCTCGAGAGGTTGGTGACCGGGTTCCCCGGGATCGCGTATGCGGCCCCATCCTTCGTCACCGTCCACGAGTACGACAGGCCGAAGGCCGCCTCGGCCTGGCTAGCCACGCTCACCGAGCTTCCCAGGGTGACCGGCACGCCGGCCGCCCAGGAGGACGGGACGCCGAGGATCGATGGCACGGGAGCGATACCCGAGACGACCGCGGTCAGCGTCGCGGAGCCTTGCATTCCATAGACGTCCGTGACGCCGACCGAGACGGTATAGGAGCCGGCCAGGCTGTAGGCGTGAGAGGCCAGGGGGAGCGTCCCCGCGGACGAGATCGGGTACGACGAGAACGTGCTGTCGCCCCAGTTCACCAGGAGCGTGCCCTGGCCGAGGGCCAGTCCGGGACCGGCCACGGATCCGAGCGCGAACGTCGAAATCCTCCCCTGCGTCGCCGCCAGGCTGCCGGCCGTCGGAGACACCACGGGCGCGACGTCCACGACGTTGACGACCGCCGTCGTCTGGCCGGAGACCCCTTCGGCGTCCTCCGAGCTGAGCGTGATCGCGTACAGCCCCACGCCGTTGGTGGTCAGATTCAGCCCGGAACCGTAATAGGGGCCATAGGTCATCCCCGCGTACGCGACGGTCCAGGTGTTGAAGAAGCCGGCGCCTTGAAGGGGACCCGTCGCGGCCGTGACGGACGCCCCCAGCGAGAGCGTCGATCCGACGACCGCCGTGGCGTTGGCGGGGAGCCCGGTGATGGCGACCGTCGGCGGGACGGCGGTGACATCGACCGAGCGGGTGACCTCCAGGCCCTCGAAGCCGCGCGAGTCCACGGCCGAGAGGTGGATGACGTACGTCCCGGCCTGCCCGGGCGTGAAGGCGAACGAGGAGGGCGACGTGCTCAGCGTGCCGGTCGAGGTGCTCGCATAGGTCACGCCTCCCCGCGTGGCGGTCCACTTGTAGTAGTAGCCCAGGGCGGTCGCGGCGGCCGTCGCGCTGGACGCCGTGCCCTGGAAGGTCAGGGCCGTCCCCTCCGGACTGGACGAGCCGGTCGGTCCGCCCGAAAGGACCGCCGTCGGTGCCACGCCGATCCCGATGATCTGCTGGGATGCCGCCGCGATCGCATGGCCGTTCGCATCGAGCAGGCGGAGCGTCACGTTGTACGAGCCGACGTCCTGGAGCGTGTAGGTGAAGCTCGATCCGCCGACGGCCGGCCCGGCCGTCCCGGCGCCGACCGCGATCGTCCAGGCCAGGCTCGAGCCGGCCGGGGCATTCTTGGTCAGCGAGGAGAGCGAGAACGACGACCCCTCGGCCACGTAGCCGTTCGCGGGAACCCCAAGGATCTGCACGCTGGGGGCGGCTACCAGGACCGTGACCACGCTCACGGACTGCTGCCCGAACGCATCCGTGGCGGCCAGGCTGATCGTGTAGGTCCCCGAGGCGCCCGGCGTGAAGACGAAGCTCGGGCTGGAGCCCGTCGCCTCGGGACCATTCGCCCCGTCGAGGGTCGCGGTCCACGCATAGGTCGTCGCGCCGGTGGCGGTCAGTGTGATCGGAGTTCCGATGGTGTCGAGGATCGGACCGACGACGGGCGAGTTGCCCAGGGAGATGCCGACGACCAGCGGTGTGCCGATCGTCCTGGTCGTCCTCGCGGACCGGCTGAGCCCGAGACCATCGGTCACGGTGAGCGTCACCGCGTAAACTCCCGGAGCCGAGGTCGGCAGGCTGTACGAGAGGGGTGTGGCCGCGGTCGAGCTCAGCTCGCCCGCGTCGAATGACTGCGAAGTGTCCGCGATGGACTGCCCGTTACTGGTCGTGACGTGCCAGACCACGCTGTAAGAGAGCGACGCGTTGGCGGCGATGAAGGAACCGGAGAATCCTCCGGCAACCGCCTGGACGCTGAGCGCGGAGGGCAGGGGGGCGATCGTTGCCGCCCCGGAGCCGGCCACGACCTTGTCCCCCGGGGCCACGGCCATCAGGTCGTTCGCCGAGCTGCCGATCAGCGTGTCGATGCCCGAACCGCCGATGAGCGTGTCTCCGCTCATCGATCCCGGATCGCTGCCGGGGATTAGCTCCTCGAGCGCACTCAGGCCGCTCCCCGCCCCGGAGGCCGCGAAACTGTAGGCGAACAGCTCGTAGCGGCCGACGGCCGAATTGAGGGCGATGTTGAACTCATTGACGGGGACGTAATTCTTGACCTGGATGTAGTAGGTCCCGGTGTAGGGCATGGTCACGTCGTACAGGACCGAGTCCGGATCCTGGAACGAGTCGTCGTTGCTGGCGACGGCACCGCTGGCGAACGGGACGAACGTGCCATTGGCGAACGAGCCGTAAGGGACGATCGTGTGGCCGTCCGCCTCCAGGATGGTCAGCACCGGATCGATGACCTGCGTCCCGTTGCGCGTGAGCGTCTGCGAGAAGACCGAGAAGTTGAAGAGCTGCCCGGCGGTCGCCGTGAAGGAATAGTAGTCGACGTGGCTGGTCCCATCGTCCGCCAGGGTGATGGCCGCATTCACGTCGACCGCGGCGACCTGGAACGCCTTGCCGACGTTCTGCCCCACCAGGAGCGTGTTCGGGACCGCCACGGGCGTCAGCGTCAGGGCCTGCGCGGTGGGAACCGAGTTGTTGGCGCCGGAAGCCTCGACGACCGTGGTCCCCGAGTCCGCGAACGCGAGCTTCACCGCCTCGCGCTCGCCGAAGAACGTGACGCGGGTGGCGTCGTAGAGCGACGTGCCCACCGAGGCCGGAGAGCCCATGACGTGGTAGGCGGTCTCGGTTGCACCGGAGGGGCCGCCATAGCCCGGATAGAATCCATCCAGGTTCGGGTCGGCCAGGAGCGTGAGCGATACCCCCGAACCGATGGCGCCGAAGGCATCCTCGTGGAGCAGGCCGCTGAGGTGGCCGAGCTCGTGAGCCGCGATGGTCGCCGACATGTTGATGATATTCTGCGTGGTCGCCGCCGGCAGGCCGGCGACGCCGACGAGGCCGGGGAACTGGAGGAACTTGCTGATGTCGACGGTCGCCGAGCCGGTCAGGTCCAGGTTCCTCCAGTCCAGCGCCGTCGCCTCGCCGCCGAGGTACGTGCCGGCCGGCACGTTGAAGTCGATCTCGGCATACGTGCCGCCCTGCGGGACCGACTGCGTGAAGACGAAACTGAAGGCGCCGTAGATCGCGGCGATTCGCGCCTGGATCGCGTCCCGGACCGTCTGGGAGGTGTAGTCCACGGCACCCGGGCGGAAGTTCAGGTAGACCACCTGGGTCGCCGCGCCCTGGACCGTGGCCCCGCCGCCTCGGCCGTCGAGATAGTCGGCACCACCGTTGCCGATCAGGGTGTCGCCCTCGCCGTTCCCCAGGATCCGGTCCGCGTAGGCGGTCCCCACGACCCGCGTGACGGCGGACGGATTCGTGATCGTCAGGGTGAGCACGCCCGGGGCCACGGCCTGCGGGGTCGTCTTCTCGAGGTCGAGCGTGATGCCGGCCGAGAACTGCGAGAAGTCCAGGGTCTCGCCGGAATCGCTGACGTCGTCGATCGTGACGGTCCCGGATGCGTCGGGACCGAAGTAATACGAGTCGTGACCGGCCCCGCCGACGAGCGAGTCCGCGCCCGAGCCGGCGACGAGCGAGTCCGCGCCCGAGCCGGCGAGGATGGTGCTGGCCCCGGCCCCGCCGATGAGCTTGACCCCCCTGGTTGTCTGCGAAGCGTCCAGCAGGAACTGGCCGTTGCCGAGCGAGATCACCACATGGCCGACGCCGTCGATCGTCTCCGATTGGTGGCCGGGGACCACCAGCGAGGTGTCGGTCAGGGTGGCCGTCTGGGTGGTCCCGTTGTTCGACGGCACCTGCTCGATCAGCCAGCTCGCGGCATTCCCGCGGATGATGTCCGATCCGCCGCCCCCTCGGAGCGTGGCCGGACCGGATCCCGCGACCAGCGAGTCATTCCCGGTCCCGCCGTAGATGATGCTGGTGCCGCCGCCGCCGACGATGGTGGCATTGCCGCTCCCCCCGACCAGCGAGGACGTGCCAGTCGTCGAGCCGTAGATGATGGAGTTTCCGCCGCCGCCCACGACGGTCGCGTTCCCCGCCCCGCCCACGACCGAGGTCCTGCCGGAGGTGCTCCCGTAGATGATGGAGTTTCCGCCGCCGCCCACGACGGTCGTGTTCCCCGATCCGCCGACGACCGAGGTCGTGCCCGACGTCGAGCCGTAGGTGATCGAGTTGCCGCCGCCGCCGACGACCGTCGCGTTGCCGGACCCGCCGACGACCGAGGTCGTGCCCGATGTCGAGCCGTAGATGATGGAGTTGCCGCCGCCTCCCACCACGGTCGCGTTGCCGGACCCGCCGACGACCGAGGTCGTGCCCGATGTCGAGCCGTAGATGATGGAGTTTCCGCCGCCGCCCACGACGGTCGCGTTCCCCGCCCCGCCGACGACGGAGGTGGTGCCCGATGTCGAGCCGTAGATGATCGAGTTCCCGCCGCCGCCGATGACCGTCGCGTTCCCCGCCCCGCCGACGACCGAGGTCGTTCCGGAAGTGCTCCCGTAGGTGATGGAGTTTCCGCCACCGCCCACGACGGTCGCGTTGCCTGACCCGCCGACGACCGAGGTGGTGCCGGAGGTGCTCCCGTAGATGATCGAGTTTCCGCCGCCGCCCACGACGGTCGCGCTCCCCGATCCGCCGACGACCGAGGTGGTGCCCGCTGTCGAGCCGTAGGTGATCGAGTTACCGCCGCCGCCGAT
This sequence comes from Aquisphaera insulae, assembly GCF_011064615.1. Taxonomy (GTDB): domain Bacteria; phylum Planctomycetota; class Planctomycetia; order Isosphaerales; family Isosphaeraceae; genus Aquisphaera; species Aquisphaera insulae. Next base: position 294,873 of record NZ_JAALJH010000001.1, on the reverse strand, counting down.
GACCGTCGCGTTCCCCGCCCCGCCGACGACGGAGGTGGTGCCCGATGTCGAGCCGTAGATGATGGAGTTCCCGCCGCCGCCGATGACCGTCGCGTTGCCCGATCCGCCGACGACCGAGGTGGTGCCTGCGGTCGTCCCGTAGATGATCGAGTTTCCGCCACCGCCGACGACCGTCGCGTTGCCGGATCCGCCGACGACCGAGGTGGTGCCTGCGGTCGTCCCGTAGATGATTGAGTTTCCGCCGCCTCCCACCACGGTCGCGTTGCCGGACCCGCCGATGATGGTGGAATTCCCGGTGGTGCCGGCGAAGAGCCGGGCATTGCCTGTGCCGCCGATGAGCGTCGAGGCGACGCCGTTCGCGGCGTAGAGGGTGACGTTGCCCGATCCCGCGATCGCCTTCTGGAAGGTGCCGGAGGCGAGCTGGATCACGTCGCCCCCCGAGTCGACGACCTGGGGGGTCGTCAGGCCCAGGTCCAGGGTGACGTCCTGGGGCGTCTGCGAGAGGTCGATCGTGTTCAGCCCCGTCGAGCCCTGGAGCACCGGGTCGTCGCCCGTGAGGACCAGGACGAACGTGGTGGGGCCCGTGGTGCCGATCAGCGTGTCCTTGCCGCGAGCGCTCACGAGGGTGTCGTCCCCCGAGCCCGCGACCAGCGTGTTCGACCCGCCGGGGGTGCTGACGAGCGCGGCCGGCTGGGTCAGGCTGGGATCGATCGTCACGCGGTTGCCCGTGCTCGCGGTGTAGAAGACGACGAAGTTCCCGGGGGTGAACGTCCCCACGGGCTGCGCGTCGACCGTCACGGTGACCTGGCCACCGCCGGCACCCAGGAGGACGATTGTGTGGCCCGGCGTCGAGGGACCGATCAGCAACGAGGCGGTGACCTGTGAGGTCGCGCCGACGTCATCGCCGACGCTCGCGGAGACGACATAGGTCCCGCCGGTCGACGTCGCAAAGTCCTTGGGATTGAACAGGAAGACCGGCTGATTGGCCCCGGCCACCGCGATCCCGTTGACCGACCACTGGTAGGTGTGGGGATCGAGAGTCCCCGGGTCGGTCACCACGGCCTGGAGGGGCACCAGGGACGAGGCGTCGGGGGGGGCGAGCGCCTGGATCGCGATCGACGGGGTGACGTTCGCGACCGTCACGGAACGGGACAGGGTCGCGGCCTGTCCGTGGTCGTTCGTGACCGTCACGACGATCGGGTACGACCCGGCCGCCACGCCGGTCGGGTTGTTCAGATAGCGATGCGTCCCCGAGAAGGAGAAGACGCCCGGGTTGAGCGCGACGGTCGAGACGGACCCCGCTCCGTCTCCCCAGTCGATCGTCACGATGTGGGACGCCTGCGGATAGGGGTCGACAATCGAGCCGGTCAGCGAGATCGAGTCGTTCTCGTGGATCGAGGTCGCGGTTTGCGTGAGTCCCGACACGGAGATCGGCGGGGCGACCACGTTGATCGAGGTGACGAGCTGGCCGGTCGAACCGCCGGCATCGAAGGGCGTGCTGGTGGTGAGCGGGACCAGGGGGGCGGTGGGAGGCATCGCGGCCGGATTGGGCGCGTCGACCGCACTGACCGTGATCGCGGCCGGCAATCCGCCGGGCAGGACCGAGAGATACGTATGCGACGCGGAAAAGGTCGTGACGCCCGCCGCCAGGTTCAGGGTCGTCGGTGCGGAGCCGTCCCCCCAGTTCAGGGCGATGGTGACCGGGTTGAACGCGGCGTCCGTCACCGTCCCGGAGACCAGGAGCGGAGTGCCCGCGGCGATGCTGGCGGGGAGGGCACTCAGGGTCAAGAGCAGCGGGACGCGGTTGATCGTGAGCGCCCTGGTCGTGCTCTCGATCCCGCCGTGACCGTCGTTGACGGTGAGCGTGACGACGTAGGTGCCGTCGTAGGCATAGGCGTGAGACGAGGTCAGGCCGATGCCCGTCGTGTGGTCGCCATAGTCCCAGGAATAGGTGAGCGGATACGAATCCGGGCTGATCGATCCGGTTGCGTCGAAGGTGATCGGCTGGCCGACGTTGAACGACGTGCCCGGCGTCGCCCCGATTCGGGCGATCATGGTGGCCGAGGGCGGATTGTCCTCCGCGAGATCGAAGCTGAACTCGGAGGTGTTGCCGGCCGCGTCGGTCGCCGTCGCCGATATGATCGATCCCAACCCCAGCGCCGGGGCGTTGAACGTGAACTGGGCGCCGCCGGACACGCCCGTCGTGACCACGACCGTTCCCAGGTAGATCTGCCCCTGGCCATAGGCCGGCAAGATCACGCCCGGGTTGGAATAGAGGTCGACGTAGACCGTGGTGCCCGGTGCCGTGTTGAGGTCCCCGGTGATCCGCGTGCCGTTGGCCGCGGAGTAGGTCACGGAGGTCAGGACCGGGTAGTTCTGGGAGAGGTTCGGCCCGGCCCCCGCACCCCCGAGGACGTTCTGGGAAGGCACGCCGGACGTCCCCAACTCGATGCCCAGCCCGCCGTTCCCGAAGATCGCGTTCCCTCGGATCGCGTTGCCCGTGCCGCTGATCACCTGGACGCCGTCGGCCGTGTTGTAGGCGATCGTGTTCGGTAGATTCGCGGTCACACCGCCGATCGTGTTCCCAGTCCCCGTTATCGAGACGCCATTCGTGTTGGCCGCCGAGACGGTACCCGTCGCATCGGTGCCGATCAAGTTCCCCTGGATGCGATTGTTGTTGCTGTTCAGGAGGATTCCCGTCCCCGCCGAGCCGCCGAAATGGCCGATGACGAGATCCTGGACCGTGCTGCCGTCCGAGCCGGTCGAGAACCAGAGGCCGGGGACGGCCCCCGCCGACGTGCCGTCGAGGCGGATTAGCGGAGAGCCGATGTAACCCGGCTGAGAACTCCCGTCGATCGTCACGGGATGCGTGATCGCGGGGAGGCCGGAGAGCGGCGAGATGGTCTGGACCCCGGCGCCCGCGATCCCGAAATCGACCTCCTCGGCCCCGGTGCTGGAGTTCGCGTAGAGGATCGCCTGCCGGAGCGAACCGGCGCCGGCGTCGTTCGTGTTGGTCACGGCCAGGCCCGACGCCGAGATGACCACGTCGTTGCCGTCGCCGCCGGTGTAGCTGATCGTGAAGAATCGCCGGTCGAAGACGAACCGGGCCCCCTGGGCCAGGCCGGCGAACGTCCCCGAAATCGGCGAGGCCCCGTTGTTGTCCAGGATCTGATAGGAATTCCCGAGGGAGGGGAGGTAGCCGGCGAGGAGGACCGGATTCAGCGTGCCCCCCAGGGTGACGTTCCCCGTGATGATCAGGCGATCGAAGTCCGGCGTGACGGGATTCGTGCCCTGGACCTGCTCGAGCAACGTGCCGGTCTGGACGTAGTTGCCGTTGATCGTCAGGATGCCGGGAGAGTTGCCGGGGCTGACGGTCCCCTGGTTGGTCACCGATCCGACCGAGCCACTCCCTCCCAGGGTGCCGGCCGCGGAAACCAGGACCGGGCCCGCGAGGCTGCCGTTGACCAGCAGCGCCCCCCCGTTGATGGTCGTCGTGCCGGTGTAGGTGTTCGCCCCCGCAAGGGTCGTGCTGCCGGTCGTGGTCTGGGTCAGCCCGTTTCCTCCGGCGAGGATCGCGCTGATGGTTCCGCCTTGGGTCTGGATGGTGTTCGTGCTCGTGAGCACCCCCGTCGATCCGGTGATGCTGCCGCTTGTCAGCGTGACGGTGTCCACCGTCTCGCTGAAGGTGCCCAGCGAGAACGTCCCGCCATTGACGTTGAGGCTCGCGGCGTCGTTGATGCGGTTGGAGCCGCCGAGGGTGAAGGTCCCTCCGTCCAGCTCGAGCGTCCCACCGCCGCCCGGGTTGAGGCCGCCCGGGCCAATCGTGATCGAACCGGCCACGAACAGGAACTGGCTGGAGGAGCCGCCGCTCGTGGAACTCAGGAGCGTGCCGGAAACGATGAGAGGATTGCCGCTGGCACCGATCCCGCCGGTGCCGGCGGTCAGGAAGACCGACCCCGCGCCCGCGATGACGTCGATCGCCCCGGTTGTGGACGTGATGGCGTGGGTGCCGGAGGTCCAGAGCTGCACGCTGCCGCCCGCCGAATTGATGACGCCCGAGCCGACGAAGCTCAGGTCACCGCCAACACCGGACTGGAGGATCATGTCGGTGGGCGAGGATCGGTTGATGGCCGCACTGACCGTGATCGCGCCGCTCGTCGAGCTGCCGATATAGAGCATGCCGGCCGTGATCGCCGACAGCTCCGCGGCCGAGAGGCCGAGCGTCGGGGTTCCCGAGAGGACGTCCGCGCCGCCGAGGTTGATCGGGGTGCCCGTCGCATTGTCCACGATCGTCACCGGCCCGGTCCCGGCCGAGACGCTGGCGCCGGAGGCGATATTCAGCGAATCCGCCGTCAGCGAGATGGATCCGCCGCCGGGATTCGTCACGTAAGCGGGCAACCCAGCCCCGCCGATCGAGATGCCGTAGGCGGAGGTGGAACCAACACCCTGGACGAAGACCGGACCGCCCGAGGACGTGATCGCGCCGTACTGGCTCACCTCCACGCCGCTGCCGTTGGCCCCGATGCCCCCCCCATAGCCGGTCACACTCACGGAGTTTCCCCCGCTGGTCGTGATCAATGCCGTGTTCGGTCCGCCGGACCCATTGACCACGACCCCTTGCCAGGTGCCGGCGCCGAAGCCGACCACCTGCACGTTCCCACCGCCAGAGCTGATCTGAGAGACGTCCGCGGAGATGGACACGACGTAGACGCCGATGCCGGAGGTCGTGGCCATCCCCTGGACCAGGACCGTGTTCCCGGACGTCGCCCCGGTGATCTGGCCGCCCTGGAAGAGGAGGACGCCATAGCTCTGGTGGCCGTTGCCGGTTACCGTCACCGACCCGCCCGAGGAGCTTACGACGGCCGTGCCCCCGAACGTGCCGAAGATCTCCACGCCAGAGCCGCCGGTGCCGCCCCCCGCCGTGCCGGTGATGCCGAGTATCCCGGTCCCCCCGACATGGACGTCTGCCCCGCCGTTGATGTTCACCCCGCTGCCGCCGGCCGTCCCGCCCACCGCCTGAATGCTGAGGTTCCCACTCGCCGTCGTGATACTCCCCAGGGCGTTCACCGTCAGGCCGTCGAAGGTCCCGGCCGTGGTGCCGGCCTGATTCGCCTGCAGCGTCACCGTCCCTGAGCCGCCCGTGGAGATGCCGGCGTTGATGGTCGTCGCCCCGGACGATGTGAGCGAAAGCGTCGAGTTGTTCCCGGCGATGGTGGACACGGCGCCGCTGATCATCAGGTCGCCGGTCTGGTTGATGGTCACGTCCGTCGAGGCGCCGGTGGCATTCTGGGTGATGCCAATCACGGATAGCGTTGCGGCGGTATTGTCCAGCCTGATGGGGCCGCTCGTCGCGTTGAAGGCGCTGAAGCCTCCCACCGAGTTTGCGCCGGCTCCGCTCAGGAGGATGCCGGTGACGGCGGAAACGGTGAGCGTACCCGTGGTGCTGAATCGGCCGGCGCCCGTTTCCGAGAGGCCGTTGCTCGTGGTTGCGTTGATGGCGCCCGACGACGAGCTGACCGTGCCCTGGATGGAGATCACGCCGTTGCTGGCCGTGAGACTCACGGAGTGTGCCCCGGGCGCGATCACCGCGGTCCCTGGATTGACGACGAGTCCGCTGACCAGGGCGGTTATCGAGACGTCGCCGGCGTTGGACATGACCGTCCCCGTCCCCGTGACGAGGACGCCGTTGCCGCCGTTACCCGTGCCGGTGACGTTCACCGTGCCGGTTCCACCCGCCGTGATCAGGTTGTTGACGATCACGCCGGCATTGCTCGCCCCGCCCCCGGCCCCGCCACCGACCCCGGTCACGATCACGTCGCCGCCGGACGAAGTGACGGTGCCGAGGACCTGAATGCCCCAGTTGTTGTTCGTGTTGACCCCGCCGCCGGTCCCCTGGACGGTGACCTTGCCCGTTCCGCCCGCGGTAACCAGGACGCCCGTGTTGACCACGACGCCGATGTTCGCCGCGCTGGCCCCGAATCCCCCGGCCGTGCCGATGATCGAGACGTCGCCGCCGCCGGACGTCACGACGAAGCCACTCCCCGAGATCACGACTCCTTCCTGGCCGGCATTCGTCGCGGTCCCGCCGGTCCCCTGGATGGTGACCGTGCCCGTGCCGCCCGTCGTGATGACCCTCCCACCTCCCTGGACGATTACACCCCTGCCGCCGACAGCGCTGCTACCTGCCGTCCCCCGGACGAGCACGCTCCCCGTGCCGCTCTGGAGCGTCGGGCCGTTGATGAAGACACCGTCGAAGGTCCCCGACGTTACCCCGGCCTGGTTGGCAATCACGCTCAGATCGCCCGAGCCCCCCGCGGTCACCGCCCCGGTGAACGTCATCCCCGCGGTCGACGTCAGGCTGATGGCACCGTTGGCCGCGGCCGTGGTCGAGATGGCGGCGGTGACGGAGAGACTCCCGGTCTGGTCGATCGTCACATCCGAGCCGCCGGCCGTGCCGCTCTGGTCGATCCCGGTGATGGTCAGGGTCGTTGACGTGTTGGTCAGGCTGATGGCGCCGCTGGTGGTGTTGGAGGCGTGGAAGGTGCCGACCGCGGCGACGACGGAGGTGCCGATCGCGGAAGACGTTGTCAGCGTGCCGGTGGTGCTCAGGTTAGAGACGTCGATGTCGCGTGCTGACGTGATGTTGATGGCGCCCGATCCGCTGCTGACGCTGGCGCCGACGTAGATTCGCCCGCTAGCAGCCACCGTGGAGGTGAGCGTCACGGAGTGGGAGCCGGACGCGCTGATGATACCCGAGTCGAGAGTGATGCCCTCGTCCCCCGGAATACCCCCGTCGCCGGTGATCGAGATGTCGCCGCCATTCGTCGAGAGAAGGGTCGAGGCGTCGATCATGTAGATGCCGGAGTTGTAGCCACCGGAGCCGCCACCGCCGACCCCCTGGACCGTGATCGTGCCGCTTCCACCGGCACTCACCTGGGCGCCGTTGTTGAGGTTCACCCCGTTGCTGTAGTCCGATGAGCCGATGCCACGGCCGGTGCCGGTCAATACGATGTTGCCGCCACCGGTCGTCAGGGACGTCCCGGCATCGGTCACGTAGACGCCGAAGTTCCCGCGACCGCTCGAAAGGCCGCCGGTCCCGTCGAGCGTTATCTTCCCGGTACCGCCCGTGATTCGGACCAGGGCCCCGGCGCCGATCATCACCCCGGCGTTGTGGTCGCCGGTATCTCCGCCCGTCCCCTGGAACGATACGTTGCCCGCGGTGCTTTCGATGATCGCCCCGGGGACATTGGCGAGGATGCCGGTGAAGTTGCCCGGGGTCGTTCCGGCCAGGTTGGCGGTCAGCGTCACCGAGCCCGCACCGCCCGCGATGATGCTCGAGTTCACGGTCATGGCGCCGGTCGACCCGAGGCTGATGCCTCCGTTCGCGGCGGCGGTCGTGGCGACCGCGCCGTCGATGGACAGGGCACCGGTCTGAATGACCGTCATGTCGGAGCCCGCCACCGAGCCGGCCTGCGTGACTCCGATGATCGACAGGGTCGCCGAGCTGTTCGTCAGCCGGATCGCGCCGCTCGAGGTGTTGGACGCACTGAAGGAGGTGATCGAATTCCCGCCCCCGCTGAGGTCGATCCCCGAGCTGGCACCGGCGATGACGTTGGCCACGGTGACGCCGGCGGACTGGGTGATGGAACCGTTCGTGCTCGAGAGGTTCAGCGTGCCCGAGCCGCTGATTGGGTTCGAGACGTTGATGCCGTTGAAGAAGTCGTAGATGAGCGTGCCGTTATCGACGACCGGCCCGGATCCCAGGCTCCCCGTCGAGCCGCCGTTGCCGACCTGGAGCGTACCGGCGGAGATCGTGGTGCCGCCGCTGTACGTGTTGGTCCCGGTGAGGACCTGGCTCCCCCCCCCGATCGTCAACGCCGTGGTGGCCGACCCGCCATCCTGGATGTTGCCGTCGAAGGTGCCGTTACCGTTGATGGTGAGGGTCGCGGGTGTGCTCGTCCCATTGTTCGCCACGGTCCCGGAACCGAAGAGGCCGCCGTTGATGGTGACGCTGTTGCCGCGGAGGTCCAGGAACCCGAGGACGCTGACATCGCCCGTGAACGTGCCGGCGACCCGGACGATATCGCCCGCAGAGATCACGACCGCCGTGCCCGAATTGACCAGATCCGCACTCTGGTCGGCCTTCACCCCGACCAGATTGTTCTGCAGCCAGTTGATGAACCCCGAATCGTCGAAGAACACGCCACCGCTCGCGTTGCCGCTGATGACGTTCGCATCCGCGGCGGTCGCGCCGCCGATCGTGTTGAGTGCGGAATTGGTGAGATACACGCCATACCCGTTCGCGACCGCGGACGTGCCCGCCGCATCCGTGCCGATGTAGTTCCCCAACAGACTGTTCGACGAGGCCGAGCTGAGGTAGACACCATAGGTGTTGCCGCTGATGACGTTCCGCTGGGCCGCCGTGGTGCCGCCGATCACATTGGAAGAGCTCGTGGCGAAGATACCCACCGCGTTCCCCGCCGCGGACGTTCCAGTCGCGTTGATGCCGATCCAGTTGCCCTCGACGACGTTGCTTCCGCTGGCCAGAACGATCGCGTCCGCGCTGAAGTTGGCGATGCCGAGGCCCCGGACCGTGCTCCCATCCGACCCGACCCCCAGCACCAGCCCATTGCTCCCGCCAGCCGACGAGCCGTCGATCCGGATCAGCGGCGTACCGACGAAACCGGGCTGAGTCGTCCCATCGATGGTGACGGTGTCGGTGAGGGCAGGGAGGCTCGACAGCGGGGAGATCGTCTGGAGCCCGGAACCGATCGAGAAGTCGATCGTGTCGGCCCCCCCGGAGCTGTTGGCGTCGGTGATCGCCTGGCGGAGCGATCCGGCCCCGGCGTCCCCCGTGTTCGTCACGAGGAAGACGGCCATCAGTCGCCGATCTTCGAGGCTTTGCATCCATGGTGTGAAGGCGAGCGCCCGTCGGTGTCGAGCCGAGGCACGCCGTACTTTGGGGCTCTCGTTACGGAATGAGCCGCGCGCACGGCTTGAGTTCGACATGGATGAAGGCTCCTGGTGCGACGACATTGTCCACTTCGGGGCGCAGGACGGCGGTCGATGTGGCTCGATGGACTCAATACTGCCAGCGATCGACGATTCGCGACAGAAATTCGTCGAACGACTCTCCGGCGACGCAAATGATCCCAGGACCTGCCTCGTCGATCGGTCCCGGCAGGTCGTCAGTGATTCTGACCCATGATCCTGTCGCTCTGGGAGTTGCGCGATTCGTTGCGACGCGATTGAAGACCGGCTGACGCCTCGGAACGCTTGGCCGGCGCGAGACTTCGCAGGTTACCAGATCTGGTTACGGCAAATCGGGTGGGGCCTACATCGCCCGCTGGGAATTCGGAAATGGTCAAAGAATGTCCTGTTCGGACGAAAAAAGCAACGGCGATCGCATCTCCTCGCCGTCGAGGTCTGCGGGCCCACCACGAAATGGCGATGAGTGGGTCCACATTTCAATGCGAATCGGAGTGGAGACGAAGGGGATCGAACCCTCAACCTCCTGGTTGCAAACCAGGCGCTCTCCCAATTGAGCTACGTCCCCCCGGCGTGTCGAGAGGAGGGAATCTCGGTCTCCCCCTTGCCGACGGAGTTTCATGTTAGCGTCCGGGGCCGGGCCTGCCTAGGTGGCGCCCGGCGAACCCGTGACCTCGGGCCGAAATCGCCTAATTCGGTCCTTTGAGCCACTCCCTGGCGGCGAGCACGGCGCGAGCTCGGGTGGGATGGGGGAAGGCTTGCCAGGAGGGGGGAGCGCCGTCGGGGCTGGTGATCCTCTCCAGCCACTGCTGGATCATCTGGGGGGACTGGCTCACCATCACGGAGCGACGCACCTGCCCGGTGGGCAGGTGCTGTTCGTAGAGGACGAGGTAATAGGGCATCGGGTCGAAGCCCTTTTGCTTGGTCAGCTTCTTCAAATAGGCTTCGACGGCCCTGTCGATCTTCTTGAGGTCCGCGCCGAAGGCCTCGCGGAAGAGGGCCGTCTGCTCCTCGGGCGACTTCGGCACGAGCGGCGGCAACTGGCTCATGCTCTTCAGGAAGGCGACGAACTCGGCCTGCCGCTTGAAGGCCAGGTAGTGGACCATCGCCCAGGCCGGGGCATATTCCGTCGGCGTCAGGTGCGTCTTGCGGATCATGGACTCCAGCAGCGTCCGGCCCGGCTCTCGGACAGGCTCCTTCGGGCCTTCGTCCTGGCCCGGGATGTCGAGGGAGAGCGGGTCGTTCAGCTCGCGGAGCGTGGCCATGTGGAGGCTGTTGACCAGGCCGATGCCGTCCCAGGCGGGCTTGCCTCCCTTCCTCGGGATCGACGGCGACGCACAGTACTCGGCCAGGCCCTCGACGAGCCAGATCGGCCAGGCGCTCAGCCGGGGCTGCACGCCGATGTTCTGGAGGATCTGATGCGTCCCTTCGTGGGCCACGGTTTGCGGCTTCCGGAGCGCCGCGACCTCCGGTGAATCCTGATCGCGACTCGAGTTCTCGTAAAAGATGATCCGGTTGGAATAGATCTCATAGAAAGCCTGCACGTCCGGGCCCACCTCGTGGCTCGCCCGGAAGTCGCGCTCGCTGGCGTGGATGACCGCGACCAGGGGAAACTCCGCATCCGAGACCGTCATTTCGTTCTTGCGGAAGGTCTCGAGGAGTCGGCCGTAGAGGTCCTCGAGGACCTTCGCGCTCTCTTCCGCGAAGCCCCGAGAGGACTGGTAGAAGACCAGGTAGTGAGTCGTCTGGTGCACCCGAAAATCCGCGAGCGGCCCCTTCTGAAGGTGCGTCTTGACCTCATCGGCCGACATCGGACGGAACGCCTCCGCCGTGGGGACCAGCACGTCCGGGACGCCGAGTTGACCGTCCGGGAGCAGGAGGACCGCCTTCCCATCGTGCTCGCCGTAGAGCCTGGTCACGACGGGGTTGCCGGCATCATCGCGGACCAGGAACCGGCGGCCCTGCATCGGGCCGTCGTCGTGGACGGCCCGCGCGGGAGAGCTGTCCGATCCGGAGACCTGGACGGAGCCGCCCGCGATCGGAGGCGGCCCCGAGGCGTTGCTCAGACGCCTCGCGTCGATGGTCAACGGCGGAGGAGCGGGGGTGACGGTCGATGGTCCCGCGCCCGAGCTCGATGATTCGGACACCGGTGCGGCGATGGTCGACCGCATGAACTCGCTCGGGGCCCCATCGGCCTCCGGCCCGCGCGCGGGCCGAGCCTCGGCGGCGATCCCGGCGGCAGCCTCTTCGTGGAAGACTCTCGAGGAGCCGAACGTCGAGCGTGACTCGGCGGCGCCGGTCCCGAAACCGATCAGGATCCCCATCATCGCGACGCCGAACACGCCAAGCGACCATCCGAAGCCAATGGACTCGACCAGTGCGGAGACAAGCGGATGGGATCGTGGTCGGGGGCCAGAGGAGTGCTGGTGACGAGGAATCCGGGCGTCCTCGCCGCTTCCCTCGCAGGCATTGACCACCGCTTCCATGGCCGGGATACTCTCGGACGCGTTGTCTGAATGAATTCGGCGGACGGGACAAGGGAAGTGTACCACCGCCCACGACCCCGCGTGAAGTGCGCGGGGGGGCGTGCTCGCCGTTTGTCGAGTCGGACTTCAAACCCGCGCGTGCCTGGTTGCAATGCGCATCCGGTGAGGCCGCCCGGCTGGCAAAGAGCCCTGTTCAGGCCGTGGCCGAGTCGAGCGGACTCCTCCAGATCGGCTGGGTCGGGAAGAGGATCCTCGCGGCATCCAGGGCGGTGGCCGTGGAGGCGAGGAAACCTTCTTCATGGCTCGCCGCGTCGATCCCGGAATGGCCCATCAGGAGACGAACGAGGGAAGGGGGGCTGAGTGTCAGGTAGCGCCGGCTCAACTTGTCGGGCTCGATCCGAGACTGCTTGCCGTCGATGTGGATCATCCAGCGATGATCCTCGCTGGCGATGCCGAGCTCCAGCGGCAGCGTCGCGTCGGCCTCGGCCGCGCGGCGGTTCAGCTCCGGCAGGATGGCGGTGAGGAATTTGCCGACGTCGGGGATGTGGGACATCGACACCGTCCCGTCGATCAGGTCGTCGTCCACGAGGCGGCCGCCCGCGGCCTGGAACGACTCGATCACCGGGTGATTGGTCGGAGCATGGACCGTGACGCGGGGGTAGGCGCGTTCCAGGGCCTCGGCCCGGACGCGGCCGAGGAGGGCGCGGAGGGCCTGGGGGTGGGCCGGATCCGAGGCGATCTCGAGGATCTTGTGGTCCTTGACGAAGGCATAGCCGCGGACGGCCTCGCCCTGGCAGGCAACCCAGATCACGTGGGCATAGCGGCGACCGATCAGCCACCGCCAGTATTCCTCGGAGCGGACGACCGAGCCGGAGACGTTCGCGAACTGGGATTCGTAGAGCGTCATGAGGTCGGAGAGCTCGACTTGCCGCCAGGGGCGGACGTGCCAGAAGCCTCCCTTCCCCTCGACAACGCCGTCGCTCACCTGGGGCAGGTTCCGGCTCAGGGCCTGGGCATAGGACTGTCGGCCGCACACCCCCCAGCCCAGAGGCCGATAGAACTGGGGCATGCCCGTCGTCAGGACCTGGAGTCCCCGGCCCGTCGCCCTGGCCCGCTCGTCGGCCAGACGCATCAGATTCTGGGCGAACCCCAGCCCGCGGAATTCGGGCAGCGTCCCAACCCACATCACTCCGTTCATCGGCAGCATGGCCGAACCATAGCGGACCACACGTTCGGTGAGGTGGGCATGGCTGACGATTCGCCCATCCACCTTGGCGAGGAGCCTCTGGTCGGGCCGATAGGCGGGATCGCTGAGCGCACCGAGGAACGTGTCCCTGTCCGGACCGTGGAAGACGTGCAGGAGGGTCTGATAGACCGCTTCGTGATCGGCCTCAGTCCCCAGGCTATATTCCACCGAGCCGCGGCGAAACGGATAACGGATCGCCGACGATGAGCCTTTCATCGAATCCACCGTCCTGGAACGGCGACGCGGATGGCGAGGACTGTCAGCCGAAGACCAGGGAGATCCTACGCTACTCATCTCGCAACGCCTTCCCAGATTGTACGGGCTGAAATCGGCCGCCGCCGCAACCAAGGTCCTGACCGGGAACATTTTACGCTAGCAATTCACGACCGCATCCATGATCGCCCCTTCGGTGGCGTCGGGGTTCCTGGAATTTGCAGAATCGGCCATCACCGACATCACATGCTGCAATCGCCGCGCCGAATGGAGGATGAAGGGAAACTCCCGACTGCGGGTCACGAGATTCCACCGAAGATCCGCAATCGCTTGTTGCTTCAGTCGTTGTGTCGTCTGCATCCGGCCCGCGACGAGGGGCCGGAGTCGTCCATTGACGTCCTGAATCGCCCGGTATCGCCGAATTCTCTCGTCCCGAGTGCCCGGCTCGTTAGCAATCCAACGACTTTTCTCATCAATCAGAGTACGCACCTCCGGCGTCGTCGGTTCATCCACAAACCGATCGGGATTGTAGGTCATCCTGCGGATGGACTGCTCGAGTGCGAGGAGTGTCTCCGGGCCGGCGGGCTTTTCCGGGAGCCCGAGTCGCTGGGTGAGAGAGAGGGTGAGGAAGCGAGGCGGCTCGATCCCGAAGAATCGCGCGGCGATGGCATCCCCCAGCTCGTCATACTTGGCACCCCCGATCCCGTGGATGAACATGTCGCCCATCAGGTGGCGTGCAAACATGGTGGTGGTGAGGGCGCGGGTACGAAGTCGGACGCCGCGGGCCGGCAGGTCGGCGAGCCTTTCGACCGCGCAGCACGCATCGCGATCCGCGGCCAGGGGAAGTTCCAGGAGGGTCTCGGATTCGCCGGCGATCCGGAGCCTCATGGATTTCTTCTCCTGGAGGACGAGGAGGGCCCTGCGCCGGGGTTCGCCTTGCCGCCAGGCCCAGAACGGGGCCTCGCGCCATTCGCCCTGGAGGCCGAGGTCGGCGACCGGATGGCTCTTGCTCCGGATGCCGTAGTGCCGCCTGTAGTCGGCCAGGGCGGAGTTGTGCACCTCCTGGAACCGCGGCAACTGGGCGAGGATGTGCGAGGCGAACCAGAGGAATCCCTCCCCCTGGCAGAGCTCACTGAGGGGGATCTCGAGGTTGGAGATGCCCCACTCGGCCTCGATCTCGCGGCGGGCCAGGGCCAACCGGAGGCCCAGCGTGGGGATCTCGGACGCTCGCCGGACCGCCCGCGGCCAGAATCCGTCAAGAATGGGATCGGCGATCTGAGCGGGGAGGACCTTGCGGACGCGGGCCGGGAAGCTGGCGAAGAGGGCCTCGTCGTGGACCCGAAGGTCCTCATAGGGCCATTCCCCCATCCAGCGATCGAACTCGATTCGGACGGCCCGGGCCCTGTCTCGCTCGAGCAACGGGACCCGGATCGTCGCCGATTTCGGGATGTCGTTGTCGACGATCATGTTGAGGGCGATACCCCCGCAGGCGGAGGCCAGCGAGGCGGCGGCGAAGTTCTTGACCCAGACTCCGGGATGGAAGAGCTCGGGCTGGTGTCCCGTCACGATGAGCGGGGGGAGCAGCACGGTCTCGTCGGCCGACGGGACGTCCGGGGCGTCGATGCCGTGCCGCGCCAGGAAGGCGGAAGCGCGTGCGAGCACGTCGCGCCGGACCTGCTTCCTCAGCAATCTGGAGCTTCGTCCCTGGAAGTCGTGATCCCAGGCGCGGAGCCGGGTCGAGGTCCTGGAGATCTCCCCGAGCGCCTCGGCGAGTGGAGGAACCGCCAGCAGGGCGCCGTCGGTCGAGGGAGCCCGCAGGCGGTTGTCTTTCATCCGCGACATCCTCCGGCCGTCTCGAGCCCCGCCCCTCGCATCGCGTCCTGGAAGACGCTCCGGTAGTGCTTGAGGCGATAGTCCGAGTCATCGAGCGCCCCGCCGAAGGCGCGTTCCTCGTCGAGGTAGATGAGGGGGACCGGCACCTCCACGATCGACATGCCGTGGCGAGCCGCCTGGACCCAGACCTGCAAGGGCATGGCGTAGCCCAGGTCCGTGATCTCGAACTTCTCGAGCGCCGATCGTCGATACGCCTTGAAGCCGCAGAAGGCGTCCGTCAGGTTGAAGCCCAGGCATTCGTTGAGCCAGCGGGTCACTTCAACATTGATCCGCCGCCGCTCTTCCGGGGGCCGCTGCGAGGGGTCGAACACCCGCAGGTAGCGGCTCCCGGAGACGATGTCCGCCTCGGCGAGCCCGGCCGCAACCTCGGGGATCATGTGCGGCTCATGCTGGCCGTCGCAGTCGAGCGTGACGAGCCCGTCGTAGCCCCCCTCGATGGCCCGGCGAAAGGCCGACCTCAGCCCGGCCCCGTAGCCGAGATTCCGGGGGTGGCGAACGACCTCGACCTCCCCAAATTCGCGGAGCAGCTCGGGAGTGCGGTCTGTCGACCCGTCGTCCACGACCAGGACGTGCTCGGCGTGGCCGACCACCTCCCGGAGCACCGACCTGATGTGCTTTTCTTCATTGTGGACGGGGATCGCGGTGAGGATTCTCATGAGGGGCCGGCCCGCGGGGTGCTCGAACACAGTCGCCGGCGACGATCCGGATCGCGGCGTCTTCAAAGGACCTACGCATTCTAGGTCGGGCATGCACGAAGTCAACGCCGGGCGTCGCCGCGGCGGCGTCGAGGCCCTTGACCGGGGCGACGGCTGGTTTCTAGCATAAGGCTTTGATCACGAGTCGACCGAGTGCGCGGTCGACCTCCCTTGCGCCATTTTCCATCCCTCATCGCGAATTGCGGTCCCCACTGATGTCAGACCCCCAAGCGACACCGCCCTCACCGGATGCCGACGCCCCTCTGGCCGGAGCGACCCCGGACCAGGCTCCCGACGCCGCGAGCGCCCCCGACGCAGCCGAGCCCCTCCCCGAGCCCGAACCGTGGACGCCCGAACGCGTCCTCGAATGGAACGCTTATTATGACATCTACGTGATGTTCGCGGCGCTCCTGCTCGTGTTCGTGGCCTCGGCGGTGCGGGTGGACGCGCGGAACTCGGTCCTCTGGACCCACCTCAAGACCGGCGAGCTGATCGCCGCCAAGGGGACGCCGGCGCTGGGGAACATCTTCTCCTATTCGAACCCCGATGCGTCGTGGGCGGACGTTTCCTGGCTCTTCCAGTTGAGCCATTCCGCGCTCTATCGAGCGGTGCGGGACTTCGTCCCGGTGAATCCGGCTGATCCGACGGGCAACGTGGCCTCCGCGGATCAGATCGGGGTGGGCTGCCTGATCGCCCTCGGGGCGATCGCGCGGCTCCTGACGGCCTGGGTGCTGATGAGGATTCGGCGGCCGGGGCCCGGGCTCTGGTGGTCGGCACTCTGCACGGCGGTGGCCCTCGGCGTGCTGATCGGCCCCGGCGCGTCCGGGGGTGGCTCGTTCATCCGCATCCAGCCGGGGGGGATCGCCGGGCCCGGTGCGGTCGCGCCGAGCACCTGGGGGGCGTTGCTCCTGTCGATCGAGCTGCTGCTGCTCCACCGCGCCTTCAACCGGGCGAAGACGAGGGCGCTCTACGGCCTGATCCCCCTGTTCATCGTCTGGGCCAACCTGGACGAGTCCTTCCTGCTGGGCTTGCTGATCCTGGCCGCGTCGGCGGTCGGGCGGATGCTCGACGGGTCCGCGGCGGGGAACCAGGCGATCTCCCCTCCGGAAGACCCCGGGGTGCCGGTCGAGAAGCCTTCGATCGGGGACCTGCCGCGTCCGGTCGGGACCTCTCTGGTCTGGCTGATCCTGGGATTGAGCGTCGCGGCCTGCCTGGTCAATCCGTTCACGTACCGGGCGTTCGTCGCCGCCGCGTCCCCGTTCGGCCGCGTCTTCGCGGCGAGTGAGATTGCCCGGGCGGGTGAGATCTCCTATTTCGGCTCCCAGATCCAGAGCTTCTACAAGTCGTGGTACTGGTTCACGGTCTTCTACCTCGTCATGGTCTGCCTGGGCCTGGCGAGCTTCCTGGTCAATGCCCGCCGGTTCACCTGGACCCGCTTCCTCCCGTTCGCCTTGACGGCCGCGCTCTGGGCTCTCTTCATGGGGCTTCGCCAGGAATACGCCGTCGTCTTCGCCGCGGTGGCCTCGCTCAACGGCCAGGAATGGTATCTCGACAAGTTCGGCACGCGGGGCCGGCTCGGCTCGGGATGGAACGCCTGGTCCACCGGCGGGCGGCTCGTGACGCTCTCGCTGCTCTTCTTCTTCGTCGGGGTCGCGATCACCGGCTGGCTCACCGTCCCCGGCCAGCCGCGGTTCGGCTTCTCGTACGACCCCGGCGAGTTCCCCTTCGAGGCCTCCGAGTTCCTGGCACGGAACAACGACATCGTCGGCAATGTCTTCAACTCGACCGCCGCCCAGGGAGACGCCCTGGTCTGGAAGGCTTACCCGGGGCGGAAGAACTTCTATGACGACCGCTCCAACGTCTTCCCGCAGGGCCTGCTCGAGGAGCAGAGGAAGCTCAGGCTCGCCCTCAGGAACGACGAGGAGGAGACCTGGAAGCCCGCCCTCGATCGGCTGGGCGTCAACACCGTGATGATCGACGCGGACGGGGCGCCGGAGACCGTCCGCCGCCTCTCACGGAGCCCGCGCTGGATCCCCTATTACGACGACGGCCTGACCATGCTGTTCGGCCGAGCGGACGCGCCCGAAGCGGAGCGGAAGGCCTTCCAGAACAATCGGCTCGATCCGAACCTGCGTGCCTTCCGGATCTCGTCCGCGATCCCGGCCGCCGACCGGCCGCCGACGCCGACCACCTGGATCGACCAGATCTTCCGCAACCGAATCCTCGGGCTCGCAGAGCCGCATACCAACGCGGCGATTCGATGGCTCCAGGGGATCGGGGCGGACACGGCGGAGGCCTCGACCCCGGATCCGGCCCGCTGCCTGCTCGCCATCCGGGAGGCCCGGACCGCCCTGGCCAGGAATCCGGACGACTGGGTCGCCTACCGCCTCCTCAACCTCGCCTACCGCCTGCTGTCTTCCCAGGAGACCGCGATCCTGGGGGGCATGCCCGTGACGGCCGAGAACCTGCCCCGGATCAACATGCTCTCGCCGAATTACACGGCCCTGGGACTTCGGTTCCAGCAGCGGGTCACCGTGCTCAACTACGCGATCCAGACCAATCCGCCGCCGCAAACCGCCGACGACCGTCGCGAGCTCGGGCAGCTCACGTACGAGCTGTTCCAGCTCTTCGGCCAGGCCGGCTTCGTCGACCTCGCCCGCGATCGGCTCCAGATGCTCCTGGACATGAGCCAGAGCGGCGACCTGCCCGACGACGCCCGGGCCCGCTACGAGCAGCAGCTCGCCGAGCTCTCGGAGCGAGTCCAGCAGATCGACGAGAACACCCTCAACCTCCAGGTGGAGCGATCCGCCGGGCCGGTCGAGAAGGCGATGTACGCCCGCGAGCAGGGGGCGGTCGGCCGGGCGATCAGCGAGCTGGAGGAAGCGTACCACCAGAACATGAGCCCCGTCATCGTCAAGCCGCTCCTGGTCGACCTCTACTGCTCGACCGGCCAGCCCGACCGGGCCATGGAGCTGCTCTCCGTCGGCGCGTCGGAAGACCCGTCCCTCGGATCGGAGCCGGGCGCGTCCTACCGGCGACAGGGCCTGATCTACCTGCTGCTGGGCAACTACCTCTCCGCGGCCAATTTCTGGCAGGAGAGGGCCATCCCTCGGCTCCGCTACGAACGCACCAGCCGGGCCCTGAGCACGGCCCAGTTCGTGAGCCGAGGCGACCTCGTCAGCGCGGCCAGCACCGACCTGACCCTCGCGAACCTGCTGGGCCAGCAAGCCGGCTGGGAATTCGAGCTGGGCGTCTGCCTGCTCGAATCCGGCACGCCCGACCGCGCCGCCGATGCCTTCTCTCGGGCGCTCAAGCTCGAACCGTCCACTCCCTATCGCCCCCTCATGGCCTATTATATGGATCAGATGGGCCGTGCCGTCCCACCCGAGGCCCCCTCGAAGGCTGAGGCCCCCAAGGCTGAAGCCCCCAAGGCTGAGGCCCCCAAGCCCGAGGCCCCAAAGCCCGAGGCCCCAAAGCCCGAGGCCGCCAAGGCTGAGGCCCCCAAGCCCGAGGTTGCCAAGCCAGAGGGAGCAAAGCCCGCGGTCGAGCCGTCCAAGCCGCGGTCCTGAGCCGCGGCCTACTTGACCAGGATGACGTTGTCGATCCGGCAGACGATGTCCTGGAAGTCGTCGTTATCCGAGTATTCCCAGCCGATCAGGTAGCTGCCTGGGACATCCTTGCCGGTGGTCCTATCCCGGACGGGGTAGATCATCGCCTTGTAGGGCTGCTTCCTCAGGCGGGCGTTGACGGCCGCGACGACGGCGGGCTCGGTGAAGACGCCGCCGTCGTCGAACCGGTCGTTCGACGCCCAGAGGCCGAACGGCCCGTCGCCCGGATCGAACCGGGTCACCGAGCCGGCTTCCAGGGGCGGCGGGAGGTTCCGGTCCGCCTTCAGGTCCTCGGCGGTGTTCTTGAACGTGTAGGTCCAGAGAGGGCGCTTGACCGGCAGGCCGTCCGGGCCCGTGCGATACCATCCGCATCGTGATCTCGAGGGGAGCCCGAGCGCGATCAGGGGGGTGAACGTCACCTCGCCGGGGCCCGACCTGCGGAAGCGGCCGATCGCCTTCGCGGCGGTGGTCTCGACCGGGTTCTTCAGGTCCCCGAACATCGAGAGCCCGTAGCGTTCCTCCAGCAGGACTTTCCAGTCCGGCTCTCCCGGCCCCGGAGCCACCTTCGGCTGGGCCGGAGTCTGGCCGGACGCGGTGCAGATGGCGAATGGGACCAGGGAGACGAGCGACAAGGTCAGACGACGGATCGTCAATCGCGCGAGCATGGTGGTCTTCCTGTTGGTGCAATCGCAGGGGCGCGCGAACCGGCCCGGCATCCCAGGGAATGCCGGGCCTGGTTCCAGGGGTAGGTCGCGAACCGGGGGTCAGGATCAGCCGACCTTGAAGCCGGCCAGCTTGGTCAGGATCGCCTGCAGGATCTCCTTGAACTTGTCGGAGAGGCCGGGGACCTTGAGGACGGTGTCGGCGACGTCTTTGAGCTTGCCGAGCTGCTCCGTGGCGATCTTGGCGATGGCCGCCTTGCCGGCCTCGTTGAGCTTGTCGTAGATCCCCTTGAATCCATCAACCTTGGTCGACAGGTCGGTCAGCTTGGGGAGGGAGGCTTCCGCGGTGGGGCCGTCCTTCACGCTGCCGAGGATCTCGGCGAGGGTCGTGTAGGCCGAGCCGAGATCCTTGGTGAGGGTGGAGACCTGCGCGACGGCCTCGGCGGCGGGTGCGACGGGTGCGGCCGTCACGACCGGCGCGGACTTCGACGCGTCGGGCTCGGACTTGGCGACGGGGGCCCCCTTGGTCGGAGCGGGCTCGACGCGGGCGCGGTTGGCATCGCCCTGGTCCGGTGCCACGACCGGGGCCTCGTTGCCCGACAGGAAGTACCAGGCCAGTCCGCCCAGGACCAGCACGCCGACGAGCGGGAGCAGCCACCCCGGCAGGCCGGCGGCCTCGTCGCGGGCGGCCGCGGCCGCCTTCTGGGCCGCATGGCCGGCCGCGCCGGCCGCGCCGGTCAAGCTGCCAAGGCCGGGAACATCCGCGAACGAGAGGCCGGGCGGGAGGGCGGCCTTGATGTTGGCCTTCTGGTCCTCGAAGAAGGATGAGACCGTCTGCGACGTCAGCGGCTTGCCCGACAACTGCTTGGCGATCATGCTCAGGATGAACGGGGCGAGCGTCCCGAGCAGGCCCTTGAGCTGACTGGCTCCCACCCCGGCGAACTTGCCGAGGATCCCGATGATGATCGGCAGCGCGGCGGATCCGAAGAGGGACGACAGCCAGCCGATCCCCTTCTCCTGAAGCGAGGACAGATCCGGACCCGATAGGACATCGCCGAGATTGCCATCCTTGCTCGGATCCACCGTCTTGAGCGCGTTCGCGAGCTTGTCCGCTCCCCCGCTCGTGGAGGCCAGGCTGCTCAGGAGCGCCAGCAATCCGGGGACCGCGGCGCCGAGTGCGCTCTTCGTCCTGTCCT
Organism: Aquisphaera insulae; assembly: GCF_011064615.1. Taxonomy (GTDB): domain Bacteria; phylum Planctomycetota; class Planctomycetia; order Isosphaerales; family Isosphaeraceae; genus Aquisphaera; species Aquisphaera insulae. The sequence continues at coordinate 273,886 of NZ_JAALJH010000001.1, read as the reverse complement.
CGCTTTCGCCGAGCAACGCGCTGATCTTGCTCAGGACCTCGCCCGTGACTTGCCCCTTGATCGCATCAATGATGTTCATGAAGACCCTCAAGAGAGAGAGAGGTGGTGATCGGTTCTCCATCCTGGAGGTCGATCGACTACATGCCAGCTCGAGCTAAATGCTCACCCGCCTCATCTCAATACGCGCAAGCAGCAAAGAAGCAACTCCCAACCGGCCTAGGCTCTCCTTTTTGTAGGTGAATGCATGTGAAACGGCGCCGCGACGACCGATGCAGGATCCCGTCCGAGCACCCGCTTCCGGTGGGACCGGGCCGCCGAATCGAGCCGACGCCGAGACGAGGCGCGGCCCCGGGCGTCATCCTCCCGGAGTCGAGTCCAGGGACTCTCGCAGTTTCTTCGCCTCGGGGTGGCCGGGATCTTCCTTGAGGATGGCTTCCAGGGTCTTCCGGGCGTCGTCACGTCGGCCGAGGCCGAGCTGGGCGTGGGCAATCTTGGTGCGAACGTCGTTCGGCTTCTTCACCTTCAAGGAGAGCGCGGTCTCGTATTCCTCGATCGCCCCGGCGAGCTTGCCGGTCCCCGCGCTGGCGTCCGCGAGGATGACGTGGGCGGTGGGGTCGTAGACGTCGATCTGGAGCCATTCCTCGGCCCATTTCGCCGCCTCTCCGGGCCGGCCCGCGGCAAGGTGCCGCTCGGCCAGCTCCTTGCGGATGGTGATGTCGTCGGCGTCGTTCGCCGCGATCATCGCCAGATCCTTGAGGAACTGATCCGTCCGCTTCTGCCGGACGTGAATCCGGGCCAGGTTGGCGATCCACTTGGTGTTGTAGGGGTTATCCTTGCGGGCCAGCTCGAAGAGCTTCTCCGCCTCGTCGAGCAGGCCGGCCTTCATCCGGAGCTGTCCCAGGAGATCGACGACCCGCTCGTCCGGCTTCGACTCGTCGAGGGCCGGCTCCAGGACGGACCGGGCCGCGTCGTCATCGCCGATCGTCGTGAGCAGCCGGGCCTTCACGTAGCTCGCCAGCGGATGATGCGGCCTGAGCGAGAGGGCCTTCTCCGCGAGCGGGCGGGCCGCCTTGTAGTCGCGGCGGGCGTAGTGCTCGTAGGCCATCTGCGCGTTCAGGTCCGGGTCGTCCGGCTTCTGCTTGAGCTGCCGCTCGAGCTGCGAGAACTTGACCGGCTTCTCGTCGCTGTTCACGCGGACCCGGATCGTCTTGATGACCTCGTCCAGGTAGGCGAGATAGCCCTTCTCGAAATCGGGCTTGTCGACGCCGAAGCACTCACGGATGGCCCGGTCGGTCGTCAGCCCGCGACGGTAGGCCATCAGCAACTTGATCAGGGCGTCGTCCCCGAAGCGTTTCAGCATGTAGCGTGCGTAGAGCTGGGCCTGGCAATAGGCCATCTGACGATCCTCGGCCTCATTCGGGCGGATGAAGCCGAGATTGATGGTGTCCAGGTTCAGGAGCTTGGACCGGCCGGGGACTCGCTCCAGGAGCATCCTGTTCCATTCCTGGGGCCGCGGGAAGCCCTCGCTCTCGACGGCGAGGGCCTCGGTGTACCAGTGCGGGATGTTGAATTCGGTCTGCTGGAGCGTGATCACGTGCACGAGTTCGTGCTTGAGCACGCGGGCCCAGTTGAAGGGCTTACCCGTGGCCTTCGGACTGGCGAGCGCGACGACCTTGCCCGTGCAGGCCCCCACGGTCGGGATGAACGGGAGGCCGATGGTCCGGCCGCTGAACCACTGGTGGTTCTTCATGATCTCGATCCGGGTCCGTCCCGGCGGGACGTAGCCGAAGCGGGTCGTCAGCTCGTCGAAGATCGACTCCAGGTAGCGCGACATGTACTTCCCCAGGAGCTCGTCCTGGGTCGGATCCACGAGCACGCTGTAGTGCCGCGACTCGATCGGGGAATACGCCTCCATGTGCTTGAGGACCTTCATCATGTTGTCGGCCCGGACGTTGAACGGGTCGGCGGCGAAGGCCTCATCGAAGAGGCTCCGCGCCTCGGCCTCGCGGCCGATCTGCATGTAGAGCATCCCCAGGCCGATCGGGGCATCGGCGCGGGTGGGATCGGCCTGGGCGGCGAGCAGGAAGGCGCGCTCCGCGGAGAGATACTTGCGGCGATCGGCGAGTCGCTCCCCCACGGCCGCGTAGAAGGTCGCGGGCCGCGGGCTGTTCGCCAGCGCCATCAGCTCCGCGGCCTGCGCCCCGGGCGCGTCCACGAGCAGCCTCCGCGAGGCCGCCAGCCGGCCCAGGGCGTCCTCGTCGCGCGGGTTCTCGGCGACCGCCTTCTCGGCGGCCTTGAGCGCGTCGGCGAATCGCTCGTCGGAGATGTTCAGGTCCGCCAGCAGGACGTGGGCCGGCCCGAAATGCGGGTTGATCTCGAGGGCCGCCTCCCCCTTCTTCCGACCGGCCGAGAGCCGATAGCCTTGCAGGTCCGCCTGCCCGAGCGTGACGAGCACCTCCGGCGAGAGCGGGTTGATCTGCTGCGCCCGGGCCAGCTCCTTGGCGGCCGCCCGCTCGTTGTAGCCCGAGAGGAATAGCTTCCCCTCCAGCCAGGGGGCCTGCCAGCAATTCGGGTCGGCCCGGAGGGCGGCCTCGTAGATCTCGTTGATCACGTCGTTGAGAGCCCCGCTGAGGTCCTCGCCCCGGGCCGTCGAGCGATAATAGCGCTCGGCCGCCTGGCCGACGATCAGCAGGTTCTCGGCGTTCCGGGCGAGGTCGTCGGGCCGGCCGTTGCGGTGATCGACGAACCACTTGCAGGCCGCAATCGCCTCCTCACGCCTGCCCCGCGCCTCGAGCAGCCGCGCCACGACCCAGCGCGCCGGGATGTGGTCCGGGGCGACCTCCAGGGCCTTCTTCGCGGCGGCCTCCGCGTCCCCCCAGGCCCCTCTCAGGAAGTGAAGGTCGGCGAGTCTCGCGATCCCTTCCGCATTCTTCGGCTGCTCGGCGATGAGCGCCTTGAGTCCCTCGACGGCCTTCCCCGTCTCGCCCTGACTGGCCTGGCACTCGGCCCGACCCAGGGCGACGGCGGCCCTCACGGCCGGTGTGGCACCGCCGGGCTGCTTGCCGGCGTCGGCGAGTGCCGATGCGTAGGCCTCGTCCGCCTCGGCGTAGCGACCGTTCTGGAGCAGCCGCCTGGCGGCGTCCAGCCCCTTCGGAACGTCCGCGGGCGCCTGGGCCAGGATCATCAAGGCCGCCAACACGATCCCATGTCCCATGTCCATCCTCCTGAGTCGAGCCGGTCCGACGTCCTCAACCTTACCAAAGCGTTCCCTCCCTTTGCACGGGGCCGAGGATTTGACGAGGATCATTCAGGCGCAATCATGGCTCGGCCTGGCTTCGTTTCGATTCGACGCCGAACCGGTGAGCGAGGGCGACGCCATCGGCCTGCCCCTCCCCGAGCCGATCGACGCGATTCCGACGGAGGGGCCTGCCCCCGCTGCCGTGGAGATCGGCCCATTCCATCAGCCCACGCCGGTCAGCGATCAGGCCGATGACAGACTCGAGGACGGCCAGATCGTCGAGCTCTGGGGCGACTTCCCGGTCAAGGCGGGGCGATGAGACGTCCGGTCGGATTGAGACCTTCTCAGGGCGTCGCGGGGAGGACCAGCCGGATCGGGTCCCCAGACCGGAGCGTTACCACGACGGGACCGTCGACTCCGGGCGACGAGACGATGATGGTCGGCGCCTGCGGAGGATCTCGCTTGACCTTCTCTTCGATCGGCTTGATCTGGTCGCCCGACCAGGTCAGTCGGCCGGCACCGTCGGCGATGCCTTGGGCGTCCGCCGCCCGAGAACCGGGCGCGAAGAAGAGTGCACGAGCGGCATAGGCCGGCGTGACGCCGTCTGGCAGGAGGACCGTGACGGAGAATCCCCGGGGGCTCGAGTCGAGGACGGGGATCCCGCCGATCATCCGATCAATCCTTCCGCTGTAGGACGTCGTGGGCTTCCGGGCGGCGAACTGCTCCCGTTCCGCGTCCTCGCCCACGAACGTCGGAACGACCGTGCTGGCCGAGCCCCCCGGTGCGAGAACGAGCCCTCGAACCAATCCGTAAGGCCGATTGTGTGCGATCTCACCGGACTGGGCGCTGAGCTCGGATAGGTTCGGATACGAGCCCGCGAAAACGTCGAAGGTCCCCGGCACGAGGTTCTCGAACCGCGCCACGCCGTCGCTCCCGGTCTGCGCCATGGGTTCGGTGAGATCCTCGAACTCGCCAAGTACGCCCTTGGACCGGGTCCCTTCCCAGCCGCCACCGATCAGGAATCTCCCGTCACCCGCGGCGAGCCGAACCGTGATTCCCTCCAGGTTCCGGCCGTCGTGGACGACCCGGACCTGCAACGACGTCCCGGTCCCGGACCTGGGCAAGGTGAGGTCAAGGCGGGCCGGTTCCCGCTCGTCGTCTTCCAGGGCGGGATCCGGCCCCGGCGCAAAGCCGACGACGGGCGGTCGACCGTGGGAGGTCGCCAGGATCGTCATCGTATCCACCAGGGGATACAACCGGCCGTCGAAATGGTAACGACCCGACTCGTCCGTGATCGTCTTGCGAACGTCGAGGTTGACCCGCCACGTCGTGTCGTGACAGGGAGCCTTCAGGTAGACGACCTCTCCGGGGCACGGTCTGCCGTCCGGGTCGCGAACGATCCCCTCCACCCAGGTGATCGTCTTGTTGATATCGCCGAAGAACGTGCGTTTCAGTCGGGCGTTCTGCGTCTTCGCCTCGTCGCTGGCGTCCGGGAGCGACGGCTTCGCGGCGTCCAATCGTCTCGCTCCGACCGCGGGCGATTGGCCCAGGACCAACAACGCCGCCAGGACGATGCCGTGGGCCATGTGCGTCCCCCGTGTCGAAGCCGATCGGCTTCCACCGAGCAACAGGATCCCAGTCGCCGATCGGTCAGGGCTCCCGACCGGAGATTTGCACCCGAATCTTCGGAATCGTCCCTTCCGACTGGGCCCTCGGCACCTGGAAGCCGTGGGCTCCGGAATCACCTTCCACGAGGAGGGAATGGAGCCCGGGCTCCAGGCCTCGAACGAGCGCGGCGCCTTGATCGTCGGTCCGGTAGGACAACGGGACGGTCGTGATGGGGCCGGCCCGGCGACGGATCGTGAACGATCGTCCGGCGACCGGTCGGTTCCCGGAACCAACGAGAGTCAATTCCACCGAGGCCCCCGGCGCCGGGACGTCGAGATCGACCGGGACGGGCCGCTGCCCCGCCACCACCTCAATGGGAACGGCCTCCGACAGCCAGATGTCGTCGCGAACGGCCTGGACCTGGTAACGGCCGGGGGCCAGGTCGGGGAACTCGAACCGGCCCTCGGGATCGGAGGTGACTTCGCGGTCGAAAGCCGGCCCGAGGACGCCACGGCCATCGGCGGCGATCACGACCCGGATCTGGGCCTGGTCGCGAGCGGTCGCCGGGCGTCCGCCCAGGGTGACTCGTCCGGCGGCTGAAGCCGTTGGCGGCAGGACCAGCCGCGCAGGCTTCGACGGGTCGACGACCGCGACGACCGGCCCGCTTCGACCCGGCAGCCAGGCGGCGATCGTTGGCTGCTTCACCGGCTCCAGCCCCTTCGCGTGGGAACGACCCGTCGACATCCAGAGGCCCGCCCAGGTGAGGCCTCCGGCGCCGTCGGCGATGCCGCGGGCCACCGGTTCGCGACCGCCGGCCGGCCAGAAGAGGGCCCGCGCGGCGTAGGCGGGCGACTCGCCATCGGCCTGGACAACCGTCGCGGAAAAGCCTTCCGGACCGGAGTCGAAGAGGCGAATGCCCCCCAGGTCCAGGCCGACTGGCCGGTTCGAGGTGGTTTGTATGGTCTCCGCGTTCGCAGGCCCCGCGTCAACCTCGGTGTGGATGACCCGGCCCGCCTGGACATCGATCGGAAACGACCAGCGCCGTGCGGTCGGGGTGCCTGCATCCCTTGGGTCCTCCTGAATCTCGAGCGGCCACCGTCCCGGGCGAAGCGGGCCGATCAGGTAGGTTCGGGTCGGGCGATCCAGCTCGAAGCCGCGGTAGCTCTGATACGGTCCGTCATCCCGAAGGCTGACGAAGGGATCGGACGCCTCTTGATCCCGGGGCATCCTCAAGACCGCACGCACGTATCCGACGGGCTCCGCCTTCAGGTCGATCGACACCTCGGCTCCCGAGGTCACGTCAACCTCGCGCTCGAAGACGATGATATGGTCCCGAAGGGCCTCATCTTCCAGATGATTCCGTCCTGTCTGCGGGAGCGGGGCCTGCAATCGGTCCCGGAGGAAACCGAGGAGCCGATATCTTCCCGAGGGGAGATCGGCGAAGGTCACGATGCCCGCGGCGTCGGTCGTCCCGATCGGATCGGTCGGATCCGCGAACGGTCCCACGATCGTAATGCTCCCCGATGCTGGCTTGCCCGCCGTGTCGAGGAGCCGGGCGCGGATCGAACCCGGCTCGCGACGGACGGCGCGGACCGTGACGGGATCCTCGCGGGGGGCCGCGGGCGAGACCGCGATCGTGCTCTCCGCTCGATAGCACGGCTCACCCTGGACGGAGTATCGCGACGAGGTCGCGTTCTGATAGAGGAGCTCCACCGTCCACAAGCCCGGGCTGCCGAACTGGAACTGGATCACTCCCTCCGCATCGGTGTTGACGAAGGTCGTCGTGGTCTCAGATCCACGCCCGAATCGGAGCGTGATCGGCCTCCCCGCGACCGGGCTGCCATCGGGGGCGAGGAGCCGTATTCGGGCCGAGTCGCGATGCGGATACACGCCCATCCTGGCCTCGAGCCGGCCTCCGGGTGGGACGGCCAGGCCGCGGACGATCCCCGAGGGGGGCGCCGACTGGCCTCCCCCGAAAAGCTGGGGGAAGGCCATCATCTCGGGAGCGACGCCCGCCGTCAGTTGGAAGGTGCCGGGCATCAGATTCTCGAACCGTGCCAGGGCCTCCTGATCCGACCGCCTCAGGGGGGATACGAGGTCGGTCAAGGCGTCCCGTTCGGTGACCCTCACCGCGCCGGCGTAACCCGGTTGGTCGAGCAGCACGCCATCGACGGGTGAAAGCCAGATCGGGACTGCCTCCAGCCCCTTGCCGTCCTCCTCGACCTGGACCCGGACCGAGGCCGCCGCCGAGGCCGGCGCGAGCGTCACGTCCAGTCGCGCTGGCTTCCGCTGACTTTCGTCCTGATACGAATTGGGACCGGGAGCGTAGGCGACGACCGGGGGCCGGCCCGACGCCGTCGCCACGATCGTCATCGTCCCCATGGAAGCGAGCAGAGGGCCCTCAAAACGATACCTCCCGTCCCCGCCGGACGTCGCCCGGTGGACCTCCTCGTTCAATCGACGGCCGCCGTGATGCTGGGTGCGCAGATAGAGCGTGGCCGCGGGCAAAGGCCGGCCCTTCTCGTCCCGGACCGTGCCTTCCACCCAGGTCAGGATCGCCTTGGGGTCGCCGTTCATGCCGCGATTGACTCGCTGGCTCTCCCTGATGACCTCCGGCGATGCGGGCTTCCGGTCGTTGATGACGACGTCCCTGAGCACCTGGCCGGGCTCGGGGTTCAAGGTTGCCGAGGATGCCGTGCCTTCTTTCGAATCGCTCCAGATGGACAGGCGGCATTCTCCCGCGGGGACGTCAACCACGGTGAAGCGTCCCTGGTCGTCGCAAGGTGTCCTCGGACCGACCTCATACCCGAACGGTCCCCGGTGCAGGGCGATGGTCGTTCCAACGACCAGCAGGCCCTGGGCCAGGCGGCCCTCGATGCGGGCAAAGCGAGCCAGCGGCGGGAGCGTGGTGCGTGTAACCTGGCCGGCGACGATCTCAACCCTCCCCGTGGCCCCGTAGCCAACCCCCGGCACCCGGATCGCGAACGGCCGAGTGCCCTCGAAGGCTCGGAATCGGATGCCGCCGTTGCGATCGGTCTTGCCGGCATAGACCAGTGCCGCCCTGACGAGATTTCCCCCCTCGTCGCCCATGACGAGCTGGACGGCTCGATCCTCGAGCAGGGCGCCGTCGGGCCCGCGGACGGTCGTCTCGACCTCGCCCACGGGCGGGGATTCGACGACCAGTACCGCCTCGGGTCCCTCGCCCTTCCAGCGGGCCTGGATCTGCGGAGTGACCTGGTCGAGGGCCGTCCGGTTCTGAGAGTTCCCCGGCTCGCGATCGTCGTCGAGCTCCAACCGCCAGGCCCGTGCGTCCTCGGCCCGGAGCCGGAACATGGGCCCAAGCTGACCGTCGCCGGGCGCGACGACGAAGGCCGAGGATGGAGGAACCTCGAACTGCCCTTGTTCGTTGGTGATGGACGCCGGACCGGCCTGGTTCGGCTCCATCCAGATCCGGGCCCCCGCGAGGGGGCGTCCGGATCCTCTCTCCTGCACCGTCACTCGGATCGAGTCGGGTGGAGCGGTCGAGGGTAGAGTGCACGACGCGAGGCCAAGGGCAAGCACAAGCGAGGTGGACATCAGACCCCCTCAGACTCCAACGGCCTGCTTCATCCGCTTCCCGACGAACTGCTCGAGCTTGACGATGTCGGCCGCGAACTTGCGGATGCCCTCGGCGAGCTTCTCGGTCGCCATGGCGTCCTCGTTGAGCATCCAGCGGAAGGTCTTCTCGTCCATCGCCGTCTCGGGGACGTCCTGCTTCTTCGCCGACTCGGGAGACAGCTTCCGCTCGAGCTTGCCGTCGGCCTTCTGGAGCTCGCCCAGCAGCTCGGGAGAGATCGTCAAGAGGTCGCAGCCGGCGAGCTCGAGGATCTCGCCCGTATTGCGGAAGCTCGCCCCCATGACCTCGGTCTTGAAGCCATACTTCTTGAAGTAGTTGTAGATGCGTTGGACCGAGTGGACGCCCGGATCGTCGGTCGGTTCGATCGACTTCACGCCCCGATCCTTGAGATACCAGTCGTGGATCCGGCCGACGAACGGGGAGATCAGGGTGACGCCCGCCTTGGCGCAGGCGACGGCCTGGCCGAAGCCGAAGAGGAGGGTCAGGTTGCAGTGGATGCCCTCCTTCTCGAGCGTCTCCGCGGCCTTGATGCCCTCCCAGGTGGACGCGATCTTGATCAGGATCCGGTTGCGGGAGATACCGTCGGCCTCGTAGAGCTCGATCAGGTGCCGCGCCTTGGCGATGGTGGCCTCCGTGTCGAACGAGAGGCGGGCATCAACCTCCGTGGACACGCGCCCGGGCACAATCTGGAGGATCTCCTTGCCGAAGCTGACCGCGAGCTTGTCCATGCAGGCCTGGAGCTTGCCGTCCTCGGATCCCCCCAGGGAGTCCGCGAACGCGATCGACTGGTCGAGCAGGTGAGCATACTGCGGCATCTGCGCCGCCTTGAGCAGCAGCGAGGGGTTCGTGGTGGTATCTCGAGGCTGGTACTGGGCGATCGACTCGATGTCGCCGGTATCGGCCACCACGATGGTCATCGACTTGAGCTGTTCGAGCAGGTTCATCTCGGCCTCCTCCAGGTCGCGTCGGGCCCACGAACAGCCCGTGAAGATCTGGTGCAAACTCGCTAGCATGCGGCCCTGGAATGGACGCGTCGGGCCGACTGACTAGATTCTAGCAGTTTGCAGACCGGGTCCACCATCGTCCGCCCTCCTCCAAGGATCACCGCCCGGGAAGACGTGCAAGGTCGATGCTCGGCCGACACCGCGAAGGCACGCGCGAGAGCCGGCGTGATCGGTCCCGACGAGATGGATGCGGACCGGCCTGGAGTGGACCGAACCCAGACGAATGGCGAACCCGCCCTGTCGGTCCGATCGATCCTGGCGTGGCTAACGACGGTATCAATTGCGCCGGCTTCGCGGATCGAGCGCCGGCGTGAGGATGAGAAATCTCGCCAGCGACGAACGAAAATCGCGAAACATGGCGCACTCTCTCTATAGAGCCCCCGCCTCGTGGCGAGGCTGCGCGCGGACCTCCGAAATCGATCTCCGATGCGTTGGAGGACACAGATCGTGACGCCCGGCCCACCAGCCCGGAACCTTGGTCGCACGCTCCGAGGCCGGAACCGACCTTGAATCCGATCTCGCCGCGTCCGAAGTCGACGAGCAAAGCCAATCGAGAAAACGAATATAAAGTGCAATAGATTAAGGACTTGTGGTTATCATGCGGCCCGGGTTGCGTGACGAGCGAAGCCAAATCCGACGTGACCGACAGAGGTGCGCCGAGCCCGAGCCGCCGGGTGGCTGTGGTGTTCCACCACGGGACCGCCCCGGCCTGACAGCAAAGCTCGTCCGGCGCTACGGCTTGCTCTCCCGTGGTGTTCCACCGCGGCCACCCACCCGCAGCTCCGTGCCAATTGCCCGGCTCGTCGGACCCTCAAGCGAACCCTCTCGGGACGGTGCCGGCAAAGCCAATCGAAAAACACACATAAAGTGATAGAGGCAAAGGATTTGTGGTTGTCGCGTGACGCGGGGCGCGCGACGAGCGAACCCAAATCGGACCTGGTTCGGAACTCGACTGGTTGGGGTGCGATCGATGGTCCGCTGGGTTGCGTCGGTGGGCGGGATGCCACGGCGAAGGGTCGAGGGGCTCATGAGCGGAGGGGGGGATCTTCCCTGGCACTGGTGGCCGAGTCGACGGTCAGCCGTGATCACCCGGCTGGGAAATCGTGGAGGGACTGATACACTGAGGGCGATCGCGCCGAGTCGAGGGGCGAGGGACGAATGCAGGAGGAAGGCGGGATGGAGGGCGAAACAACGAACGCGCCAGGGCCGTCGCTGGGGCGGCTGCGCGGGTTCGCGTTCGACCTGGACGGAACCATCTGGGCCGGCTCGACCCTGCTCCCGGGCGCGATCGAGCTGGTGGCGGCCCTTCGGTCGTCGGACATTCCGGTCGTCTTCGCCTCGAACTCCTCCCGGCATGGGGCGGCCGTCCTCGCCGCCAGGCTGACCGGCATGGGGATTTCGGCCGGCGAGCGGGACGTTGTCGCCGCGTTCGACCTCGTCGCCGACGAGATCGTTCGCCGGCTCGGCCGAGTACGGGTCCTCCCCCTGGCGACGGCCGACATGGACGAGTTGCTGGCCTCCGCGGGCCATGATGTCCTCCCACTCGAGGACTGGGCCCGGGCGCAAGCCGTGGTCGTCGGGAACGACCCGGCGTTCGACTTCGGCCGGCTCCGGGCGGCGTCGAGGGCCGTCGCGGCGGGCGCGGCCTTCTTCGCGGTCAACATGGATGCCCGCTTTCCGGTCGCCCAGGACGCCTTCGACCCCGGCTGCGGCGCGCTCGTGGAGGCCGTCGCCACGGCCGCGGAGGCGCGGCCCATCGTTATCGGCAAACCTTATGCACCCCTCTTCGAGCGGACCCTGGAACGGCTCGGCTGCCGGGCCGATGAGGCGGCGATGGTCGGCGACAACATGGCCTCGGACATCGTCGGCGGCCGGGCCGCCGGGATGTTCACGGTCTGGATCGACGGCCGGGGAGATCGGGCCGTCGACGGCCAGTCCCCGCGACCGGACCTCATCGCCCGAAACTTGCCGGAGCTGCATCGGTTCTGGCAAAATCAACGACAGATACCGGAATGACTCCGCAGCCGGCCCGGTGATGGGCACGCCGCCCCGATCTCGTGCGAAGGGCCGCCGCGGGGCAGGTGGGAGACCTCGGCCATGCGGATCATCGCCGGCCAGCGACGAGGCCACAAGTTCGACGGTCCCCGCGCGAAGTCCGACATGCGGCCGACGAGCGACCTGGTCCGCGAGTCGATCTTCAACATGGTCGGCGACCTCATGCCGGGCCGTTTGGCCGTGGACCTCTTCGCCGGCACGGGAGCTATCGGACTCGAGGCCCTCAGCCGGGGCGCCGAGCGGGCCATCTTCGTGGAGAAGGACCGCGAGCACGTCGGCCTGATCCACCGCAACGTCGCCACGCTTCGGTACGAGGACCGGGCCACCATCCGCCTGGCCGACGCCTATCGTTGGGCGCGAACCTACCAGCCCGACGGGACGTCTCCCCTGGCGGTGTTCCTCGACCCGCCCTATCGCGACTATCAGACCCGCCAGCCGGCGCTCCGTCAGCTCCTGGGCGGGCTCCTCGAACGGCTCCCGGCCGGCTCGTTGATCGCCGTCGAGGCGGGACGAGACCTCGACGACGTGATCCCCGACCTCGGCTCCTGGGACGTCCGGCGCTACGGCGATACGCAGGTTGCGATCCGGCTGGTGAGCGAGGGAGATCGAGGGGCTGACGACGGCGATTCGGTCGAGATCGACGAGGAGCCCAATCCCCCCAGAGAAGGCGAGGCGGTCGATGACTGATGCCGCGGCCCGCCGCGAGTTCGCCCTGGACGTCGTCCGACTGCTCCGTCGGGCCGGCCACGAGGCGCTCTGGGCCGGCGGCTGCGTCCGCGACCTGACGCTCGGCCTCGAGCCGGCCGACTACGACGTCGCCACGGACGCCCGCCCCCAGGCCGTCATGAAGATCCTCCCGTTCCCGGCGATCCCGGTCGGGATCGCCTTCGGCGTGGTCCGCGTCCGCCATCCTCGGATGCGAGGTATCGAGGTGGAGATCGCCACCTTCCGGAGCGACGACGCCTACGTGGACGGGCGGCGCCCTTCGTCCGTCTCGTTCAGCTCGCCGGAGCTGGACGCCGCGCGGAGGGACTTCACGATCAACGGCCTGTTCCTGGACCCGGAGTCGGGCCGGGTCGTCGACTACGTCGGCGGCCTGGACGACCTGAGGAGGCGCCGCCTGCGGGCCATCGGGGATCCTCGGGAGCGATTTCGAGAGGACAAGCTGCGGCTCCTCCGAGGGATCCGCTTCGCCGCGCGATTCGGCCTCGCGATCGAGCGCGAGACGTACCGGGCCATTCGCTCGATGGCGGCCGAGGTCGTCACGGTCTCTCCCGAACGGATCGCCCAGGAGCTGAAGAAGATGCTGGTCCACGAGACTCGCGATCGGGGCATGGATCTGGCGCTCGAGGTCGGGCTGATCGGGACGATCTTCCCCCCCCTCGCCGACATGCGCGGGCTCTTCCAGGGGAAGCCCATCCAGCCCGAAGGGGACCTCTGGGATCACGTCATGCTGGTGCTGAAGCTGCTCGGCCCGCGGCCGAGCTTCCCGCTCGCCCTGGCGGCCCTGCTGCACGACATCGGCAAGCCGAGCACGCGCGGGAAGCATCATGGGAAGACCTCCTTCCACGCGCACGACGTTGTCGGGGGCCGGATCGCGGAGCGATTCTGCCGGCTCCTCAAGCTGTCCAACGCGGAGCGGGACCGGGTCACCTGGCTTGTAACCAACCACCAGTACCTGGGCGAGGCGAAGCGGCTCCGCGAATCCAAGCTCAAGCGGATGCTGGCCGAGCCGGGGATCGACGAGCTGCTGGCCTTGCATCGGGCGGACGCCCTGGCCTCCACGGGCGACACCGAGCAGGTGGACTACTGCGAGTACTACCTCGAGCACCAGCCGTCGGGGCCGATCAATCCCGCCCCGTTGTTGACGGGCCACGACCTGGTGCGGCTGGGCCTCGAGCCCGGGCCCCACTTCGCCTCGATCCTGGAGTCGATCCGGGAGGCCCAGCTCGAGGGCCGGATCCAGAACAAGCGGGAGGCTTCCGAGTGCGTGGAGCATTACCGGTCGACCGGTCGCTGGCCGTCCTGGCATGCCGGCGAGGGGGGCGGCGATGCGGCTTCGCCGGTTGAAGGGGGGGTTACCCCCTCCTAGAATGGCATCGAGTCGAGGCGACCGCCTCGGACCGGAGTCGGCGCCCGGGAGGTCCAGACGTTGCAAGCGATCGGAACGCGGGGTGACTCCGCGGCCGTGCTCCTCAGCGGCGGCCTCGACAGCGCGGTCCTCCTCTCCGAGATGAGGCACGACCACGAGCGGGTCCATCCGCTCTTCATCCGCGGCGGGCTCCGCTGGGAGGAGAGGGAGCTCGCCGCCGCGCGGGCGTTCGTCGCCGCGATCTCGGGGCCCGGACTGGAGCCTCTCGTGGTCCTGGACGAGCCGATTCGCGATGTCTATGGAGATCACTGGAGCACCGGGACCGGCCCGGTGCCGGGCGCGGACACTCCCGCCGAGGAGGTCTACCTGCCGGGTCGGAACATCTTGTTAACGGCCAAGGCCGCGGTCTGGTGCCGGGTGCGGGGGATCTCTCTGCTGACGCTGGGATGCCTGGCGGCGAACCCGTTTCCCGACGGCACGACCGGGTTTTTCAGCAGCCTGGAGACGGTACTCCGACAGGGGATGGACGGCGGCCCTCGCCTGGTGCGTCCTTTCGGCCTGCTCGACAAGGCAGACGTCGTGAGGAAGGGGAGGGACCTCCCGCTCCATCTCACCTTCTCATGCCTGCGACCGATCGACGGCCTGCACTGCGGTTGCTGCAACAAGTGCGCGGAGCGACGAGAGGGGTTCCGGAATGCAGCGGTCCCCGACCGGACACGCTACGCGAGTTGATGGGCCGGCCCGTGCCGGGAGGAGGTCACCGAGGCATGTTTCGAGTCACCCGCGAGATTCAATTCTGTTACGGCCATCGCCTGCTCAATTACGAGGGCAAGTGCCGCTACCTCCACGGGCACAACGGCCGGGCCGTGATCACCCTGGAGGGGGAGTCGCTGGACGAGCGCGGGATGCTGATCGACTTCGGGGACATCAAGCGGACCATCCAGGCCTGGATCGAGGAGAATCTCGATCACAACATGCTCCTCTGCCGCGACGACCCGATGCTCCCCGTCCTTCGCGACCGGGGAGAGCGGGTCTTCGTCATGTCGTGCAATCCGACGGCCGAGAACATCGCCCGGCTCATCTTCGAACGAGCAGCCGAGCAGGGCCTGCCGATCGTCGAGGTCCTCCTCTGGGAGACGGCGAACTGCTTCGCCTCGTATGGTCGGGAATGAACGGCCCGCGCGACCTCAATGTGGGTGGCCGTGACCGTCATCGTCGGCATGCGCCTCGGGGAGCTCCGCGGTCTTCAGCTTGTAGGGGAAGACGACCTCTTCCACCCACCACTCATCCACCTTGTTGTGGGAGCCATCGCTCTTGATGATCGCCATCGCGTACTGCTCGGTCTCGTTGGAGTCCTTGGCGGGCGACCCGTGGACCTCGAAGACGGCCAGGGCGACGTTGAGCATCCCCTCGCTCCCCATCTTCTCCGTCCTGGCGAAGTGGATCTCGCTGTTGGCGGACGTGTCCACCCGCCGCTTGAGGTCGCGGATCGAGGCGATCTTCATCTCCATCATGGCCGACTCCTTGCCC
The DNA here is from genome assembly GCF_011064615.1 of Aquisphaera insulae. Classification (GTDB taxonomy): domain Bacteria; phylum Planctomycetota; class Planctomycetia; order Isosphaerales; family Isosphaeraceae; genus Aquisphaera; species Aquisphaera insulae. The sequence continues at coordinate 258,743 of NZ_JAALJH010000001.1, read as the reverse complement.
TTGGTGCCGCTCATCCGGTCGAGGATCTCCTTGGCGGTGGTCGATTTCCGCTGGAGAGGCGGCTGGCCGAGCAGGAGGACGTCCCCGAGCTCACCGGTCTTGATCACGTTCGCATAGTGACGTGCGAACTGCTCCGCGTTCCTCTGGAGCATGAACGCCTGAATCGACGTGATGGTGAGGATGCCGAGCCCGAAGACCAGGCCGAAGGCGATCCCGGCCTGGGCGAGCCAGCGGCCGGTCAGCATGTCGGGGAACTTCTGGATGCTGCGATCGGCCGAGGTGCCCAGGATGATCGCCAGGATCGCGAAGACGTAGAAGAACGGGTTCGCGATGCTGAACAAGGAGACCAGGCCGCAGAGGAACGCGAGGATCGCTCGCGTGCTCACGGCGCGATAGGTCGGCAGCTCATTCTCGATGGCCGGGATCGCCGGGTTCAGGGTCGCCTCGACGGGCCTCTGCTGTGTCGCCACGGATCAGATCCTCCCCGAGCCTCGGCCAGGTCGTAAGGACGAAAGATGAATCCCATCGCGGGGCGCAGTCAAGGGGGGTGGGCCGAGGCTCATTTTCCGTGCCATTTAGGCTAATCGGTCTCGGGTGTGCCCGTCAAGAATCAGCGTGCGACGAGCCCCGCCAGTCCGCCCGCGGGCGGAAGCCACCAGGACCCCACCGCCATGCCGATCCAGAAGAGTCCGAGGGCCCAGCCGGTGACGTTCGTCCACGACCAGTTCCGCGCCGCCAGTCCGCAGCGCCAGCCGGCCAGGAGTACCGCCAGGATCGCCAGCCCCATCATCCGGTCCCCCAGGGGGGTGGTCCAGTTGAGTGACCGGGTGCGTCCCTGGATGGCGCCGGAGAGGTCGAAAAGCCAGACGAGCAGGCCGCCGGTCAGCCAGACGAGCTCCCCGAGGGAACCTTCCTTGGTGCCGGGTCGCATGAGGATGACGGGGCCGACCAGCGCGAGGCATCCGGCCAGGGTGGAGAGCGCACCCAGCAGGGCGACGGGGGGCCAGGTCAGCCTGCCGCGATCCACCAGGACGCTCAGGCCCCAGCCGACGGCTCCCAGGACCAGGATGGCGTTGATGACGGGCCGGTCCGACGACCCGGAGCCGGACGCGCTGCTGGTTTGTCGTTTGGCTGCCATGACGGTGCAGGTCTCGAGGGAGCGGCCGAGGGGAAGAATGGCGGATCGACGGGCGTCCGTCGCCGCGGCGAGCCGACGACGAGGAACGCCTGGATTTCACCATCGACCCGGGCGGTCACTCGAATGAGCCGAATCGGGGAGGCTATCTTGCGACCGGCCGGCCGACCGTCATCTCCCGGGAAATCAGTTCGACGAGACCAGCTCCGCCGCGTCCTTCGGGGCCGTGCTCGCGGTCCCGACGGGCGAATCCTGCTCGGCCACCGCGATGGTATCCTGCTCGACTTCGGACAGGACCGGATTGAGGACCACGCTCTCTCCCTCCTTGAGCCCTTCGCTGATCTCCAGGAGGTCCTTCGTCCCCTCGCCCAGCGTGACCTCCCGGCGCTCGAGGCCCTCGTCATGGACCACATAGCAATACTCATGGCCCTGCTCGCGGGTCACGGCCATGGCGGGCACCGTGAGGACGTCGTTCCTCCGCTCGAGGTCGATCTCGACCCGCGCCGTCATCCCGGGGAGGAGGCCCTTGGGCGCATGGTCGAGCCTGACGGTGCTGTCGAAATAGCGGACGTCCGACCTGAGATTGGGGGTCGGGATCGCGGCGACCGTCGTCACGTGCCCTTCGAACCGGCGATCGGGGAGGCCCTCGACGTAGATCTTGGCGTGCATCCCCTTCTCGACGGTCTTGACCAGCGATTCATGGAGCGCCGTGACCACCTCCATGCTCGTCAGGTCCGGCAGATACATCAGATCCTGCCGTTGCCGGACGTAGATCCCCGGCTCGATGTGGATGTTGCGGCGCTCGTCGTTCGCGTAGATCACCAGGCCGTCGTGCTCCGCATGGATCGTGCACCGTTCCACCTGCTTCTCGAGCTTGGCGAGTCGTTCCAGGTTGCGTGCCAGACGAGTTCTCTGGTAGGCGAGCGTCGCCTCGGCGCCGAGCACGGCGACTTGCCGCCTGCGCAGGGCGGTCGGGGCGGTCCATTTCGTGAACAGATCGAGCGCGGCACGCTCCTGGGACAACGCGAATTCCGCCTTGGCCCGATTGAACTCCTCGCCGATGACCTGGCCCTTCGGGACATAACCCTTCTCCAGCATGCGACGCGACCAGCTCAGCCGCTCGTCGACGCGCACCATGTCCGCCTGGGCCATGGCGATCGTCCGCCGGAAGTCATTGACGGCCTCGACCATGGAGCCGTCGCGAAACTCCCGAACGGCCAGCTTGGCGATCTCCACGTTGAGCTCCGCGGTCCGAAAATCGGCCCGGGAACGCTCGACGGTGATCCGCTGCTGGCGGAGCAGCTCCTCGTAGTCGGAGGAGTCCAGGGTGGCGAGGACATCCCCTTTCTTGACCATCGTGCCTTCCGGGACGATGGAGAGCAGCACCGAGGCTCCTCCGGCGGAGAGCGGCTGGCCCAACACCCCGATCGTGATGTTCTCGAGCTCGCATTCCACGACGGTTCGGACCGAGCTCTCGACCCGGCCGCTGGCGGTCATCGAGGGGAACAGATCGCCGCGCTTCACCGCCGCGAGCATGTACCTCTGCGCCGGATCCCTCGTGCTCCGCTGCGTACTCCTCCAGACCGCCGCACCAACCGACGCGACCGTGGCGATCACCAGGAAGTAGGTCCCGAGGACAGTAAACCGATGCCTTCGGAGCTTCATCGCAGGGCCTCCTGCGTGGTTCTTGTTTGCCGCGCCAGGCCGCGTCGGATCGGACCTCGGCCGGCTTCACGGACCTTCAGGGCGAAGGGCTCGCCCGACTTCAGGTTGGGTGCGGTAAGGCAGGGAAAGCGATGGAGGGATGGATCATGCGGTCGGATAAAACGGGCGGCTTGGGTCAATCTCGATTCGCTCGCGGGGCGGAGCCGTTCCACGGCCTCTCCGCTCTCCCCACGACCTATACCGTCGTCACGCAATCCGCAATCGCTTCACAAAGCGTACAACGATTATTGAACAGCCGCAACTCCGAGTCCCGACTCGGCACAAGATTGGCGATCCGGGGGGCGACGGGCCACGACGAAGAGGGAACTCCCGGTCGAGAGCTTGCCGGTGATGGCTCGGCGTCGTTCCAGCGCGTAGGCCATTCGGAGGGCCAAGGATCCGGGCCAGGGTGGGATCTTGAGGTAGCGTCTGTAGGTCTCGGCGGGGGACTCCCCGGCGATCCCCCGCTTCTTCCTCCGCTGCCATCGGATGATCGGGACCATCCACTGGCCCCACCAGAAGAGGCGTTCGAGGGTCAGATCGGTGCCTTCGAAGGCCGCACTCAGCGTCTCGGGGAGATATCGGCGGCGGTGTCCCTGGATGGCGTCGAATTCGGTGAACAGGTCGGGGCGCGCGGGGACGCTGACGATGAGCACTCCGCCCGGCTTCACGAGCGAGCCCGCGCGGCTCAGGGCCCCGCGATCGTCCTCGATGTGCTCGATCACGTCGAGGAGCAGTACAGCCTCGAACGGCACAAGCTCTTGGGGGAGCGGACACGACAGGTCGACCTCCACGAGCTCCCGGCCGGGGCGATCGAGCGTCTCGAGCGCCCGCCGGGAGATGTCGGCGCCGACGACCCGGTAGCCGCGGGCTTCCAGCGCCGACAGGGTGGTCCCCCAGCCGCATCCGGCATCGAGGACTCGCGCCGGCGGGCGAATGCCCAACCCGTCGAGGAGGCTCAACGTCAGGTTGGTTCGGGCCCTCCACCAGGGGTGCCGCCCGATGATCTGGCCGAGCTCGACGAGGATGTCCTCGGCCATGTTCTCGTCCGCGACCCCCTCCGACCACCGGGTGATCATCGCTCCGACGCTCCGATCCCCGATTTCAGGGCGTCCCCCACTGCCGGTGCACTCGGGACTCGTGGCAAGGCCGGTCCGTCATGAGAGAGGAATCGCCCGACGATGTACGAGGGGCGGCCCTTCGATTCCAGGAAGATCAAGCGGATGTACTCCCCCAGGATCCCCATGCCGACCATCTGGATCGAGCCCATGAACAGGACCGTCACGATCACGCTCGCCCATCCCCTTGGGGCTGTTCCGTTGGTGAAGGCGTCATGAAAGACCCAGGCCATCATGACGGCGGCCATGGCCGCGGTGGCGATCCCGAGATAGGTGACGATCCGGAGCGGATAGCTGCTGAAGCTGATCAGCCCGCTGATCGCCAGGCTCATGAGGGCCCGGAACGTGTACTTGGAACGCCCCCTGGTGCGCGGGGCCCGCTCGTACTCCAGGCCCTCCTGGCGGAAGCCGACGAAGGTCCGCAGGCCGCGGACGAATCGCATCCGTTCCGGCAGGGTCGTCAGGGCGTCGACGACCCTCCGGTCCATCAGGCAGAAGTCGCCGCTGTCCAGCGGGATGTCCAGGTCGCTGATGGCGTTCATGATCCGGTAGAACGCGAAGTAGCCCAGCCGCTTGAAGGCGGTCTCCTTCCGGTCCCGGCGGATGGCGTAGACGACCTCGACGCCGTCGCGCCAGCGCTCGAGGAACCTCGGCAAGACCTCCGGCGGATCCTGCAGGTCGCCGTCCATCACGGCGACCGCGCGGCCGCGGGCGAAGTCGAGGCCCGCCGAGACGGCCGCCTGATGGCCGAAGTTGCGGCTGAGGTGGATCACGACGACCCGGCGATCGGCCTCGTGGAGCCGGTCGAGGAGGATCGCGGTCGCGTCCCGGCTGCCGTCGTTGACGAGGACCAGCTCGTAGGGCTCGCCGGTGGTCGCGAGCGAATCCCTCAGCCTTCCATGGAGGGCCTCGACGTTGGCTTCCTCGTTGAAGAGGGGGACGACCACGCTCAGGAGCGGAGTCGCGTCGCCGGTCGGCGCGGGATTGCTCACGGGAATCGGCCTCGATCGGTCGTCCGATTGGCGCAACGCGGCTCTCGATCCGGACACCCGTCGGCGCGGAGGATTCGACGACCGATCTCCGGGGCCGGCGTCACCGACCGATGCCAGGATTGCGGAGAACACCCCGGCGTGTCCATACGCCGACTCCGGATTTCGCGGCCGGGGGAGCGATCCGCGGGGGCCGGTGCTGTTTCGGAGAATCACCATGGGGAGCGGCGCTTTCCATTGTCCGATCGGGTTGCTAGACTATTTTCCTTGCACCAAAGAAATGCCGAGCCGCATTCCGATCGCTCGATCCATGGCCCTCGGCCGTCCCGGGCGTCCCTTGCGGATGAAGCTGGCGTATCTTCCCTACCTCCTCGAGCAATCATCGTGATGACGGGCGCCGGGCCGCAGGGCAGGCGCCGTCGGGGAACTCCGATCCGACCGGCTAGGAGACAAGCATCCGTGTCGAACCGAGACCGTTACCTTTTTACCAGCGAATCCGTGTCGATGGGCCATCCCGACAAGATGGCCGATCAGATTTCGGACGGCATCCTCGACGCCATCCTGGCCCAGGATCCCTATGCCCGGGTGGCCTGCGAGAGCCTCCTCACGACGGGCCTCGTGTGCCTCGCCGGCGAGATCACCACCAAGGCCATGATCGACTATCCGTCGATCGTCCGACAGGTCGTCCGGGATATCGGCTACACCTCGAGCGACATGGGATTCGACGGCACGACGTGCGCCGTATTGGTCGCGCTCGGCAAGCAGTCGCCGGATATCGCTCAGGGCGTGGATGAGAACTCGGACAAGGGCAAGGACATCGGCGCCGGCGACCAGGGCATGATGTTCGGGTATGCCTGCGATGAGACCCCCGAGCTGATGCCGCTGCCCATCGCCCTGGCCCACCGGATCATCAACAAGATCACCGAGGTCCGCCAGGACGGCACGGTGAAGTGGCTTCGTCCCGACTCCAAGAGCCAGGTGACCGTCGAATACGAGGGTTCCACCCCGATCCGGGTCGACACGGTGGTCGTCTCCACCCAGCATTCCCCGGAGGTCAGCCAGGCGGAGATCGTCGAGACGATCCGCAAGCAGGTGATCGACCCGATCATCCCCAAGGAGCTGATCAAGGGCGAGATCAAGTACCACATCAATCCGACGGGCAAGTTCGTCATCGGCGGCCCGCACGGCGACTCCGGCGTGACCGGCCGGAAGATCATCGTGGATACCTACGGCGGCATGGGCCGGCACGGCGGCGGCGCCTTCAGCGGCAAGGATCCCACAAAGGTGGACCGTTCGGCCGCCTACATGGCCCGCTACGTGGCCAAGAACGTCGTCGCCTCCGGCCTGGCGAAGCGTTGCGAGATCCAGCTCGCCTACGCGATCGGCGTTTCGGAGCCCGTGAGCGTCCACGTCGACACGTTCGGCACCGGCCAGCTCCCCGACTCGACGATCTCCGAGATCGTCCGCAAGGGGTTCCCGCTCACGCCGGCGGGGATCATCAAGCACCTCGACCTCCGCAAGCCGATCTATCGCAAGACGGCCAGCGGCGGGCACTTCGGCCGCTCCGAGCCGGAGTTCACCTGGGAGAAGACGGACAAGGCCCAGACCCTGCGAGACCTGGCGTCCCAGTTCAGCCGCCAGACCGCCATGGTCTGATCGTCAATCGCGGAAACCCCCGCGAGGCGGTGCCGTCCGCCGCCTCGCGGCCCTGAGAAGGCCCCCTCTCCATGTCCACCCTGGACGAACTGAAGGCTCGCTGCACCTCCTCGTTTGAACAACGCTTCGGTGCGTCGCCTTCCGCCCTCGGCCTGGCCCCGGCCCGCGTCGAGCTGCTCGGCAACCATACGGACTACAACGGCGGCCTCGTCATGGCCGCCGCCATCGACCGTTTCACGCTCGCGGCGGGTCGGCCGGTTTCGACTTCGTCCTGCCGGATCCATGCGGTGAACTACGCCGACGACACGGAGTTCTCGCTCCGCAGCATCCAGCGCGGCGAGGACGGCGACTGGCCCAACTACGTCAAGGGGGTCGTCTGGGCGATACAGGACGCGGAAGGTCCCGAGCTCGTCTCCGGCTTCGAAATGGCCGTGCTCGGGGATGTCCCGCTGGGTGCGGGCCTGTCCAGCTCGGCCAGCCTGGAGGCCGCGGTCGGCTTCTTCCTGCTTCAGGCGGGCCTGATCCAGGGACGCGACGGGAAGCGGCTCGGGACGGACCTGAGCGATGCGACGCGGATGGCCTTCGCCAAGATCCTGCGCCGTTCCGAGAACGCCTTCGTCGGGGTCGCATCCGGCCTCCTCGATCAGTTCTCCAGTCTATTCGGCCGGGCTGATCACGCGGTCTATCTCGACTGTCGGACGCTCGACCATGCGCGGGTTCCGCTCGGCGATCCCGGCCCGGCCATCGTCGTCTGCGACAGCAAGACCTCGCGACGACTGGCCGACGGGATGTACAACCGCCGTCGGGCCGAGTGCGAGACCGTCGTCACCTATTTCCAGTCCCGCGGCGCGGAGTCCGTCACCTCGCTCCGGGACATCGAGCTCTCGCAGGTCGAGGAGCACTGGGACCGGCTCGATCCCCTGGGCCGGAAGCGTGCCCGCCACGTCCTCACGGAGAACGATCGGGTGACCCGCGGCGTCGCGGCCCTTCGCGCCGGGGACCTCGAGGAATTCGGTCGCCTCATGTCGGCGTCTCACGCCTCCAGCCGAGACGACTTCGAGAACAGCTCGCCCGCGCTGAACGCCCTGGTCGAGGCCGCGGAGGCCGCGCCGGGGTTCCTCGGGGGCAAGCTCTCGGGGGCCGGTTGGGCCGGCTGTTCGGTGAACCTGGTGCGGTCGGACCAGGCCGGTCCGTTCGCGGAGTCGGTCCGCTCCGCCTACTCGCGCGCCACGGGAGTGACCCCGGACATCCACGTCTGCCATGCGGCCGACGGTGCCCGCGGACTGGCCCTCGCTTGAGGGGCCGTCCCATGACCTTCTTCACGATCGGATACGGGGGTCGTCCGCCGGACGAGTTCCTCGATCTCCTCCGGCGGCACGGCGTCCGGACCGTCGCCGATGTCCGACTCAGGCCCGATCGAGCCAGCATGGGGGCCTATACGAAGGCGAGCCAGCCGGACAGGGGGATCGAGAGGCTGCTCACATCGGGCGGGATCGCTTACCGCTCGATCGTGGCACTCGGTAACCTCTTCCTGGGACGCGAGGACTGGCGCGAGCCGTATCGCCGTCTGCTCGAGAGCTCCGGCGACCTGCTCTGCGCCGAGCTTGATTCCCTGGAGAGGCCCTTCTGCCTGCTCTGCGCCGAGAAGCGCCCGGAAGACTGCCACCGGACGCTCATCGCGGCCCATCTGGTCGCCCGGCACGGCTGGGATGTGCGGCACATTGAGTGAAGGATGAGGCGACGATTCAGGAGTCGGAAACCCGACCCTCCCGCTGGTGGCGGATGATCGTACCTTCCTTCAGGTAGACGATGGTCATGGCGATGCCCGCCGCGTGGTCCGCAACTCGTTCGAGGTTCCGAGCCGTGTTCATCAGGATCAGGATCGGGTCGAGCTGGTCCGGACGCTCGCCGATCTTGAGCTTGAGCTGCTTGCGGATGCTTCGATACTGGGCGTCAACGGCCTTGTCCCCGACGATGATCGCCCGGGCCCCATCCGCGTCGATGGAGGCTAGCGCATCGCGGCAGCCGCGGACCTGGCTCAGCACGTCATGGGCGAGCTGGACAAGGGGAGCGGGGAAGGGCTGGCCGCCCGTGAGCCGGGCGAACTTGCGGGCCCGGCGGGCGACGCGCAGGGCCAGGTCGGCGATTCGTTCCCAGTCGCGGTTGACCTTGAGCACGGTGGCCATGCGGCGAAGGTCCGAGGCCACCGGCTCGTAGAGGGCCATGATCCGGAGGCATTCCTGCTCCAGCATGACCTCGCGGCGGTCGGTTTCTTCCTCGTCCAGGGCCAGGTCGTCGACCAGTGCGAAATCCCTCTCTTCGATCGCGCGGACGGCTTTTTCCATGGCGTCGACGACCGAGGAGGCGAGCTGGAGGAAGCCGTTCCAGAGCGTATCCTGGTCGCGGAGCGAGTGACGTCCCGCGGGCAGTGGCGTGGGGCTCGAGGGGAGGCTCGCATCGGCCGCGGAGGGATCGGGAAGGGGATGGTCCGGCTGACCAGGCGACATTCTGGCTCTCCTCTTACTCGCCCGTCCGCCCCGTCCGTGACCCGGGGATCGGCCCTCGGCGGGCGGATTTCGTCTCATTCTTCTCCGGCTCGGGCTGCCTTGCAAGCCAGGCGAGCGCGTATTACCGATTCGACCATCGCCATGTGCTAGGATTGGAGTAGGGGAAGCATGCTCTCCCGGTCCCACCGTTCCAGACCGATCGGCCTGGGCGGGAAGAATGCTCAAGCCCGAGATCCCGCCCGGCCGAGCTTGTCGAAGGAACGTTGTCTGGTTCCAGGATGGGCCCTTCGTGGAAACCGAAGCCGGCCCGGGACTTCGCCGCCAGCGGGCCGACCTCCTCGCGGCCGCGACGAGGTGAGCGACACGCCTGCCGGTCGACCTAGCCCCCAATTCAATCCAGGACGCCTCCGCGCCCGCGGGGCCGCCCGATATCCCAGGTATCGAGGCTGAGAAGGCACGGCCTGCCCCGAGCGGGCTTTGCCCGATCCCAGAATGCTGGCGTCTCCGCGGACCTCATCCGGAGCAGGCGCGTGGCCGGCCCGCCGTGCGCGACGCGAGCGAGAGGAGAAGGAAGGGAAGGGGAGGGGAGAACCATGACCGAGAATACCCACGTCCGCATGTGGACGCTCTTCGGGACCTACAGTGGCAACGAGGAGATCAACGACCGGCACATCACGATCCACGACATCCCCGGGGAACTCGCCCGACAAGCGAGGCATTGCCACCTGGACGGGGATATCCGGTTCATCAAGCTGATGATCAACCCCGAGGTCGAACAGCCCCCCGAGGAGTTGGAGGAGCCGGAGTTCTTCCCCGTCTACGGCGTGCCGGACCTGAGTCGGTTCTACGACGATCTTTGACCGACCAGGGCCGGGCGGTCACTCCTCACGCTCGGCGATCTCCAGGTCAATCGAGCCCCGCTTGATGATCGCGTCCCACCGCGATTCGGGCGCGGCGAGGGCCTCGGCGACGATCAACCGCGCGCGACTCCTGGTCTGGCCCAGGGAGGCGTTTCCGTCCTCCGGGATCGCCTCCACCAGGCCCGCCGCGCCGCGAGGATCGGCGAGGGCGAGGGTGGGGAGGACACGGTAGAAGTCCAGGTAGATTCGCTCGACCTCCGTTCGCGGTTCGCGAAGATGATCCAGGATCGGCCCGGCGATCGACCGGGCGAGCTCGCGATCGTAGGGGACAAGCTGGGCCGCGAGTGCCGCGGCGGACTGGATGGCCTTCAGGTCGCTCGTGTCCGGGATCGAAATCGTGCGTTCGGTCAGCGTGCGCGGATACCATCGCAGGGCACGCGCTCGCTCGACGAATTCACTGATCCGATCACGCTGAACACGCTCCACGACGGGCAGAAGCGCCGCCGCCATGTTGGCCGCTGCCGATAGACCCCAGACTCCATATCCGTCGCCTGTTTCCAGGACTTCTGGGAAGGTTCGGAATGCCTCTTCGAGGAGTTCTCTCGCCGCGGCAGGGTTGGTGTCATGGATCGCGGACGCCATCCTCCCGAGTGCCAACCCGCGGAGGTTGGCGAGCTTGATCCTAGCTGCGATCCGTCGTGCCCGTGGCAGGTCCGCTCGGGCCATCCGAACGGAGACGAGCAGCCCGTCGGTCGTGGAATTGTTCTGGGTCAACTCGCCGAGGAGGCGTTCCGCTTCCGCCGGTTGGCTGGACGCTGCGGCGCCGGCAATGGCTCCGCGCAGATCGTTCAGGGCCCGTTCGTCACCCGCGGCCGGGATTCGATTGACGGCCGCCTTCAGATCGACGCGAGCGAGAGTCGGCAGGATGTATCGAAGCGCCGAAACATCCGCATCCCCCTTGTTTGGGACGAGAGCCATGGCCTCGTCGATGACCTTCCGGGCCTGCTCCGTCTCTCCCAGATCCAGCAAACGGCCGGCCGCTTTCAAGAGGGATGGAGCCCGCCGGCCCGGATCTCCCTCGCGACGGGCGTCCAGGAGAGATTCCATCAGTAGCGTCTTCCGCAGGCCGATGCGATCCGGCGCCAGGGAGTCGAACAGTTCGAACCGGGTGTACGGCCGCCAGAAGTTGTTCGTGATCGTCGGGATGATCGTCGTAGCCTCATCCGGCGCCGTGAACATGAGCGAATGGACGGCCGCGATCCGGACGGCGTTCTGGTTCCACGGCGATTCATTGGCCAGGCAGCGTCGGAGGGCATCGTCGGGATCGAGCTTCGTCAGGGTCTCCAGTCCGCGCTCGAGCAGGTCGCGATCGCCCTCGTCCAGGATGGTTTCGCGGATGGGATCGATGACCCGGCGGGCCAGCGCAAGCGTCTCCTCGCGGCTCAGTCCCGTTCCTTTAGGCCGGATCGTCCCCTCGGGCGGCTGGTCCTGGCGACGGAGCCTGATTGTCATCGTGGAGACGTCCGGGCCGACGTCATGCCCATGGGACCGATATCCAATGGCCTCGACCAGAAGTCGAGACGTCGAACGCGTCAGGCCGCCCAGGGAGAAGCGACCGCCCTGCCCGGCGATGGCCATGGTCAGCGGCCCGGGATTGCCCCAGTTTTTCACGCGTGCACCCAGGAGCGGCTTGCCGTCCGTGTCGGTCACGACGCCGGAGATCGACCGCAGCCGTTCGACGCGGATCGGCTCGAACACCACCGGCGACTTGCCGTCTGAGGTGAGCCTCTTCGATCCAGCGAGAGTGTAGGGTTCACTTCCTCCAATGGCCCGGATCATGGCTCCCGGTTTGAGGACCCTCTCCGCCCGGTATCGTCCGTCCTGATCGGTCGTGAGCTTGACCCGCTCATTCCTCAGGTTGACGAAGCCCGGCGGGTCTCCGGGTGCATTCCTCACGCCGTCAGGGATCTCGATGTTGAGCACGACAGGCCCTTGCTGGACAGGCTCGCCTCGGTCATCGACGACCTGGCCCCTGATGGTCACTTTCGTCGAGGACGCCGGGGGAGGGACCTTCTCGGAATCGTCACGCAGGACGAGCGGATCCTTCGACACCACGACGAGATCGTGAAATCCTCCCGGCGCGTCGTCGAAGTAGGCCTGGTAACCTTCGATGGGCCCTTCGGGGACTCCGAAGAGGGAGAACGCGCCATGATCATCAGTCATGCCGTACCCGAGCAGGTCTTCCCCTTGTTTCGCGGCAAGGCGCCCCTTTGCCAGGGGCTGGCCCTTGCCGTCGAGGAGCTTCCCCTCGATCGCTCGGGTCGGGACAACCTCAAGGGGTTGAAGCTCGAAGGTCGAGAGCCCCTCGGCGACCTGGATGGGCTTTTCTCGCGAACCGCGGGGTTGAACAAAATTCCCCGACATCGCGATCACTTGCATCGTGACGCGGCCGGGAAGGACGTATCCCTCGAAATGGCCCTCCTTGTCGCTGGCGACCGTTTCGCCGCTGTCGTTTCGTTCGGTCCGGATGTTGATCGAGGCGCCGGCGATCGGCTGCCCCGAGCCCTTCACGCGAATCGACCCGCGAACCTTGACCGCGGCGGCGAGAGGGATCTTGGGATAGGTTGTCTCGCCGGCCTGGACCAGGTATGTCTGCGGCGGCACGGGGCGGGCACTCCAGGGGGGTGACTTGGAACAGTTGATCGAGAGCGTCCCGGAGGCGATCGCGGGAATCGTGAACGTCCCGTCATCCCCGGTCTGGACGACCGCGGTGCCCGCCCCCGTGAGTCGGAGCGAACCGAACTGGCCGCGATCCTCCTCCGTGCGGAGGTAGATCGTCACCCCACGAGCCCATTCCAGCCTGTCGGTCACCAGCCGGCCCTCGACGCGTCCGGCCGCGCGCAGGGTGACCGATCGGAGAGCCGGCTCCGTGTCCTTGTCGACGAAGGGGATTTCCTGGACGCCCTCCTCCTTCGTCGTGACCATGACGGACCGAAACCCCTGCCGCGGCATGGCGGGGAGGGAGGCAAGGCCGCTCGCCTCGGTGACGACCCGAAGCTCGGTCCTCAGCCCTTCAGGCAAGGGCGCATACAAATTGACTGGCGTGAGGAAGTGATACGGTTCCACCATCGCCCCGGCGCGAGGACGGCCATCGATCCCTACCACCAGGAAAGCCGTATCGGTCGCCGCTCCCAGCCGGAACTCCAGGGAGCCGGGCTTACCGTTGAGGATGTCATAAGCAGTCGCCGTTGCGATCGAATGGCCTTTGGAATACGCCCAGACGATCGTGGCTCGCCTCTCGAGCGGCGCTGCCGCCCAGGCCCCGGGGATCAGGAGCGTAAACCGCCCCTCGGCATCGGAACTCGCCCGGGAGGAATTCTCGAGAGCCCCCCCGTATTGCCAGGGCATCCAGATGCTCGCCCCGGCCACGGGCTTGCCGGCCTCGTCAAGCACGCGGCCGGTGACGATGAGCGTCTTCTCGTCGGGCGTTCCTCCTACCGCCAGGAACGCGAACGCGAGCAGCCCCAAACCCGTCGCAATGACTCCAGCCAGACCGATCAATCGTCGCAGGGCAGACCGGCCCATGGACTCCATCACCGCGCGTGCCGCTTCCTCGGTCGTCGAGGTGATGAATCCCGAGGTCGCCATCGCCCCGGCGTCGGCACGGCGGCCGCCCAGAGCCTCGAGACCGGCCACGGCCATCGCTGGGGCCAGGCCGCGGCGAACGAGCCGCGAACGGAGCTTCTCCTTGGCGCGAAGGAGTCGCGTCTGGAGAGTCCGGAGCGGGCAGGCCAGCTCCCGGGCGGCCTGGTCGTGGGTCCGACCTTCCAGGTAACAGAGGACGATCGGCGAACGGTAGTGCTCCGGGAGCCGGTCCACTTCCTCGAACACCTCGCACAGATCCTCAGCCGGGGCGGACGTCATGGACCTCGGCTCGGCGACGTCGATCTCGACGGCCCGGCGTCGGGCCGCGGCCGCCCTCAGGTGGCGAGAGACTCGCAATGCCACGCCGAAGAGCCAGCTCGCCAGGGAGTCCCGGTCGCGGATCGAACCGGCGCGGCGAGCCAGGACGAGGAACGTGGCCTGGAACGCGTCGTCGACGTCCTCGGCACGTCCCAGGACCGATCGGCAGACCCGTTCGACCATCGGCCCGTGCCGCCGGACGAGGGCCTCGAAGGCCGATTCCGCGTCGCCACGGTCTGCCGGATTCAGGAACCGCTCGATCAGTTCGCGATCGGTTCGACCGCCGATCGCCCCGGCCCCGAAGAGAATGCCAAGGTCCCTCGAATTCTCCGCCGCCAGCGCCTGCCGGGTCATCCTGCGGTCTCCGTCATCCGGGTTGAATCATCCCTCATGATCCATGGTGCCGGGAGGACGGAAGAGCTGCTTCAGCTATTTTCCGCGAATCAGCAGAACGCCTTGAATGCCTTCCGCATCGACGCGGCGTCGGGAAACCGCTCCCTGGGCTCGCGGGCCAGGCACTTCATGATGATCGCGGCCAGGTCCACGGGGATGTCGGACCGCCGCTTCAGGATCGGGACCGGTTTCTCCTCGAGGAGCATCCGGATCAGGTCGCCGCCCCCGGCCGGCTCGTCGTAGATGTACTTTTGTGTGAGCATATAATAGAGCGTGGCGGCCGTCGAGTAGAGGTCGGCCAGCGGGGTGACGGTCTTGAAGTCGAGCATCTGCTCCGGCGGCATGAAGGGGATGGTCCCGCGCATCTCGCCGGAGAAGGTCAGCCCGGAGAGCCCCACGCCCCGGAAGCTCTTGGCCAGGCCGAAGTCCGAGATCTTGGCGATCAGGCCCTCCGCATTGCGCGCGATGAGGATGTTCTCCGGCTTGATGTCCCGATGCACGAAGCCCATCCGATGGGCCTGCTCGAGGCCCTTGAGGACCTGGCAGATCAGGCGGCATGCCTGGGTGGTGGGATAGTGCCCGGCCTGCTCCTGGACGAGGGTCTCGAGGTTGCTCCCCGTGACCAGCTCCATCGCGAACCAGAATTGTCCGCGGGTCATCCCTTGCTCATACCATTCCACGATGTTCGGATGCCGGAGCCGGCTGATGACCGACATCTCGCGATAGAACCGGTCGATCGCCGTTCGCGTGGTCGCGGTCTCCGGCATGATCAACTTGAGCGCGACCATCTGGCCCGTCTGGTTGTGGCGCGCCTGGTAGACCACGCCCATGGCCCCCCGGCCGATCTCGCGAAGCGTCGTGTAATGGGGGACCGGCTGCGGCAGGACGCCGGACTCCGCCCGGCAAAGTGGGCACCACCACTCGACCACCTCCGTCGCGTCCCCGTTCATCGGGCCGGTCACCGTCACGTCCAGCGGTGCCGGGGTGCCGCAGCCCGCACACCGGATCGCGGCGATCCCGCCCTCCACGCTCCGGCCGTCGAGCAGCCCACTCGCATCGCCGCTCGAGGCCGCGCCAACCTCGACGCGGACCCGGAACAGGCTCTGGCCGGCCGCGATCACATCGCCGGACGCCAGCCGAGCCCGATCCACGCGCTCGTTGTTGACGAACGTCCCGTTGGTGCTGCCGAGGTCCCGCAGCTCGCAAAGCGGCGGATTGATCTCGATCATGAAGTGATCGCGAGACAGGGCCATATCGTCGGTCATGGAGCAATGCACGAACCGCGACCGGCCGACGATGAACGTGTCATGGCGATCGAACGTGAACGTTCGCCCCTTGCGCGGCCCCTGGAGCACTTCGAGGATCACTCGCATCGATTCTTTCCGGAAATCGGGTACGGGACAACTCGATGGCGGGAAACGATCGGTCCTCCCCTGCGCAGGCGATCGATCGGGCCGCCAGGGATCTCGAATCTCCTATCCTCAATTCGTGTTTCGACTATCTCTGTCTACGTTGATCCTGCTCCGATCGTGGCAGGAATTTCGCAACAATCGGCGCTGGCTTGACTCGAGTCTCGCCTCGAAGTCCATCGATGATTGCGGGCGTGCGATCTCCGCTCCGCCCGTGAGAGCATCGGATGGGCCGCGATCTTCCCTACAGGAAGGACGCAACGCACAAATATTAGGAGCCCTGCAAGAGCAAGCAAAATCGCCGCCCTGAGATTCCTCGACT
The DNA here is from genome assembly GCF_011064615.1 of Aquisphaera insulae. Lineage (GTDB taxonomy): Bacteria > Planctomycetota > Planctomycetia > Isosphaerales > Isosphaeraceae > Aquisphaera > Aquisphaera insulae. Next base: position 242,687 of record NZ_JAALJH010000001.1, on the reverse strand, counting down.
TCGGGCCGAAACTCCGGCGTTTTCGTATTCGTGGACACCGGGCACGGATCATTCGTACCGAAGAGCGGTCCTCGCACTCATTCAGTCTTTCATTCGAGCCAACTCAGATTCCGGCGACAGCAAGGAGACGGAAATATTGAACCGAGATCGAACCGACCTCACCGATTTCGTCCGATCGACCGTAATCCCGGGTGGACCGATCGTCGTGCTGGAATCGACGGTCATCGCGCAGGGGCTGCCCTGGCCGGATAATCTCGAGACGGCGAACCGGATGGAGCAGGCCGTCCGCCACGCGGGCGCCGATCCGGCGACGATCGGGGTCCTGGATGGAGTGGCGAGGGTCGGCCTCGGAATCCCTGAAATCGAGCGTCTGGCCAGGCCGATCACGGCCCCGCCCGGCATCGTCCCCAGGAACGCGATTGAGCCGGCTCAAGGCCCGATTCGAAAGGCGAATCGACGCGACCTGGCCGCCATCCTGGCCCGCCGCGGCTCGGCCGCCACGACCGTCTCCGCCACGATCTGGCTGGCTCGCCGCGCCGGAATCGACCCATGCGTGATGGCGACGGGCGGCCTCGGGGGCGTCCATCGAGGTGCGGGGACGACGTTCGACGTCTCGACGGACCTCGATGAACTCGCGCAAGCGAGCGGTTCGGTCGTCATCTGTTCCGGCTTCAAGTCCATCCTCGATCTCCCCGCGACCCTCGAGGTTCTGGAGACGAGAGGTATCCTGCTCGTGGGCTATCGAACCGGCGAACTGCCTGCCTTCACGTCGATCGGATCGGGGCTGTCGATCGAGCACAGGGTCGATGATCCAACCGAGGCCGCCGAGATGATCCGATGGCACCGAAGGCTGGAGACCCCGGGGGCGGTCGTCCTGGTTCAGCCGGTTCCCGAAGCGGTGGCGATCGATCGAGACGAGATGGAGTCCGCCCTGGATGATGCCCTCAGGGAGGCGGCGAACCTGGGCGTCGTCGGCAAGGGGATCACACCGTTCCTGCTCGACCGGATTCGCCAGGCAACCTCGGGGAAGAGTCTCCGAGCCAACATGGCTCTCCTGGTCGAGAATGCCCGCCTCGCCGGCGAGATCGCCGTCAAGCTGGCCGACAGGTGATCCTCCGCCTCAAACGTCCGCGCCCTCGACCGCTCGAGGGTTTCGCGAGCCTCGGACCGATCGGAAGCCCGCCCGTGCCGCCGCCCCCGCGCCCAGGAGGCCGGCGAACGTCAGGACGCTCGTCTCCGGGACCGCGGAGGGCAGAGGGGACGCGATCGACTCCCGGAAGGCCGCAACCGGCGTGGCGGGATTCGGGACCACGGTATCCGGGACGGCCGGGACCGGCACGGCCAGTCCGATCTCCGTCGTCGCCGGCGTCGAGGTCACGATCCGCGGGGTGGATGACACGTCGAGGGCCGAGTCGACATGGGATGCGAGAGACGGCGATCCGAGGGGAATCGTCGCGGAAGCCATCGCCATCATGGCGATCCGGACCGCTGCCGAATCCGCCGCTGGGGGCAAGACCGCACCGTCCGAATGACCCTCCGAGCCCGCGACTGGCAGCGCTGCCCCTCCGATTGTCTGGCTAATCAGGGGAAGCGCCAGGGTCTGGGCGGCAATTGTCGCCCCCGGGGACGACGAAGGAGGGGCGACGGACGTCGTCGGATTGCTCGTCGCGGCCGAGTTCGCCTGCGGGACCGCGGTCGGCTGAACCTGGCCAGGTGCCGGGGAGAGTGGTTGAGAATTCGTCCCGGTGGCGGGCGCGGGTGCAGGGCCGGGGGACGTGGATGGGGGTGTCGACGCGGCCGTTGCTGATGATCCCGACGCCGCACCGGTTGTGACGAATGCCCCGCTGGTAACGGCCGTCGAGGGTCGCGGACGCTCCGAGTCCGTGAGGGAACCGGAAGGCGGGATGGCCGAACCTCGGCCCGTTGGAATGGCGGGAGGAGTTGGAGGCGTGGGAGGGCTGGGAATCGCCCCCGTCGAGGCCGCGACCGGTCCGCCATCGCCGCTCGCCGTCGGTACGTTGAACGGATGTCCGGAGAACTCACCCTCGCCTCGCGGAGGAGTCGAGGCCGGAGCTGTCGGAGTCATCGCCGGCCCGCCGGATCCGGGGACTGGGGATGGGTAAGGAGCGACGCCCCTGGATACGTCGACCGGAAGCCCGAGTTCCGAATCCATCCCGCCGCCGGTCCGGCCCGGCGGAGCGACCCGATCGACGGTGACGGCGACCGGCAGCGTCGGGGCCGTCGCGTCGAGTCGGGCGCGAAGGATCGGGGCCGCCGCCGAGGGAGCTCCGAGGGTCGTCGCGAAGATCGCCAACCCGAGACCGGCCCGTCCGGCCGGGGTCCATCCTGACGTCACGGTATCCTCCTTGGTGCTGGCAAAGATGCACGGCGATGCGGGGCCTTTCCCCATGCACGAAGGGCGGGGCTTGCCGAGTCTCGCGACCATAGAGGGCATCGCCCCGCATGTCAATACAAAAACGTATATGGTGACGTTCGATACGATCACCCATTCGACCGGGCGCGCGAGGTCCCCTGAGGGGGCGAGCCCTTGCATGCGAGACCCCCTGGCACCGAGTGAGCAATCTCCGCGATCGGGGTGAGCGATACGATCGTCAGCACTGGCATGACCTCCGCGCCGAGATACGCCGCCGAATTAGCGATACCCGGGAGGATGTGGTACGCTCATCTGGACGCCGGTTCATCGGATGGCCTGCGCGCATCCCTCGTCCCATGGCGCACTTCAGAGAGAGATCCAAGATGGCCACCCCTCCCTTCGTGCACCTCCATTGCCACAGCCATTACAGCCTGCTCGACGGACAGAGCAAGCTCCCGGATCTGGTGAAGCGGGTCCACGATCTGGGGATGCCGGCGGTGGCCCTCACGGACCACGGGAACCTGTTCGGGGCGGTCGAGTTCCTCCGCGAGGCGAAGGCCGCCCACGTGCTGCCGATCGTCGGCCTCGAGGCGTACGTCGCACCCGGCAAGCGGACCGACCGATCGACGGGCGCGGGGGGGGCGGGCGACGAGCGGTTCGCCTACCACCTCACGCTGCTGGCGAAGAATGGGGAGGGTTTCCGCAATCTCCTGCGGCTCTCGTCCCGGTCGTACCTGGAGGGCTATTACTACAAGCCGCGGATCGACAAGGAGATCCTCGCCCAGCACAGCGAGGGGCTGATCTGCCTCACCGGTTGCGTGGGCTCCGAGTTCTCGCAGAAGCTCCTGGGCGACCGGGTAGACGAGGCCGAGAGGCTCGCCGCCTGGTACGCGAAGACCTTCGGCGAGGGCAATTTTTACGTCGAGGTCCAGAACAACGGCCTCCAGATCCAGCGCGACTGCATGGAGCGAGAAATCGACCTGGCCCGGCGGATGGGCCTGCCCGTGGTGGCCACGAGCGACGCCCACTACCTGACCCAGGAGGACTATCTCGCCCACGACGTCCTCCTCTGCATCAACACCGGCAAGACGATCGACCAGCCGCTGGACAAGCCCCGCTTCGTGGCGGATGACGGCAAGCTCTCCGACCAGTTCCACGTCCGCAGCCCGGAGGAGATGTACGCCGCGCTCCCCGGGATGGAGGAGGCCCTGGCGATGTCGGCGACCATCGCCGGCATGGTCGAGGAAAACTACACGAGCGTCGGGCTGGGCAAGCGTCAGTTCCCCTCGTTTCAGCCCCCCGACGAGAAGACGCCGGAGGACTTCCTCCGCGAGCTCTGCGAGGCCGGCCTGATCGTCCGCTACGGGGAGTCTCCCCCAGCGGAGGCACGCGAGCGGCTGGAGCATGAGCTCGGCATCATCAACCGGATGGGGTTCGCCTCGTACTTCCTCATCGTCTGGGACTTCGTCCGCTACGCCCGGGAGCAGGGCATCCGGGTCTCGGCCCGCGGATCGGCGTGCGGAGCCCTGGTGAGTTACGTCCTGCACCTGAGCAACGTCTGCCCAATCAAGTATGATCTCCTGTTCGAGCGGTTCCTCGACCCCAATCGCTCGGAGGCGCCGGACATCGACATCGACCTCGACCAGGGGCGGCGCTACGAGGTCATCGAGTACGTCCGGAAGAAGTACGGCGACGCCAATGTCGCCCAGATCGGCACCTTCGCGGCGATGAAGGCCAAGGCCGCCATCAAGGACGTCGGCCGGGTGCTGAACATCCCGCTGGCCCGGGTCGAGCAGATCAACAAGCTGGTCCCGACCAAGCTCGGGATCACCATCGACCAGGCGCTCAAGGACGAGCCCGCGCTCAAGGCCCTGGTCGACCAGGATCCCGAGATCGAGAAGCTGATCCGGTTCGCGAAGCGGCTCGAGGACTCGGTCCGCAATGCGAGCACCCACGCCGCCGGCGTCGTCATCGCGGACAAGCCGCTGGAATCGCTGGTCCCGTTGCAGGTGATCCGCCGGGGGGACAAGGAGGAGATCGTCTGCACCCAGTGGGACATGGGCGACGTCGAGAAGGCCGGCCTGCTGAAGATGGACTTCCTCGGCCTCCGCAACCTGACGACGCTGGAGGCGGCCGTCCGCCTGATCAACGAGCGCCATCCCGACGCGCCGAAGGACCTGGAGAAGCTCCCGCTCGATGACCGCAGGACCTTCGAGCTGCTCCAGCGCGGCGAGACCAAGGGGGTCTTCCAGCTCGAGAGCGCGGGCATCCGCGACCTCGTCATCAAGATGCGGCCCGACCGATTCGCGGACATCATCGCCATCAACGCGCTCTACCGCCCCGGCCCGCTCAACGGCGGCATGGTGGACGAGTACGTGGACGTGAAGAACGGCCGCAAGCAGGCCAGCTACCTCCACCCGGTGCTCAAGGATGTCCTGGAGGAGACCTACGGCGTGATGGTCTACCAGGAGCAGGTGATGCGGATCTTGAACCGCCTCGGCGGCATCGAGCTCTCGCGAGCCTACGCGACCATCAAGGCGATCTCCAAGAAGAAGATGGAGACCATCGCCGAGGGCCGCGGCCTGTTCGTGCAGGGCGCCGTCGAGCGCGGGATGGACAAGGATGAGGCGGTCAAGATCTTCGACCTGATCGAGTTCTTCGGCGGCTACGGCTTCAACAAGTCGCACAGCACGGCCTATGCCATGCTGACCTACCAGACCGCCTACCTGAAGGCCCACTACCCCACCGAGTACATGGCCGCCGTGCTCTCGTCCGAGATGGACGGCATGGAGCGCGACAAGTTCTTTCTCGAACATATCGACGACTGCAAACGGCTGGGGATCGAGGTCCGCCCGCCGAACCTGAACGAGGGGGAGCTGCCGTTCAGCGTGGCGAGGGAGAACCAGATCCGGTTCGGGCTGGGCGCCATCAAGGGCGCCGGGACCAAGGCCATCGAGGCCGTCATCCGCGAACGCCAGAAGGGGGGACCGTTCCGCAGCCTGGACGACTTCTTCGAGCGGATCTCGGCCCGCGAGGTGACGTCTGGATGCGCGGAGACCCTGATCCGCGCCGGAGCCTTCGACTTCCTGGGGGCCCGCCGTGCTCAGCTCCTGGCGATCCTGACCCGCGCGATCCAGGCCGGGCAGTCGAAGCAGGAAGACCGCAAGCGAGGCCAGCGTGGGCTATTCGACTCCTTCGAGGCCGACGCCCACGCGAGCAACGGCCACGCCAACGGGAATGGGACGGCGTCGACGCACTCCAACCTGCCCGACGTCCCCGAGCTGAACGACGTCGAGCTCCTGGCCGGGGAGAAGAAGGCGCTGGGCTTCTACATGTCCAGCCATCCGCTCTCCCAGCACGCGGGACTCCTCCAGGCCCTGGCCAGCCACCGCTGCTCCGACCTTGCCAGCGTGCCGGACAAGGGCGAGGTGACCCTCGGCGGCATGATCACCAACGTCCAGGCCCGGAACGTCCAGAAGAGCCGCTCCGGCCTGACGCGGATGGCCAAGCTGACCTTCGAGGACCTGACCGGCTCGACGGCGGCCATGCTCTGGCCGGAGGAATTCGCCAAGCTCGGCGACCTGGTCCGCGACGACCTCATCGGCTTCGTGAAGGGGACGCTGGACCGCCGGCGCGAGCCCGCCGAGCTGATCATCAGCAAGATCCTCCCCATCGAGACGGCCGCCGCGGAGCTGGCGCGGGGCGTGATCGTCCGCCTGAACCGCCCGGCCCTCCGCGAGGAGGACCTCGAGCGGCTGCTTCGCCTCATCCGCGTCAAGCCGGGCCACCTGGACCTCTACCTCGAGCTCACCGGCATCGAGCACCTGCGTCGCGCCATCTACCGCGCCGGCCCCTCGCTCCGCGTCCGCTACGACGACCAGCTCAAATCCGACCTCGAGAACGTCGTGGGCGCCGGCAACGTCCGGCTCCTCGGCCAGCGCGGGGCCACGGCGCGGATCGAGTCGCCGCAGCCGTCTCCCACCCCCTCCCGCGCTTCGGCCGCCATCGAGCCCGAGCTCGACGACCCGTCGCAGGACGACGATCTGGATTGATCAAGTTCTTGCTCGTTCTCCGAATCTGTTCGTCGAATTCATCGAACCTTAACCTGCCGCCGTCGAAGTGGCGCTACAATCTTCGGGAGCACCAATGGACGCGGGTCACGCCCGCGGGCCGGTGACCTCCCTGCGCCCCGCCGGTCGTGCCTGGCTGTCCAGCCCCGCAGGGTTCTGTCCCCCGAGAGTGCGCCGGTGGATGGCGATGACCGACGGGCGTATTCATGGAATCTTTAATTGAACACTATATATGGGATTGATATAGTGTTGCTTGTTCACCCTCGTGGCCGTTCGGCGGCCCGTCGCCATCGGTGCGGGCCTGGTCCCAGGAGAAGGTTGAATTTGATGATCTCCAGTTCCGTCCGCCGGATCGTCCCGGGGATGTCTCTCCTCGCGCTGGCCGCCGCTCTGGCGGCCGCGACCGGCGGCTGCGGCGATTCGAACGCCGTGAAGTCCATGACGGTCTATCCCGTCTCTGGAAAGGTCCTGCTCAAGGACGATAGGCCGCTGACTTCGGGCCAGGTCGTCTTCGTCTTGCCGGCCAAGGGGCTCGAGTTCTCGTCGGCGATCGGCGGGGACGGGGCATTCAAGATGACTTCCCAGTTCGGTGACGGGATTCCCGACGGGGAGTATCTGATCCGGATCGATCCCTCCGCCTCGGGCTCCGCGCCGGCCAAGAAGTCGGCCGGGAAGTCGGTCTGGAACAATCCCTATCCCTCGAAATACGCGGACGAGGCTTCATCGGGCCTGAAGGCCACCATCAAGGCCGGCGAGAACTCGCTCGAACCGTTCCACCTCCTTGAGGGGCCGGCCGCGGCGAAGTCGAAGACCGCGAAGGCCGGCCGTTCGGACGACGACTAAAGCCCAACTTGCCCTCCCTCTCTCGCCTTTCCATCGGCGGAATCCAGGGGGCGATCGCCCAGCAACTGCCCCAGCTCGGAGCAGCACTTTTGACTTATCTTCTTCGGAGAATGTGATTTATGACTTTCGTGTCCAGAGCCCGGCGTTCGGCGTTCACGCTCATCGAGCTGCTCGTCGTGATCGCCATCATCGCGGTCCTCATCGCCTTGCTGCTGCCGGCGGTCCAATCGGCCCGCGAGGCCGCCCGCCGCGCCCAGTGCACCAACAACCTCAAGCAAATCGGCCTGGCCCTCCACAACTACGAGAGCGCGAACGGCTGCTTCCCCCCCGGCGGCGAGTCGACTAACTACTCGCTCACGCCCTTCCCCGGCACCCAGTTCGTCGATGGCGGCTGGGGCACCCTCGCCCGCCTGCTCCCGTTCCTCGAAGGGGGCTCGTCCTTCAATGCGTTGAACTTCAACGCGGACTACAACGAGGCGACCGGCATGAACTTCACCGGCGCCAGCACGGTCATCAACTCGTACATCTGCCCGTCGGCCACCCGCTCCCCGGATGGCGGCCAGGACGGCCCCGACCCGAACGATCCGATCTCGCTCGCCTCCGGCCGCGGCTACGGCTACAACGACTACGGCGCGACCTGCTACACCGACATCGATCCGCAGGGCCAGATCGGCAACGACGGTGCCAGCTATGCCGCGACCCCCTATCGCAACAAGAAGTCCCGCGCCGACGGCCTTCTCAAGCAGGGCAAGACCCGGATCTCGGAGGCCACCGACGGCACCAGCAACACCATCGCCTTCGGCGAGGATGCCGGGCGTGACCCTCGCTTCCTCAGCCCCTATGTCGAGGGCTACGGCGATGGCCTCGCGGTCAACAATCGGCCGATCATCGGTGCCGGTCCGGCCGGAGGCATCAACATCCCCCGCCGTTACTGGCGATGGGCCGAGCCCGACGGAGCCTATGGCGTCTCCGGCGCGCCGAACAACAAGCTGCGGCCGATGTATGAGGCCGGCGCGTGGAATCTCACCGGCACCACCAAGGGTAACAACGCCGGCGCCAACGACGAGCTCTCCTCGTTCCACCCGGGCGGCGTCAATTGTCTCTTCGGCGACGGCAGCGTCCGGTTCCTCAAGGATTCCGTCAACGTCGTCACGCTCCGAGGGCTCGTCACGCTCAAGGGCGGCGAGGTCCTCTCGGCCGACCAGTATTGATCGATAGGCCGTCGCTCGACGCGTCCCGAACATCCTCCATCCGCAATCGAGGCCGGCACCGGGATCCTCCCTGTGCCGGCCTCCTGCTTGCGCGAAACCTCGGCACCCGAGGGTTGTGATACGGTCGACCCGCCCGCGTCTCCCATCTCCCCCGTTGACAAGGGCAGGCAAGTTAGCCCGATGCGGCTGGATTTCTCATCGAATCTTCACGCTCGGCAATGGCCATTCGTTGTAGGATCCTGCTGTAATTCGGAGCCGATCGGCCCCGGGCCATTTCGCGGCACGATCGGACAACCCTACCTCCGGAGCCTCTCCCGGCCTCCCGATCGGGGCTCGGAAGCGGTATCCGCCCCGACCTGGCGACGCATGCAGAAAGAGCGGTAACAGCATGTTCCTGAAAAATAAACTTGAATATACGATGACTTGATAATAACATAAGGCTTGAGCGGAATAGTCTTGGGCCCTGCCGGCCCTGGCCACGCGACCGCGAAGGGCTCGGCACGGGGTCCGCTCCGTCGACTGATCTTGCCTACCAACCTTGCACGGAGAACCCCCATGTTGATCTCGTCGGCCCCGGCGATTCGTCGTCGAGGCTTCACGCTCATCGAGCTGCTCGTCGTGATCGCGATCATCACGGTCCTGATCGCGCTCTTGCTGCCGGCGGTGCAGTCGGCCCGCGAGGCCGCCCGCCGCGCCCAGTGCACCAACAACCTCAAGCAGATCGGCCTGGCCCTCCACAACTACGAGAGCGCCATCAATTGTTTCCCCCCCGCGGGCGAGTCCACGTGGTATTCCGATCCCTCCGGTACCGCCTCCACCCAGTTCGTCGACGGCGGATGGAACGCCCTGGCTCGGCTCCTGCCGTTCATGGAAGGCGGCTCCTCGTTCAACGCCCTGAACTTCAATGCGGACTACAACGAGGCCACCGGCATGAACTTCACCGGTGCTTCGACGGTCCTCAATGTCTACCTCTGCCCGTCCGCCACTCGTTCCCCGGACGGGGGGAACGACGGGGTCGATCCGAACGATCCGATCACCGCGATCTTCGGTCGCGGCTATGGAGTCACGGACTACGGGGCGACCTGCTATACGGACATCGATCCCACCGGGACCGTCCAGGCCCCTGCCGCGGCGACCCCCTATCGCAACAAGAAGTCCCGAGTCGATGGGGCGTTGAAGGAAGGTAAGACGCGGATCGCAGAGATCACCGACGGGACGAGCAACACGATGGTCATCGGCGAGGATGCCGGTCGCGATCCTCGTTTCATCAGCCCGTATCTCGAGTCGGCCTACCGCGGTACCGATGTTCGGCCGATCATCGGCCAGGGACCGGCCGGCGGAATGGGCATCAAGCGCCGATACTGGCGCTGGGCCGAGCCGGATGGCGGCTTCGGCGTCTCCGGGACCCCGAACAACAAGTTCCGGCCGATGCGCGAGGAAGCGGCGTGGTCACAGGCGTCCAGCGGCACGACGGCCGGCAATCAGGCCGGCGCCAATGATGAGCTCTTCTCCTACCACCCGGGCGGCGTGAACTGCCTCTTCGGCGACGGCAGCGTCCGGTTCCTCAAGGATTCGATCAATCCGGTCGCGCTCCGGGGGATCGTCTCCATCAAGGGCGGAGAGGTGATCTCGGCCGATAGCTATTGAGCCACCAGGACGCGAAGCCTGTCCTCGCCAGGACACAGGCCGGCGGCGGGCCCCTTCGCCCGTCGCCGGCCGCTTCGCCGGCCGTCACTTGTCGAACAGCGGCTCGCAGTCGACAAGCTTCGCCGAGTCGCCGTCGTGCACGGCCATCTTGCCGCCGGGGTAGATGCTGCCGCCGAAGAACTTGCCGTCCTTGCTGACGGCGTAGAACTTCACCTCGAAGGTCGTCCGGCCATCCGGCCGGCGCCGCTTGGGGTCGCGGATGCTCGTGGTGGCGATCCGCTTGCAGGCGTCCATCACGGCGTCCTTCGGGGACTTGCCGGCGCGCATCCCCTCGACGACCAGGTGGCTGGAGAGGTTCAGGAGGTTGGCCTCGCCGACGCCCGTCGAGCCGGCCGATCCGACCTCGTTGTCGAGGTAGAGCCCCGCGCCCAGGATCGGCGAGTCGCCCACCCGGCCCGGGATCTTCCACGACAGCCCGGACGTGGTCGTCGTGCAGCCGAGGTCCCCGTGCGTGTCCAGCACGGAGCAATGGATCGTCCCGGTCACTCGCTTCTGGATGTACTGCGGCACGAACGCGGCGACGGCCTCGGCCGGGGGGGGGACCCAGTCGTCGTCCGGGTCGCGGGTCTCCTTCCAGTGCAGCCAGATCTGCCGGGCCTCCTCGGTCAGCAGGTTGACCTCGGGGAAGCCGTGGGCGCGGGCGAACCGCAGGGCCCCTTCGCCGACGAGCAGGACGTGCCGCGTCCGCTTCATCACGAGCCGGGCCACGGCCGCCGGGTGGAGGATATTTCGGATCGAGGCGACTGAGCCGCCGCCATGGGTCGGCCCGTGCATCACCGCCGCGTCGAGCTCGACGACGCCGTCCTCGTTGGGCAATCCGCCCAGTCCGACGCTGTGATCGGTCGGGTCGGCCTCGACGATCGCGACCCCCTCGATTGCGGCGTCGAGCGGATCATGCCCCTGCTTGACCAGCTCCATGGCCTTCTCGACCGCCTTCAGGCCATTGGCGCTCGAGACGATGATCGGTCGCTTGGAGCCCGGCGGCCTCGCCGGAGCGGCACCGATGGCCAGCGTGCTCAGGCTCGCGGCCGCCGTGGTTCCCAGGAATTCTCGTCGATGGATCGGCCGGCGCATCGTATGTGGATCCTCGTTGCAGCTCGGGGAATTCGAACGCGACGAGGGCCGGCGCGAGCGGGTCGCCCGCCGACCGGTCCTTCTCGTCACGATCCATTCTTGGCGGCGAGGTCGCGAAAAGGGAACAGACCAGCCGGGCGGAGCCGCGGCCCCGGACGCGGGCCCCGCTTCGTCGCGGCGCCTCAGCGCACCTTGGTCTCCGGCTGAGAGAGCCGGGCCAGCTTGGAAGGCGAGTTCAGGTAGCAGGTGAACGCCTGAGATGGCGGCAGCGGCTGACCGCTTCGCCCGTTGATCCGAAAAGCCCGATAGATCGTGCGTGGCTCCTGCCCAGGCTCATGAACGGTGATCGCGAACGAGCAGGTGCGATCCGCGCCCAGGACCTCGACGCCGCGGAACTTCAGGCTTGCCTTTCCGTTCGAGGCCACGTGGTGATGCTGTCCCTTGAATCGGGAGCTTCGATTGCCGGGCTTCACGTCGACATCGCAGCCCTCGGCCCCGAGTCCCGCGATATTCAGGTTCAGGTCCACCTGGCAGGTCCCGGCCGGGTCGGCCGGAGCTGCCGCCTCGCGGGACGCTCCGGCGGGCTTCGTCTCGTCGGACTTCTGGGCTCTCGCCGGCCCGATGAGGAGGTGGGTCGCTCCCGCGACGAGCACGACGGCGGCCATCCGTGACCTGAGCTGCATAGCGGTTCGACTCCCTTCTCTACGAGGGCATCCCATCCTGGAACGCCCTGAAGCCCTGCGGCATCGACGACCGCGACCGACTCATCGCGCGACGAATCGAGCCAAGCAAGGATCGAAATCCCGTCCTTCTGTCATGCGCGGGGGAGGCCGGGCAAGGCATGGCCATGCCGCCCTCGCTGCTGGAGACCGCCGAGGTGGGCCGCAAGGTAACCTCGGTCGCCGGATGCCGCAAGAGCGATCGTGGGAATCGGCGAGCCGGCGAGCCGTCGTCCGGCTCGTGGATCCCGATCGGCCTCGCCCGGATCGCGGCTTCATGTCCTCGATTCGTGGTCGGTGCCTTTGCGGTTAGTCGCTCCGCCCGGGTGCCCTTCCCGCGTAGAGGAGCCAGTAGGTGACCGGGATGACGAACAGCGTGAACACCGTCGACGCGATCAGGCCGAAGATCAACGACCAGGCCAGGCCGGAGAAGATCGGGTCGAGGGTGATCGGGATGCTCGAGAGCATCGCCGCCCCGGCGGTGAGGAGGATCGGCCGCAGGCGGATGACGCGGCTCTCCATGATTGCGTCGAACAGCGGCCGCCCCTTGGCGACCGACTGATGGATGAAGTCGACCAGGATGATCGAGTCCCGCGTGACGATTCCCGCCAGCGCGATCATGCCGATCATCGCCGTCGCGGTGAAGAAGACCGGGTCCGCGAAACCGCCCACCGTCTGGCCGGAGATCCGGTTGAGCAGCCAGAATCCCGGCATCACGCCCAGCACCGTGAGCGGGATGGCGAGCATGACCACGACCGGGATCAGGAACGAATCGGTCTGGGCGACGAGGATCACGTAGATCATCAGCATCGCCGCGGCGAAGGCCAGGCCCAGGTCGCGGAAGACGTCGAGCGTGATCTTCCACTCTCCCTCGCCGGCGAACTCGACTCGAATCCCCTCCGGCACCGACCACGGGATGCCGCCGCCGATCGAGAAGAACGTCCGGACCTCGAGGGGGCGGGGCGGTGCATCGGAGACCGTGCCGACGCGTGACGTGCCACCGGGTGTGCGATCGAAGCTGACGTCCAGGACGCACTCGGCCGGAGTCCGGCCCGCCGTCTCGGCGTAGACGTACATCACTCGCTCGAGGTTCTTGTGATAAATCGTCTGGTCGACGCGCGACGTCTTCCAGGTGCCGATCTCTGCCAGGGGGACGAGGCGGCCGGAGCGACCCTTGACGCGGATTCGGTCCAGGTCCTGGGTGCTCGACCGGACCGATCGCGGGAGCCGCAATTCGATGCCCAGCGGATTTCGCTCGCCGTTCAGGCGGACGGTGCCGGCCGGGACGCCGCCGAGGGCCACCTGGAGCGTGCGGGCGACCTCATCGACCGAGACCCCGCTGAGTGCGGCCTTCTCCTGATCGGTCGCGAAGACCACCTTCGGAGCGGCCGCCTCGACCATGTCATCGACCTCGATGATCCCGGGCTCCCTGCGGAGTCGGTCGCTGACGATCCCGGCCGCGGCCGTCAGGTCGCCATATCCGTGCTCGGGCCGGCCGTAGACCTCGGCCACGATCGACGAGAGGACCGGCGGGCCGGGCGGAAGCTCGACGACCTTGAGCACGGCGTGATGCCGATCGGCGAGCTTCGCGAGTGGTTCGTGCAGGCGGAGGGCGATTGCGTGGCTTTGCGCGCCTCGGTGCTTCTTCCCGACCAGGCTGAGCCGGACCTCCGCCTGGTGAGGCATCCGCCGCAAGTAGTAGTGTCGGACCAGGCCGTTGAAGTCGATCGGGCCCGGGACGCCGACATAGCTGGTGAAGTCCATCACCTCCGGCACCGCGCCGATCGCAGACTCGATCTCCCGGACCACGGCGTTGGTCCGCTCGAGAGTCGTCCCCTCGTCCATGTCGAGCGTCAGGAGCAGCTCGTTCTTGTTGTCGAACGGCAGCATCTTGAGGGGCACGAGGCGATACGCGGCCAGCCCCATCGCGGCGACCGTGAGCGCGAAGATGAACACCAGGAAGGCCCCGGCCGTCAGCCTCGAGTGGAGCAACGGCCTCATCAGCGGATGGAAGATCTTGTAGAGCCGCGTCTCCTTGATCGCGTCCGGATCGTCGGGCTCGTGGCCGTGGAGGCCGCCGCCCCCGTGGGCGAATTTCCGGTGGAGCACGCGATACGCCAGCCACGGGGTGATCGTGAAGGCCACGACCATGGACATCATCATGGCCACCGGGACGTTGAGCGCCATGGGTGCCATGTACGGCCCCATCATCCCCGTGATGAAGAACATCGGCAGGAAGCTGACGATCACAGCGAGGGTCGCGCTGATGAGCGGCGGCCGGATCTCCGCGACGGCCTCCAGGACAACGTCCCGGGTGGCCTTGCCCCGCATCGCGAAGTGGCGGGCGATGTTCTCGACGTCCACGATCGGGTCGTCCACCAGCAGGCCGAGCGAGAGGATGAGCGCGAAGAGGGTGACACGGTTGATCGTGTAGCCGAGGAGGAGGTTCACGCCGAGCGTCAGGCCGAAGACGACCGGCACCGCCACGGCGACGATGATCGCCTCTCGCCATCCGAGGCTGAGCGTCAGGAGCCCGACGACGATCAGGATCGCGACCCAGAGGGCCTCGATGAGCTCGTTGACCTTCTCGTCGGCGGTGAGGCCCGAATTGCGCGTGACGACCATCTCGACGTCCGACGGGAGGACCTCGTCGCGGAGCCGATCCGCGGCCTTCAGGATGGACTGCGAGACGGCGACCGCGTTGGTCCCCTTCTGCTTGGAGATGGCGATCGTGACGGCCGGGGTGGCCTCGCGGACACCGACCGAAGATTCGCCATTCCCGGGAGTCTTCCAGTATCGGGCCGAGGACTCTTCGGCATCCTCACCCACGAGCGTCCCGACCGATCCGTGCTCGCCTTCCGCGAACCGCGCCGGTCCCCAGCCGTGACGCACGTAGCTCGAGACTTCCGCCGCGCCGTCCCGGACGGTGGCCACGTCCTTGAGGAAGACGGGGCGGCCCTCGAAGACCCCGATGACGATCTGCGGCAACTGCTCGGGACGGTCGACGACCATCCCCGCCTCGACCCGAAAGACCGAATCACCGTGTGCGTATTCGCCCGACGGCCGTACGACGATGGCCCCCCCGAGGGCCTGCTGGACCTCGATCGGGCTCAGGCTGTATCCCTGCAGCCGTTCGGGATCCAGGTCCACGCGGACGATCCGGGGCTCGCCGCCGATGACATCGGCCCGCGAGACGCTCGACAGCGAGGACAACCGCTGGACAATCTCCTCGCCGATTCGTCGCAGGGCGTGGCCATCGCCATCGGCCTTCTCCGAGGTCAGGGCCAACGTCACGACGGGCACGTCGTCGATCTCGACCGGCTTGACGACCCAGCCGGACACGCCCGGGGGCACCCGATCCTGGTTCTCGTCGAGCTTCTTGAAGAGCTTGACCAGGCTGCGCTCTCGATCCTGCCCGACGTGGAAGCGGACGGTGATGATGGCCTGGTTCTCACGAGACATGCTGTAGACGTATTCCACGCCGTCGATCTGGTACAGGTATTTCTCCAGCGGCGTGGAGACGAGCTGTTCGACCTGATCCGCCGAAAGCCCCGGCGCATTCACGTGGACGTCCGCCAGCGGAACGACGATCTGGGGATCCTCCTCCCGTGGCGTGACGAACAGCGCCGCCAGGCCGATGAGGAGCGAGACCAGGATCAGGATGATCGAGAAATTGGAGTTGAGGAACTGGTGGACGATCCCGTTCAGGAAGTCGTGCTTGCCGAGGGCAGGGGGGGATTCCGCGGCCGTTTCGTCGTGGTTCATGACCGGCCCTCCGCATTCTTGAGGGGGCCCGGCAAGACGACGCGTTCGCCGGCCTTCAGTCCCGAAAGGACCTCGCGGTCCGTACCCAAGGTGCGGCCGAGCTGGATGGCACGCCGATGTGCCGCGGAGCCGTCCGCGACCAGGACCTCGTCGAGCTGGCCGACGCGTCGAATGGCCGCGGCGGGGATCACCAGCACGTCTTCCTCGTCCAGTGGGATGAAGATCCGGCCGAACATGCCGCTGTGGACGTTCGGCGGGCACGGACCGGAGACCTTCACCTGGAACGAGCGGCTATCTGCCTGCGATTCGGGGACGATCTCCATGATGCGGGCGTGGCACTCAAGGCCCAGCGCGTCGAGCCGGGCGGGGACGTCCTGGCCGACCTGGAGCCGCATCGCCAGAGAGTCGCGGACCGAGGCCACCATTTGCATCCGACCCGGGTCGTACATCGAGATCAGCACCTGGCCGGGGGTGACGGTATCCCCCTCGTTGACACGCTTGTCGACGATCCTGCCACTGATCGGCGCGCGGACCGTCGCGTAACCCTCGACGATGCTCGCCTCCTTCACCGCCTGCCGGGACCGGTCGTGCTCCGCGATCGCGGTCCGCAACGCGGTCGCGGCAAGCTCGAGCTCCTGCTGCGAGACCGACTGCTGTTTCCGGAGCCGATCGGCGCGGGCATGATCAATCCGGGCCTGCTCGAGCTTCGCCGCCGCGGCGGCCTCGGAGGCGATCGCCTGCTGATGCTTCGCCTTCAGGTCGGCGTCATCCAGCACCGCCAGCACGTCGTCGGCCTTCACGTCCAGGCCGGCCTTGACCCGGATCTCCTTGACCCGGGCCAGGATCTTCGAGGCCACGTTGACCTCGTACATCGCCCGTATCGTGCCCACGGCCGACTCGGTTCTCGGCCGCCGGATCAGTCGAACTTCGACGGTCTCCCCGGCTGCGCTCAACTCGACGGGCGGGGCGGTCGACTCGGTTGGGACCTTCGGATGGAACCTGCCGGCAAGCACCATCATCAGGATCACGATGCCGGCCGAGAAGAGGCCCAGCAGTCCGAGCGACCCGATCGCTTTCAGCCACCCGCCCCGATGGCCGGTGTGGGCCGGCGCCAGGGCCTTCTCGTCGACGGGGGTCATTGCGTCTCTCCATCGGCCGTCATTCGACACGGAACCTGACTACGTGAGGAGCGAGACTCAGGAAGACGGCGATCAGCGTGAGCAGCACGACGCCGAGTCGACCCTGGCCTGATTCCAGGGCATCTTCGCGATAACCCAGCCGAGCGGGCAGATTCCGGTCGACCCGGCGAAGATCAGGCCGAGGCCGATGAAACCCGACAGCAAGTACCAGTTAGGGTTCGAGAACCAGCCGAGCAGTACGCCCGCCAGGTTCATGCTCCCCGCCGCGAGTTGCACCTGCCGGTCCAGCGGCAGGATCTGCCGCGTGCCACGGACGATGGGAAGCCCCGCCTGCTCCCAGGCGAGAGTGCCGCCCGCCACGCTGACCACGTTCGGGTAGCCGGCCCTCAGCAGCTTCATGCAGCCCTTCTCGCTCCTTACCCCGGAACGGCAGATCAGGAACAATGGCCTGTCTTTCGGGGTCGTCCGCACCTGATCAACCGCGTAGGGCGTCAGGTCGTCGAGCGGGACGACCTGCGCCGGGGCCGCGTGAAGTCCCTTGTACTCGGACTTCGTCCGGACGTCGATCAGGTCGATCGCCTCTCCGCTCTCGATCTTCTCCTGAAGCTGCTGGGGCGTGATCGTGGGAATCCCGGCGTGGCTTTCCGGCAGGCTCATCGCTCGCTCCTTCCCCGTGTTTTGCGCGAGGACCTTCGATCGGTGCCGGGAATCACCGGCATGGCAGTCGACTATATTCCTATATAGCGATAAAGTCAAGGATGAACTGGGCCCCAGGCCGCTACGGACTGGGTGCTGCGTGGACTTGAGGATCTGGGGGTGGTTGGAGTACCGTCGTCGCCGTTCCGGGGGGGACGGTCACCATCGATCGAGACGTGAGATGTGGCCTCATGCAAGTACCGGCGGTGGGATTCGAACCCACACCCTGGTTCCCCAGGAGAGGATTTTAAGTCCTCAGCGTCTGCCGTTTCGCCACGCCGGCGCGGGATCTTCGCGGAGGGTTGTCCGGGGCCGAGGCGTCAGGGCCTCTCGCTCGGATGGACCCACCCCGAGTCGATCGGAGGACCGACCCGGGCAAGTTAATCAAGGTCAGCGGAGGGGGTGGGATTCGAACCCACGGGAACCTTGCGGCACCTACGGTTTTCAAGACCGTCCCAATCGACCACTCTGGCACCCCTCCGGATCAGTCGACCGCTTGATTCTCGATAACGACCGGCGAAAGGCAAGGGGAATCCGTCCCGGGATCCGGAAACCTGGGACACCCCCTGCACGCCGGAGGTTCGGCTCGCGGGAGCCTATTGCCCGACCTCGTCGATGATGTCCGGCGCGACGTAGATCGGCACGTCCACGGTCACGGCCAGGGCGATCGCGTCGCTGGGCCGCGAGTCTACTTCGATGATCTCGCCGTCGCGGCGGATCCGGAGCTTCGCGAAGTAGGTGTGATCGCGGAGCTCGTTGATGAAGATGTCCTGTAGCTCGCCGCCGAGGAGCTCGATCGTGCTGGCCAGCAGGTCGTGGGTCAGGGGGCGGGGGGCGGTCTCGTTCTTGACCCGCCGCTCGATGGCCTTGGCCTCGAAGACGCCAATCACGATCGGGAACATTCGATCCCCCTCCACCTCCTTGAGGAAGAGGATCTGCTGGTCGCTGTTCTCGTTGATGATGATCCGCATGAGTTCCATCTGGGCCCGCACGGTAGCACACCCTCCTCGGTCGAGAATTCCGGACCCCGGCGGTGGCCGTCCAGGCCCATCGTGCCGCGCCACGGCGCGGACTCAAGTCCCTACCGTCGATGATCATAAAGTGGATTACGGAGGGGCGTCAACTTGGTGGACCGGGCTCAGTCGGACGCCGCGATCAGGGCCGTCACGGCGGCAAGCTGGGCTTCGAGCTCCGCGAGCTTCGCCCGTTGCGCCTCGACGACCTCGGCGGGCGCCCTCGCGACGAAGGACTCATTGCCGAGTTTCGCCCGAAGGCCGCCCAACTGCTTCTCGATGTCGGATCGATTCTTGATCAGCTTGGCCTTCTCGGCCTCTCGGTCGATGAGTCCTTCCAGGGGCAGGATCAACTCGGCATCGCCGAGCACCGCGATCGCCGCCTCTTTCGGCCGCGTCGCGGGGGGATCGAAGGAGACCGACGCCGCGTTCGTCATGCTCCGGAGGAAGGCCTCTCCCTGGATCAGGCGGCCGCGGACGGGCTCCTCGGCGACGATGATGGGGGCGATCTTCGCCTCCTTGGGGACGTTTCGCTCGGCCTTGAGATTGCGGATTGCCTGGATCTTCTCCTGCCACTGGGCCACGGTGGCGAGCGCCTCGGCGTCCGACCACCCCAGCGGCCTGGGCCAGGCGGCCGTGCAGACGGACTCCTCGGCGAGCCTGGGCTCGGGGACGCCGCGGGAGGGGGCAAGGCCGGCCAGCGACTGCCAGATCTGCTCGGTGACGAACGGCATGATCGGGTGGAGCAGGCGGCAGAGCGCATCGACCAGATGGGCCAGCACGCGCTGGGCCACCGGACGAGCCTCCGGGTCGCGGAGTCGGCTCTTGGCGAACTCCACGTACCAGTCGCAGAACTCGTTCCAGGTGAACTCGCGGAGGCGGCGAGTCGCCTCGGAGAAGCGGAACGCCTCCAGGTCGGCGGTCGTCTCGGCGATCGTCTGGTCGAGCCCGGCGAGGATCCATCGGTCCTCGGTCGGGAGGCCGGCGATGTCGAGGGGCCCCGGCTCGAAGCCTTCCAGGTTCATCATCGCCAGGCGGGCGACGTTCCAGAACTTGTTGGCGAAGTTGCGGCCCTGTTCGAACCGCTCCGAGGTGTTGATCGTCCGGCCGTCGGGGCGCTTCACCTTCTCCACGGGGATGCGCAGGTCCTGGGTCTCCGTGGCTCCCAGGGCAAGCGTGTAGCGCAGGGCATCGGCGCCGTAGATCTCGATGATGTCCACCGGATCGACGCCATTGCCGGCCGACTTGGACATCCGCTTGCCGTTCCCGTCCTGGATGACCGGGTGGATATACACGTCCCGGAAAGGGACGTCGCCCATGTTGAACTGGCCGAAAATCACCATCCGGGCGACCCAGAGGGTGATGATGTCGCGAGCCGTCGAGAGGACGCTCGTCGGGTAGAACTTCCCCAACTCCGGAGTCTCCTCGGGCCAGCCGAGCGTCGAGTGGGGCCAGAGGGCCGAGCTGAACCAGGTGTCCAGCACGTCCGGATCCTGCACCAGCGTATGGCCCGTCCCGAGGGCATCCGCCGAGAGGTCGGTCTCCGCCGAGATCAGCCAGCCGCCCGACTCAGCCGGCCGCCAGGAGACGTCGTCGCGGCCGGAGAAGGCTCGCTCCAGATCGGCCTCCGAGCACGTCGCGCACGACCAGATGGGGATCCGGTGGCCCCACCAGAGCTGCCGGCTGATGCACCAGTCCCGCTTCTCGGCGAGCCAATCCAGGTAGCTGCGAGAATACCGTTCGGGGTGGATCTTCACGCGCCCGGACGTCACGGCATCCATCGCCTGCTGGGCGAAGCCGGGCGACTCGCCGTGATCCTCCCCCATGCGGATGAACCACTGGTCGGAGCGGATCGGCTCGATGGGCGTCTTGGACCGGTCGGAATGGCCCTGGCGGAGCGTGTGCGGGTCGACCCGCTCGAGGAAGTTGCCGGCCTCCAGGTCCGCCAGCAGCTTCTTGCGCACGGCTCGGCCGTTCAGGCCCGCGTAGGGGCCCGCCACCGCGGCGAAGGTGCCGTCGGGCTCCATCAGGTCGATGGTCGGGAGGTTGTTCCGCTGGCCGCAGACGTAGTCGTTCGGGTCGTGGCCGGGGGTGACCTTGACGCAGCCGGTGCCGAAGGCCATGTCCACGAGGATCCCGTCGGCGATGATCGGGATCTGCCGCCCGGTCAGGGGAAGGTCCACGAGCTTGCCGATCAGGTGCTGGTAGCGAGGGTCGTCGGGGTGGACGGCCACGGCGGTGTCGCCGAGCATGGTCTCCGGCCGCGTCGTGGCGACGTGGAGGACCTCGTCGGTGCCGGAGACCGGATACTTGATGGTCCAGATATGGCCCTGGATTTCCTCGTAGTAGATCTCGTCATCGGCGACCGCCGTGCGTAGCTGGGTGTCCCAGTTGACCAGCCGCTTGCCGCGGAAGATCTTGCCGGCGCGGAAGAGCCGGGCGAAAGTCCGGCGGACGGCCCGCGAGCAGACCTCATCCAGGGTGAACCGGGTCCGGTCCCAGTCGCACGAGCATCCCATCAGGCGGAGCTGCCCGAGGATTCGTCGCTCGTACTCGTCCTTCCAGGCCCAGATCCGCTCCACGAGCGCCTGGCGACCGAGGTCGTGGCGGCTCTTCTTCTCCTCCTCGAAGATGCGCTTCTCGACGACGGCCTGGGTGGCGATCCCGGCGTGATCGGTGCCGGGCATCCAGAGGCACTCGTACCCCTGCATGCGCCGCCAACGGATCAGGATGTCCTGGATCGTGTTGTTGAGGGCATGGCCCAGGTGGAGCGCGCCGGTGACGTTCGGCGGCGGGATCACGATGCAGTAAGCCGGGCGGTCGCTCCTGGGGTCGGCATGGAAGACGCCCCGGTCGACCCAGTACGCGTACCAGCGGTCCTGGGCGGCCTTGGGGTCATACTGCTTGGGGATCTCGGTCTGGCTCATGTCGGGTCTTTCGAGCGTTGGGAACGATTCGAGGGCGATCTCGGCGGCCGCCCCATCGCGTCGCGCCGGGTCAAGTCGGTTCGGCACGGCTGGCGAGGTCGCGGCGTGGACGGCTCGTTAGTCGGCGACACCCGCCGCGGCGGCGGGGATCGCCGTGCGGGATGGGCGACCATCCTTGGCGAGCTTGTACTCGAAGGCGTCACGAAGCGCCAGCCAGCTCGCCGTGATGACGTTCTCGGAGACGCCCACGGTCCCCCAGACGTCGTCGCGATCGCGGCTCTCGATGACGACGCGCACCCTCGCGGCGGAGCCCGCGCGGTCGTTGATGACGCGGACCTTGTAATCGACCAGGTCCATCTCGCGGAGCCGGGGGTAATGCGTCTCCAGGGCCTTCCGGAGGGCGGCATCGAGCGCGTTCACCGGCCCGTCGCCCTCGCTGACGGTGTGCTCGACCTGGCCACCGACCGAGAGCTTGACCGTCGCCTCGGTGAGCGCGTCGCGGCCCGGCTTGCCGGTGACGTTGACGCGGTAGTTGAGCAGCTCGAACCAGTCCGGCCCCCGCCCGGCCAGCCGGTCGACCAGGAGGACGAAGGATGCCTCGGCGGCCTCGAACTGGTAGCCCTCGTTCTCCATGTCCTGGACCGAGTCGAGGACCCGTGCGAGCAGCGCGGAGTCGTGTTCGAGGCCGTACTCCGCGAGCTTCTCGGCGATGTTCGACTTGCCGGACAGCTCGCTGACGAGGACCCGCCGCTCGTTGCCGACGGACTCCGGCTCGATGTGCTCGTAGCTCGACGCGTTCTTCCGCACGCCGTGGACGTGCATCCCCCCCTTGTGGGCGAACGCGCTGGTGCCCACGAACGGCTGTCCGGGCCGGAAGTTCATGTTGGCGATCTCGTAGACGAACCGGGAGATCTCCGTGATTCGGGCGACCTGGCCCGGGCCGAGCACCTCGAAATCGGCATACTTGAGCGCGAGGTTGGCGACGACGCTGCAGAGGTCGGCATTGCCGCAACGCTCTCCCAGCCCGTTGACGGTGCCTTGCACCTGCCTCGCCCCGTTGCGCACGGCGGACAGGGCATTGGCCACGGCGAGGTCGCCGTCGTTGTGCGTGTGGATTCCCAGGGGGATCCGGATCGCGCGGGAAACCCGCTGGACGGCCTCGGCCACGTCCTCCGGCAGGGCTCCGCCGTTGGTGTCGCAGAGGACCACCCAGGCCGCGCCGGCGTCGGCCGCGGCGCGGATCGTCTCGAGGGCGTAATCCGGGTTCCGCCGGAATCCGTCGAAGAAGTGCTCGGCATCGTAGATCACTTCCCGGACGCTCGCGGCGCAGAAGGCGACGGAGTCGCCGATCATCCGGAGGTTCTCCTCGAGGGAGACCCCGAGGACCTCACGCGCGTGCATGTCCCAGGTCTTGCCGACGATCGTCACCACGTCGGTCCGTGCCTGGACCAGGGCCTTCATGCCCTGATCGTCCTCCGCCGACACGTCGCGGCGGCGGGTCATCCCGAAGGCCGCCACCTTCGCGTGCCGGAGGGGGAGGTCGCGGAGGGCATGGAAATAAGACGTATCCTTGGGATTGGACAGGGGATAGCCCCCTTCCACGTAATCCACCCCCAGGTCATCGAGGCGCGCGGTGATGAGCAGCTTGTCCTGGAGCGAGAAGTTCACCCCCTCTCCCTGGCTGCCGTCACGGAGGGTCGTGTCGTAGATTGCAATACGAGTCATGTCGGGTCGGCCAGCGTGGTTCGCGGAGGTCGCGGGCCGGACGGCCCGATACGGCTTGCCATTCTAGCAGTATGATGCTCGCGAGTTACAGAGGACCGACACCAGCGGCCGGCCGGGGTTCGACAGCAAGCTCCGATTCGCCCTTGCCGGGGAAATCCCGGCCATCCCCCCAACGCGAGGATGCACCATGACGCGCGGGCTGACGGGATTACTCGAGGATATCCGGACCGAGGCGGATCGCGCGGACTTCCCCGTCGACCGCGAGGTTTATGAGAAGCACGGGAAGGATCCCGCGGTCCCGATCCTGTTCGCGGGCTCGCTGGGCGCCCCGGCTTGCGTCTTCGGCCGCGACCTGGGGAAGGATGAGGTCAAGCACGGTCAGCCGCTGGTCGGGGCCGGGGGCAAGCTCGTCCGGGAGGGGGTCCTCCGAGCCTTCGCCCCGGCGAGGGCGGGCACCCGGCCGTCGCGGGAGGACCTGGAGGCGGCCCTCGAGTTCGTCCTGCTGACCAATACGGTGCCCTACAAGCCGCCGGGGAACAAGGCTTACGCGGATTCCGTCAAGGAGCGATTCCGCCCCTTCGTGGCCAGGCTCCTGATCGAATTCTGGGGAGGATCGTCCATCATCACCCTGGGGACCGAGGCGTTCGCCTGGTTCGCCCGTTATGCAACGGGGCCCGAGTTCGAGACGTTGGGCAAGACCGACGAGCGATACGAGGCGGCCTTCCCCTGCCGCCTGGTCGCGACGACCGGTGATGCGGCGAGTGTCCTCCAGAAGGATGTGGTCGTGCTGCCGCTGCCGCATCCGTCCCCCCTCAACCGCCGTTGGATCGCTCAGTTTCCGAACCTCCTGGATCGGAGGTTGAACCAGGTCCGCGAGAGCTGAGGGGGAGTGACGGGCCAGCGCGGGCGACCTGGTGGGATCGGCCACCTTTCCAGTCCCCGCTTCCCGACTTCGCCGAAGGCTTGGCGTCATTTCATTTCCGATAGAATTAGTCTTGCGTAG
This sequence comes from Aquisphaera insulae, assembly GCF_011064615.1. Lineage (GTDB taxonomy): Bacteria > Planctomycetota > Planctomycetia > Isosphaerales > Isosphaeraceae > Aquisphaera > Aquisphaera insulae. The sequence goes on along the minus strand of NZ_JAALJH010000001.1, from coordinate 218,421 downwards.
GCCCCTACCGCAGGTTAGCTTACGGGTAAGATCATCTCTATATTTCTCGTCATCCCGCGGAGGCAATCGTGCGCAAGACTCAGATGGTGACCGATCGAGAGCTCGAGATCATGAAGATCTTGTGGGCTCGGGGTAAGGCAAGCGTCCGGGAGGTTCAGGACGACCTGAACCGGGACGCGGGACCTGTCGCCTACAGCACGGTTCAGACCTTGCTGAATATCATGGAGGAGAAGAAAGGCCTGGTCCGACACGTTGTCGAGGGGCGGACATTCATCTATCACCCGAAGAAGTCCTCGGAACGGACCATTCGCGAGCTGACCAGTCGGTTCGTGGATCGGGTCTTCGATGGCGCCCTGGATCGCATGATGGTGGCACTGTTCGACTCCAAGCCGCCGACTCCGGAGGACCTGGACCGACTGAGGGCCATGATCGATGAGGCCGAACGGGCCTCCTCGGATCATCCGGTCGCGACGCGAGAGGAAGTCGCCGAGTTGGCTTGACGCCGCTCGCCTGTGCCTGTCATGCTCAATCTGACGCTTGAGGAAGAGGACCGGGGATGACGCGCCTGGCGCGGGCCGTCTGCCGGTCCTCGCCGTTTTCCTCGCGACCTCAAGGCCACGCATCCCCTCCCCGACTATGCGACCCGTCTCCGCTCCCTTGCCGCCGAGGCCCCGACCATGTGGTTCGAGCTGGATCGCTTCAGCCGGACCTTGATCGATGCGACGCTCGCGACCACGGTCCTGCTCAGCGGTATGGTGCTGGTGATGCTCTTCTGCGAGCAGCCGGTCCGGCGGATGATCGTCGCCCGATGGGCGATCATCCTTGCGGCGGTCATGCCGCTGCTGGTCTGCATGAACCCGTGGCGAGACTCGCACTCCCTCTCCTGGCTGTCCCGGGAGAGTTCGGGTGCGATCGGTTCCGGCTTCTGGGCGGCGAATCCTCGGCTTCCGGACTCGCGGGAGGAGGGCACGGCATCGACCGTCCGAACGATCGCGGCCGGGGAGTTCACCCATCGGATCATCCGCGAGCTGACCCTGGTTTACCTGTTCGGGGCGGGCCTCGCCGTCGCCTGGAACGTCCTGGGCCTCTGGGGGGGCGCCCGGCTTGTCCGTGGCTCGATCCCCCCCAGCCCCGTGACGAAGTCTCTTTACATCCAGGCCGCTCGAGAGCACGGACTTGATCCGGAAGAATTCCGAATCGCCATCTGCTCGCGGATTCGTCGGCCCGTCGTGACCGGCGCCCGTCGAGTGTCGATCCTCATCCCGCCTGCATTCGAAGGCGGCGAACTCAATTCCGAATCGCTGAGGATCGTCCTCCTCCACGAGCTGGCCCACGCTCGCGAAGGAGACCCGCAATTCCAGCCCCTGGCGGGGCTCTGTCAGGGGCTCTGGTTCTTCCTCCCCCACGTCTGGTGGATCCTGGCGCAGCTCCGAATTGATCGGGAATTCCTGGCAGACCAGAGGACGGCCGAGATCCTCGGCTCGCGTTCGCGGTATGCCACGCGGCTCGTCGGCCTGGCCACGGATTCCGATGCTGGCAAGGAACCCGACGTCGCGAATCGCGATCGCCTCCTCGCCAGCCTTCCTCGACCGGGCTGGTGGTGGGCCGGGGGGTTCCGCAATCCGCTCCTGCAACGGGTCGTGATGCTCCTCCATTGCCCCTTTCCGATCGAACGGAAGTCGCCCCGATGGTGGAACGTGGCGGTCCTCCTGTTTAGCTCGACGACGGCCCTCTTCGCCTCCTCCTGGACAATCTGGTCGCAGGAGCCGAATCCCGCGACGGAGGATCCCGCGGCCTTCTCCGCTCCCGTCGAAAACCAGTTTCGGGTCGAGCACTTCGTCGCGGTTCCCAGGGGACTCGTTCGCATCGGCCGCAGCGCCCCTCACGTCCTTCCCGTGCTCCTGCCGGAGCGTTTCTCTCTCCACGTGGATGTCGAGGCCAGTCCGGAAAGCCTGGCAAGGACAAGACTTGCGGGTCTTCCCCTGCGAGACTGGGATCAGCCTCCTCCGCCTCGATCCGAGACCGAACCCTCCCCTTCGCACGCCGCAATCCACCGCGTCAGGCTCGAGCGTGATGGGATGCTCCTCCGCCTCAGCATCGATGAGAATCGCGTCAGGGTTAACCTCCTTCGCGACCACGTCTCGGAGTGGCTCACGATTGAGCCTCCGGCGGATGACACCATCATCCTTCGCGACCTGAGCATCGCCTGGTAACGCCCCGTCACTCCGGGGGTGCCAGAATGGCGGTCTTCGGGACTTAGGCTGCCGAGGGTGCCATTTTGTCAGCAGGCCGAATCCCGTCATGCACTCACTGAGAGCTGGGTCCGGTTCCTTTCTGCGAGTCATATCTCATTATAAATTCTGTGGTTATGTGTATTCGACCGGCCTGTCTGCTGGTTGGGCGCCATTCTGGCACGACGCATGCGATGGGCTGAAATCAGGCGATCGTGACTTTCTCTGGGAGGAGTACGATGAGTGGAGTTCTTTGGCAGAATCGATGGGATCCGCTCCGTGAGTTGCATCGCGAGATGGGTCGGTTCTTCGGCGGACTCGAGGGCCTCCCCGCGCTCCGCCAACTGCGACCCTTTCCGCCGATCAACGTCTACGATGCGGGAGAAAGCTACGTCCTGACGGCCCAGTTGCCGGGCGTGTCGGCCGAGGAGGTCGAGCTGACGATCACAGGCGAAACCCTCACCATGCGGGGCGAGCGGAAGCGGCCGGAGGGAGTCAAGGACGATAGCTATCGACGGCAAGAGCGACTCGTCGGGCGATGGTCGAGGACGATCACACTGCCGGATCGGGTGGACAGTGCCCAGGTCTCCGCGAGCTTCAGCAATGGAGTCCTGAGCGTTCGGATTCCCAAGGTGGAAGGGGCGAAGCCCCGGCACATCACGGTCGCGGGTGGGGCCTGATCGCAGAGTCAACGGGTGAGAGCGTTTCGGCCAGAAGTTCCAGGAAACATCGGGAGCAATCGACGCATGAACGTCACGAACCCATCGATCCGTGTGGTCGTCGGGGCGGGCGAGCCGGAGGGGGGCCCGTCGACGGCGCAGCAGAACGAGGAGACCCGGGCCGCCCGCGCAGCGACTCCTCCCATCGATATTCATGAGGGTCCGGAGGGGCTGGTCCTCCATGCCGACCTGCCGGGTGTCACGGAGAAGAACCTGGTCATCCAACTCGAGGACAACGTCCTCAGCCTCCACGGCCGGGTCGAACCACCGGTGGACGAATCTGCGAGGCCGATCCACGAAGAATACCTGGTGGGCGATTTCTACCGCTCCTTCATCCTGAGCGATGAGGTCGACCGCGAGCGGATCACGGCCGAGCTCAAGAATGGCGTCCTCTGCCTGGTCTTGCCCAAGGCCGATCGGGCGCGTTCTCGACGGATCGAGATCCGGTCGTGAATCATCAGCTCCACCTCGAGTTCACCTGAGAGTTACACCGAACCCACGCAGGCCATGGCCAGGAGTTGACGCATGTCTCGGTCGAATCCGTGGAGACGAGAACCATTCGTCCCCTTCCATTTCCTCCAAAGCGAGCTGGCACGCATGCTGGACCAGTACCTCCAGCCTGGCGGTCAGGCCAGTCGCGAATCGGCACCCACCGATCTGGATCCGACGGGCTGGACCCCCATGATCGACGTCTACGAGACTCCCGAGGAGACGGTGGTCGTGGCCGAGATACCGGGCGTCGACCCCACCGGCGTGGAGCTTTCGATCACCGGCAACCTCCTCGTCCTCCGGGGCACCAAGGCCCCCGGAGAACTGCCGGAAGGGCAGCTCCAGGCGCGGGAGCGACGCTTCGGGACCTTCCTGCGCCAGGTGATGGTCTCCAACGACGTGGATTTCGAAGCCTCCGAGGCCGATGCGAGGAACGGCGTGCTCACGATTCGCCTGCCGAAGAAGAAGGCCGCGAAGCCCAGGACCATCCCGATCCGGCCGAATTAACCGCACGATCGGGGCGGAGGCATGTGGCCCCGTGCTTTCGCCCCCTCCCATCTTCCCCCGGCGACCTCGCCACACTCGGAATTTATGGTAAATTGGATGCGACGGATAACGTCCCCTACTCAGCGGAGAGTCGCGTCATGCAGACCGAGAAGGTCGTCACCTACACGGCGGTCGGGATTGCCGGCCTGGTCATCCTGATCTTCCTCCTCGACCTTGCGGCTGGCATCTTCGGGCGCAACATCGCCATGGACATATTGTTCATCCTGGGCGGCGCCGTGCTGCTCTGGCAAGGCGTGGAGACCATCCTCGAGCTCCGCTGAGGGGGATGAGACGCCTTCGGCCCCCCGCGTCATGCCGATCAGGGCCCCGATGAGCCCGTCCCAGGTGTAGGTGCTCGCTTCGAGGGCAACCGGCCAGCCGAGGCGACGGATCGTGTCTGAGGTCACGGGGCTCAGGCTCGCGAGCCTCGGATGACCGTCCCGGATGCGTGCGCGTGCCTCTTCCGGCAGCAGGCCGAAGAGGCGCTCCGCCATGGCGGAGCTCGTGACGGTGATCCAGTCGACCGAACCTTCCGAGATCCGATCGAGCACGGTCGGCGGGATGGTCGCCGCGTCCGCGTTCGAGTAGACCGCCACCTGTTCCACGTGGGCGATCCGCGAGAGTTCCTCGCTGAGGACGGTCCTGCCGCGGTCGGCGCGGGCGAGGAGGATCCGCTGGCCCGCGGCCCGCCCCGCCAGGGCCTGGGCGAGCGCCTCGGAGCGGAATGACGACGGGATCAGGTCGGCCTTCAGGTGATATCTCTCCAGGGCCCGGGCCGTGCCGGGGCCGATGGCGGCGAGCTGCAAGGAGCCGAGGGCCCGCAGGTCTCGCCCGCTCGCGATCAGGTGCTCCACGAAGAAGCGGACGCCGTTCGACGACGTGAAGACGAGCCAGTCGAACTCGCCGAGCCGGGCCAGTGCCGCGTCGAGCGGGCCGGTTTCTGCCTGGGGGAGGGGACGAACCTCGATGGTCGGTGCGAGGAGGACCTCCGCCCCCATGGCCTCGAGCATCGTCGCGGATTGCTGGGCGTCCTCGGCGGGACGCGTCACGACGATTCGCAGCCCGCTCAGAGGGAGCGATTCGAACCAGGCGATCGCGTCTCGACGGCGAACGACCGTCCCGACGACGAGGAGGGCAGGGGGGCGTATCGCGGACGCCGCGGCCTTCACCGCGATATCCGCCAGAGTCCCGACGACCACGCGCTGCGCCGCCAGAGTGCCGGACTCGACGACCGCGGCCGGTGTCTCCCCATCCTTACCGTGGCGTACGAGCGTCCGGCATATCGCTTCCAGGCGAGTCACCCCCATGTAGACGATGAGCGTCCCCGGGAACCTGGCCAGGGCCTCCCAGTCCAGGGGTGCCCGGCCGGACTCCGGCGAGCCGGACGCGCCTGCGGACTCGGGATCGCTGTGCCCGGTGACGAAGGCCACGGCGGAGGCGAGGTCGCGATGGGTCACCGGGATGCCCGCATAAGCGGTCGCGCCGATCCCCGCCGTCACGCCGGGGATGATCTCGAAGCGGACCCCGCAGCCTGACAGATACTCCGCCTCTTCCCCGCCGCGGCCGAAGACAAACGGATCCCCCCCCTTGAGACGGACGACCACGCGGCCCGCGATCGCGTGCTCGGCGAGCAGCTCGTTGATTCGCGACTGATGCAGGGTGCAATGGCCGCTCGACTTCCCCGCGCAGATCACGAGGGCGCCGGCCGGCGCCAGGTCCAGCAGGCGGGCATTGGCCAGATGGTCGTAGATCACGACATCCGCCATGCCGAGGACCTGGGCCCCCCGGCGTGTCAGGAGGCCGGGGTCGCCCGGTCCGGCACCCACCAGGTAGACGATGCCCGTACTCGAGCCCATGTCGACCTCAGGCGGGGTTCGCCCCGCCCGCGGGCTCGGCCACGAGGGGGACGCGAGCCGGTTCCGTCGCCTCGGCGGGGCTGGCCGTTTCGGCGCGGAGGACGATGAAGACGAGCATCACGCAGCCGATGACGAGCATGTTGTCGGCGAAGTTGAAGATGGCGGTCTCGATGCCGGTGGAGCCGAGATGGAGGTGGGCGAAGTCCCGGACGAATCCGAAGACCAGGCGATCGAAGCAATTCCCCATCGCGCCCGCCGTGATCAACCCCAGGGCGATGGTGAGCATGAGATTGGTCGCGGCGCCGGCGACGAACAGGTAGTAGACGATGGCAAGGCCCACCACGATCGACAGGCCGGCGAAGATCTGACTGCTGTAGGGAAAGGAGCCGCCCAGCCCGTACATCGCCCCGTTGTTGAGGCTCGTCTGAATGTCCAGGATCCCCGGGACCAGGCTGACGCGCCTCGGCACCGATTCTTCCGCCGCGGCCCGGACGGCCTCGGGTTGCGGATACCAGGTGCTGGCGTGAAGGCCGGCCCGCGCGGGCCAGCCGTAATGCCGGAAGATCAGGTCCTTGGAGGCGATATCGAAGTACGCCCCGCCGAACGCGATGATCGAGAAGAGCAGCCATCGTCCCAGCCAGGTGCGTCGCGTCATCCGCCGTTCTCCACCTGCCTCGCGCACTTGATGCAGAGCTTCGTGTAGGGTAGCGCCTGCAGCCTGGGCCGGGCGATCGCTTCCCCGCATTCGACGCAAAGCCCGAACGACCCCTGGTTCATTCGCTCGAGCGCCTCGTTGACCAGCTCGAGCGTCCCCTGTTCATTCTGGATCAGGCCGAGGGTGAATTCCTGGTCATGATTCTCCGTGCCGACGTCGGCCATGTGGAGCGGCACGTTCGAGAGGTTGCTGGACCCGCTCGCGGAATTGCGCCGGAGAGCCTCGTCGGTCATCTGACTGAGGTCGCCCGTCAGCCGGGATCGAAGGCCCTGGAGCGTGCGGCGAAACGGCTCAAGCTCATCGGATTTGAAGGCTCCGGCCATGATGGAACCAACCCTTCTGGATCGCCGCCCACGCCTGCGCGTCGGACGGGGAGTAGGACGTGGAATCGTAGGGGCAAGGCGATATTCCGTCAATCCGAACCGCGACGGCCCGGCGCCCGCACATCATCTCGATCGAGGGCTTCGCGACCCTCAAATTCCCAGCGTAACCGGCCGAGCGGCGACGAGACTACCCCCAAGACGGTGAATTCGACGGTGGCCGCGAAACCGCTCTCGCCGCTTCGATCCGACCCATCGCGGCGTCATGCCGGCTTGACGAAGAAGTACGGGATCTCGCCCCAGCCCCCGTTGCCCATCCAGAAGTCGTACTGGCTCACGTTCAGGTCGTCGAACAGGGTGTCGATCAGGTCCTGGCTGGGGTACGGGCCGACGTACTGATCGTCGAAGGGGTTCTTGTTGGCACCCTGCTGGTTCAGGAAGTAGACGTATTCCCACGGGCGGCCATGCTTGTAGCCCTGGGGTTGGGTGTAGACGTCGTACGTCGGCGCGTCGAGCGACTGGCTGAGCGGATACTTCTGATAGTCCGCGTAGGCGAACCCGATGATCTGCCATTTCGCCGGCATCAGGGCCTGGAGGAAATAGAGCTCGAAGGCCGGTTCCGCGGCGGCCACCATCGCCGGGGTCTGGGTGACGTCCCAGTCCCAGGCGCCGCTGCTGAGCTGCTGGCCCACGGCCTGGAGGGTATTCCAGTTGCTGAGGATCGTCTTCTCATCGTTGCTCGCGCTCAGGAGCGACGCGGTGTACTGGTCGGCGATCGTCTGGCCGAGCTGGCCGGCCTTGATGTCCACCGCGCCGTTGGCGTCCGGCGGATTGCTCGCCAGGAAGCCGCTGAAGACCGAACCGACGGCCGAGGCGAGGAACGACGTGGCGACCGCCGCGCCGGCGGGCAGGCCGGCCGCGGCGATCCCCCAGAGGATGGCGTCGGCCAGGCCCTCGAGGACGAGCGTGGCGGTCTGGTTGGAATCGGGCCCGTTCACGGAGCCGAGGACCTTGTCGGCCGCCGTGACGAAGACCGTGTTGGAGAGCGTGCCCAGGTCGTTGATGAGCTGGTAGACGTTGCCGTACAGGTTGTCGACGATCGTCTGGACGTCGTTCAGCTCGGTGAGGATCTGCTGCTGGACGGCCTGCCAGTCCGCATTCGAGACGCCGGCCGGGGCGGTCATCATCTGGACCGTGGAGATGGCGTGCTGGACGTTGAAATCGGTGTTGGCATACTGCGAGCGCACGCCGAGCGGGTTGATCAGCCCCAGTGCGGTGGTGATGGCGTTGTAGGACGTGACCTGTCCCGTCTCCGTGAACGCGGGGAAGGGGACGGTCGGACGGTCGAGCAGGCCGTACAGGAGCTGCATGGGCGCGGCCCACGGACTGGTCGAGGTGGGCGAGACGATGACGACCGCGGCGCTGATCGACTGGGCCATCACGTACTCGATCGTCTGGCCGGCTTGCAGGAGTGAGGCCTGGGGCGGGATCGTCCAGGAGCCGTCGGGGTTCTGGACGGCGACGCTGGTCCCGCGGTCGGTCCAGACCCAGAGCGAGCCGTCGCCGCCGATGGCCGCGTCGGAGAGCGCCGGCGCGCCCGAAACCTGCTGCCAGCCGTTGCCGGCCGTGTAGGTCCAGAGCCCGCGGGCGGAGGGCCCTGTGCCGGTGGTGACGGCCGCGAGGTAGGCGGTGCCGCCGGCCTTGATGGTCACGATCGAGTCGGCGGGCCCGCCCGGTATCGTGGACCAGGCCTGCTGGCCGGAATTGTACTCGTAGATCTGGCCGGAGCTACCCAGGACGTAGACGGCCGTGGCATCGCCGGCGGCGATGGCCTTCGGCGTATCGTCATTGGGCAGGGCGGAGACGTAAGCCCAGGCACCTCCCGAGTCGGTCAGGATCGAGCTGCCGGCGAGGGCCCAAAGCGTGGTGCTCGAGACGGCCGCCAGGTCCGTGAGGGGCGTGCCGATTCCGGGAGAGCCCAGGATCGTCCAGGCGGTCGCGCCGGGGGCGAGCTGGTACAGGGTCATGCCGTCGCTCGCCCAGAGCGAGCCATCGGCGCCCAGGCTGGTGAGGTTCAGGGGCACGGGCACCCCGATCAGGCCGATGGAAACGGTGGAAGGCAAGTTGTTCACCGCGCTCCGGAGGTTGAATCCGGGGGCCTGGGGGACGTTGTTGTCGAAGTCGCCGTCGTTCACAAGGCCCATGATCGGCTGGGTCACCCGGGGATCCGTCTCGAGGACGGTCGACGGATCGGCGAGCCAGGTGTACGTGGCCGTGCTGGCGAGGCCGGCGGCCTGTGCTCGGAGCAGGCCGCCGGGACGCCGGACGGTCTTGAGGGCCGCCCTGAGGATGGCCGGATCGGCCGCGGCCTGAGGCAACAGCGTTGACCGTGCCGCCACCTCGAGCCCTTCGGGGCTGCGGAGGAATGCGCGGGCCAGCGCCTCCATGCGGCGGGGTGACCGGCCCGCGGCCCGGGCCGTCCAGGCCGATCGTTCGGCGGCCGACGGGTTGCGGTGAAGGATGATCTGGAAGAGGGCGGTGACGGCCTGGCCCGGGTCGTTTCCGTGGCGGGCGAGGAACTCCGGCCGCCCGACGAGTCTGGCGACGAGGCTCCGCGAATCCGCACCGGCTCCGATGAGCTGGCGGCCGGCCTGCAGCTCGGCGCGGCTGGGGGCGCGGCCCAGGACCACCCTGTAGGCGGACTCGACGTCCTGCCCGAGGCCTGCGGGGTCCCGCAAGATTCGCAGGGCGACCGTCGTCCGGGGAGTTCCGTGCTCGAGGGCGGCGACCATCCGGTCGCGAAGCACCCTGCCGGAGCGGCTGGCCAGGGCCTCGGAGCCGATCAGGCGCTCCACGTAGCGGCGATCGGACGCCGAGGCGACATCCGCCCCGGAGATTGCGGCGATGGCGGCCGTCGAGGCGGCCGCGTGGAGCATCGTCCGGACCTCCAGGACTTCCATGCCGGGCGCCATGGGGCGGATTGCCCGACGCGATGGCCGACAACGCTGGTCGTTTCGCAACATGATCGTCAACCCTCGGGGCGGCTTCAGGTTCGTCTTCTCGGACGGAGGATTCACGGACGTTCGCGAGACCCTCGAGAGCTTATCAGGCACCTGGGGTCGGTTTCTGACACTCGTCCGGAAAATTCTCGGCCCGAATGTCGCGCAGGGAGCGGGCGGCGGACGATCTCGAGGAACGGCGGGCCATGGAGGCGACACCGCGGATCGGTTACGATCCAGGCTGACCCAGGGGGCCATCCCTCTCGTGCGAGGCGGCCATCCGACGGTCGGGCCGGGGGAACAACCGCATGGATGAGAACGCCGGGAAGACGATCTTCATCACGGGCGCGACGGGACTGGTCGGCGGCCACGCGGCCGAGGAGGCCGTCGCGCGAGGTCATCGCGTCAGGGCCCTGGTGCGCGGCAGCAGCGATACCCGGTGGCTCGACCGGCTGGGCGTCGAGAAGGTCGTCGGCGACCTCGAGGACGAGGCGGCCCTGCGGCGGGGTGCCGAGGGGGCCGACTGGATCTTCAACTGCGCCGCCAAGGTCGGCGATTGGGGCACGCTCGCGGAATTCCGCCGGCTCAACGTCGAGGCCCTCCGGCTCCTGCTGGATGCGGCGGTCGCCGCCCGCGTCGGCCGCTTCGTCCACGTCAGCTCGCTGGGGGTCTACGAGGGGCGCGATCATCACGGGACGGACGAGACCGTACCCCCCGCGGCCGACTCGCTGGACGCCTACACCCGGTCCAAGACCGAGGCCGAGGCCCTGGTGCTCGAGTACGCGAGGACCCGGGGCCTGCCCGCGGCGGTCGTCCGGCCGGGTTTCATCTACGGCGAGCGCGATCGGACCGTCCTCCCCAAGTTGCTGACGAACCTCCGCCGCGGCACGTTCGCCTACTTCGGCTCCGGCGACCAGGCCCTCAACTGCATCTACGCCAAGAACCTGGTCCACGGGATCTTCCTGGCCGCGGAGAATCCCGCCGCCGTGGGCGAGGTCTTCAACCTCACCGACGGCGAGCCCGTCAGCAAGGTCCGGTTCGTCGGCCGGGTCGCGGAGCTCGCCGGGCTCAAACCCCCGACCCGCCACATCCCGCTCCGCCTCGCCAGGGTCCTTGCCACCGTCGTGGAGGGGGTGGCGAAGCTGAGGGGGGCCAAGAACCCGCCGCTGATCAACAAGGCCCGCTACAAGTTCCTGGGGCTGAATCTCGACTACTCCATCGCCAAGGCGCGCGAGGTGCTGGGCTACTCACCGCCCTACCGCTTCGACGAGGCGATCGGGCGAGCGATGGCCGAGCATCGGCCCCCCGAGGCGGCCGCGGGCGAACCGTCCAGGAATCAAGGAGTCAAGGTATGAGTCTTCTTCAGGGCAAGCGCGTGGCCGTCCTGGTCGAGAAGTTCTACGAGGACCTCGAACTCTGGTATCCCGTCCTGAGGCTCAGGGAGGCCGGCTGCGACGTCAAGATCGTCGGCCCCAAGGCCGGCGAGACGTACGCTTCGAAGCACGGCTACCCCGCGAAGTCGGACGTGGCCGCGGCCGACGTGAACGCCGACGACCTCGATGCGGTGATCATCCCCGGCGGCTACTCCCCGGACCACATGCGACGGCATCCGGCGATGGTGGACCTGGTCACCAGGGCCGCCCAGTTGAACAAGGTCGTGGCGGCGATCTGTCACGGGCCATGGATGCTCTGCTCGGCCCACTGCCTGGGCAAGAGGAGGGTCACCGGCTTCTTCGCCATCAAGGACGACGTGGTCAATGCCGGCGGGATCTGGGAGGACGCGGCCTGCGTCCGCGACGGCAACATCGTCACCAGCCGGACGCCCGACGACCTGCCCGATTTCATGAAGGGCATCTTCGCCGCCATGGTCGAGTCCATGTGAACTGAACCCCTGGACTCGGCCTCCATCGAGTCATCGGGGAGAAGGAGAGGCCGGACTGTCCGTCCCCCGGTCATTCATCCGAGGCGAGCGGGAGGACAGGCATTCCGGCCTGTCCTCTACCCCCTTCCAGCCTGTCCGGCTACCCAACCCGAAACACAAGCTCCGACGAGTTCGATCGTCTCTCCCCTGACTCTGCGGGGCGCGATCGAATCAGATGAACTCGTTGATCAGATTCTCCAGCAGCTCCTGGCGCCCGCTGACGTTCTTCGCGGCGTCCCCCTTCGGGAGGATGTACGCCTCCAGGTCACCGAAGTTGGACTGGCCGGCCTCGACGCGACGGCCGGGCTCTGCATCCCAACTGTGATATCGCGCCTTCAGGAGCTCGGCGAGCCGGCCGTCGGACAGGATCGCCTGCGCGGTCTTGAGTCCTCGTGCGAACGCGTCCATCCCGCCGATGTGGGCGTAGAACAGGTCGATCGGCTCGAAGCTCTCCCGGCGCACCTTGGCGTCGAAGTTGACGCCGCCGGTCGTGAAGCCCCCCATGTTCAGGATGCTGATCATGCACTTGGTCGTCAGGTAGACGTCGGTCGGGAACTGGTCGGTGTCCCAGCCCAGGAGAGCGTCGCCCGTGTTGGCGTCGATCGAGCCGAGCGCACCCGCCCCGATCGCCACCTCCATCTCGTGCATCATCTCGTGGCCCGCCAGGGTCGCGTGGTTGGTCTCGAGGTTGAGCTTGAAATGGGGCAGCAGGTTGTACGTTCTCAGGAAGTTCAGGCAGGCCGCGGCGTCGGAGTCGTACTGGTGCTTGGTCGGCTCCCTGGGCTTGGGCTCGATGTAGAACTGCCCCTGGAAGCCGATCTGCTTCTTGTAGTCCACGGCCATCGTGAGGAACTTCCCCAGATGGTCGATCTCCCGCTTCATGTCCGTGTTCCAGAGCGTGGAGTACCCTTCGCGGCCCCCCCAGAAGGTGTACCCGGCCCCTCCAAGGTCCATGGTCACCTCCATGGCCTTCTTCACCTGGGCCGCGGCGAAGGCGAAGACATCGAAATTGGGGCTGGTGGCCGCCCCGTGCATGTATCGAGGATTCGTGAAGAGGTTGGCCGTCCCCCAGAGGAGCTTGATCTTCGTCCGGGCCTGCTCCTCCTTGAGCACCTTGACGATCTCGTCGAGATTCGCGTGGCTCTCCTTGATCGTCTTGCCCTCGGGCGCGACGTCGCGGTCGTGGAAGGCGTAGAAGGGGACGCCGAGCTTTTCGAAGAACTCGAAGGCGACCCGGACCCGCTGCGTTGCGTTGGCGACGGAGTTCGTCCCGTCATCCCAGGGGCGCTGGGCCGTCCCCACGCCGAAGGGATCCGAGAGGGAGTTACAAAAGGTATGCCAGTAGACGACCGAGAAACGGAGATGCTCCTTCATCGTCTTCTCGCCGACGATCTCGTCCGGGTTGTACCACTTGAACTCCAGGGGGTTCCTGGACTTCGGTCCCCCGTATACGATCTTCGGGACGTCGGGGAAGAACTCAGTCATCATCAGGTCTCGCACGATCCGTGGTCAAACGAACTCGGATTCAGGTTCCCAATCTAAGACCCCCTGGAGACCCCGGCAAGCCCCAAGAACGAGGGGCGCCCTTGCCCCGGGGGCTCGTAGGCGTTAGATTCTCTTGAGCGACGGAACGTCGTTGCGACCTCATCGGCCGGGCGGCTAACTCAGCGGTTAGAGTGCCATCCTCACACGGTGGAAGTCACTGGTTCGAATCCAGTGCCGCCCATTCCGGCTCTTCATTAGGCAAGCAGGTGACTCAGCCTACCGTTGAGTCGTAAACTCCTGCATGCCATATCAATAGCGGCAGAGATCGATCGATGACTCTGGTGCCGCTTGGCTTACCATCCTGGGAGCGTAGCCGTCGGGCCGTGGACAAGGTCAAGAATCGACTGCTGCGCGCAACTGCGGCTCTGGAGAAGGCTGGGGTTCCCTACATGGTGGTTGGCGGTAACGCCGTCGCCGTCTGGGTTGGGCGAGTGGACGAGGGAGCCGTACGATACACTCAGGATGTCGATCTTTTGATCTCCCGGTGCGACCTTGAAGTCATTCGGGCCGCGCTTGAAGCCGAGGGCTTTGTTTACCGGCACGTGGCCAGTCTGGATATCTTCCTCGACGGCCCCGACGCCAGGCCAAGAGACGCTGTCCGTCTTGTCTTCGCCGGAGAACGAGTCCGTCCCGACCACGTCATGCCGGCGCCTGAGATCGCCGAGTCGGAACCGAGCGAGGCGTTCCGCGTCGTCCGGCTGGACGCCCTTGTGCGCATGAAGCTCACGTCCTTCCGCGACAAGGACCGAACCCATCTCCGCGACATGATCGACGTGGGACTCGTCGATGCGTCCTGGCTGCCCCGGTTGCCCGAGGTGCTGCGGCCTCGGTTGCAAGTCCTGCTCGATACGCCGGACGGCTGATCGGCGAGGATCTGCTCCGATAACGCCTGGGACGCGAGGGACTCAAATTGGGTTCGCTCGTCGATCAAGGAATGCTGATCGGATGTCGTAAGTCCAATCGTGGTTAGGCGTTAAGCGTGGTTGCTGGTTTGGCTTTGCTCGTGCCAGACCAGGCTTGATGGTCCCGGACTTCGAGGAGCGAGGAGCGGCGAACCGACCCAGGCCCCGCGAGCGTTCGCTCTACGGAATTCCGCGAGGACATCGCTGGGCCCGGTCTCTCCAGCACGCATGTCATCCGGGGACCTCCGCCAGGACGGTACGTCACGAAGATCGATCAGCGCGCACTCCCTCCATGGCGTGTCGCCTCTCTATAAAGAGAGTGCGCCATGTCTCGCTGTTCGCGACCTATTCAAGGCGCGTTTTCCCGCGTGAATCCCGACCGGAATCCGCCGAAACCGGACAACCGTCAATGTCGATCGCTTCAGCCTAAGCTTGAATCCCATCGTGCTTGCGTGTTGTGTCCGATTCCTCGCCCAGAAATCCGGAACAATCCGGCCTCCTCCTCGGACTATTCTGGTGGAGACCAGTAGCGACCCTGTCAGGACGGGAGTGGCATGCCGATGGGCATCGATTGCAGGGGAGACTCCGGGATCACGACCCAGGTCCGGCTCCTGTTCGGGGTAGGACCATTGAGCGGGCTCTCCGATGAGGAACTCCTGGACCGCTTCCTGGCTCGAACGGGCGAGGGTTCCGAGCTCGCGTTCGCGGCTCTCCTCGAACGTCACGCGTCGATGGTCCTGGCGGTCTGTCGCCGGGTGCTCGAGGATGCTTGCGACGTCGAGGACGCCTTCCAGGCCACCTTCGTGATTCTCGTGCGCCGGGCTCGGACGATTCGCAATCACGGATCGCTGGCGAGCTGGCTTCACGGGGTGGCCTACCGCCTCTCCTGCTCGGCCCGCTCGGCTGCCGTCCGACGGCGCAGGCATGAACAACGTCATGCCGAGCTTGCCGGGCGGAGCGACTCGCCGACACGAGTCGAGACTTTAGACCTGAAAGCGATCGTGGACGCGGAATTGCTCCGCCTCCCGGAACGCTATCGACGGGTCGTTGTCCTCTGCGACCTCGAGGACCTGAGCTACGAACAGGCGGCCAGGACGCTCAGCCTCCCCGTGGGGACGGTCAAGAGCCGTCTGGCGCGGGGACGAGAGTCGCTCCGGGCGCGACTTGGCCGTCGCGGTGTGAGCCCGCTTTCAGCCGTGATCGGAACGGCCGAAGCTCCGGCGAAGCTCTTGCGGAGTACGGCCCAGGCCGCCGAGCAGGTCGCAGCCCGGACAGCCCTCGCGGGAGGACTGTCGGCCCGTGTCCTTAGTCTTGCGGAAGGAGGGATCCGAACCATGGTTCTGAACAAGGCAAAGTCGGCGTTGGTCGTTCTGGCGGTGAGTGGCAGCATGATTTCCCTGACCGGATGGCTTGCTGGCGGCGTCCTGCGGGTTCGGGCGAGCGAGCAGGAGCCTCGCGCCGAATCGGCCTCGACCGCGAAGATCGAGGTGGCGTCGAAACCCGCATCGCGGAAGGACCCTTTGCAGCCCGTCGCCTCGCCCCCGGGGCTCCCGGGTCCGCCCATCCCCGCGCCCTGGGAGACGGCCGTGCGGATCCAGATCCTGGACGAGCATTCGGTCGGCTTCGCCTCGGGGACGATCATCCGCAGCACACGCGACGAGTCTCTGATCCTGACCGCCTCGAGTCCGTTCAAGCTGGACGGTCCTAGCCAGGTGCCTCCGCGGGACTTTCCAAAGAAGGTCCAGGTCGACCTCTTTGATGGGAAGCTCTCGTACGAGCCGCCCCACGTTCGTTTTCAGATGAGGACGGGAGGTGAGGTCGTCGACTACGATTTCGACCACCTCATCGCACTGGTCCGGATCCGACCCGGCAGGCAGCTACCGAGCTCTCCCATCGTGCCTCGAAGGTGGGAGCCGAAGCTTCGAATGCTGATGCTGAACGTCGGATGCTCGGACGGAAACGATCCCACCCCTTGGCAGACCGTGATCACTCAGTTGGCCGTTCAACTCTCGAGCTTTCCTGCCTACGAGGGGATCGCGTGCCGCAGTGCCCCGAAGCAGGGGAGGACGGGCGGCGGCCTGTTCACCACGGATGGATATCTCGCGGGAATCTGTAGCTTCTCGGAGCCGAAGGGGGATCGGGGGATTTACGTCGCTCCGAAGGCGATCCATCGCCTCCTCGATCGGAACGGGCTGAGCGAACTCTACTCAGACCGAACGAAAGCGGTTGATTTCTCAGCCGGGCTCCCCGACGGGTCCCTCAATCACGCCGAGACTCAATCCGCGGCTCCCGATATGACCATTCCCCGGCCCGACGCCGAGCCTGCCATCTCCGAACCGCCCCCGATGCCCGGCACGCCTCCCTCGGTGCTCGGCGAGCCTTCGCCCGAGGCCGAAACCACTGGCCACGGTCGGATCGGTGGCTTCATCTTCGCCGCATCGCCGTCGGGCAACCGTCTCGTGGCGTATGACCCGATCAGTCGGCGGTCCACCGCGATTGAGCTGAAGGCTTCGAAGGATCATCCGCTCCGGGTGAGCTTCGCGGGCCAGTCCGGGTCGCGCTCCTCGATCATCGCCCCGACCATCACGGGCTCGAAAATCCGGCGCATCGCGGCCTTCGACCTCACATCGTCGACGTGGTACGCGCACGATCTCGTCGAGCCCGTGGACGGGAACGCGACACCGGTCGTGACCGGCGAGGGTTCGATCGCCTACGACCTCGGGCCTCACCTCTACACATTCAACAAGAAGAACCTGACCTGGGATCATTTCGACGCCTCGGCCATTCCGGAGAGCGCGGGGGACGCCGGGACGGGCGAGGCGAAACAGGTCTCCCCCGTCGGGAAACGTGATTGATCACGCGCTGGCCAGGGAGAATTCCCCGGGACTCTCACTTTCGGCGAAGGAAGGCGGCGAACGTCAGCAGCACGAAGAGCGCCAGGCTCGCCATGGTGATGAATCCGCCCACCCGGAAGCTTCGCGGCTCGTAGCGGTAGACGAGCGTGTGCGTGCCCGCCTCGACGGCGGCCCCGCGCATCAGGGTGTTGACCTTGTAGATGGGCGCGGGCTTGTCGTCGATGGTGAGCGTCCAGCCGGGATAATAGACGTCGGCCAGGACGATCAAACCCGGGTCGTCGAGCCTCGCCTCGATGACGACCCGATCGGGACGCGGGTAGCTCACCTTGACCGTCTCGGTACCCCTCTGGGGAGGGCCGTTCAGGAAAGGGCGCAGACTCGGTACGTCGTCGGAAGGGACCCAGGCGACTCGATGCGGATCCAGGACGGGGAGGGTCGGATCGTTCCAGATCGCGTCGCCGGCGTGGAGCATTTCCTGCATCGGGGCGCCACGCTCGATCCGCGAGAGACGCTCCAGGGCCGGCAATGGCCGAAACTCGCGGACGACCCAGGCGCGGGGGAACGCCTGGTGGTTCCGTCGGATCTGGAAATCCTGATTCTCGGCCCAGGCCCGGCGCTCCGGCTCCTTCTCCTTCGAGCGGAGGAATTCCGGCGACGGCTCGATGGGCTCGGTCGCTTCCAGCATCGACGCGTAGCCCCGGTCCTCCGTCTTCCAGCCGTTGGACTGGAACGGCAGAAGGAAGTATCGGCAATTCCAGAGGTCGAACGACCGCCTGGGGAAGACGACGATCTGTGTCCCCTCCGGCACGCCCAGGTCCGAGGCGACCTTGCCCCGGGCGGACCGTTCGAAACCGGCGTAGAACCACTCCAGGTCGTAGAGCTCGGCCACGCCCTTGGTGTAGGCGTACTCGATGCCGTGATTGATCCCGTACTTGGGCTGGATCGTCGCCCGCTCCCAGGCGACGAGCTCGGTCTCGCGTTCGGTCGAGTTCTTGAGATACCAGCCGACCGGGCTCCAGGTGGGCATCCGGTGGATCCGGAAGGGGCCCGGAGAAGGGTCCGCCTCCTCGGCCTCGCGGATGATCCGGACCGTCTTCGGCTCCCCCTCGAAATTCGATTGCGCGATGACCGTGACCAGCGGCGAGTTGGCCACCGCGAGGTCCAACGCCGCCGTCAGGAGGACCGCCGCTCCCAGGACGTCACTCCGGCGTCCTTGCCTGGCGAAGTGGGCCACCACGGCCAGCGCGGCGGCGACCACGCTCCCGTGAATCAGCGCCGAGATCACTCCCCGGATCGAGACGCGGGGATCGAGCGGCCCGAAGAGCGAGGTGACCGACCGCGTCGAGAGTCTCGTGACGAGCCCCTCGCGGTTGGCCAGCACCAGGCCCAGGAGGACCAACGAGAGGCCGGCGAGGGCCGCCGCGACGACCAGCAGCTGGCGACGGCGGTCGCGGACCAGCTCGTCCCAGCCCATCCCCGCCAGCGCGGCCAGGCCGAAGGTCGTGAACGTGATCAACTTCGCCGGGTAGCGGAATTGCTTGAAGCCCGGAAAGACGTTCGTCATCAGCCAGTAGAGGCCGCCGTCGCCGTCCCTCAGGTAGCGATCCCTGCGGATCGGGGTCATGCCGTCGTCGTCCTGCGGGCCGACGTCCCCCACGTCGATCCCGGTCGTCGCATGCAGGGCGCGGGCCGCCCAGATCGGACTCGAGTACTCCCCGATACCGCCGACCAGGCTGGCGAGCACGATCGCCGACAGCCAGGCCTTGCGCGCGGGGCTGCGGCGAAGTCCGAACGCGGCCAGGCCCAGCAGCAGCCCGATCAGGCCGAGATAGTTCGAGGGCACCCAGATCTTCTGTCTGGCGCCTGGGAATCGGAACGCGTCGACCCAGAGCGCATTCGACCGGGCGACCGAGCCCAGGATGCCCGGCCAGACCGCCTCGACGACCCGGAACGGAGCGACGCTGAAGGGGTAGATGTCATGCGGCCCGTCCGCCTCGGCCCTAGTCGTCTGGCGGGTGAACTCCAGCACCGGCAGCAACTGCGCCGCGGCCAGGCCGGCCGCCAGGATCGCCGCCCCGGCCATCCCCAGAAAGGCTCCGCCGAGCCAGCCGCGGCATCCGCCCCGAAGCCATCGGACCGCGACGACCAGCCCGGCCAGGCCCCAGGCCGCGAGCATCACCGCGGGGACATGGGGCATCCACCAGAGCGCGGGGGGCGGATTCCCTCGCTCCCGGAGTTTCGGCAGGATCCCCGCCAGGATCACGGTGCCGACGGCCCAGGAGACGACTGCCAGCAGGCCGATGAGGATCGGCCACCAGTTTCGGCGACGCGACTCGGCCGCGGACCCCGCGTCGGCGGCGGCGGCCTTCGACTTCGACCAGGCCAGCCCCACGGCATAGCCGCCGCCGCAGAGGCCCAGGAGGTAGGCCGCCTGCGGATCCCCTCCGAGCGTCTGCATGGCCAGGACGAGGGCCAGGCCGAGGAGCGCCCAGCGGCTCCCCGTGGCGAGCCATCGCTCGACCGCCAGGAACCCGAGCGGCAACCACGCGGCGCCGACGAGGTAGATGATGTTGCAGTACTGGTAGAGGATCGGTGCCCCGAACGCGTAGGTGAGCGCCCCCAGGGCGGAGCCGATCCCGCTGACACCCCAGGCGCGGAGCGTGACGAGCATCCCCGCGAAGGCGAGGGCGACATGCGCCGCGATGTAGACGCGCGCGGCCCAGGCGTAGGGGAGGGCGGCATAGATGAGCTTTCCGGGGTAGAGCACCGCGGCGGTGGGGTTGCCCAGGAGCGGCATCCCGGCGTTCTCTTCGGGCTCCCAGAGGGGCCACCGCCCCGCGTTCCACTCGTGCTGCACGCGCTCGTAGAGCGGATAGTAGTAGTGGGCCGCGTCGCGGAAGGCGAACTGTCGGTCCCCACGCAGGCCCTTGCCGATGCAAGCGAGGAAGACGATAGCAAACGAGATGGCCACCCAGAGGAGCGTGCGCCAGGCCGAATGTCTCATGACCCCTCGGGGCGAGGACGGGTGCGGTCGAGCCTCGGGGCAGACTCCGCCCCGCCCGGCCCGACGCCGACCCGGCCATCTTACCGCGCGGAGCCAACGGTGCGCAGGGGACGGGCCCGAGCGGCAAGGCGTGCCGCCGGGCCCGTGTCGAAAACGAGGCGAGGTTGAGCGCCTGGCCCGGGCCTCGCTATTCCGCGGCCGTCGTCAGGGCCACGCCCGGATCGACCGCGGAGCCGTCGGCGTTGGGCGGCAGGGTCGGCAGGAGCTCGGCCAGGGACTTGTGCTCGCCGGTGAGGGCCTTCATGAAGGCGACCAGGTCCGCCTTCTCCTGGGCCGTCAGCTTGAGAGGCTTCATGTCGGGGTCGAGCGACGGGTTGGCGTTGCCCCCCTTGTCGTAATGCTCGACCACCTCCTCAAGAGTCTTGAGGCTGCCGTCGTGCATGTACGGCGCGGACAACTCGACATTGCGGCAGGTCGGCGTCTTGAACGAGCCGAGGTCCGTATCGCACTTCTGACCGATGGGGACCGGGGCCCAACGGCCGATGTCCGCATGCTTCTTCTTGGACTCGTCCCAGCCGACGCCAAGGTTGTGGAACTGCTCGTCGGTGAAGTTCGAGCCGACGTGGCAGATGGTGCACTTGGCCTTCTGGAGCTCCACGTCCGTCTTGAACTCGTCGTCCGTGCTGAGCCGCAGGCCGAAGAGGACCATGCCCCGCTTCTCGCTCTCCGAGAGGGCGGCGTTGTCCCCCGCGTTGTACTTGTCGTACTTCGAGTTGCCCGAGAGCGCCGCGACCCGTTCGAAGGTGGCGATGGCCTTGGCCATGCCGTCGAGGGTGACGTTGGTGCCGAACACCTTCTCGAATTGCTGCTTGTAGCCGGGGACCTTGCGGATCCGCTCGACGATGGCCTGGTGCTTCTGATCGCCCATCTCGATGGGGTTGATCATCGGCCCCTGGGCCTGGCCTTCGAGCGACCCGGCGCGGCCGTCCCAGAACATGGTCTTGCCGTAGACGGTGTTGAACACGGTCGGGGCGTTGCGATTCCCCTTCTGCCCCTTGATGCCGGTCGACGTCTTGTGGCCGTCGGACCAGCCCAGGTCCGGGTTGTGGCAGCTCGCGCAGCTCTCCTTGCCGTCGAGCGAGATCCGCGGATCGAAGTAGAGCTGGCGGCCCAGCTCATACTTGCCCTTGGTGAGGGGGTTGCCGGCCGGGACCACGACCTTCGGAGTCAGCGGCATCAGCCCGACGGGGGCCTTCACCTCGAGGGGCTCATCGTGGATGAGCTCCGGCTTCGGGGCATGCCAGAGGAATTCGGCCGGGCTGGTCGGATCCTCGTCCGGCGGCTTGTGCGGCTCTTCCTGGGCGAGACTCGGGGTCTCCACGATCCGCCCCGTCCAGGCGCAGAAGGCCCCGGCGACCAGCAGGCCGGGCGCGAGCATGCCGAGAAAACTGCGGAGTCGTACCATCCTTCTGGACCTCATTTCGATTGGTCGATAAGTGGGAAATCCGGGTACGGCAAAGTCGCGGCGATGCGACCCGCGCGGATGATCATCGAGGGGACACTTGGACGAGTCGCCGGCGGTGGGCGAACTCCTCATGGTCGAGCCCGACGGAGGGAGCCGCGCGGCGCCGGCCGCGCCCGTCTACTCACTTCTTCTTGGCGAGCAATCCTTCGGCGTTCCGCTGTGCGGCATCCACCAGCGTGTCCCATTCTTCGGCCACGTACTGGGGCGGTCCACCCTTGACCGCGACGTGGTAGGCCACGTCGATTGTGTCCACCATGTCGATCGCATCCCAGGGGCAGACCTGGGCGCAATGCTTGCACCCGATGCAACGGTCCAGGTCGATGTCGCAGAAGCCCTGGAGGCCGGGATACTCGCCGGGACTGACCTTGTAGATGCAATCCACCGGGCAGACTTCGACGCATGCCTCGCAGCCGGTGCAGCCGTCGGCGTGGATCACGGCCAGGATCTTGGGTATCACCTTGCGGGGCTTGCCGGCGAGCGACGGAGCTGCCATGGACACGAACTCCACAAGGGAAGGAACCTGGCACCTCGTCCGGGGACGATCCGGAGGACCCTTCTCCGCGCGCCCGTCCCGGGGCTTCTATCGACACGCGGGGCCATGCGCCTTCGCGCAGTCCCGGACCCATCGCGCTCGATTATGGATCTACCGCCGAACCGAGTCAAGCAGGCCCCTCGAGGTGAAGCCGGCTCCACGGGTGCTTCCGACTGACGGATCGATTACAACGGGAAGGAACGAATTCAACCGCGTCGCCGTGGGGATGGACTTCCTCGGCACACCTGGATCGAGGCTGGAACGATGGCGGGAACGATGTCGGGTCGCACGGCGAGGTATCTCTGGCTTGCGATGGCCCTCGGACTCGGCTCGCGGGGCGCCTTCGGGGCGGACCTCCCGCCGCCGGAGATCCCCGCGGGGCAGGGGGTCAACATCCACTTCACCCGCCCCGGCCCGGGCGAGATGAAGCGATTCGCGGAGGCCGGCTTCGGGCTCGTCCGCATGGACATGCCGTGGGCGGGAATCGAGCGCACCCGCGGGACGTATGACTTCTCCGACCACGATGAGCTGCTTGGCCACCTTTCGAAGGTCGGCGCGCGGCCCATCTACATTCTCGATTATGCGAATCCGCTCTACAACAACGGCCTGGCGCCGACCACCGACGCCGACCGTGCCGCGTTCGCCCGGTTCGCCGCGGCGGCCGCGAGCCACTTCCGCGGCAAACGAGTCCTCTTCGAGATCTGGAACGAGCCGAACCTGGACGGTTTCTGGAAACCGAAGGCCAACCAGCACGATTACGCGAAGCTCGCGGTCGTCACGGCGAAGGCCATGCGCGCGGCCGATCCCGAAGCCACGATCCTGGCCCCCGGTAGTTCCGGTTTCCCCTGGGAGTTCCTGGAAACCGCGTTCGCCGCCGGATTGATCGAGGACATCGACGCCGTCTCGATCCATCCCTATCGCGGCGGCCCCCCGGAGTCCGCCTCGGAAGACTACGGCCGACTGCGCGCGCTCATCGGACTCCACGCCAAATCCCCGTCGAAGCAGGACTTGCCGATTATCTCTTCCGAGTGGGGTTACTCGACGGTCAACGTGAGCGAGGCGACGCAGGCGATGTATCTCCCCCGGCAGTGGCTTGCCAACCTCGCCTCGGGGGTGAACACCTCCATCTTCTACGACTGGAAGGATGACGGCGACGACCCGAAGGAGCCGGAACATCGGTTCGGGACCGTGCGGCGAGACCTCGAGCCCAAGCCGTCGTTCCTGGCGGCGCAGGCCCTGATTCGGAGCCTCCGCGGATATACATTCCGGCATCGCCTCAAGGGCTCGACTCCGGACGAATGGAAGCTCCTCTTCGTCGCGGCCGACGGACCGAACGCGGCGCACGCTCCGCTGGTCGTCGCGACCTGGCATGCGTCCGGAAGCCGGCCGGGCGAGGCCGGCGGCACGGCGCCCGAGTATCGTAAGGTGGACGATGCGGCGCCCGAGGGCCGGGACCTGCGCAGGCTCGCCGCCATCCGATGGCGGCCGGGAGCGCTCGTCGCGGACCCCGGCGAGGCGCCTCTCCTTCATACCCGGATCACCAATCCCGAGGCCAGCCCGGCCAGGATCGAGTTCGCGAGCGAATCGACCGCCAAACCGGGCAGGGTTGCACGCTATCGGTTCGACGTCGCCCCATCGGAGTCCATCACCAAGAGCCTCCCCTTACAACCCCAGGCACTGGATGCCGCGAGCCGCGGCGCCGTCATGTTGAGCATCACCTGGAACGGAGAACCACTCCCGGCCCTCGCGCCGATTGAAATCTGGCGAACCGAGCCGGTCACCCTCTCCGCCGCCCCGCGGCGCGGCGCCCTCGAAGTGGTCGTGGCCAATCACCGCAACACGATCGTCGAGGGGGCGCTCGTGGTCCGGGGCGGGGCAGACCGGGCCGACGGCAAGGAGCGGCTGCGGGTCAGGCCGCTCAAGGGCCGGGTCGAGGTCCCGGTCCAGGTTCCCCTCAAGAAGGCCCAGTCGGGGATCGAGTTCGAGGAGCCCGGCAAGCGGCCTCTGGCCTACCTGGCTCCCCGTCGCTACGAGCTTTTCGTCGGCTTCCATGAAGCCCGTCCTCCCGATGTCGCCTTCAACGCGGACCTCCACGTGGACAACGCGGGGACGGGGCCGAAACCGCTGGCCGTGTCGAAGGCCACGGCGGAGGATCCGGCATCACACGCCATCGAGGTCCCCTACCAGTTCGACGCCGGCTGGCGCTATCTCACGATCGGCCCCGAGAAGCCGATGGAGATCCCCGCGGGTGCCCGGGCCGCGATCGTCTGGGTCCGCGGCAATACCTCGGGCGACGTCCTCAACTGCCGGTTCAGTGACAGGACCGGTCAGACGTTCCAGGTGCACCTCGGCAACCTGACGAAGCCCGGATGGTCGCCGATGACGATCCCGCTCGACGGGTCGGAGGGAACCAGTCACTGGGGTGGCGCCAACGATGGCGTGCCGCATCCGCCCCTCCGGTGGGAAGCGCTTCTCCTCATCGACTCCGTGCATCGCGACGAGAAGTCGCCGCCCCGGACGATGGCGTTCGCCTCACCCTTCCACGTCTTCGACCGCTGAGCCGCCGAGGAATTCCGGCAGCGGGCCGGACGTGGCCGGCACCGGCGGGAACTCGCCCGCCGCGTGTCGGCGTGCCAGCGCGACGTAATGTTGCCAGGTCCGTTCCATCCGCTGACGCATCCCGTCGCCGACGGGCTTGATGACCCGGGCCGGCGAACCCAGCACGAGCGAGCCCGGCGGAACCTCCATGCGCTCCGTCAGCAGGGCCCCGGCGCCGATGAGCGAGCCGGCCCCCACCTTCACCCGGTTGAGCAGGATGGCCCCCATCCCGATCAGGCAATCGTCCTCGACGACGCAGCCGTGGAGGATCACCCGATGCCCGACCGTGACCCGGCTCCCGATCAGGCAGGAGACCCCCGGATCCGCGTGGATCATCGTGAAATCCTGGACGTTCGTCCGATCGCCGATCCGGATCCGCTCGGTGTCGCCCCGGATGACCGACTGGAACCAGATGCTCGACCAGGCGCCGAGGTGGACGTCTCCCATGACGATCGCGCCGGGAGCAATGAAAGCCGAGGGCTCAATCACGGATGGCCTCCCTTTCCCCCTCGAAGATACCGCGACCATACTCCTTCACGCCAACCTCCGGCACGATGTTCGGGCTCCATTCCCGACCCATTCCACGTCCCCGGCGCCGGCCCGATCCACTTTCTCGAATCGCGATTTGGCGTCCCCACGCTTTGTGGCCTACCATCTTGAGTGTAGGGACGATTTGCTCCATGCGAGCAATTAAGCCAGGCCCGCCAGAGATGCAAACCCCGGGGCTCCCCGCCCGATCCTGGTAGCGATCACGCGTTCGCCGGTTCTGGCTGCCGGCTGCGCACCGCGCGATGAGACGACCGATGGACCGTAGCGTCGGCCACGGGGCCGCACTGCGCCCGTGCCGCCCCACGCGATCGACCACACTGGAGGTCCCCGTGAAGCGCCAACTCGCCTTCGAGAGCCTGGAAGGGAAGCTGCTGCAGAGCATCGCGATCGCCGCCGTGATGCCGGTCGCCACGGTACGTGTCCGTTTCGACAAACCGATCAATGACCCGACCGTGGATCCGCCGCCGAAGCCGGAGCCGGACCCCGGGCCGCTGCCGATCGACGAGCCGCCGATCCTCGTCCCGCCGTTGCCGCCGTCGGGCCCGGTCGGTCCCGGCTGACGTCGACGAGGTCGCTTTGAGAATGCCTCGGGTGCCACGGCTCCCCTGGTGCCGGCGTGGCGGAATCGCTGCGATGCAAGCCCCACTCGGGGACGCTTTGAGCGTGCGAGGGGTGGCCAGCCCTCGCCGGTGATTCCTGGTACGGTGCAAACCTCGCCGGCTCATCCGTCGATCCACCGATCCCAGAGCGGATCACCCAGGTCGAGGGTCCGGATTCGGCGGCGTCCCGCCATCGAGCAAACCCACCTCAGCCAGTGGGTTGACGGCAAACGCGCCGATTGTTTCTCGGGCTTGCCCACGGCGATGGGCTTCTCGACGACCTGGTTACCGGCCGGCGGGGACTCCTCGGTCGCCCAGACTCGTCGACGTCGCGGCTCCCCGGCGAGCGTCTTGGACAGCCTGGCCCGCCGCTCCGCCTCGACCCAGCTTCGGAGCTCCCGGAACTCGACGGCGAGCGGGTCATCGGGCCTGAGCCCACCGTCCGCCTCGCGGAGCCGGGCGAGCAGCCCGCGTGCGTAAGCAAGGGGGGGCTCGCCGGCGGTTGACGAGCACGGGGCCAGCGTCTCGAGCAGTCCGGACTCCAGAACGAACTTCAGCCACGTCCGCATCGGACCGCGGACCATCGGTCGGTGATCGGTGGGCATGACGAGACCTCGAGGGACGGGATGACGGATGGATAGGATCGATCGATCCTACACGATTCCGTCGCGAAGTGGTCCATCCGGATCTCGGGTTGCCTCGACGATTCGCGAAACGGAACGGACCGGCTCTTCAGCGTCCCTTCGGGGTGGGGGGATTGACGGGCCCTCCGGCCGGAGCCTGGGGGCGCTGCTGGGAGCCCGGCCGGGGCGGGGCATCGGACTTCTCGGGGGCCGGCTTCGCCTCGGCTCCCGGCTTCGGCTCCTCGTCCTCCTCGACGTCGAGGACGCCGGTCACCTGATCGCGGTCGTTGATGGCGGTGGCGTTGGAGAAGTCCGGGCCGGCCTCGTCGATGATCCGGGCCTTGCCCGCCTCCCAGGCACAGGCCCGGGGGTCGATCTTCGAGCCGTGGGGGCCGTCGAGCATGCCGACGATCAGGCCCCGGTTGTTCACGGCGTTGGCCTCGGAGCGCGTGTACCCCTCGAGCCCATCCAGGAGCCTGACGCCGCCGTCGCGGCTCCAGCAGACGGCGTGCACATTCCCGTCCGGGGTGAACCGGACGCCGACGATCAGGCCGCTGTCGTTGACTCCGCGGGGGATCAGGAGTGTGGAGGAGCCGAGGAGCTCTTGCTTCCACTCGTTCTCGGACTGCTGCGTCCAGAGGCAGAACTTGCCATCGTCGACGGCGGCCACCGACTTGCCGTCGTCGCTGAGGCTGACCAGGTTCGAGCCGAGCATGCCGCGTCCGGGCAGTCGCTTCGCCTTCCAGCCGCCGGGTTGGCGGTCCCAGTAGCAGGCGCGGACGCGGTTGTTGCCGATGGAGAAGCCCGCGATCCGCCTCCCGTCCCGGCTGATGTCGGTCGCGAACGAGGCCGTGTCCTCGGCGAGGGCGCCGAGCCCCCGAATCCCGCCGGCGGCGTCCCAGGCGAAGGCCTGGTTGCTCATGGGGGTGAACCGCTCCGGGGTGATCGGCTTGCTGACCCGGCCGACGACCGTGCCGTCATCGCTGAGGGCATAGGGAAAGACCGCGGTGTAACCCTGGAGCTTGGGGATCGTGGTGACCTTCCCGCCGGCGCAATGGAACGGAGACTGGTCGAGCACCCCCGGGAATTCCTTGCTCTCCACCCAGAGAAAGCCGGTCGTGTCCCCCTTGCCGTTGATGCCGGCGGCGATGAGTCCATCCGACCGCGCGAGGACGACCTGGAGCCGACGGGCGGGCTCATCGGCCCTGGCCGTTGCGCTGATGAGGGCGATCGCCAGGGCACCCAGGCATCGTGAAATTCGCATGCAAGCCTCCGACCGCTGTTCCGGGATCCGGGTCCGCCCCATCATCGCAGGGGGCGCGGCCGGAGAGAAGGAGGCGGTGCCGTTGCTTTCCTTGCGATGCTATGTTCCCATGTTGGCACCTGGCCACGTGGGCCGATCCATCCCCTTATCAGGAATGAGGAGTACTTGATGAAGCGCCTGATCTGCATCGCGACCGCGATGAGCCTCCTGCTGCTGGCGGGGGCCCTCATCCCGACCTCCGGCGCCGCGGACGGCCCGGAATCGGTCGGCAAGATCATGTCGAAGCTGCACAAGGGCAAGAAGGCACCGATGGCGGTGCTCAAGACACAGCTCAAGTCCGCGACGCCGGCCTGGCCGGAAGTCCAGAAGGAAGCCGGCACCTACGCCAAGCTCTCCGCCGACCTGGGCAAGAACGACGCCCCCAAGGGGGACGCCGCGAGCTGGAAGAAGCTCTGCAAGGAATACGCCGACTTCGCCAAGAAGCTCGAGGACTCGGCCAAGAAGGAAGACCTCGCCGGCAGCAAGGCCGCCTTCAGCAAGATCGGCGGCTCCTGCAAGGAGTGCCACGAGAAGCACCGCGAGGAGTGACGCAACCCCTGCCGGCCGGCCCAGATGGCTTGGTCCCGTGGGCCGGCCCGAATCCTCACGGGTAGAAGCGAGGATCCCGGTAGGGCTCTCCGCCGGGATACATGGCCCGGACCGCCTCGGATCGGTTGACACTCCGCGCGTGGCCGTCGAGGTAGAGGACATTCGAGGCACCGTGCCGGTCCCAGGGGATCCAGGTGTCGAGCACGTCCGTGCCGAGCCAGATGTCGTAGTCGTCCTGCCGCGGATCGCCGGCCTCGGGGCTGGCCGCGATCCCGGCGGCGTTCCTCTCGTTGAAGATCACGAAGTTCGAGGTGCCGATCTCCGACTGGATGCGCGGGAATGACCACCGGCCGTACCGCCGGGTCTTGTGGGTCAGCAGCGAGTTCATCAGGTAGCTGGTCCGATCGCCGACGCCGTCGATCCGCCCGTCGTCGCCCCTGAAGGGCTTCGGCTCCGAGATGTCCGACATGCAGCGGAAGATCTGGGCGTCGGCGACCTGGACCCCGCCCTGGGCGATCTCATCCCTCGCATACGAGGGATTCACATACGGCATGATCTTGTCCTCCCAGTAGATCTCGGCGAAGGACTCCGCCTTCGTCGTCTCCGAGAGGACGTCGCACAGGAACGGGTGGTGGAGGAAGAACTGGCCGTTCCAGTCGTCGAAGTACTGGAGCATCCCCAGGCCGATCTGATGCAGGTGCGACTGGCAGTCCATCCGCCGAGCGGCCTCCCGCGCCGCCTGAACCGCGGGCAAGAGGAGCCCGATCAGGACGGCGATGATCGCAATCACCACCAGCAGCTCGATCAGCGTGAACGCCCTGCGGACCACGTCGTCCTCCGTATCGATCGGACGGGTGAATCGTATGCCGTCTCTGAAAAATCGTAATACCGGCGTCGGAACCCGGTCAAGCGGGTCGCGACGACCGGAAAGCCCGGAAAACCGCATTGCAGGTTGCCGGTGCGGGCGCCGATGATTGGACGATCGAGTTCGAGCGACGGCCCACGGTCGAGGCGAGCAGACGATGAAGTTTCCCCGGATCAGCGAGCGGGCGTCGCGGTTCACCGAGAGCGTGATCCGCGGGATGTCCATCGAGGCTTCGAAGTACGATGCGGTGAACCTGGCGCAGGGCATGCCGGATTTCCCGGCCCCGAGGGCGATCAAGGACGCCGCTTGCCGGGCGATCCAGGAGGACGTGAATCAGTACGCGATCACCTGGGGGGCCCGGGAGCTCCGCCATGCCATCGCGGAGCACTCGGCCTGGCACCTCGGCCTGGACGTCGATCCCGAGGCCGAGATCACGGTCACCTGCGGCAGCACGGAGGCGATGCTCGTCGCGCTCCTGGCGGTGATCAACCCCGGGGACGAGGTCATCCTCTCGCAGCCCTTCTACGAGAACTACTGGCCCGATTGCGTCCTCGCCGGGGCGACACCCCGGTTCGTCCCGGTCCGGCCCCCCGGCTGGAAGTTCGACCCCGACGAGCTGGCCGCCGCATTCAATGACCACACCAAGGCCATCGTCCTCTGCAACCCGAACAACCCCACCGGCGCGGTCTTCACGCGCGAGGAGCTCGAGGCGATCGCGGCGCTCTGCCGCAAGTGGGACGTCCTGGCGATCACCGACGAGATCTATGAGCACATCCTCTACGAGGGCCGGACGCACACCGCCATCGCCACGCTCGACGGCATGCGGGACCGCAGCATCACGATCAGCGGGATGTCCAAGACCTATGCGGTCACCGGCTGGAGGATCGGGACGATCACGGCCAGCCCGGAGCTGACGCGGTCATTCCGCCAGGTCCACGATTTCGTCTCGATCGGCGCCGCGGCCCCGTTGCAGCAGGCCGGCGCGGTGGCCTACCGGATGCCGCGCTCGTATTACGTGGAGCTCGCGGCCGACTACCAGGCCCGCCGCGACCGGCTCTCGAAGGCCCTCTGGGAGGTCGGATTCGCGTTCGCCCCGCCCGAGGGGGCGTATTACATCATGGCCCGGATCGACGCCTTCGGCGTCGAGGACGACGTGGCCTTCGCTCACCACCTGGTCCGCGACATCGGCGTGGCCACCGTGCCCGGCTCGAGCTTCTCGCGTGACCCGTCGCTCGGCCGCGGCTACGTCCGCTTCTGCTTCTGCAAGCGGGACGAGACGCTGGACCTGGCGGCCGAGCGGTTGAGGTCCTTGCAGGTCGTCATCTGACCGCCCCGGGGCGGCTCGAGGCGTGAACGTCCATGGCGGGAGCGGGTCCCATTCCGGCCGAGGAGACGAGGTCCCGCGAGGTATCTCAGGGGCCGGCCGTCCGAAGTTACGCGATGTCTCTCGCGCTGGCCTCGGCGGCGATCGCCGGGCTGGCGGCCTGGGCGGTGGGCATCGCGTCCCTCCCCTACGACCACGACGAGGTCACGAAGGCCCACTCGGTCTGGCTCGCCGGCCAGGGGCTGGTCCCCTATGTCGATTTCCTGGACTCGCATCCGCCGTATTTCCCGCTCCTCGTCCCCCTGGCAGGCCGTCCCGATGGCGATCCGGTCGCCTCGCTCTGGAACCTGAGGCGGTTCAGCCTGGTGGGGAACCTCCTCTTCCTCGGCGGGCTTGCGGCGTTCGGCCTGATTTCCCAACCGCCCGGATCGAGGGCCGCGGAGGGCTCGAGCGAGCCGGCGACGCGGCTCGGAAGCCGTGTGGGCGAGCCTGCCTCTCTCTGGGGGATGCTCGGTTTCCTGGCCATCGCCTTGCATCCGACGATCCTCACCTTCCTGGTCGAGTTCCGCGTCGACGGGTGGGCCTATGCGTTGGCCACGTGGAGCCTCGTCCGACTCCGCCGCGACGCGGACAGGGCATCTCGCTTCTGCGAGATCGGATTCGTCGGCACGTTCGCGGCCCTGTTGCTCTGCCCGAAGCTGGCGATCCTCACCGCGCTGATCGTCGGGGGAGAGATCCTGGCTCCGGGGCGGGCGGTGCGGGAGCGGCTGGCTCGCTCGGCTGCCTTTTTCGGGGGGGGGCTGGCGGGGTGCGGGCTCTTCGCCGCGTATCTCGGATGGGAGCGAATCCCGTTCGCTCGATTCTCCGACATGGTGTTCGCCTTCAACGCCATTCACAATGCGAACGCCGGCTATGCCGAAAGGCTGCGTCATAGCATCGCCCACGATACACTGCCGCTTGGAGTCGTCGTCGCGGGCGTCTCGGCCTGGCTCTGGCTCGCGGCCTTCGCCCGCCGAGGAAAGCGGGCCGGCATGGTCCATCTGGCGATCCTGACCTGGCTGGTCTTCCAGGCGTGCGTGGTCTCCTACCCGTTCAAGCAATACTATGCCCCGTGGTTCCTCGTCGCGACGGCGTTCGCGTTCCCGCTCGGCTCCGTCATCGCCTCGATCCCCCGGCGGTGGGGGACCCCGATCTTCCTGGCGTGCTGTGCGGCCCTGGTCGTCCAATCGCTGCTCCTGGCGCGATCGTGGGCGGTCGCCGACGAGGCCAGGTCCCAGCGCGAGCTGATTTCCTGGATGGCCAGGGTCACGCTCCCGGCCGACCGGGTGGCCGCCGCACCTCCTCTCCATCCGATCGTTCGGCGCGATGCCTTCATGCTCTGGTTCAGCACATACGACCCGTCCGGCTTCGACGCGGAGCAGGTCCTGAGGCGGATCCCAACCCTGAGGCGTTTCGCGGAGCCGGCGTGGTATCGCGAGGAGCTGGAGCGCGATCCCCCCGCACTCGTGGTCGTGTCCGGGGATGTCCGGGTCGCTCCCCGCGCGGCGGGACAGCAGGCGGCGATCACCGAGTTCTTCCGCCGGCATCCCTACCATGCCGTCCGCGCGGGGGGGGCCTGGTTCGCGCTCCGGCCCGATCGCTACGAGCGGGCTCGGGCGGAGGGCTTGCTCCCGCCCGGCGGCTGATCCCTCGGTCCCGGGAAGCAGAGCCCGCCACCGTCGTCGGGGAGCGTCGGTATCGGCGTGCCGAGGAGGCGATCGAGGCCCGGCATGCCCTTGCGGACGAAGACGACGCATGTCCGATCGCGGTAGAGGGGGACCCAATCGTCCTCGCGGGCCAGGCGCGGAACGGTCGGCGAGCCGACCGGCGTGAGGATCAAGTCGGTCCTCGGCCCGGTTCGGAGGAGCTCGTCCCAGGCTTCGGTCCCGCGCTCGAATTCACGGGCCCGACGATACTCGTCCTCGGCATAGAGGGTCTCTCGGCGTCCGTCCATCGAGACCCTGACGCGGGGTCCCAGGTGCCAGAGAACGTATTCGCCCCAGTCGAAGGGGACGGCCATGTTCCCCTCCGCCTGACCCCGTCGAAGGTACTCCACCGCGCGGGCGGGGAAGTTGAAGAAGTAGGGATCCAGCCGGATGCAGTTCAGGCGGCCGGGGACCAACGTGGCGAGCACCAGCGAGGCCGCGAGGCAGAGTGCCGTGATCCAGGATCGACGTTCACGACGCACTCCGATCAGGGCCCGCGCCCGCTCCCAGGCGTCGGCCATCGATTCTCCACCGATGACGACGAGCGCCAGGGCGAAGAGAGGATAGTGGCGGCTGGCGGCGAGTGGCAGCACGGACGAGGCGACAAGGACGACGAGCGACTCCGGTTGCGGCCGGCGGCGGCTGGTGGCCACGCTCGCGAGGCCCGCGACCATGAGGCCCAGGACGATCCCCCCCGGAAGGCTGACCGGGGCAAGGGGGGCCCACTCCGAGATCTCCAGGCGGGGCACGGTGGCCGTCCTGAGGAGGAACGCGATCAACCCCCATCCCCAGGGATTGATCATGAGGGAGACGCCGCAGGCGACCGCGAGGCCGCCGAGCACGGCCAGGTCGCGACGATTCTGGTCGACCCCGCCCCGCCGCGTCAGGCGGATCATCCGCGCGACGATCCAGATGGCGGCGACCGCCGAACCCGCGAGGACGCCGCCGTGGAGGTTCACCCAGAGGGCGAGCAACGGGGGCAACAACCAGAGTCGCCGTGGGGCGGGCCGGTCCCTCGCCCCGTGCAGGATCAGGAGCAGGATCAGATAGCCGAGGTAGGTGAAGAGCTGGGGCCGGATCGTCCCCATCCCCATCCGGAAGGGGATGCTGGCGAGGATGAGCAGGGCGGCGGCGAGAAGGGCACCCATCCCTCCTCGGCGGAGATGGACGAGGCAGGCGCCCAGGATTCCGAGGGCGACGGCCAGCTTGCCGCCGATCAGGCCGGCCGAGCCGAGGTGGTCGTAGTCCCAGGCGAAGGCCACCTCGGCGAGCCATTCGTGGTTGATCCAGGGCTGCCCGTCCGCGCGGTAAGAATAAGTATCCGCCCGGACGATCGAGCCGGTCCGGAGCAGGTCCTGGCCAAACCGGACGTGGCCCCAGAGGTCCGGGTCGGCCACGGTGTCCGCGAACCAGAAGGCACAGAACGCGGCGAGGAGCAGCGCTGCTCCCGCCTCATCACGGAGTCGCCACCCCGGTCGGATCATCGTCCGCCTCGCTCCACCCCGACGGTCCCGATCAGCGCGACCGCGCCGGCTGGGCCTGCCAGGAACGGACCTCATCGTACGGGAAGACCCAGATCAGGGGCACGCCGAACCGGGAATACACCCTGGCCGGGACGGCATGGGCGACCAGGTGCCGATCCAGGTCGCTGAGGTCGCCGGGCCGGTTCTGGACCACGTACCAGGTCCAGTCCCCCGGGTCGGTCGGCAGGATCCCCGGCCTTAGCCGGCCTGTTTGCCTAAGATAGAGCCAGGATGTCGGATAGCGCGCGAAGCGCACTTTCTGACCCGGCAAGGAATGTTCATTCAACCAGTCGAGGATTTCGGGCTGGAGCGCATCCCAGTAGAACGTCGGCTCCATGCCCATCCGGACGGCGCCCGGGAGTCCGCCGAACATCGGGTTGAAATACGATAGGGGGACCGGTATCATCACCGCGACGGTCACGCCTCCCTCGACGACCGCAGCGACGATGAGCGAGCTGCCAATCCCTCTCCGGCGGCTCACCACCCATCCCGCCCCCAGACCGACCAGCAAGGCCAGCATTCCGAATGCGGGCAGGAACTGGCGTACGGCATCATGTCCTGGGGTATGCGGCAGGGATCTCAGCGCCATGAGGAAGGCCCAGTGAATGACCGAGAGCGACACGAAGGCGTCCCGCTCTTTCTTCGAGATCGTCCGGAGTATCCCCGCGGCCGCCAGGAGCTGGAAGCCGACGGGGGTGACCAGCAGTGTCCAGACGATTGTGTTGTACCAGGGGAGCGAGCCTCCCGGCGTGTTGTAGATTTGACCCAGGAAGAGCGTCTTCTTGGGGATCGTCTGGGCCCGAGTGAGATTCGATTGGAAGAACCGATCGATCCCGAGGATTGGATCGTGCCACCACGGCGGTATCAGCAAGATCAGGAGCGGGATGGCCAGCGCGGTACCGGCGATCAGGGCCACGGCTCCCTTGCGACTGCGGGTACACAAAATCCAGGCAAGGAATGGGATCGGCAGGAACCAGCCCGTCAGCTTGGTCCCGGCGGCCAGGGCCAGGGTGCCGGCAAAGGCCAGGACCCAGGGGATGCGGGGGCGTTCGCCCTCGCCCTCGACGGCCTTGGCGAAGGCCAGGCAAGACCCGGTCCAGAAGCAGGTCAGCAGGCCGTCGTAGGTCGCGTAGTGAGCCAGTGCGAACAGATGGGGTTGGAAGATCCACGCGGCCGCCGCGGCCCCGGCGGACCACGCTCCATACCTCTTACGCATGAAGACAAAAATAGCCCCGCAGGTAAGGCTGAAGACCAGGATCGGCCCCAGCCTCGCTCGGGGGAGCGGATCTCGCCAGGGGGTCAGGACGTCGCCGATCATCCCGACCAGGGCGTAGACGGGAGGGTGCCCGTCCGGCTCTTCTCGAGCGAACGGCCAGAACCAATCGACGGCGGGCGGGCGGATCAGGTCTCGCCGACTGTCCAGCTCGTCGCCGCTGGGCACGGCCAGCCGGTTCGGCGGGACGAGCTCCTCGACGGGAGGTTTCCAGCGGCCCGCGAAGGCCACCGGATCGGCCATGGCTCGGCACCACTGCCGGATCCTGTCCTCCCGGCCAAGACTGTAGCCTTCGTCCCAGGCGATCACGAGCCAGGGCTCGCTGATCAACATCACTCCGAGGCAGGCCGCGGCGACCAGCAGGCCCGGCCCATTGACGTAGCCTGCGAACCACACTCTCGATCGCCATGGGATATCGGGAGGTTTCATTTTTCTGATCTTAGTTTGTTCGTTCATCGTTCCGTCGCGTATACCAGGGCGGGAGCGCGGGGACCTCTCACACCTTTCCACCCGCTTCCGCCGGTCCTTTACGATCCTACTTCAGGGATCGTCTTCGGTGATCCTCTCGTTCCTCGCGTCACGTTCCTTGGCATCCATCAATTCTTAGTATCGGAGGCAAGTCCATGTCCAAGCGTCGGCCCGGCTTCACCTTGATCGAGCTGTTGGTCGTCATCGCGATCATCGCGGTGCTGATCGCGTTGTTACTCCCGGCCGTGCAGAGTGCCCGAGAGGCAGCCCGGCGAGCCCAGTGCATCAACAATCTCAAGCAGCTCGGCCTCGCCGCGCACAATTATCTCTCGCAGAACAACGTCCTCCCCATGCACACGACCTTCCCGGCGGGTCAGATCCAGAGCTGGGGATGGAGCTACTCCTGGGCCCTGGCGGTCGCCCCGTTCCTGGAGCAGGGGACGATGTTCAACAACTTCAACTTCTCGGCCGGCATGTTCGGCAACTCGAGCGGCGATACGGTGCAGCACGGAAATGACACGATCGCATCGATGCAGCTTTCTGCGTTGATCTGTCCCTCGGACTCCGTCGACCAGGGCCCGCAGCCGGGCTTCGGCCGCTCGAATTACGTGGGCAACATGGGTGGCCCCGGACAGATGGGGATGTTCACGGGGACCGTCGTCTCCGGCTCGGTCGGCTGGGGCCCGGACACGGGGAACGCCGGTGCGGTCAGCCTCGCGAAGATCACCGACGGCACTTCGAACACCGCCCTGTTCAGCGAGCGGCTGGTGGGACTGAACAATGTGCCGCCCGCCCAGGTGACCCGTGCGAGCAATAACTTCAAGCGGGCGGTCTTCGATGCACCGGCCCCTTCGGTCAATGCCGGCCAGGGCACCGGGCCCGCGGGTGCGCAGGCTTTCGTGCAGGCGTGTCAGGGATTGCCCGGCTCGACCGCAGCCCACGCGACCTGGGGTAGCGGGGCCTACTGGTTCGCCGGATACCCCCTCCACGTCGTGGTCAACGACTACCTGCACGCCGGCCCGCCGAATGGACCCGCCTGCAACAACTCCCAGGGCTCCTTCGCGTCCCTGTCGTGGCTCTACTTCGTGCAGCCCCACGGCTCGGCACCGCCGACGAGCAATCACCCCGGCGGCGTCAACATCTGCTTCTCCGACGGCTCCGTCAAGTTCATCAAGGACTCGGTCGGTCTCCAGGCCTGGTGGGCCCTCGGGACGCGGGCCGGCGGCGAGGTCATCAGCTCCGACCAGTATTGAGCCGACGCCGGATCGGCGTGAATTCTCCACCGACTCGCCGCGGATGACGATCGCGGGCATGCCGTGATCGTCATCCGACCGCCGAGCCCTTGCTCGATTGACTCTTTCATCCGCCACCGCGTCACGCACGCTCCGCCGGACGATCTCCCTGACTCCGTGCTAGGCAGGACGCGGTATCCCCATGAGGTTGCATTTCATGAAGCGACTTTGTTTCACCTTGACCGTTTGCTTCGTTGCGTCCGCCTTCGTTGGCTGTGGCAACAGCGGCCCCACGACCTCGGCGAACCCGAGCGGCGGCCTCACCCAGGCGACGCCCGAGTTCAAGGAGTACATGCAGAAGGCCGGCAACAAGATGGGGATGAGGAGCAACCCCAACAAGGCGGCCGCGACCAAGGGCAAGTGATCTCACCCACCCCCTCCGACCGCCGAAACGTAAGTCCACAGCTCGACGTGCATGAGCTGCGATGGGTCACTCTGGAAGCGAACCGCGAGCCGGGGGATCGCCGTCCTTTGTGGAGGCGATTCTCTGGATCTCTCCGGTTCGCTTGCTGTTCGTGTCGCTTCGCTTCCGGGGAGGCCGCTCGGCGTCCCCTGGCCATGACGTCCCTGCTCTCGCTCAGTGAGGCAGAGTTGCGGGCCCTCGACCTTCCTCGGGGCCCGCACCGCCCTCGCCGATCGCGGCCTGCAACTCCTCGCGAAAGCGGTTCAGATAGGCCTCCTCGATGGGGGCTGCCCCTCGCTCGGCATCGAGGAGGTCTCGCAAGGACCGACGGAACCGCAATGTGCGAGCGGACGTCCCTTCCTTGCCCGCCACGTCGGACCGCTCGTTAGGGTCTTGCCCCAGGTCGAAGAGGTGCTCCCTCCCCAGGCCGTCGCGGACGTAATGGTAGCCATCTGCCACCAGCGAGAACTGGAGCTTCTTGCTCTTGCCCTGGGCCGAGCGTTCCTCCTCCGCCGGCTTGTGCGCCAGCTCGGAAAAGCTGGCCGAGACGTTCACTCCGCCTCCGGACGCGGGATTGAGCCATAGGGACGACAGGGCTCGCCCCGGGAAGGGAGCCGGCTCCCCCGGCCGGGCCAGGTCCACGACCGTCGCCGGCAGGTCGCGAAGGCTCACGGGAGCGGTGATGACGCGGTCGGTGGGCACCGCCGGCCCGATGATCACCAGCGGGACTCCCACCTCGTCCAGGTAAAGACTGCCGCCATGGCCGAAGTTGCCGTGGACGCCGAACGATTCGCCGTGGTCCGAGGTGATGACAACAATGGTGTTGGCGAGGGTCCCACGCCGATCGAGCTCGGCGAGCAGGCGTCCGAGCTGATCATCGAGCGCCGCGACGCAGTCGTCGTAACAGTCTCGCGCCAGGATCGCCTCCCTGAGCCCAAAGCTCCGGGCCGAGTGGGCGAGCTCCTCCAGGAATTGCTCGTCGTCGGCGCTCGTCGGTCGGCTGCCGAATTTCCCGACGAATCGGTCCGGCGGCATGTACGGATCATGAGCGTCGAAGTAGTTGAGGAATGCGAGGAAGGGACGGTCCTTCCGCCGCCCGTCGAACCAGCGCAGGAACGCCTGGTTGAGACTCTCCCCGTCCCTCGATTGGCGATTGTCCCATTTCCGCCGATAGGCATCGCCTCGATGGACGACCCGTTGCAGCAGCCAGTTCCCGGCCGCCGTCCGGCCCAGCAGTCCGGCGACCGAAAGCGGGAAATCCTCGTAGTGCAGGAAGCCGCGGTTCAGCCCGTTCTCATAGCTGCAGTAGCTCGTGTTCGCGGCGAAGCCGGCGGTCTCGAATCCTCGGGACGCCAGGTGAGACGCGAGCGTTGGGACTGAGCCGACAAGGCGATGGTCCCATTGTGAGTTGATGCGATAGGGCCACTCGCCGGTGAAGAAGCTCGCATGCGAGGGGAAGGTCCATGGCGCCGTGGAGAGCGCCCGCTCGAACCTCACGCCCCTGCGGGCCCAGCGGGCCAGGTTCGGCGTGGTGTCCCGCGGGTAGCCGTAGGCCGACAGGCTCGAGGCCCGGACCGTGTCCCAGACGATCAGCAGGACGTTGCGAGCCTCGGGAGGCGAGGGGGGCAGGGCGGCCCTGGCCGCTCGCTCCGCAATCGCCCACCGCCCCGATGTCCCGGCCGCGATCGAGGCGACGAGTCCGGCCAGCACCGACGCCGCGACCCACGACGAGCGTCGCGACGCGAAGACTCGCGAATCCAGCCAGGACGAGAGGGGCCGGGCCATCCCGGCGGCCAGCAGGAAGCTCGCCGCGCCGTAGAGGGGTAGCCGAAGCAGGGCTCCCCACAGGGCCAGGGTCGCGACCATCCAGGTCGCGGCCCGGGACGTGATCCATCCGCTCCGAAGGCGGTCCGCCAGCAGGATCAGGAGCCCGGCGAGCGTCAGGGCGATCGCATGGACCAGGGGCACGGACCAGGCGAAATCCGCACCGGTCTCCAGGTTCCCGGATTCGTTCCAGGAATACTTCCGGAGGACGATGAGGATCGCCTCGAGGAGCCCGCCGCAGAGCCCGAGCACCAGGGAAGGGAGGATGAGCTGAAGCCGTGGCGAGGCCGTCGTGGGGTGCAAGGGACCCTCGGCTCAGGCCTTCGGCTTGCCGGCATTGCCGCCGGACCGGGGGAGGCATTTCGCGATCGCCCTGCGGCCGATCGCGAGGACATTCCGCCCGAACATCATGACGACGCCGACGGCCCCGGCGAGGACCGAGGCGATGGGAAGCATGGTCTCCGGGCCGGCATATGCGATGATCATGAAGATACCCCGTTCGTCATCGAGTGAGGCGGTGCGAGCCGATGTGCCAGGTCCGAGCCGAGCGACGCCCGCTTCGGCGGACATTCTACACATCCGAGTGACCCCATGTCCTCCCCTTTTCCCGCGATGTCCGGAGGCTCAGGGACGAAATCGATCCGGAGTCAAGGGTCCGTCGGTGAGGCGGTCGATCTCGCGCCGGATGGCGTCGAGACGCGGCCGGGACGCCGGATCGGCCGCAAGGTCCTTCTGTTGACCAGGGTCGACGGCAAGGTCGAACAGCAGCTCGGCTCCGTCCTTACCGCGGCGGATGTAGGACAGGCCGGTCTGCGTCAGGCTGGACGTGGGCCAGGCCGGTGCGTGGACCCACTCGCTCGGATTGGCGCCGAAGGCATCGAGCGGGATCAGCTCGGAGAGGGCCGGGCCGACGTCGCGGCGGGTGGCCGTTGGACTTTCCCCGCGAGGCCGAGTCCAGAGGTGGGCCAGCGAGGTGCCGGGGAGCGAGTCCTCGGACTTGCCGCCAGGCCCTAGCACATCCAGGATCGTGGACGGCAGGTCGCGGAGGCTGACGGCGTCGGCCACGACGCGCGGCTCCTCCAGTCCGCCTGGCGGGACGATGAGCAGGGGGACGTGGATCTGCGCCTGGAAGAGGCTGGTGCCGTGCCAGAAGACGCCCGGCTGCTCGCCGAAGCTCTCGCCGTGGTCGGCCGTGACGATGATCCAGGTTCGGTCCAGGGCCTTCCTCTCGGCGAGCTGGTCGAGGAGCCTTCCGAGGCGCTCGTCCTGGTCGGCGATGCAATCGTCGTAGAAATCGCGTCCGAGCTCGACCTGCTCCGCCGTCGGCGACTTTCCAACGATCGAGACCCAGTCTCGCAGGAGGTTCGCGTCTCGCTCCGCCCGCGCCCGCGAACGGAATCGATGGATGCTGGGCTCGGCGAGCTCGTAGGGGTAATGTGCATCGTAGAGGTTGACGAACGCGAAGAACGGCCGCTCCGGCTGCGGTCGTGCCTCCAGCCAGGCGACGAACTCGCGACGGATGTCCTCCGTCCCCCTTCGATTCAACTGGAGTTGTCGCGTCAGCCAATCCACGATCGGCCTCTGGACCTCGATGGCCAGCCAGTCCTCCAGGAATCGGCTCGCGGTCTGGAGGCCGAGGAGGGGACGAGCCACGAGCTCGGCCTTGCCGAACGGCGTCAGCCTCGGGAACGAGTCGTCCGCATATCGGGCGAACCCTCGAGCCAGCCCCGAATCCCGGGAGCAATACCATCGATTGCCGACGAACCCCGCCGTCGCGAAGCCGCGCCTGGTGAGAATCTCCGCGAGGGTCGCGTGCGTCCCGTCGAGGGGGGTGTTCCAGCCGCTCGAAAGCTCATGTGGCCATCTCCCGGTGAACAGGCTCGCATGGGAAGGGAGCGTCCACGACGCCGTGGACACGGCACGATCGAAACGGATCCCGCGTGCCGCCAGCTCCTCCAGGGTCGGGCTGGTCCGTCGCGAGTAGCCGTGCAGGCTGAGGTGCTCGGCGGCGACCGTGTCCAGGACGATCAGGAGGACGTTCGGCGTCCCCGTCGGGGGCAAGGGGGCGGCGGTTTCCGTCGACAGGGCACGTCGATCGTCCCGCCAGGGAATGGCGGCCAGGGCGAGGGTCAACGCCACCAGCAACGGGAACGTGCCCAGGACCGCGCGGCGAACCGCCTGGGGATGCCTGGCCAGCTCCGGGGTCAAGCGTACGGCACAGCCGGTCGAGAACAGGAGACCGGCGATGGCATAGATCCTCGATGATACCGCCCAGCAACCGGGGAGGAGGGTCGCCGTGCAGAGGATTCGGGCTGCCCACCATCGGCCGCGTTCGCGGGCCGCCCGGAGGAGGATCGCCAGGAGCGAGCCCACCAGCAGGAAGAGGGCGAGGTTGACGAGCGGCAAGAGCCAGGGGTAGTGCCGCGTCGTCCAGAGGAACTGGTTGACGTCGAACCAGCGTTTGCGGACGGTGAACGCCAGCGACTCGAAGTGTCCCGCGAGCAGGCCGCACCAGGCCAGGAGCAGCAGCGGGGGCAGGGATCCGAAGCGTCCCGGATCGGCCGGCGAGGCTTCCCCCCTATCCGTCGCCCCCTCCGATTCCACGATTGGCGAATCACTCTCACTCATCGGGTCCAGCATAGCAAAGGGGGAAGGCGGCGGAGAACGGGGGAGATTGCGGATGGAAGAACCGTTCGCGGGAGGGTAGTCTCACGAACGGAGGCGTCGCATGCGGAAATCAGGCGAGCCCAGCCGCCGGGAGTCCGGGGACGAGGGGAATGGCAGCAGGTCGACTCGATTTCCGATGGTTCCTCGCGGCGGCGTTGCTTGCGTTCCCCGCCTGGATTGGCCTGCGGGCGGTCGACCTTCGCCAGTCTCGTGCGAGCCTCGCGGACGCGCAGGCGGACCTCGAACAGGGGCGCTACAGCCTGGCGGCCCGGAAGCTCTCGGACCTGGTGGCCGGTCGCCCGTCGACGGATGAAGCCTGGTATTTGCTGGGCGTCTGCGAGGCGGCTCGAGGCCGGAACGATGCGGCGGAGCGGGCGTGGGCCCGCGTCGCGCCGGAATCCAGCTTCGCGCCTCGGGGGATTCAGGGGCGGATGCAACTCGCGGCCGAGGCCGGCCGGCTCGCCGAGGCGGAGGCTGTGGTCCAGCAGGCCCTCGCCGATCCCCGGATCGACGGGGCAAGCCTGCCGATCCTCCTCAGCCCCCTCTTCTGTCAGCAGGGCCGCCTGGAGGAGACGCTCCGGCTCCTCGAGGCGCGATGGCAGGCCCTGGATGACAAAGGGGAGGGGGCGTCGGAAGCCGCGATCAACCTGGCCCGCGTCCATCCGGAGCTGAGGCTAACTCCGGTCCCGCGCCAGGCCACGCAGGCCGCGATCGAACACGCCGCCGGCCTGGCGCCCGACGATGATCGGGTGTGGCTGGGAAGAGCGAACCTCGCCCTCCTCGAAGGGAAGCCCGACGACGCCCGGAGGTGGCTCGAGGCCTGCCTGAAGCGGCGGTCCGATGACCCGCCGGTCTGGCGGTCCTGGCTGGCGTGGGCGATGGAGTTCGGGCAGGCCGCGGATGTGGACCGGGCCCTGGAGCATCTCCCCGCGGAAGGGGCCACGACCGCGGATGTGCGCCGGATCGTCGCGTGGCGAGCCGCCCGGCTCCACGATGCCGCCGCGGAGAAGGAGGCACTCGAACGTCTGATCGCGGTCGCCCCCGCCGACCGGCCCGCGCTCGACCGCCTGGCGGACCTGGCCACTCGTGAGGGAGACTCCGCCGGCGCCGAGCGGATGAGACGGAGGAAGGCCGAGGTGGACGCGAAGGAGCGAAGGTATAGGCTGCTCCTCGCTCGGGTCCAGCCCCTGCGTGATGCGGCCGAGATGACAGGGCTGGCGCTCGATCTTGGCGAATGGTTCGAGGCGCGTGCGTTCCTTCGGATCGTGGAGGCCGTGGACGGCGATCGGGCGGTTGCTCGCGCCGTGCGAGAGAGGCTCCGCGCCGCGCCCGTGAGTCCGGGCCCCTCCCGAGGCACGCTGGCCGCCGCGGTCGAGGCGGCGAGGAGCGAGACCGGCGAGGAGCCTCGATGAGCGTCGAAACTCAGGGCCGTTCGGCGAGGCGCACCAGGGCTTCGCGCGCCTTTGTATTCGACGGGTCGCTCGCGAGCACGAGGCGAAACCACGCTCGAGCCTGCTCGTTCAGGTCGAGCGACTCGCAAAGCATCCCGAGTTTGAGATGGAGCATCGGGTCGGTTTGGTCCGCTTGAATCGATGCGTGGATCGACCGCTTCAATTCGTCCTGTCGGGCCGAGGTCCGGAGGAAGGAGTCGGCCTCGGGATCGCCCAGCCGGCGGAGGACCAGGCCCAGGCCTCGGATGGCGTCCGGACACGACGGATCGTCGCGAAGGACGACCCTGAACGCGTTTGCAGCCGCCCGGAGATCGGCTCTCGCCAGGGCCAGCTTCGCCCTGGCGAGAGCCACCAGGGGGCTCTCGCCGGCGATATCTTTCGCCAGTCCTTCCGCCTCCTCGATCTCGGCTCGGTCCAGGGCGTCCTCGATGAGGATCGCGCGGACGTCCGGGTCGTCCCGCGAGAGCGGGGCGAGGGCCCACTGGACATCCTGATGCGCGTGGGTCGAGAGGCTGGTCCTGGCCAGCGCGAGTCGGCTCACGCGATCCTCGGGGTCGGCCTCGACGCATTCGCGGAGGATGCCGATCGCCTCCTTGGGGTCGAGGAGGCCGCATTCGTTCTGGCTCCAGGCGAAGGCGAGCACGTTGTCCAGCTTGGCGAACCTCGTGAGCTCCCGGAACAGTGCGTCGCACTCCTTCTTCCGTTGCTGGAACGTGTAGATCGAGATCAGCTCTCGGTACGGCTGGATCTGACTCGGCTCCAGCTCGAGCGATCGCAGGAAGGCTCGCTCTGCGAGCCGCGCCTGATGGCGGCCG
This sequence comes from Aquisphaera insulae, assembly GCF_011064615.1. Lineage (GTDB taxonomy): Bacteria > Planctomycetota > Planctomycetia > Isosphaerales > Isosphaeraceae > Aquisphaera > Aquisphaera insulae. Next base: position 174,391 of record NZ_JAALJH010000001.1, on the reverse strand, counting down.
ATCAGGATCTGGCCGGCGAAGAGTCGGGCCTTCGAGGCGATCGCGGACGAATCCGGGATCCGTTCGAGATATCCGAGGGCGTCCTCGTTCCTGTCCTGTGCCCGAGCGATCCGGGCGCGGAGCATCCAGTCGAGGGCGGTCGGCCTGGCCACTCCGCTCCGCCGGTCCAGGGTGGCGGTTGCGAGGTCGTAATCGCGGGCGTTGAACGCCTCGAGGGCGGCGCGGAGCAGGTCCAGTCGGGCGGGGTCGCTCTCGCCCGCCGGAAGTGAGCGCCGCCGCTGGACCAGGCCGTATGCCAGTATCGCGATCAGGAGTGGGAGGCTGAGCAGGACGAGGCCGGTGCGTCGCCTTCCCTGCCTCGGCCTCGCCGTGTCGAGTTGCATCCGCGGCTTTCTCGCTGGGTCGAGGCGCAAGCCCTCGGCGGACGTCGCCGATCGCCGCCCTTGGTTACCAGGATACCCCGGAGTGCGCCGCCGGGCACGGCGGACTTTTGACGCGATGCTGTTAGCCCACGCTCGCGGACGCGACGGGCCGACGTTCCGGCTCGTGCTCGTGTGCGGACTCCCGCGTGGCGTGGCGAGCCTGCATTCGTCGCAGCCCTTCGATGACCATCTCGGAGGACTCCTCCACGGAAAAGCGGGAGGAGTTCAGGATCAGATCATAGCCCAGGGGATCGGTCAGGTCCTGGTGGAAATGGCCCTTCAGGAACTTGCTCCGTTCCAGGTCCGTGGAATCGACGAAGCGGGCCGCCTGCTCCTGGTCGCAGCCTCGTTCGCGCGCGATGAGTGCGACGCGGGACGCGCGGGGGGCGACCACCCGGACGCGCAGTGTCGTCTCCGCCGGCAGGATGCAGGTGGCCCCGCGACCCACCACGATGCAATGCCCGCGGGCCCCCAGGGTCAGGATGATCCGGACGAGGGCGCGGAAGTAGTTCGCCTCGCTGACGGTCGCCCTCGAGGCGAACGACTCGAGACACTCCAGGAGCCATCCCCTGGGTCGTTCGTCGACGGCCTCGACTGAGTGCACGTCGACCCTCAACTGCCGAGAGAGCTCGGTCAGGAGCTCGTCGTCGTAGACCGGCCAATTGAGCCGTCGCCCGACCTCGCGGGCGATGAAGAGGCCGCCGGAGCCGGCCTCTCGGCTGAGCGCGATCGTGAATGCTGGCGGGAGGCTCTCGATGCCTCGCGGATGGGGATGCTCCCCGGATCGCATGAGCGCAGAGGCGATCCGAAAGGCCTGCTCTCGTGTGTACATGGCATTCTCCCCAGGAAGCCGGCGGGGGATGCCGAGGGGGATAGGATCCCCGGTCCGGCGATCGGACGACCGCGAAGGGCACGAGAGGAGTCTGCCGTGCAACGACCGCATGGCCCGGCCTCCCTCGCCAGGCGCGGCATGCCCATCGCGAGCATTCGACACCTCCATTCTGCCCCTTTCGGAAGCAAGAATCAAACAAGTCCCCGAGATCCGGCTCCGCGGCGAGAGTCGCTGACTGTGTGACGACGCAGGCTGGGCGAGGTTTGCGGGGCCGTGGCGGTCCGCCGCAGTGAGTTTTCCGGCCAATCCGCCCCATCGGCCGCGATGTTGCGGGGACTGTGCTGGCCAGTCGCCTCGCTTCCTGATAGAAGTCTTTGTCCAGATTGCTCCTCGATCGATTCGCGGGAAGGTCTCCACTCGAGCATGAAAATCCTGGCCGTCCATCCCGGCTCGTTGATGTACACCAAGATCTTCCTGCGGCTCGAGCCGCTGGGGATCGAGCTGATCGCCGCGGAGCTACGTCGAGCCGGGCACGAGGTGCGACTGATCGACCTGCAGGTGGAGAGTCATCGGGCCTACTTCCGCCAGGTCCGCGACTGGCAGCCGGACGTGATCGCCTTCTCGTGCAACTACCTCGCGAACGTGCCCGAGGTCATCGACCTGGCGCGGCAGACGCGGGGGATCCTACCCCGCGCGACGATCTTCGTCGGCGGTCACAGTGCGTCCTTCGTCGCGGGGGACATGATCGAGCATTCGGAAGGCGCCATCGACTGCGTGCTCAAGGGAGAGGCGGAGACGAGCGTGGCCGCGCTCGTGGAGGCCGCCGCCGGGGGCGATCCGCTGGCGCTCCTGGAAGTTCCTGGGGCCGTCACGGCGGCCGGCGTTGGGCCGCCGCCGATGTTCTCCCGGAGCCTCGACGAGCTTCGCCCGGCGCGGGACCTGCTTCGCCATCGCGGCAAGTACTTCATCGGCGTCCTGGATCCCTGCGCCTCGATCGAGTTCAGCCGCGGCTGCCCCTGGGATTGCTCGTTCTGCAGCGCGTGGACCTTCTACGGCCGCAGCTACCGCGTCAAGTCGGCGGAGGTTGCCGTCGACGAGCTGGCGAGCATCCGCGAGCCGGGTGTCTTCATCGTCGACGACGTGGCCTTCATCCAGGGCGAGCACGGGATGGCCATCGCCGAGGAGGTCGCGCGCCGCGGCCTTCGGAAGCAGTATTACCTGGAGACGCGGGGGGACGTCCTGCTCCGCAACAAGGACGTCTTCCGGCTCTGGAAGTCGCTGGGCCTCCAGTACATGTTCCTGGGAGTCGAGGCGATCGACGAGGAGGGACTGAAGCGATACCGGAAGCGGGTCACGCTGTCGACGAACTTCGAGGCCCTGGAATTCGCGCGGTCGCTCGGGATCATGGTGGCGATCAACATCATCGCCGATCCGGACTGGGACCGCCGCCAGTTCGAGGTGATCCGTCAGTGGTGCCTCGAGATCCCCGAGATCGTGAACATCAGCGTGAATACGCCGTATCCCGGCACCGAGAGCTGGATGACCGAGTCGCGACGGTTGACCTCTCGGGACTATCGCCTCTACGACATCCAGCACGCTGTCCTGCCAACGCGTCTTCCCCTCCATGAGTTTTACGGGGAGCTGGTCCGGACGCAGCAGGTCCTCAACCGCAAGCACCTCGGCTGGTCGGCGATGAAGGCGCTCGGCGGCATCCTGGCCCGGAACCTCGCGCGAGGCCAGACGAACACGCTCCGGATGCTCTGGAAGTTCAACAGCGTGTACGACCCCTCGCTCCAGCTCGCCGACCATAGTGCGCAGGTCCGGTACGAGATGTCCTTGCCCCCCGCCCACCGCGAGGTCATCGATCCCCACAGCCTGTATGTTCATCCGCCGAGGGGCCGAAAGGGCCGGTCGATCGACGAGGAGACCGAGCGTTTCGTGAACGAGACTCGCATGGGCAGCAATCCCATCTCGTGACCCGCGCGAAGAGGACCGCGGGGCGCGGGGGGACCGCTCAGCTCACGCCGCGACGCACCGATCGACCGAATCGAAGGCCTCCGAGCAGTCCGCCGGCGGCGACGAGCGTCAGCACGGCGGACGGTGGCTCCGGGATGACGTCCGCCCCTCGCGCCGTGCCGATGATCGTGGCCGATCCGAGGAAGTACATCGGAGCCTGGCCGGGGTCGGTCCCGCCGGAGACCTGCGTCACCGCGAAGTGGACGTCGATGGGCGCTGCGGGGTCGAAGTAGAGGTCGAAGGGGTTCTTCTGATTCGGCGTGCAGGTCGGGCAGACGATGGCCGAGGCGTCGCCGACGATCTGGTTCGTCGACGAGTCGTAGGTGAGCTTCCACGTATCCGAGTTCAACGCCAGGCCCCAGCCGCCGATGGAGTCGTAGAGCAGCAGATCGAAGATCTGATTCCCCGGGAGGGTGGCGCTGACGGTCTGGCCGGATGTCAGCTCGGGAGTCGCGATGAACACGTCGGACCGGGCGAAGTCCCCCTGGCCGACGTCGAGCTTCCCTTGAAGGACCCCATCGAGGTAATAGGAGACGGACGAGAGATCCGTCGCCTCCGCGGGAAGGCCATGGCCGCTCACGTAATCATGTGAATCGTAGATCGAGAACGGCAGCAACTGCTGCGAGAGCTGATCCTGATTCTGCCCATAGGCGAGGGCCAAACCGTCCAGCACGATCTTGATCTGACCCGCCGAAGCATCTCGGGAGAGAATTGTCAGGACGGCGACAATGGCAAAGATCACCCTGTAGATACGTTGGGACACCACGAGGGGGCTCCAGATATCGATGCAGCGAGTCCCAGTCTCATACGGCGAAGACATATTGCATGTAACCACCTTGGGGGGAATGCCGTCAAGGAGTGAGGCGGATGATCAACGTCTTTCCGGATCCGTGGGAGCGAGCACGTGACGCCGGCTCGGCACGGGTTGCGGTCCCTGGTCGGCGGATTCGGGCGGACCCGGGGGTTCAGGTGAAGAGGTCTCCGGGCGCGACTCGATATCCCCGGAGGAAGTCCGCCGCCGCGACCGGCTTCTTCCCCGGAACCTGGAGAACGAGAATTTGCAAGGAATTGTTGCCCGTCGAGACCACGAGGCGATCGGCATGGGCCTCGAGCACCGTCCCCGGCCGGGCCGTGGCCGCCCTCGGATCCTCGAGGGGCGTTGTGCGGTGGAGGATGAGCCGGATCGGACTCCTGCCCGGGACCGATGGTGTCCATTCCGCGGTCGCGAGCGGCCAGGGCTGCATCGCGCGGACCAGGTTGTGGATGGCCTGCGCGGACAGGGCCCATCGGATGAGCCCGTCCTCCTTGCGGAGCTTGGGCGCCTTCGTGACCGCGGTCGGATCCTGGGACGTGACGCGGGCGCGTCCGGCGACCAGGTCATCGATAGCCTGAAGGATGAGGGGGGCACCGAGCGAGGCGAGCCGGTCCTCGAGCTCGCCGGCCGTCTCGTCCGGTCCGATTCGCGTGCTCGCGACGGCGATCATCCCTCCCGCGTCGATCTGTGGCGTCATCCGGATCACGGTCACCCCCGTCTCCTCCTCGCCGTTCTGGATGGCCCGGGCCACGGGCGCCGCGCCCCGGTAGGCGGGGAGGATGGAGCCGTGGAGGTTGATCCCTCCCATCGCCGTCAGCCCGAGGAGCTTGGCGGAGAGGATCTGGCCGTAGGCCGCGGTCACCAGCAGCTCGGCGTCGAGCCGTCGGATCAGGGCGAGGCCCTCCGCCGCGTTCACGTCCTCGGGCTGGAGGACGGGGATCCCGCGGCCGACGGCCGAGAGCTTGATCGGGCTGGGGATGAGCTCCTGCTTCCGCCCCTGCGGGCGATCGGGCTGGGTCACCAGCGCGAGCACCCCATGCCGCGATTCGGCGAGCCGCTCGAAAGTCGGCAGCGCGAAATCTCCGGTGCCCAGCATGATGATCCGGGCGGATCTCGGTTCCGGACTGGTCAACTCGGTGGACTCCACGAGGATCAACGTGATTCGGATCAGGCCGAGGTCGCGTTCGCCTCGAAGGGGGCCGACGAGGGCCGCTCCATGGCGTCGAGGATCTTGCCGATCTCGGCGTCGCCGGGGATCTCGCCGACGGACTGGGCCTGCAGGTAGCGGGCCTCGAATTCCCTCAGCTTGTCCTTGATCCCGTGCTTGGCCAGCAGGCTCAGGTGGTCGATGAACAGCTTGCCGTCGAGGTGGTCGATCTCGTGCTGGGCGGCCCGGCTGAAGAGGTCCTCGGCGTCGTGCGTGACCAGCTCGCCGCGGAGGTCGTACGCCTGGAGCTTGATCTTCCTCGCCCTCCGGACGTCGCCGTGAATGCCCGGGAGGCTCAGGCAGCCCTCCTCGTCCTCGATCGACGAATGCCGCTTGATGATCTCCGGGTTGATGAAGACGAGCTCCTTGTCCTTCTGCTCCGGGTCCGCCGTCACGTTCAGCACGAAGAGGCGGAAGGGGAGGCCGACCTGATTGGCCGCGAGCCCCACCCCACGGGCCTCATACATGAGGTCGAACATCTCCCGGACGATGCCTCGGAGGGAGTCGTCGATCTCGGTCAGCGGCCGAGAGGTATAGCGGAGGACGGGGTGGGGATAATGGACGATGCGCAGCACGATGCGGGCTCCCGGGCGAAGGATCGAGGATCGGTCGATTGTACGCGAGCCGGGCCGCCCCGTGCCAGCTTTCCAGCCCGGTGCTGCCGCATGCCCGTCCGGTCTCTGGTCTCAGGGGGCGAACGGCTGACGAGGCAGCTCCTCGCCGGATGTCAGGGAGCCGATGAGTGCGTCCCAGGCCGCGGCCGGCAGGGTGAAGACGGCGCCCGAGGCCGAACGGCCGGCCGCGGCGGCCACGAGCGTGCCGTCGGTGCCCCCCAGTCGGAGGATCTCTGGCGGCCGGTCCGGATCGCCCGCGAGCTCGATCTCGAGGCGTGGGCGGGCCAGGCCGGTGGACTCGGGGATCGGCCCTCCGTACTGGAGGAAATGCTGCGCTTGCAATCGGGAGACCTGCGCCACCAGGTCGTTGAACCGCGAGAGATCGATGCCACGCATGTCCGTCCCCGGCTCCGGCGACCAGTCGGTTGCGTCTCCCTTCGGGGTCGCCCGGCGCGTGAAGGCCAGGGTCCGGCCTCGGCTCCGGAAGACCAGGCGGCGGACGCTGGCGGCCGAGGTCGAGAAGATCGCGGTCTCGTGGAGCTCGACCCCGAGGGTCTCGATGGCCGCGGCGGGAAGGACGAAGACGAATGGCTGTCCTTCCAGCGACGCGTAGCGGGCCCCGGCCTTCCCCGCGGCCTCCTTGCCGATGTTCAGCCGGCCGGACCGGCCGATGGAGCTCCCGGTGGGTCCCCCGGCGGCGGCCTTTCCCGCCGGCGCCGGCGGGGCGGGATCCACCTCCCAGGTGAGCGACATGGCCGGCGGATCGAGCCCATAGCTGGCCGCGGCCTGGATGTCGCCGACGAAATCCTCGGCATGCAGGTCCGACAGCAGGCCGAGGATCTTGGTCACGCCCCGGACGTCCGCGCGGGCCTTCACCGGGGCGAGCATCCTCCACTGGTTCGGCTCGGTCGCGGACCGATCGGGCTCCACCACGGCGGTCAGGCCCGGCCGAGAGACCGTGAGCCTGCTGACGCTCGCCGGGCTGATGGCCACCAGCGAGCGGTCGCGGAACGCGAACCGACTTCGCGGGAGCCTGTCGAGGAGGGCATCGGGAAGGACGAGGATCACGCGGTCGCCCTCCAACCGGCCGTAGATCGCCTTCCTCAGCACGTCGTGGCGGCCGACCTGCAAGGAGAGGGCCGGCGCCGCGTCGATGGGTTGATCCGACCCCTTCGAGGACTTCTCCGGCCCCCAGAGCCTGATCGACATGGTCGGCGGAACGAGATCCGCCCGGAGGCCCTTGTCCGGTGGCAGGAACTCGCTGGACTGAAGGCTCGCCAGTTGGTTCAGCATCGACTGCACCGCGAAGTTGTCCGCCTTCTCCGCCTCCGGCGAGAGGGCCTGCCAGCCGTCACCCTTCCGCTCGAGACGAAACGTGGTGCCGAGGCCGTCGATCTGAATCTTGCGGATCGAGGCCGGATTGAAGTCGGCGACCGCCTGGCTTCGGAGCGCCGTGTCATCCGTCGGGATCTCGCCCAGGAAGCGGTCGGACACCTCCACGACGTCGTCCTGATCGCCTCGTCGGACGTAGACCCGGCCCTCTGCGCCGGGCACCCGCTTGCCGACCTCCAGGACGATCGGGCCGCCGGCCTGCTCGGGGGCCCCGATCTCGACGATGGCCTGCGGATGGTCCAGCCCGTACGGGGAGAAGTCCTTGACCCCGTCGGCGACGAAGCCCTTGTCGCCGAGGGCCCGAACCGCGGAAAGTGCGGCGAGGAGGCTCTCGATCTTCGGTCCGTTCGCCGGCAGGCGGATTGGGGTCGTCAGGGTCCAGCGGCCCGCGGCGGAGCGTTCCGCCCGGATCGTCGCGTCGCCCCTCGTGACCCGCAGGCTGCTCGCCTGGAAGGTCGGCGTGGGCACGAGGTTGACCTCGCGCCAGGATCCGACCGGACGATCTAGGGAGGCCGCGAGCTTGCCGTCGATGACGTCGATCTCGCCGCCTCCGACCGGGCGAACGTAGGTGACCCCTCGCACCGTCCGGCCCAGCTCGAGAGCGGCCAGCGGGCCATCGCCGTTCCCCGGTTCCCCGAAGACGCGGACGACGGCCGAGGGAGGGGCCAGGCCGTATGATTCCGCTGGACCCGGGACGGCCCCGGCATCCGGCGACCGCCGCAGATCCTTGAGGCTCCGGATCAGCGACTCGACGGCGGCCGGCTCGGCGGCGACGTCGAGCGGCCCGGTCATCTGCCAGTGGACGTTCCCCCGGCGTTCAAGGCTCAGCTTCTGGCCCTCGCGGTCGATCTCGATCCGACGGATCGTGAGCTCGCCGGCATCGGCCAGCTTCGGCAGGATGCGCTGCTGGCGGGCGCGCCGATCGGCCTCGGTGGGCACCCCCGCGGAGTCGAGCCACCACAGCCCGAGGAGGCCGGAGAAGAAGAGGACCATCAGGATAATCGTCGGGCGGACCTGTTTCATGGCGGACCTGAGGGCGAGGACGTTTGCTGGCTCCCCGAAGCGACCGGGCGGCAAGGGCGAAGAGGCGCGTCCACTCACTCGCGCCGGGACACGTAGACGATCGTGCCCACGGCCAGGACTCCGAGGATCGACATCACCGTCGGCACCAGGATCAGGCGACTCCGCAGCGCCGGGTCGGCCCTGAGGGTCAATGCCGTGTGAGTGCTCGGGGTGATGCCGATCGCGTCCGGCCGGCCGCGAAGCCAGCTCGCCGCGCTCATCAGGAGATCCATGTTGGCCGGGGCGATCGCCTTGACGAAGTTCGCGCCCATCGTGCCGGAGGAGAAGAGCACGAGACGGGGCCTCGGCGCGGCCGTGCTTCGTTCCGCCCCCGGCGTCGCGGTCGCCGCCCGATCCTGGACGGCGACGCCCACGATGATCGGCCCGACCTCATCGGCCACCTTGTCGATCTGGGGCCGAGGATTCGAGAGGTCCGTCTCCGCCCATGACTGCGGCCCGGTCCGGAGGATGACCGTCGGGATGAGGTTGGGGTTCTCCGGGGCCGAGGCCGCCTTCCCCTGTCCGCCGAGCCCCAGGACGTGGATCGGCGCCGCGTAGGGCAGGAGGATGGCCCGATTCGGCGGGATGGCATCGGCGATCGGCTGGCCCTGGGTCCCGCGGGGCGAGGCGAAGACGAACTGGAGGTTGGAATTGAAGTTGTGCGTCGGGTCGATGACCATGCCACGCCCGAGCTCGAGATTGAACGACTTGAGCAGTTCGTCCAGCCCGACCGGCTCGAGGTTCCCCACCAGCGCCAGGATCGGACCGCCACGATCGGCATAAGCCTTCAGCTTCGCGACCTCCTCGGGGCGGAAGGGGTCCTTGGGGCCCGCGACAATCATCAGGGCGAGGTCGTCCGGCACCGGATCGCGCTGCAGGTTGAGCTCCACGACCTCGCACCCGACCGAGGCCAGCCGGCCCCGCCAGAGGCCGATACCGGGCCCGTTCGGATTGACGTCCACGGAAGAAGGCTCGCCGTGACCGATCGTGAAGGCGACCTTCGATTTCTTCCCCTCGCCGAGGCGAATCAGCGCCGAGGTGATGGCGTCCTCGCCCCGAAACGTCGTCTCGAAGCGATCCGAGTCGGGGCGGGCCGACTCGGGGGACGCCAGGGCGAACAGGTCCTGATTGGCGACCACGGAATACTCGGCGTCCTTGCCCTCGCCGTATTCGATCAGCACGCCCCCACCGCGGAGTACGGCCAGGTCGGGGGCCCGTCGGGCCATGTCCTCGGCGCGTGCGATCTCGGTGTAGGGGTTCAGGTTCTCGATCCGGACCCGGCCATCGCCGGCAGCCCGGTAGAGATCCAGGAGCTGATAGATCCGCTCGAGCTGCCGGACGGCCTGGGCCCCGCCCCCGTAGACCAGGTGGAAGGTCAGGGGGCGGTCGAGCCGCCGGAGCTGATTGAGAGAGAGCGAGGAAAGCGAAAACGTCCGCTCGCGGGTCATGTCGATGGCCCGGCTGCCGTAGCGAAACGCCGCCACGTTCATGACGGCGAGGACGCCGGCGAGCAGGCCGGCGTTCAGCAGGGTGGCCGAGATCTCGGCGGCCCGGCCCAGGACGGGGCTCGCGTGACGGTAGCGTCGAGCCACGACGATCAGCCGGAAGGCCAGCCCCGTGCCCGCGGCCATGACCGGGATGGCCGGCAGGATCCCGGCGGTAAACGCCATCAAGGCCCCGAGGACGAGTGCCACCAGGCCTCCCGCCAGGCCGGCGATGAGGAGATCGCGGCGGCGGGCGGGCATCGCCCCGGGCTCGTCCTCCACGATCGACATGCCCGGTGCCGCGCCGCGGAGGGTCCAGTAGAGCGCCAGGAATGCCGCAACTCCCAGTCCGAGAATCACGGCTTGGGGCCGTCCCATCAGTGTCCAGAGGCTCTGCAGCATCGGCACAAACACCCCACTACGTCGCGCCCCGGATCAGCGCCGGCGACGGGACTCGAGCACCTTGACCGTCAGGAAGAGGGCCAGCACGCTGACCGAGAGATGCACCGCGATCGCCCTCAGGTCGAGCTGGCCCCGGCCGAAGGAGACGACCTGCAGGTAGACCGACAGGGACCTTGCGACCTCGGCCCACCCCGAACCACCTCCCGCCGCATACGACGACAGCAGGAGCGTCAGCACGACCGACAGGAAGAGCGCCACGAACGTCCAGACCGCGGCGACGAGCTGGTTCTTGGTGAGCGAGCTGAAGAGGACGCCCACGGCCACGAACATCATGCCCATCGTCGTCAGGCCGATCCCCAGGCTGAGCAGCGGGCCGAGGTCGAATTGGTAGCCCGCCTGGAAATACAGGAAGGGCAGATAGAGAGCGAATGGGGCCAGCAAGGCGAGGTACATCAGGACCCCCGCCAGCCACTTCGAGACGGCGACCTCGGCCTCGGTGATCGGGAGCGTCAGCAGCGTCTCGATCGTCCCCGACCGTCGTTCCTCCGCGATCAGCCGCATGGTCAAGAGCGGGACCGCCACCAGCACGGCGAACCAGAAGAGGGGGCTGGAGGAGACGTAGGCCGTCATCGGATCGCGGAGGATCGACAGCTCCTTCTGGGGCAGGCTCAACGACTCCACGAGCTCCCAGAAGTTGAGGAACGCGATGAACTGGAAGGCCAGGATGACCAGGTAGGCCATCGGCCCCAGGAAGAAAGCCCCGATCTCTCGGCCCAGGAGCGTGGGGATGTGTCGCATCATCGCGTCGCCTCAACTTCCGAGGACGCGGCCGAGTCTCCCGTGACCGCCTCCACGAATCGCTCCTCCAGGGTGCTCCGCCGGAGCTCGAGTGCCCGGATCGGCCAGCCCGCCGCCGCGACCTTGCGGGCGACGACCTCGCGGACATCGACTCCGTCAGTCGCCTGGACTTCGAAGCCGGCGAACTCCCCATCCGAGGAGATGAAGCGGGCATTCCGGACCCCCCGCACCGACTGGACCGCGGCCAGGATGGCCTCCGAGGGCCCGCGGGCCTCGATGAAGACGGCGGGGCCTCGCCTCAGGTGCTCGAGGCTGTCGTCCACCGCAATCCGCCCGCCGGCGATGATGATCGCGCGGGAGCAGACCGCTTCCACCTCGGACATGATGTGGGTGGAGAGGAGGACGGTATGCCGATCGCCGAGCTCCCGGATCAGGCTCCGGACCTCGCGGATCTGGATCGGGTCGAGGCCGGAGGTCGGCTCGTCCAGGATCAGGACGTCCGGATTGTGGAGGAGCGACTCCGCCAGCCCGACTCGCTGCCGATAACCGCGCGAGAGGTGGCCGATGATCCGGTCCTCCACGTCCCCCAGGCGGCAGCGGGTGATCGATTCGCTGATCGCGATCCGCCGGCGGCCGCGGGGCACGTCCTTGAGTCGTGCGCGGTAACCGAGATACTCGCGGACCCGCATCTCCCCGTAGAGGGGGACGCTCTCCGGCAAGTAGCCCACGGCCTTGCGCACCTCCAGGGGCTCGTCCAGGACGTCACGACCGGCGATCGTCGCCCGCCCGCTCGTCGGGGCGAGGTAGGTCGTCAGGATTCGCATCGTGGTGGTCTTGCCGGCCCCGTTGGGCCCCAGCAGGCCGACCACCTCTCCCCGCCCGACGGCGAAGGTGATCCGATCGATCGCCCTCACCGTGCCATATGTCTTGGTCAATTGCTCGACGGCTATCATGGGTCCGCGCACGGTGTGAATCGATGGGCCGGGCTCGCCGGCCGGCCGAGGCCGTGGACGGCCCCGACTCGGGCGCCCGGTCGGCCTGCCTGGGCGGCCACTAATCTTACCGCAATTCTCGAGGCCGTGACGAACACGGCGGAGAAAGTGACGACCGGCCGCCGGGTAGGGCGGCGGGGCTGGACCGCCTCCCACGGGGGCGGGACGGCCGGCCGGATGCCGTCATCCCTCCCCGGGCCGCTCGATCCAGACGAGCACGACGCTGGGGTGGTCGTCGAGCGGAGGGCCGTCGGCGATGGGCGGGATCGGCGAGGCCGGGGCACCCGCCTTGCGACGATCGGCCGCGGGGGAGCTGCGTTCCTGCTCCGGAGTCGGCTGGAGGTCCCCCGGGGTCCGGAGGGACATCGAGGCCGTCGGGAAGGAAATCACCCCCGCACCCCGCGCGGGCAGGCAGACGACCTGTCCGACATCCGCGATGTGCATGGCCAACGAGGGCCCGATTTCGGCATCCTTCATCGCCGCCCCGAATTCGCCCTCGAGGCCGCGACGCAGGGGGTCGAGCTCGACCTCGTCGAGGACCACCGCGAAGACGACGGCCTCGCCGGGGTGGAGGGGGTCGATGACGATCCCCTGGGAGATCGTGACCTTGAAGTAGTCACGCCGCGAGGATTGCTCCACCAGGGACTCGACGCGGGCCTCGGCCTCTCCGCCGATCCGATCGGTGATGAGGAAGACACGCCGCAGGCTCAGGTCATCCATGACCGATCGCAGCCTTTCGCGGTCGAGTGGAGACTCGAGGGCCGGCACGGCCCGAGCCACGGCCTCGCCGGATCGCGCGGATGGGAGGGCCTTCGCGATCGGAGCCGCCGAGATCGGCGCGGGGATCGTGGGCGGACCGCCCGCGGGGGCGATGGAAGCGGCCTCGATGCCCGCCGGGATCGGTCGCATCTGGCGCCTCCAAGGGGCCGGCCCGTGAACCAGCGCGGCGACCAGCAACGACGCGGCCGTCGAGGCCGCAACCCCCGTGGCGACCCACGCGCCCCGCCGGCCCCGCCACCACCGTCGGTCGCCGGCTCGTCCGCGGAGACTCGCGAGGACCGGGGCGGAGATGTCCGGGGAGGGAGTCCTGGGGAGTTCGGCGACGAGGTCGGAGACGGCGCGGAGCTCTCGGAGCGCCTCCGCGAGGCGGTGGTCGTCGGCGATCGCCGTCTCAACCCTGCGGGCGTCCTCATCTCGGAGCTCGCCGTCCAGGTAGGCGCTCAGGAGTTCTTCATCGACTCGGCTCAGCATGATCGGGCCATGGGTTGAGGGTTTGGCGGCCGTCGGCCGACGAGGTCCGGCAGGGACATCATTTCGTTCACCTGGACTCCGATTCGATCGCCGTGGTTCATCAAGGATCAAGTGGACGTCCTCGGATCATCCCCCATCACGACGGGCCGACGGGGAGGGACTCGCGCCGGCCCGCGCCGGTCCGCCGACGTCGGCCAGCCCGGGGGCGGCTGCCGCCTGTTCCTCGACGAGCGGGCGGAGCCGCTCTCGCAGTTCGCAGCGCGCCCGGTGGAGGCGGCTCCTGACGGTACCGACCGGGATGTCGAGGAGGTCGGCGATCTCCTCGTAACGGCGGCCATCGAAGTCCTTGAGGACCACGACCGCGCGATGATCCGGGGCCAGGGCCTTCAAGGCTGCCTCCACGAGCGCCTCCCGTTCGCGATGCTCGAGCGCGAAGCCGGGGTCGGTCCCCGGCGAATCGTCGACCGGGTCGACGACCGGCGAGAGGGGGATCGCCTCGACCCGGTCCTTCCCCCGCCGACGCCTCCGCCGGGCGCTCAGCGCCAGGTTGATCGAGATCCGGTAAATCCAAGTATAGAAGGAACTTTCGCCGTGGAACTGGTCGAGCTTTTCGAAGGCTCGGATGAATGCGTCCTGGAGGACATCCTGGGCATTCTCCGGCGAGCCCGTCAGGCGGACCAGCGTCGGGTAGAGCCGATCTTGGTAGCGACGCACGAGGATCCCGAACGCCTCGGTGTCTCCTCCGCGGCATGCTTGTACGAGGGCCTGATCGTCGTGGCGCCCGGTCATCATGTCCTTGGACGCATCCCTTAGCCGGCGAGTTCCAGGAAAAATCGACCGGGCGGCCAGCGTCGGTCGATCGCGAGGGCGAGGGGCGTGCCGCCCCACGAGCCGCCGGCCGGGGCGGGGCGACCACCCCCGGCCTCGAATGTGGCTCCCCCATTGTAGGCAGCGGGCCGCCCCCGTGCCGAGCCCCCGCCCGCGGGCATCGCCACGCCATGAGCGGGGCATCGACGGAAGTTGACATGAATGAATCGATATTCTTGCCGGCCGCGGGAAAATCCCTTGAAGCCGCGACGCCGCCCACTATAGAATCGTCGGCCATGCGTCATATCTGAGTATGTTCGCATAACTTATTGACGCCAAGTTTGCACGCAAGGCTGTGTGGCTCTCACGTTGACGTACCCCGCGTGCGTTCGCATCGCATCCAGGTAAGCCTGCGACCCTAGCGGGACAACGCCACTGGCCTCGACCCCCTCTTCGGTGTTGCGCGCGGGCCTCGGGGCCCGTTCGACGATGATGTTCAATCCATGCGGGAGCACCCCCGATGAAGCGACGATCCGCTCGCAGGTTCCGGCCTGCACTCGACGTGATGGAACCGCGCCTGGTGATGAGCACGATGGGAGTGAACCTGAAAGGGCAGCCGAACTGGTGGGCGGACAACGTCTGGGTCGATATCCGCCATTCGCTCGGCGCCTGGCAGAACCTCTCTAACCCCTCGACCCTGGTGACGAACCTCACTCCCAAGGGCTACCCGCTCTCGCCGGCCATCACCACCGTGATCCTCCAGGGCATCTCCAACGGCGTCTTCCCGGTGAGCTATTCCGGCAAGGCGACGCTCGAGTTCTCCGGGGCCGCCAAGCTGTCGACGCCGTTCACGCTCGGGGCCGACGGGCTCTACCACGGGGCCATAACCGTCGACACCACGGCCACCAAGCAGCTCTTCGTCACGGCCTCCGGCCAGGACCCCAGCAACCCCTTCGGCGACCTCCGGATCATCCAGCCCGGCTACGGCACGGCCCCCACCCAGGACTTCACCGATGCTTACCTGAAGACCCTCCAGCCCTTCTCGTACCTGCGCTTCGTCGAGATGGACGGGGGCACCAACAGCACGCTGTCGACCTGGGCGGGCCGCGTCCAGCCCGACGCGTTCCTCAACACGACCGTCAATGGCATTCCCTATGAATTGATGATCGAGCTGTGCAATCTTACTCACAAGGACATGTGGATCAACGTCCCGGCGATGGCGACCGACGATTACATCGCCAACCTCGCGAGCCTCCTCAAGAGCCAGCTCGACCCGTCCCTGAACGTCTACGTGGAATACAGCAACGAGACGTGGAACACCGCCTTCTCGGAGTACAACCAGGTCCTGGCCGCCTCGAAATCGAACCCCCTGGTCACCCAGGGTAATTCAACGCTGGCGGTGGCCCAGCAGTCGGCGTTCATGGTCAAGAAGATCGGCGACGCATTCCGGTCGGCGTTCGGTGCCGACGCCGCGAGGGTCAAGCCGGTCCTCGCGGGGTTCTACACCGTCACCGAATACAACGAGACCATGCTCAGCTTCCTCAAGGCCAATTACGGCGACCCGAGCAAGTACATCGTCGGGCTCGCCGTCGCCCCCTACGTCACGGTCAGCCCGGGGGACTCGCCGACCGGCATGTCGCCGGACGCGTACATCGCCTCGATTTACAACTCGATGGACTCGTACGTCATCCCCATCCTCGCCAAGAACGCCTCCATCGCCGCCAGTTACAACCTGCCGCTCATGTCGTACGAGGCGGGCTTCAACGGCTATTTCAGCGGCAGCACCGCCACCGCCCTCTTCAACACCGTCGAGACCGATCCCAGGATGTACGACGTGATGAAGAAGCTGCTCCAGGCCTGGAGCAGTCAGACCTCGATGCCGCTGACCTATTACGGGGTGTCCGGGGACTTCTGGGGGCTGAAGGAATACGTCAACGATCCGGGCAGCCACCGCTGGGACGCGGCGATGAGCTACATCCTCCCCCCCGGGGACGCCGACTACGACGGCACCGTCACGACGGCAGACCTGGCGATCGTCAAGGCGAACATGGGCCGCCAGGGCGCCTGGTGGAGCCAGGGCGATTTCAACCATGACGGGATCGTCAACGCCGACGACCTGGCCATCGTGAGCGCCGCGCTCGGGGTCTCGATGCCGTTTCGATTCCTCGGCAACAACGTCGCCACCAGCGGCAACTGGCAGGGGACCTACGGCGGTGACGGCTATGTCATCCCCGGCGGCCCGTCTTCAGTCCCGTCCTATGCGTCGGTGACCACCTCGAACGCCCTCCAGTACGTCTGGTCGACCAACACCTCGGATTCCAGGGCCCTCGCCTCCACCGGCTCGACGAGCGGGACCAGGATGGCCTCCACCTGGTACAACCCCACGACCTTCAGCATCGACGTCAAGATCACCGACGGCCAGTCGCACGCCGTCTCCCTCTACTTCCTCGACTGGGACAACAATGGCCGCGCCGAGAAGGTCCAGGCGGTCGATCCCGCGACCGGCGCGACCCTCGACCTCCGGTCCGTCTCCGCGTACGGGGGCGGCAGTTACCTGACCTGGAATGTCTCCGGCGCGGTCCGCTTCATCGTCACCAGGACGGCCGGCGTGAACGCCACGGTCAGCGGCGTCCTCTTCGGCTACAATCCCCCCCAGCCCGCCGCGGCCACGCGAACCCTCACCGATACCCTCAACCAGGGGAACTGGAAGGCCATCTACGGCACGGAAGGCTACCTCATCCCCAACGGAGGGTCGTCCTTACCCGCCTACGCCTCCGTGTCGGTCACGGGGGGGAGCCCCCTGACCTGGGCATCCAGCACGTCGGACGTTCGGGCCCTCACCGCGGCGAACACGACCGTCGGCGCCAGGCTCGCCTCCGCATGGAGCGGGAGCAAATTGACCTTCGACGTCAACATCAAGGACGGCAAGACCCACGCACTCTCGCTCTACTTCCTGGACTGGGATACCAAGGCGAGATGGCAGCAGATCCAGGTGACCGACGCCAGGACGGGGGCCGTCCTGGATACCGCCTCGGTCTCCGCGTTCAACGGGGGTGCCTACCTGAGTTGGAACGTCTCGGGGCCCGTGCGGATCGTGGTCTCGCGCTCCACCGGCACCAGCGCCGTCGTCAGCGGGCTCTTCTTCGGCATCAACGCACCCCCTGCCTCCTCGGCGAGCCTCGTCTCGACCAATAGCACGGCCCAGGGCAACTGGCAGGGCGTCGTCGGACGCGACGGCTACGTGCTCGCCAACGGTCCCGCCTCCA
This sequence comes from Aquisphaera insulae, assembly GCF_011064615.1. GTDB lineage: Bacteria > Planctomycetota > Planctomycetia > Isosphaerales > Isosphaeraceae > Aquisphaera > Aquisphaera insulae. The sequence continues at coordinate 157,032 of NZ_JAALJH010000001.1, read as the reverse complement.
TCCCGTCCTACGCCACGGTGACCACGACGGGCTCCTTTATTTACACCTATGCATCCAATACCGCCGACCCGCGGGGGCTCTCCGTCCCGGGCTCGACCACGAACGCCAGGCTTGCCGCCACCTGGTACAGCCCCACGACCTTCAGCATCAACGTGAACATCACGGACGGGCAGACTCATGCCATCTCGCTCTACGGCGTGGACTGGGACGCCAACGGCCGCGCCGAGCAGATCCAGGTGGTCGACGGCTACACCGGGGCCGTCCTCGACACGCAAAGCCTCTCGTCGTTCTACGGTGGGAAGTACCTGACCTGGAACGTCTCGGGCGCGGTTCGGTTCGTCGTCAGCAGGAGGGCGGGAGCCAACGGAGTCGTGAACGCGGTCTTCTTCGGCTCCAACGCCGACAAGCCCGCCACGGCGAGCTTCACCTCGACCAATACCACGGTGCAGGGCAACTGGCAGGGCAATTACGGGGCCGACGGGTATGTGATCCCGGGCGGCTCCAGCTCGGTGCCCGCTTACGCGAAGGTCACGCCGTTGAATTCTTCCGTGTACGCCTGGGCGACCAGCACCACGGACGTCCGGGCCCTGTCGGTGCCCGGAACGACGACCAGCTCCAGGATGGCCTCTTCCTGGTATAGCCCGACCAGCTTCGGGCTCGACGTCACCATCACCGATGGCGAGTCGCACCCCGTCTCCCTCTACCTGCTGGACTGGGACTCCCAGGGCCGCGCCGAGCAGATCCAGGTCATCGACGCCACGACCGGAACCATACTCGACACCCGGACCGCCGCTTCCTTCAGCGGGGGCTCCTACCTGACCTGGAACGTCTCCGGCCACGTCCGCTTCATGATCACGTGCACGGCGGGTATCGATGGCGTCGTCGGTGGTTTGTTCTTCGATGCTGCGGTTCGGGACGCCGCCACGGCGAGCTTCTCTTCGAGCAACACCACGGTGCAGGGCAACTGGCAGGGGAATTACGGTGACAATGGCTATTCCATCCCCGGCGGGTCCACCTCTCTCCCCTCATACGCCACCGTTTCGCCCTTCAACGCGTTACTGTACACCTGGGCGTCCAGCACCACCGACACCCGGGCGCTGACCAACCCGGGCTCGACCACCGGCACTCGAATGGCCTCGACCTGGTACAACATCGGTACCTTCGGGCTCGACGTCAAGATCACCGACGGCAAGTCGCACCCGGTCTCCCTGTACCTGCTGGACTGGGACTCCAGGGGCCGCGCCGAGCAGATCCAGGTCATCGACGCCACGACCGGAACCGTACTCGACACCCGGAGTGCCTCCTCATTCAAGGGGGGCACCTACATGACCTGGAACATCTCCGGCCACGTCAACTTCCTGATCACGGCAACGGCCGGAGGCAACGGCGTCGTGGGTGGGATCTTCTTCGACGGTCTGATCCGGACGACCGCCACGGCGAGCTTCACCTCGACCAACACCACGGTGCAGGGCAACTGGCAGGGAAATTACGGGGCCGACGGGTATGTCATCCCGGCCGGGACCACGTCGCTCCCGTCCTACGCCACCGTTACCCCCCAGAGTACTTACCTGTACACCTGGGCCTCCAGCACCACGGACACGCGGGCGTTGACCGTCCCGGGATCGACCACGGGCAGGCGGATGGCTTCGACCTGGTATAGTCCGACCAGCTTTGCCCTCGATGTCAATATCACCGACGGCCAGTCGCACTCCGTCTCCCTTTACCTCCTGGACTGGGACGCCAACGGCCGCGCCGAGCAGATCCAGGTCGTCGATGTGGCGACCGGGAACATCCTCGACAGCCGGACCGCCTCCTCCTTCAAGGGGGGCACCTATCTGACCTGGAACGTCTCCGGCCACGTCCGCTTCGTGATCACGAGGACGTCGGGCGTCAACAGCGTCGTCGGAGGCATCTTCTTCGGCTGATGCCGCTATCCCCCGTCGAGGTCCCCGCGATCGCCCTTGCGGCGGTCGCGGGGACCTTCTCCTCTCCATCCCGCCTTGCCTCCTCCCTCGCTTCCGACAGATCGACTGGCATTCCGCCGCAGCGGTTCTACATCAAGTAGAGTGCGGCACCTTGCGACGACTCATCCCGGACACGGGGCCGGTCGGCGCGATCGGGTTCCGTGGGGCACGCAAGATTGAGCGTCGACGGACGACCCGATCCGGGCTTGCCCCCTTTGCACGGGCGGTACATGCTACGAGCCAGTCGGTCGTGCCCCAACCCTCCTGGGGCGCCCGATCCTTCGAGCCGGTTGAACGAGGAGTGAGCCATCCATGATCGCCGAGGTCCACCCCGGCACCCCTCGCCGCGAGGGGCGCCCGTTGCTTCCGTTGTTAATTGCCCAGGCACTGGGTGCCTTCAATGACAATGCATGGAAGACGATCGTGGCCCTCCTCGCCGTCGGGGCGGCGGCCAGCGACACCGCGGGCCAGGAGAGCGCGGCGAAGGTCCAGGCGATGCTGCTGCTCCCCCTCATCCTCTTTTACCTCGTCGGCGGCGCGCTCGCGGACCGCTTCAGCAAGCGATCGGTGATCCTCGGGACGAAGGCCCTCGAGGTCGGGATCATGATCCTGGGGACGTACGCGCTCTGGCGTAACCCCGCCGGAGGAACCTTCGCCCTGGGCGTGCTCTTCGCCCTGGGGATTCAGGCGGCGCTCTTCGGCCCATCCAAGTACGGAATCCTCCCGGAGCTGCTCCCGCACGAGGAGCTCGCTGCGGGCAACGGGGTGCTCGAGATGTGGTCGAACCTGTCGATCATCGCCGGGACCGTGGCCGGTGGCGTGATCCTCGACGGACTCCGACATCAACCCTGGCTGGCGGGTCTCGGATTGACCGTGGTCTCGATCGCCGGACTGGCGGCGGCGATGGGGATCCCCCGGGTCCCCGCGGCGGGCGCCACGTCCGGCGAGATGGAGACGCTTCGGATCGGCTGGCGAGCCCTGAGGGGCGATCGGATCCTGAAGCTCGCGGTGGCGGGGCAGGTGATCGTCTGGTCGGTGGCCAGCATGGTGCCCGCCCCGATCCTCTCCTATTCGAAGCGCGTGCTCGGGCTGGACGACAAGTGGAACGGGCTGCCGCTCGCGGCGCTCGGGATCGGAATCGGCCTCGGGTCGCTGGCCGTCAGCCGGCTGTCCCGATCCAAGGTGGAATACGGCCTCATCCCCCTGGGGGCGATCGGACTGACCCTTTCCGCCCTGGCCTTCGGCCTCCTCGGCCCGGGCTTCCCCGGCACCCTGCTCATCCTGGCGCTCCTGGGCGCGTGTGCGGGGCTGGTCTTCGTGCCCCTCAATGCCCTGATCCAGTGGCGAGCACCCGGCCAGTCTCGCGGGGCGATCATCGCCGTCTCGAACGTCCTCGCGTGCATCGGGATGCTCGTCGGCACGGTCGCGGCGATGCTGCTGGCCAGGTGGGGGGTCTCACCCCAGGGGACGTTCCTGGGGGCCGCGGTCGGCCTGGCCGCCGGGACCATCTGGGCACTCTGGCTGATCCCGGACGCCTTCTTTCGGTTCATCCTGGTCCTCCTGGCCGGGACGCTCTACCGCCTGCGGATCGTCGGCGGCAACCACGTCCCGGAGCAAGGTCCGGCGCTCTTGACCCCGAACCACGTCTCGTTCGTCGACGGCCTCTTCCTGATCGCGTCGACGGATCGCCCCATCCGCTTCGTCGTCTTCGGGGACTATTTCAAGAGGCCGCTCCTGGGGCGCTTCCTCCGCGTCATGAAAGCGATCCCGATCAGCTCGAGCGGCGGCCCCAGGCAGATCCTCGAGGCCTTCCGCACCGCCGGTCGCGCCCTCGATGCGGGCGAGATCGTCTGCATCTTCCCCGAAGGTCAGATCACGCGGACCGGGATGACCCTCCCCTTCCAGCGCGGCATGGAGCGGATCGTCAAGGGTCGTGACGTGCCGATCATCCCGGTGCACATCGATCGCGCCAATTCGAGTCTGTTCAACCCCTTGAGCACGCGATGGATCCCCGAGCGGATCCCGCTGCCGATCACGATCTCCTTCGGAGAGCCGCTCCCCTCGACGGCGGGCGTCGAGGCGATCCGCGGCGCGATCGTCGAGATGTCCGAGCGAGCCTGGGAGTTCCGCCGCGAGGACCGGCACCCGCTCCATCACGGGTTCATCCGCCGGGCCCGCCGACATCCGATGCGACTCGCCGCCGTCGATCCGATGACGCCCGAGACCTCATTCCTCAAGCTGCTGACCGGAGCCGTCGCGCTGGCTCGCGCGCTCCGCCCGACGTGGGGGGATCAGGTCACCGTCGGAATCCTCCTGCCGACCAGCGTGGTCGGGATCATCGCCAACCTCGCGGCGACGATCTCGGGCCGCGTCGTCGTCAACCTGAATTTCACGGCCGGGGCCGCCGCCATGTCCTCCGCGGCCGAGCAGGCGGGGCTTGAGACCCTGCTGACCAGCCGCGCCTTCGTGCAGAAGGCCGGGCTCCCGCTGCCGGAAGGCGTGGACGTCATCTGGCTCGAAGACCTCCGGCCGCTCATCCGGACCGTGGACCGGCTGGCGGCGCTGGCACTCGCCCTGCTCGCGCCGATCCGACTGCTGGAAACGGCCGTCGGGGCCGTCCGCCACGCCTCGATCGACGATCCGGCCGCGATCATCTTCAGCAGCGGGAGCGAGGGAGATCCCAAGGGCGTCGTCCTCTCCCACTTCAACATCGACTCGAACGTCGAGGCCATCGGCCAGGCCTTCCAGATCCACGCGACGGACCGGATCATCGACGTGTTGCCCCTCTTCCATTCGTTCGGCTACATGCTCCTGTGGTTGGGCGCCTGCCGGGGCATGGGGCTCGTCTGCCACGTCAAGCCCCAGGAAGCCGACGTCGTGGGGATTCTCGTCGAGAAGTTCCGGGCGACGGTCCTCTTCGCCACGCCGGCCTTCCTGCACATCTACACGCGACGATGCTCCCCGGGGCAATTCGGGTCGCTGCGGATCGTGGTCTCCGGCGCCGACAAGCTGCCGGATTCCACCGCACGGGCGTTCGAGGAGACCTTCGGGCTCCGTCCGCTGGAAGGATACGGGGCGACGGAGTGCTCGCCGGTCATCGCGGTCAACGCGCTGGATTTCCGGGCCCCCGGGTTCTATCAGCCCGGAGCCAGGCGTGGGACCGTCGGCCAGCCGCTCCCCGGGGTGGCCGTCCGGATCGTCGCCGCCGATCAGATCGCCGATCGGGAGGACCTCGCGGGGATCGGTTCGATCCCGGCCTTGCCGCCGGATGTCGAGGGCATGGTCCTGGTCCGCGGGCCCAACGTGATGTCGGGCTATCTCAACCGAGCGGACCTGACCCGCAAGGCCCTGGGCGACGGCTGGTATGTCTCGGGCGACCTCGGCAAGCTCGATGTCGATGGCTTCCTGACGATCACCGGCCGGCTCTCCCGATTCTCGAAGATCGGGGGAGAGATGGTGCCCCATGGACGAGTCGAGGACGCCCTCAACGAGGCCGTCGGCACCAACGATCCGGTCTTCGCCGTGACGGCGGTCCCCGATGGTCGCAATGGCGACCGCCTGGCCGTCCTGTACACGACCACCGATGAGACGGTCAGCCGGGCGCTCGAGGGGCTGAAGTCGAGCGGGCTGCCGAATCTCTTCATCCCCCGGCGTGATCAGTTCGTCAAGGTCGACACGCTCCCGATGCTCGGCACCGGAAAGCTCGACCTCCGGGCCCTCAAGCGGATCGCCATGGAGGCCCTTCAGCATGTGTCGGGCGGCGGTCGGCCCGTCGTGGCGGCGGGCGCCTGATCGAGCCGGCGGGATCAACGCCCTCCGGTATCCCAACGAGCCATGAGCCGCACCAGGGCGGCCTCGGCGTTCTTCAGGCGCTCCTGGTCCTCGTGGTAGAGGGCCGCGGCCTCCAGGGGCATCCGGCGGATGGCGTCGGCCATCTGGTCCCGGGCGCCGAGCATCTGATGGTAGGCACGCTCGAAGGTCAGGCGGTTCGGCTGGTCGGCCTTGAGGGTCGCGAGCTTCCGGGCGACACCCGCGATTTTCTCGTCCCACGACTTCAACGCCGCGACGAGGGTGGGCTTCTCGCCGTAATGGGTGCGGGGCGGATAGGACGGGTTCTTGGGCGGGATCGCGGGGGCCGCGACACGAGGAACCTGGGCGTCCGTGGTCGTGGAGATCGGGGCAAGGGGGGACGACACGTCGGCGTCTCCTGCGTGCGTGCGCTTCGCGTTGAGGGAAATCGACCCGGCCGATAAGATGCGGACCTTCAGAATGAAGAAGGCGTGTATCCGCCGGCCGGATTCGACGATCAGACCTCATTCTGATCGAACGCCGGCCTCGTGGCCAGCCCAGCACCGGGGGCCCACGATCCCTTCGGCGACTTCTCCAGGGAAGGAGGCAGACCTTGCTTTTCATCCTGGCCTTCGCGATGGCCTCCGCAACCTTGCCGGCCGATCGGGCTTCGATCGTGGATCGTCCCCAGGCCGCGGACGGCTGGGTCATCGACGAGCAGCCCCTCAAGCCCGATCCCACCCACGCCAAGAATCCCGCGAGGCCGAAGCTGACCACGATCGCAACGGCTCCGGTCGGTGCCCTGACGCTGGGTCGATCGCTCGAGGGCCGTGGCTCGGTCTCCCTGCTTCGCGACGGTCGCATTCAACTCTTTGCCGAGGGCCTCGGCCCGGTTCACGGCCTCGAATGGGTGGACGACACGCTCATCGTGGTCCACGGCTCCACGCTCAGCCTCCTCGGGGATGTCGACGGCGATGCGCGGGCCGAGACGCGCGCGGACCTGCTGACTGGCCTTGCGCCCGACGCCGAGACCGGGCACGGTCCGTCGGCCGTCCGTTCCGGCCCGGATGGATACCTCTACATCGCGATCGGCGACCGAGGGATACCCCGGGCGGTCGGCAAGGACGGTCGGGTGATCCAGCTCCGGGGAGGTGGAGTCGTTCGCGTCCGTCCGGACGGCACCCACCTCGAGGTCGTCTCGACGGGCGAATATCGGCCCCGCTCGCTCGTCATCACGCCGGAAGGAGACGTGTTGACGCTCGGCCCGGCCGACCTTCGCGGCCGCTGGCCGGCGTCGCTCACGCATCACGTCTCCGGGGGGCACTTCGGCTATCCGTACCAGTTTCTGGCCGCCTCATTTCGCTGCCTCCGCCCCATCTCCGGCGAGCCCGGGGGGGCGGGGAACCAGGGCGTGTGCTATGCCGAGGACGGCCTGCCGGAGCGATTCCGCGGTAACCTCTTCTTCGCCGACCCCGTCCGCCAGTGCGTCCTCAGGGACGAGATCCGCAAGGCCGGCGGCTCCTTCGTCCTCAGGCAACGGACCTCGGTCGCCACCAAGGGTTTGCTTGACGACTTCCGTCCCATCGCCCTGGCCACCACCGCCGAGGGAGACGGGTTCTGGATTGCCGAGGAATCCGGCCGGATCCATCGCCTGACCTATACCGCCGCCGACGCCGTGCACCCCGGTCCCAGGCCGGCGCTCAACGACACGACCTCGCGAATACGTGCCCTCGATCACCCCGCCGTCTCCGTCCGCAGGGCCGCCTCCAGGGCGCTCGCTCGCGAAGGCGCAACGGCCATCCCCGCGCTCGTGGATCGATTGCGGGCCGGCGGGGCCGAACAGGGCCGGATCGAGGCCATCTGGGCCCTCGATGCGATCGATCGGTGCGAGGCCGGGGCGGCCATCGCCGGGGCGATCGCGGATCCTTCGCCGCTCGTCCGCATCCAGGCTGCGCGATCGTGCGGGAATCAGGCTCGCAAGGATGTCACTCCGGCCCTCATCGGCCAGCTATCGCACCGTGATCCGGCGGTCCGCCGCGAGGCTGCCATTGCCCTCGGCCGGATCGGCGACCGGTCGGCGATGTCGCCCCTGGTCGCCGCGGTCGGCGACCCGGATCGGTTCGCGGCCTGGTCCATCCGGGTCGCCATCCGTCGGCTCGGATATCCGGAGACGGCCGAACTGACCGAGGCGCTCCTCGACCCTCGGCGACGCGAGAACGCCCTCACGCTGGCGGATGAATCATGGTCCGTGCCGGCCGTCCAGGCCCTGGCGGCGGCGCTCGAACGCACGCCCGAACCGCAGGTCCGCGGCCAGATCATCGCCGACCTGGCCGCCCAGTATCGCAGGCCGGCCCCCTGGGACGGCTCGTGGTGGGGCCCCGACCCGCTCGCCGGCAAGCTGCCGAGGAAGACGGAGCCATGGGACGAACAGGGGATGGGCCGGATCGTCGCCGGCCTCCGGCGCGGGCTCGTCGATCCCGAGACCTCCGTCCGGCTGTCGTCGATCCTCGCCCTCGGGGAGGTCGGCCCGGCCGGCCTGGCGAGCCTTCGCCAGGCCCTCGTCGTGGAGAAGGACTCCAACAACCGCGCCGCGATCGTCGAGGCGATTGCCTCCCAGGACCGGACGCCGGACAGCGCCAAGGTCCTGGCCCGTCTGGCGGCCGATCCGAAGGAGGCGGAGCCCGTCCGATCGGCGGCAATCGACGGTCTGGCCGGAGTCAGACTCCCGGACGCCTTTCGCGCCCGCCTCGGCCTGGTCTATGCCCCGGACACGCCGCCCACGCTGATCGCACGGGTGCTGCCGTCGCTGACCCGTGACGGTGCCTTGCCGCTGAACGAGATTCCCGCCTTCTTCGAGCATCCAGCCCCGGCGGTGCGGGCCGCCGCCCTGCTCAGCCTGAACGTCAAGGATCCGGCCGCGGCGGGCCTGGCACCCGCCGTCCTTGCCCGCCTCGACGATCCGGCGAGCGAGGTCCGCGAGGCCGCGATGCTCTCCGCCGCCGCACTCCACCTGCGGGAGGCCATCCCGTCCCTGCTGAAGACCGCGGCCGATCCCGCGGCCGAGCTCCGGCCGCAGGCGATCCGAGCCCTCTGCCGGATGCCGGATCCCCGGGCCCTGGCCCTGTACAAGGAAGCGGAGTCGTCATCCGACCCCGCGCTACGACGCGCCGGGGCAGAGGCGCTGAAGGCCCTTGCCGCACCCCGCGATCCCGAGGTCGGCCGGACTTCCGCCCGCGAGGACGAGCGATCGGGTCGCGTCGGCTTCCTGACCCGTATCGCCCTCCGCCAGGCCGGCGATTCCCGCAAGGGTTCGGTCCTCTTCTTCGAGAATCGCGGTCTCGGCTGTGCGTCGTGCCATTCGATCGACGGCAAGGGTGCTGAACCCGGGCCCGGAAAAACCGACCTGACCAATCACCCTGCCCGCGGCGAGCGAGCCCGGATCATCGCGTCCGTGCTCGAACCGACGGGAGCCGTCGCCGCCGCTCATGCCGCCGTCACGAAGCAAGCCGTCACGCTTCGTCCCGCCGAGCTGACGGACCTCGTCCGCTTTCTGCACAAACGACCGGGCCCCACCGCGACCGAGATTCGCTAGTCAGCTCCCGCTCGAACCGAGCGGGACAGCCCCGCCATCGACTCCCAAGGTGTTGACCGCGAACACGCCCGCGTAGTCGTAGCTGTCCCCGTGAGTCGTCGACACGACGCCTCCGGTGACGGTCGCGGTGATCGTGCCGTTGGCCAGGACGTTGGCGTGGATGTCGGGATCGGTGGCCGTGTCCCAGACGGCCGTCGGCAGGAGGACGCCGCCGATCAGGGAGCGGATCGAATAGTTCTTGGTCGCAATGCCGCCGCCCAGGTCGGTCAGGCCGCCCGGCGCGTTGAAGTTGCTGAAACCGGCGGGGGGCGAGCCGGAGGTCCGCTCCGTGCCGCCGTAGGGGACGGAAGGGGGTAGCGAGCCGTCGCCGCCGTACGGGGCCACGCTCGCCGCCAGGACCGCGTCGATCAGGGTGCCATGGATCGCCAGGTTGTTGATCGACCCGTTGGCCACGTAGAGCCCCTGGTTGGGCGTGGCCCCGGCCTGCGGCGCCCGGCTCTTGCCGGCGATGATCCTCGTCGGATATCCGGTCGTCCCGCCGGTGGGGAACCCCGACTTGACGTCGCCGTCGACCGTGAAGCGGTTGATGCTGCTCGTCGCATCGATCTCCGAGTTATAGATGGCGATGACGCCGTCGGCCCCCACGGTGGTGTTGTTGATGGACACCCCCGCCGTGATGTAGCTGTTGAAGATGCCGTGGGGGACGTCGAGATTGTTGAGGTTCTTCCCCACATTGATGTTGGCGCCCTGGACGCCACCCTGGTTCGCCGTCCCGCCCTTGACCAGTAGGCCATTCAGGTTGAGGCCGACGCCCAGGTCCACGGCCGACGGCGAGCCCTGCCCGCGAAAGATCCCATTGACGGTCAGGCCGGTCAGGTCAATGCCGAGGTCGCCGCCCACCTGAACGCCGCTGCCGGTCGGATTCACGAGAAGGTCGCCGTTCACGTTCAACGCGGTTAGATTCCGGCCGACCGACAGGACTCCTCCGGTGTCGAGAGTCATCGTCCCCCCGATTTTGAGCGGGGCAAGCTGATCGCGGCCGATCGAGAAGAGGCCGTTATGCATCAGGGTCACATCCCCGTTCACCTCGATCTGCGCGGCGGAGTCCCTGCCGATGACGAATCGGCCGCCGTCGATCCGAACGATCTGTACGGTCATCGCGGGGCTGGCGGTGTCCGACGATTTGCTCTTGGACGCCCCGTTGGCATCTCCGGCGATGATGACGCGTCCGGTCGGGCCGAGATCGATCGTCCCGAGGTTCAGCGTCCCGACATCGCCCCCGATCTCGATCTGGGCCGCCCGCCCCAGCGCGCCGAAGGCCAGCGTATCCACCGAGGAGGTCAGCGGCGTGACCGCACCCTCGAGGTCGACGGCCTCGGCCTTGATCGAGCCGATGACGCCGGAGCGGATCTCGATGTTGCGGACCGGCATGAGGCCGGTGGACAGGTGGAAGCGCGGGCGGACCAGGCTGATATCGAGGCTCGAATCCGCCGACGTTCCGAGCACCTTGATGCTGAAGACCCCCTTGCCGGCCGGCACCGTCTTCACGACGCCCGGACCGTCGATCGAGATCGAGAAGACGCCGGTGCGGGTGGGGACGTGGCGTACGTGACTGAAGCCCGTGAACACGGCGAGCAGCCGACGATCCTCGAGGATCTCGATCGGCCTGGCGCCGAGACGACGATCGACTCGGGGGCGTCGAAGTCGAGCCCGGTTCGACCGACCGTCGGTCCCGCGCGCCCGCAACTCCCCCTGTCGCTCGATCTCGCTCATCGGTTCGGCTCCGTCACGCCCGGGATCATCCATGATCTCGATTCCCGAGGCCCCGGCAACGCTCGACCGAAACGGCAAGCATCGCCGGAGGTGTCCAGGATTCCGCATTCAGCGCAGATTGCCCCGTTTGCCGCTGAGTGCGATCTCGCTCTAGATTAGCATCGGACCGACGGCCAGTCCGGTTGAAGCTAAGCCGGAAATGGCGGTTTCGGGGCGGGAAGGGAAGAGGATTCGGATCTGTCGATGGGCAGGAGGGGAAGGGAGGGGACGAAAGCGCGCCCGGTAGGATTCGAACCTACAACCTTCGGATTCGAAGTCCGCGACTCTATCCGTTGAGCTACGGGCGCAGGAGGTGCCGAATGCAGAGATTCGTCACGGAGGCTAGAATATCATGAATCACCGGGATGGGGCAAGGCTTCCGAAGGTTCGTGGAACGGGCGAAGAGTTTCCGGCTTGCTTGACGCTCCGAGCCCGGGGCCTCTATCCTGAATTCCTGAATTCGGAATCGATGCTTCGAGGAGCAGAGACCTCAGTCCTCGGCGACGATTCATGGGGAAGTCGATGCACTCGGCTCGCACCCCGGCGCAGTCCAACGCCGCGGCGCCGTTCCGACCGTATCCGATTCACATGGCGAGCGGACAGCTTTCGAGATCAGGCATTCCGAGATGATCCAGGTCGGCAGGTCTTCGGCGAGGGCTTGCTCGCTCGCCGCCGACGGTCAGCCCGAGGCGTGGCACGAACTGTCAGTGAGGATCATGGCAACGGTCCAGTCCTTCCAACCGCCGCGTCCACGAATTGACAGTTACCCTCTTCAGCGGACCCTATGAATCCACCATCAGATCGAAAGGCGACGGTCTCCTTCGTCAGCCTGGGATGCTCCAAGAACCTCGTGGATTCCGAGCGGATGCTCGGACTCCTGGCGAAGGACGGGTTCGCGCTCGTGCCGGAAGGCCAGCCGTCGGACCTCGTGATCGTCAATACGTGCGGGTTCATCGATGCGGCCCGGCAGGAGTCCTGCGAGGTCATCGAGGAGCTTCTGGAGCGCAAGCGTGCCGGCGGGGTGAAGGGAGTCGTGGTCGCCGGCTGCCTCGCCGAACGGCAGAAGGACGTGCTGCTGGAGGAATTCCCGGAGGTCGACCAGGTCGTCGGCGTCTTCGGCCGGGAGGAGATCGCGAAGGTCTCGCGGCGGATCCTCGGCGGCCTGGAAGAGCAGCGATCCCTGTTCCGACCGGCGCCCGTCCGGGCCCAGGAGGACCGCGCCAGGCTCCGGATCACGCCGCGGCATTTCGCCTACCTGAAGGTCTCCGAGGGCTGCGACCGCCTCTGCACCTTCTGCGCGATCCCCTACATGCGGGGCAAGCACGTCACCAAGCCCATCGAGGAGGTCGTCGCCGAGGCCCGGGAGCTTGCCGCCGACGGCGTCCGTGAGCTGATCCTGGTCGCCCAGGATATGACGTATTACGGCGTCGACCTCTACGGCAAGCCGCGGCTCGCCGAGCTGCTGAGGGAGCTGGACAAAGTCGAGGAACTGGACTGGATCCGGATCCTCTACAACTACCCGAATTATTTCACCGAGGAGCTCTACGAGGTCCTCGGGTCGGCGAAGCGAATCATCCCCTACCTGGACATGCCGCTCCAGCACATCAACGACCGGATGCTCCGGATGATGAACCGGCGGCATACCCGGGCGGAGACCGAGGCGATCATTCGGCGTCTGCGGGCGACGATGCCCGGACTGGTGCTCCGGACGACGCTGATCGTCGGCTTCCCGGGCGAGACCGAGGCCGAATTCAAGGAGCTCCTCGAGTTCGTCGAGGCGACTCGGTTCGAGCGGCTCGGCGCCTTCGCCTATTCCTTCGAGCCGGACACGCCGGCCGCCAAGCTGCCGAATCACCTGGAAGAGGCCGTGAAGCAGGAACGCCAGGCACGGATCATGGCCGTCCAGCAGCCCATCGCCGAGGCGTTCAATCGCACCCTCATCGGCCGGACGCTTGACGTCCTGATCGACTCCCCGGCTCCGGCCGGCGCGGGGGGGATCCCCGAGGGGGAGGGGTGGCTCGGGCGGACCTACGCGGATGCCCCGGACGTGGATGGACTGACCTTGCTGGTCGGCCCGGATTTTCGCCCCGGAGACATCGTCCCGTGCGAAATCTTGGACACCCGCGGGCATGACCTCATCGCCAGCCCGTTGGCCCCGGCTCCCCCCCGGCGCAAGCGCCCTCGACCTCGGCCCCGCAAACGGCCAGCCTCGAGCTCTCTGACGATTCTGGACGGGATGGGATGAGCAGCAATCGCGAAGATGCCGACGCCACGGCGACAGTCCCTTATCCGCCGGCTCGCCGACCCCGGTTCTGGAACGTCCCCAATAGCCTGTCCGTCGGGCGCCTGGTGCTCTCGATGGTCGTCTTCGCCCTCATGGGTAGCGAGCTCTATGCCGCGGCACTCGTGGTCTTCATCCTGGCCGCATTCAGCGATTGGCTGGACGGCTACTTCGCGCGCCTCCTTCACCAGGATACGCCGATCGGCCGCCAGCTCGACCCGCTGATCGACAAGGTGATCGTTTCCGGCTGCTACATCTACCTGGCCGCCATGACCGATCGCACCGGCGTCTATCCGTGGATGGTCACCGCCATCGTCGTGCGCGAGCTCCTGATCCAGGGCCTGCGCAGCCTCCTGGAAGGCCAGGGGCAGCCGTTCGGCGCCAAGATGGCCGGCAAGCTCAAGACCACAGCCCAGTGTTTCTCCATCGGCGCGGCGCTGCTGGCGCTGGCCCTGTCGAACCCGCCCGACTGGCTCCTTCGGACTCGCGACGTGATCACCTGGCTGGCCGTCGGCCTCACGATCTACAGCGGGGCCAGCTATCTCTCCGGGGCGATGCCCGCCCTGCGCGGCCAGGCCGTGAGGAAATCCCCGTGATCGAATGGCTCGAATCCCTGCTCCTGGGGCTCATCCAGGGCGTCACCGAGTTCCTCCCCGTCTCCAGCGACGGCCACCTGGCGATCACGCAGCAAGGGTTCGCCTGGCTGACGGGGCACCGGCGGAGCGGCAAGGAAGACCTCTTCTTCGACATCATGCTCCACGTCGGGACGCTCTGCGCGATCCTCTTCCACTACCGGCGGGAGATCCTCGAGGGGGCCCGCGGATTGCTGCTGGACGCGAAGGACGTGCGGCCGGGCTTCGACCGCGGGGCCGTCCTCCGCGTGGGTCTGCTCGCGGGCGTGGCCACCTCGCCGCTGGTGCCCTTCGCCCTGATCTTCAAGAAGAAGCTCGAAGAGGCATTCCAGAGCACGACGGCCGCCGGCGTGGGCTTCCTCATCACGGCGGCCGCGCTCCTGGTCGTGAGCTGGCGGATGCGATCTCGGGACGGCAGCAAGGACGCGACAACCATGACCTGGCTGGATGCGCTCCTGATCGGCATCGCCCAGACGGCCGCACCCTTGCCGGGCGTGAGCCGGAGCGGCATGACCATCGCGGCGGCCCTCCTCCTGGGGCTGACCCGGTCGTGGTCGGTCGGGTTCAGCCTGCTCATCGCGGTGCCCGCCATCTGCGGCGCGGCGGTCTTCGAGCTCAAGGACGCCCTCAAGGACCCCTCGGCCCTCGGCCTGACTCCGGACCGGATCGCCCAGACTCTGGCCGCCACCGTCCTCGCCGGGATCGTCGGCTACTTCGCCATCCTCTGGCTGATCCGAGTTGTCCGCGGCGGCAGGTTGTGGTATTTTTCTGTATACCTGATCGGCCTGGGATCGCTGGTCCTGGCCCTCTCCGCGGTCTCCGGAGGATCGCCCGATGCCGGCGCCGCTAAGACTCTGGACCGGACCGCCGTCGGCCGCGATCTGGGAACGGATCCTGACGGAATCCGGCGCGGATATCCCCTCCCTCTGGATCGTCCCCACGCCCCTGGCTCGGGACCGCCTGGAATACTCGCTGGCGCGCCGGCAACGAGCTGACGGGACCGATTCCCGGCCTCGCATCCTCTGCTGGGGAGATCTCCCCAGGCTGGTACGCCGCCAGGCCGAGGGGGGGCCTCGATGGCTCTCGAAGACGGCCGCACGGGCGGTCCTGCTGGACGCGATCGAGCGGGCCAGGCAACTCGGAGAGATCGACGAGCTGGTCGGGATCCTGGGCCTTGCCGGATACCGCCGCCGGTTGCGAGCCAGGATCGCGACCTGGACGATCTGCGAGGAACCGCCCCGGGCGGGGCGAGGCGAGGAAGCGGAGCGTGATCGGATCGGCGCGGCGGAGCGGGCGGTCTTCGGCCGCTACCGCGAGCGACTCGATCAGCTCAATGCGGACGACGACGCGGGGATGCTGGTCTGGGGCTCGAAGTGGCTCTCTCGAGGTAAGGAACTCCGCGGGCCGCTCGCCGGCGACGGGGCGGTCGTGGTGCTGAACTTCGCCGAGCCCGCCCCGGCTCACTGGCGGATCCTGCGGCGGCTGATGGACTCGGGACGAGCCCTCCACGTGGCGATGACGTACGACCCCGCGGCGGATCTCGCCGAGGTCTACCACGCCCGTGCGCCGCTCCGCGGCCGCTTGCTGGACATGGGCTTCGTCGAGACGGCGGTCCCACGACCGCCGGGCCGGCCGCCCGGCCTCGCCCAGGTCGAGCGCGTGCTCTTCGGCACGGGCCCGGCCGAGGGCCGCGTGGTGCCGAGCCCCGATGGCCTGATCGTCCGTGGTGGACCGCGCGGGGACGGGGCGGCTCGGGTCGTCGCGCGGGAAGTCCGCTCGCTCCTCGACAGGGGGGTGGACCCGGACGATCTGCTCATCCTCTTCCCGACCTGGACGGAGGAGGCGGCGCTCACGCTGGAGACGCTTCGGGCCTGGGACATCCCCGCCCGTACCGACGCGCGTCTGCCGCTGCGGAACGATCCCGGCGTCAGTGCGCTGCGATTGGCGGCGTCGATCCCCCTGGAGGAATGGGAGACCGATCGGATCGTCCGCCTCCTTCGCCACGGCCAGGTCCGGCCGGACTGGCCCGGAGAGGACCGGCTGTCGCTGGCTTCGGCGGCGTCCACGATCAAGTCGGCCCGCGTCTTCCGGGGCCGCGAGCAGGCCCTGCGGGGCCTGGAACGGCTCCGGCTCGGCTTCAAGGCGAATGACGAGGAATACCGCCGGATCGATCGAGCGCGGGCGGTCATCGAGCGGCTCTTTGACGTGCTCGGGCCCCTCGACGATCCCCGCCGCTGGAAGGAGCATGTCGTCGAGCTGCGGCGGGCCGTCGCCGACCTCGGAGTCGAGATGAACGGCGGGACGCCGATCGAGACCTGGCTGGAGGGACTCGACGACCATTCGGATTCGCTCGACCGGCTGGGCAGGGCGAACGAACGCTGGACCTGGGCGGCGTTCGTGGCCGAGGCCGAGTCGATCCTGGGCGAGCTGGACGCCCCGTCGCCGGAGGCCGTCCCCGGGTCGGTCCGGCTGGCGACCGTCGACGAGGCGGACGGCGCCGGGGCGGACTGGGTGATCCTCGCGGATCTGAGCGAGGGGACGTTTCCCGGCCGTGCCGCGGTCCAGGGGCTCCTTTCCCTGAGGCCGGGAGAGAAGCCCGGCGAGGCCGCTCGCGCCGCCTACGCGGGGGAGATGCTCCGCTTCCTGGAAGTCCTGGGATCCGCGCGGAAGGGCGTGATCCTCGCGTATCCGACCACGGACCCGAAGGGCCAGGAGCTGCTCCGCGCCGGCTTCCTCGACGACCTGCTGCTGCTCCTCGACGATCGCGTCGAGAGATCCTGCCACACCGCCCTGCCGCGGCTCCATGCGGCGCTCGTGGATGCCCCGGAGCTGGCCGGCTCCGCGGCGGACGTCCGGGTCCGAGCCGCCGCGCTCGCCGCCGAGCGGGGCGAGTCCGAGCTGCTTTCGCGGCTCGCCTCCGACCCGGTCCATCGCCGGATCCTCGACGGCACGGCGGGGGCCCTCCATGCGGCCGGTCGGCGGCAGCGGGGGACCGATTTCGGCGAGTACGACGGGCTGATCCGCGATGGTGCCGCCCTCCTCGAGCTGGATCGATTCTTCGGGCCCTCCCACGCCTTCAGCGCCAGCCAGCTCGAGACGTACCTCTCCTGCCCGTTCCAGTTCTACGCCCGACACGTCCTCAAGCTCCGTCCGGTCGAGGAGCATGACGAGCTCGCCGAGGACCTGACCCAGCGGGGCAGCGACCTCCACGACATCCTCGAGAAGATGGAGGCTCGCTATCTCAACTCGCGAGAAGAGCCCGACTGGCTGGCCGCCGGCGCCAGCGAGATCGAGCGGATCTCCAACATCGAGCCGGCCAACGCGACGGATCTGGATCTCGGGCTCTGGGAGATCCAGAAGACCAGGCTCATCGATAGCATCCGCCTCTACATCCATCAGCGGCAGAAGTACGGGGACGAAGACGGCCGTCAATTCGCGCCCCGGATGCTCGAGCTCGACTTCGGCTCCGAGGGGGCCGAGTATCCGATGCTCGAGATCCGCGACGGGGCGAAATCCGTCCGACTCCTGGGCCGGATCGACCGAATTGACGTCTCCGAGACCGACGCGGGGCTCCGGTTTCGCGTCATCGACTACAAGAGCGGCCACACGCCCAGCACCGGGGAGGTCAGGTCGGGGGCGATGCTCCAGCTCCCGCTCTACGCGATGGCCGTGGAGCGGATCGTCTTCCAGGACCGGGAGACGATCCTCGCCGACCTTGGTTACTGGGGCCTGAAGGACGACGGCTACACACCGATCTCGTTCGGGGACTGGGAGGAGGACAAGTCCGCCCTGATCGCGCATGTCCTTTCGCTCGTGGATCAGCTCCGCCGGGGCGTTTTCGTGGTCCACTCGCGGCGAGACGGCTGCGAGAGCTTCTGCGACTACCGTGGCGTCTGCCGGATCGGCCAGGTCCGCCGGGCCGGCAAGCGATTTTCCTGGATCCTGCCGACGCTGAGCGTCCCGCCGCGGCGCAGGACGAACGCCGCCGGGGCCTCCGCGGCGGCGGCCGAGAGGGGTGGGGCGTGAGCGACACGGCGAGCCCCGGCATTCGCCTGACCGCGGAGCAGCGGCGGGCCATCGAGGTGACCGGCTCGAGCGTCGCCCTGGGCGCCGGGGCGGGCTGCGGCAAGACGCTGGTCCTGACCGAGCGGTTCCTGGGCGAGCTCGAGACCGGCGGCGAATCCGAGGACGGCGAGGCCCGCTCGCCGGGCGGACGGGCGCTCGGCGAGCTCGCGGCGCTCACGTTCACGGAGAAGGCCGCCCGCGAGCTCCGCCAGCGGATCCGGGCACGGTGCCGACAGCGACTGGCCGAGGGCGTGGATGAGGACCGCTGGCGGGCCGTGCTGCGAGCCCTGGAATCGGCGCCCATCGGGACCTTTCACGAGTTCTGTGCCGGGCTCCTGCGCGCCCACGCGCTCGAGCTCGGCATCGACCCCGAGTTCGCGATCATCGACCCGCCGATCGCGGCCTCGCTCCGCGACCGGGCCGTCCGCACCACGATGCGGCGGCGGATCTCCGCCCGGGATCCCGATCTCTCGCTCCTCGCCATGGATTACGGCCTGGAGCAGGTCCGGAGCGCCCTGGTCGCGGCCATCGATCGACGCTCCGACGGACTCCTCGAGGCGTGGTCGGCGCTCACGCCCGACGAGGTCATGGACCGCTGGCGGGCGTCCTGGGAGGCTCGCGGCAAGGACGCCGTGCTGGGCCTGATCGAGCCGGCCGTGCGCGACTGCCGAAAGGCGTTCGCGGCCCTGCCGGAATCCCTCCATCCGAGGCTCACCGCCCGACGGGACGAGCTCGCGGCCGTGCTCGACCGGATCGACGATGGGCAAGCCGGCGCGGCGGACCTCGCGGAGGCCCGGGCCATCGCCCGGGTCGACGACCTCCGACAGAAGGGGATCTGGCCCTCCGACGAGGACCGGGCCGCGATCCGGGACGCCTTCGCGGCCCTTCGCCGGCGGATCGACCAGGCCGTGGAAAAGCTCTCCTCCAGCGAGGACGCGACCCGCGAGAACGCCGGCAACAGCCTCCGGCTGGCCCGCCTGGCCCGACAGGTAAAAACAGAGTATGATCACATAAAGCGAACTCGCCAGGCGCTCGATTTCGACGACCTCCTGGACCTCACGCTCCGGTCCCTGGAGCGCCCGGATCGCGCCGAATGGGAAGCCGATTCGGCGGGGGGAGGGCGTGACGAGATCCGGTTCCTGATGGTGGATGAGTTCCAGGACACCGATCCGGTGCAGGGCCGAATCCTCAGGAGCCTGGGGGGCGACGACTTCGCCACGGGTCGGTTGTTCGTGGTCGGCGACGAGAAGCAGTCGATCTACCGCTTCCGAGGTGCCGAGCCCGCGCTCTTCGGCCGCTGGCGTGACGAGTTCCCCGCCGCGGGCCGGCTGCCGCTCTCCGAGAATTTTCGCAGCGTCCCCGGCGTGATCCACTTCGTCAACGCCCTCTTCGCGGACGCCTTCCGGGAGCGCCCGGGCCGGTCCGACGATCGCGATGAATGGACTCCGCCCCGCCTCGAGCCGGTGCGGGGCCCGGTCGGGGACGAGCCCGCCGTGACCTTCCTCTGGGCCAGTCCGGCGGTCCGACCGGGCGAGCCGGAGGCGACCGAGGCCAGGGCGAGGCTGAGCAAGGGCGATCGCCTCGACAATGAGGCCCGGACCCTGGCCCGCTGGCTGCGGTCGCGGCTCGATGCCGGCTGGACGATCCTGGATCGCCAGTCCCGTCGGGCCCGGGACGCCCACGCCGGAGACGTGGCGTTCCTTTTCAGGGCCATGACGGACGTCTGGCCTTACGAGACGGCGCTCGCCGACGAGGGTTTCGACTACCAGACCATCGGCGGGTCCGCCTTCTTCGCCCAGCAGGAGGTCCGCGACGTCGTGAACGTCCTCTCGGTCATCGAGGATCCGCTCGACGAGGTGGCCCTCGCCGGCGCGCTCCGGGGGCCGTTCTTCGGGCTGACCGACGAGGCGCTGTTCTGGCTCTCGCGGAGGGTGACCGGAGGGATCACCCGGGGGATCCTCGAGGCCGGCGGGGTCGCCGAGCTCTCCGATCGGGACCGCGCCGCCGCGATCCGCGCGGCCTCGCTCCTCGATCGCTGGCGCGAGATCAAGGATCGCGTGCCGCTCGCCTCGCTCGTGTCGCGAGTCCTCGACGAGTCCGGCTTCGAGGCGGCGATCGTCTGCGAGTTCCTCGGGGAGCGGAAGCTGGCCAACACGCGGAAGCTCGTCCGCCTGGCACGGGACTTCGACCGCCAGGAGAGCTTCACCCTGGCCGACCTCGTGGATCGTCTGCGGGCGGACCTGGACGACCCGCCCAAGGAAGAGCAGGCCTCGACGACCGACGAGCAGAGTCCCATCATCCGCCTGATGTCGATCCACCAGGCCAAGGGCCTCGAGTTCCCGATCGTCGCCCTGCCGGACCTGTCGCGAAGGTCGAACCCACCCTCCGCGCTGATCGGCCTCCGCGACGACGTGGGGCTGGTGATCCGGCCGCCCCGTACGGTGGAGGTCGGCGCCGAGGGGGAGCCTCGGGAGGCCGGGTCGAGCCTCGGCTGGATGGCCTACACGGCGATCGAGGCCGAGGAGGATCGCCGCGAATCGCTCCGGCTCTTCTACGTGGCCGCGACCAGGGCCCGCGACCACCTGATCCTCTCGGCGGGGCTGGACGCGCCGAAGGACTCGGAGGCCGTGCCGCCGCGCGACGAATCGCCCGCGATCCAACTCCTCCTCGATCGCTACGACTGGCGAACCGGCGCCTGCCGTGCCGAGTTGCCCGCCGCCTGGCCCTCGGTCGCCGTCGATGTCCAGCATCTGGCGGCGCCGAACGACTCACCCCGCGGACGAACCTCGTCGCGTCCCCGATTGGACTGGATCGAGCAGGTCATCGAGCGGGCCTCGCCCCGGGGCGAGCCGGGCCAATCCGCGTCGCCGTGGCCGGCCTCGATCCGCCTGGACGAGGTCCCGGAGCGGCCGAATTCCGAGGCGCGGCTCGACGAGCTGATCCGCTCGGTGATCTCCGATCACGGACTCCTGCGTGGGGGCAACCTTGCGATGGCCTGCTCTCGCGCCGCCGACAGGATGATCCCCGCGGCCTCCTCCGTCCTGGCCCAGGAGGCGGCCGACAGGCTTCGCGGGTGGCCCGGCACGGCGCTCTTCGCCGATCTCCGCGATGCACTCCGGGCGAGGCGTCCGATCCAGGCCGATGTGGCCTGGTCGTTCGCGTGGTCGGGAGGAGAGGGGGCCGAGACGATCCTCCGAGGCCGGATCGACGTCCTCTATCTGGATCGGGGGGGGCGCTGGCGGCCCGTCATCCTGGCCTCCCGGCAGGCCGAGGTCGACACCAATCGCCTGCGGCTACTCCTGAGCCCGACGGCCCTGGAGCACCTGGAAAAGGTGCCGGTCGGCCCGGCCTGGTGGGTCGTCTCGGAGCGTGGGGGAGACCTCGAGATCGAGAGCGAGCTCTCGCGGAGCCGGCCCGCGGTGCACGCCGCCATCGCGGAATGGGTCGCATCACGACGTCCGCACTGATGGGTGTGAGGAGTCGAGGCCCGGCCCGATCAACGCGGGGCTTCCGCGGACTCGGGCCCCGCGGCGACCTGCTGACCCTCGGCCGGGAGATGCGCGACCTGTCGAGCGGCAAACTGCCGCCAGCCCGACTCGAGCGCGGGGAATCCCTCGATCCCGTACGTCTCCCGGAGCGAGGCCTCGATCCCCTTTTGCTGGGCACCCTTGAGATAGAGGACGAACTGGGCGGGGGTACCGAGCTCGACCAGATACTGCGTCAGGGAGACGCTCTGAGCGTAGTAGAGGTTCCACGTGTTCGCATTCGGAGAGTCCGTGGCCATCAGCTCGCTGAGCTTGAACACGGAGCCGTCCCGGAGCGGCGCGGCGAGATCCCCGGCGCGGCTGGCCTGCTCGTCCTCGGGTTCGGAGAGGACGGCGATCCCCTCGTCGGCCCATCGCGGGATGGGCTGGTGCGTGAACAGGTCGGCGAGCACGACGTGCGTGATCTCGTGCGGGAGGATCGCGGGAAGAAGCTGGGGATGATCCGCCCGGAGATTTACGCGTCGTGATGTGACGCGATCGCCGCTGACTCCCAGCGAGGAGAATCCCGGCGAGGTCTCGGGCTGGCCCGTCATCCGCGAGAAGGCGGCCGGATCGGGATAGAGGTAAACGTCGCAACGCGGAGTCCATGTGGACCGCGTGGCGGTGCTCCCCCAACGCTTCGCCTGCATCCCGCGGACGGATTCGGCGGTGCGAGCGACTTCCGCGCCGAGGGTGGGGTCGACGTGGAAGATCCGAAAATTGGCCGTCTCGATGACCTGCCAGCCCAGCGTCCCATTGGCCGACGCGGGACCGCGCGGGAGCCGAGGATTGGCGACCTCGGCGGAGGCCCGCGGGGATCGGGCGGCGGGAGCCGTTGCGGACCCAGCCGGCGGCGACGCGTCCATCTCGGCGGACGCCGGGGCCGCGGGGAGCCCAAGAGGCTGGGCGGCGGCCGCGGCCGCCGATGGCTCGGACGGGGAGGGGGTCGATTCGCGGCCGAAGAGCCCTCGGCGCCGCGTCGGCTGCTCCTCGGGA
The DNA here is from genome assembly GCF_011064615.1 of Aquisphaera insulae. Lineage (GTDB taxonomy): Bacteria > Planctomycetota > Planctomycetia > Isosphaerales > Isosphaeraceae > Aquisphaera > Aquisphaera insulae. The sequence goes on along the minus strand of NZ_JAALJH010000001.1, from coordinate 134,377 downwards.
GCGGAACCGCGGACGACGACGCCGGCTCGCCGGCCGCCGGCAGCCGTCTTGTTGCGTCGGGCGTCTTTGACGAGATTCTCGAGGTACGCGCCGTACCAGTTACCCGGCACCAGCTTCTGAACGTCGCGGACCTCCTCCTGGATGTCGTCCCACTCGCGATCGGTGCGGGGGTGAGCGTTGATCCGGTTGACCACCTCGACCCAGCGGCAGTAGGCCCAGACACCCTTCCGATCGCTGGGCAGCCGGTTTGCGGCGGCGAGCTTCGTGTAGATCACGCCGGCGTCCAGGTATCGCTTCTCCGTGAAGAGCCGATCGGCCTGGTCGGCCAGGTCGACCGCGGAGGGGGCCGCCTTCTTCGGGGCAGGGGAGTCGCCGCCGGTGCTCGTTCGCGGCGCGTTCGCCGTTGCACCCTCGCCGGGCGTGGAGCTCGCAGGCACGGGGGGGGATTCCGCCGGCGGCGTGGAGCCACCGACCGGCGCCGGGACCTCGGGCGGCTCGGACAGCCGCGGCAGGTCGTCGCCCTCGGAGGCTCGCCGGACGGGAGCGGGCTCGCGAACCGGGCTCGATTGCGGTCCCTTGCTGGACGCGAGCCGCACCCCGGGATCGGCCCGCCGCGGGGCGGGCTCGCCCGGAAGGGGAGGAAACGGTTCCTCGGTCGGGGCCGGAGCCGATGATGGAACCGGTGCGAGGGCCGGGGCCGGGACCGGGGTCGGGGAGGCGGAGGGAGGCGGCACCGGGGCCGCGACGACGGGAGCGGCGGCCGTGTCCGGTCGCTTCTGCGGCGAGCCTGCCTTCGGATCCGCGGTTCCTGCATCCGAAGTCGGCTCGAGAATGGAGAGGTTGTCGCGGTACTCGGCCGCAAGGCTCGCCTTTCCGGATGACTCCGCATCGCGGATCAATTCCTGGTAGGCCTGGCGGAGGAGCCTTACGATCGGAGGCCGGTCGGCTGCCGCGGCGGACGGGAGCGCCTCTTCCAGGATCTGGGCCGCCCCGGCGCTGTCGCGGGCGGTCAGCAGCTTCCGAGCCTGCTCGAGCGCCGGCGGGGAGTCGCCGGCTTGCGCTGCGCGGCCGGAAGCGAGGAGGAGGACCGTCAGGAGTGCAATCGAAAGCGCCTGTCGCATGACTTCCTTGTCCTGCTCGCGGGATGGACCGTCCAGGGATCGAACTCCGGACGACGGCTTTGCGGCGTCGAGGCTGCGACCGAGGGGATCGTCGAGGGGAGAACTGGGGAGTGGGACGCGAGGCAAGCCCTCCGGGCCGGCTCCGCCGGACCGTCGGGAGTATGCAAGGAACCCCTGATCCGGTCAACACGAATCAAGGGGCCGGCGCGAGGGGAGACCCCGGCTCGTCTCGCTCGGCAAAACGGCCGGGAGGGGGGGCGGGGATGCCGAGCTCGCGGGCCGTTTCGACCCGGAATCGATGCAGCTCGCGATCATCGGGGCGGGCCGAAGTCGTCCATTCCACCGCTTTTTCATACCATCCTCGAGCCTCCGCGAGATTCCCCTGACGTGCCTGGAGGATTGCGAGGAAGTACCAGTCGTAGGCGTCACCGGCGCCCTGTCGAAGTTCCATCGAGCGGGCAAGGGCGCGCTGTGCATCCTGGTATTGGCCCGATCGGACATACGCGACCCCCAGCGTGTTCCGGTAATTCCCGTCCCGCTCCTCGAGCTCGACGGCCCGCATCGCATACCCGACCGCGTCCGAGGGCTGACGCTGGTCCGGGTCCTCGCAGGTCGCGAGCATCCAGGCCAGGTTGTTCAAGGCCTGGGCAAGCTCCGCGTCGAAGCCATGATCGCCGGACTTTCGGCCGCGCTCGATCTGCGAGATGATCGCCAGGTAGGCGCGTTTCGCCTCGGGGACGCGATCCTCCGCGGCCAGCCCCGCCGCCTCGTTCAGTTTCGTGAGGGTGGCCCACCGAGAGAACGGATCCTGGCCAGGGCCGTAGGTCCCCTTCCTGTAACGGGCACGGGTGTCCGTGGCCATCACGAACGAACGCACGAACGAGGACTGATTGACGAGGGTCACGTACGAGGACCAGATGGGGATCCGGATGCAGACGAGGACGAAGCAAACCGTGAGGTAGAAGGCGAGGCGGCCCCGGACGCGGGCCCTCGCGGCCTCCCGCTCGCCCGGGATGCTCCGCTGGGCCCGCGTCTCGATCGCGGCGGCGATCGCGACGATGAGCTCGAAGGCGACCTGGAGCATCCCCGCCATGGCTCGCGCCCACGCGCCCGGCTGACCGCGGAGCAACAAGACGGGAGAGACGACGAACGAGCCGACCAGGACCGGGCTCTCGGACCGGAGCGATATCGCCCGGATCACTTCCAGCACCCCGCCCATGGCCAGCGCGAAGAAGGTGAGCGAGGCCACCGGAAGATACTTCGACCCTCGCGGCCGGCGGATCAGCAGCCCGATCAGCAGGGGCCAGCTCATGGCGATCACGAAGATCGGAGGGCTCTCGCCGAGGAAGAGACTCGTCGCACTCCAGGTCAGAGGGCCGGAGCTGTTCCATTCGATGAAACTCACGGCCGATTCGCCGGCCGCGCACAGGAATGTGGCCGTCCCCAGCACGATCATGGAGACGCCGAGCCGGTCGCGTCGGCCGGCATGGGCTCCCGCGGATTCCCGGTCGGGGTCCGCGGCCTTTCCGCGTTCGAGGTCGCTGATCACGAAGGCATCCATGTCCAGGGCCCGTGCACATCAGCGGATGAGATGGAATCGACGTCCGATCGCGGCGGACAGCGAGCCGAGAGGGACCGCCGTCGGCCATGCCGGTACTGAATCTGAATCTAGGAGATCCGGTATCGACTGTCCAATGAAAACGCCGGAGGCCGGAGGCGCCGCGATCACCTTCGCGGAGATCGACGTTGCGGGAATGTGGAGAGCGACCGAGCGCTCCTGTTATACTCCGGGAAGGCTCAGTCCGGTCGAATTCACCCCCACGGACGCAGCAATGCAGCGGAGAGAGTCGGCATGTTGGGGCCGTCCGGAGAAAGTACGAAGGCCAGAGAGAGGACGATTTTCGACTGGCCTTCCACCTGGCCCTCGATCGCGGCCCATGTCGGAATTGCCCTGGCGTGCCTGATCGTGGGGCTTGTCCTGATCGGCCGGGTGATGCGGAAACCGGTCGATGCCGACCGGGTCTGGCAGGCGGGCCAGGAGGCCCTCAGGGAGGAACGCTTCGACGATGCCGAATCGGCCCTCCGTACGTTGGAGAAGCTACGCCCCCCCACGCCCATCGACTGGCTCTTTCGCGCCCAGGTGGAACTGGCCCGCGACCGCCTGGATCCGGCCCTCGATTCGCTCTCGCACATCCCCGACGGCCATGAGATGGCCCCGCAAGCGCGGATGATGGCGGGACGCGTCGAGTTGAAACGGCATCGTGCCCGCGACGCGGAGCGGCTATTCCGGGAGGCCTCTCGGCTGGATCCGAAGCTTGCCGCGGCCCATCGCGAGCTGATCTACATCCTCGGCTACCAGCTACGTCGCACCGAGCTGGCCGCGGAATTCCTGGCCCTGTCGAAGCTGACCGATCTCACCTTCCAGAACGCCTTCGACTGGTGCCTGCTGAGGAACGCGACCTGGGAGCCGGACAGCGCCCTGCCGGAGCTCGAGAAGTTCATGGAGGCCGATCCCGACGACCACTGGTCCCGACTGGCCGCCGCCGAGAACTATCGGCGGATGGGGAAGAACGACGAGGCCGAGAAGGCGATCGCGACCCTCCCCGAGTCGGACCCGAAGGTCCAGGCCCTGCGGGTCCTGATGGCCATCGATCGCCACGAGTACGATCGCGCGGAGGAGCTGCTCGCGAACGGATCCGCGGATGAACCGGAGCTGGCGCGACTCCGAGGGCGGCTCGCCCTGGCCCGTCACGACGTCGAGGGCGCGGTGAGGTCCTTCCGAGTGGCTTATGAGAAGATGCCCGAGGATCATGACGCGCTGTTCGGCCTCATCAACGCCCTCTCGCTGAAAGGCGACGACAAGGCCGTCGGACCACTCAGGCAGCACTCGCACGCAATGGAGAAGGTGAACACCCTGATCCAGCGTGCCGCGAACAACAAGGAGCGGACTCCCGCCCTGGTCAAGCAGCTCGGCGCCGCGTGCATCGACGCCGAACTCTTTCCGGAGGCCCGTGCCTGGTATCGCCTGTCCATCCAGGCCGACCCGCTCGACCAGGAGGCGCAACAGGCCCTCTCGCAGATCGAGGGCCGGCTCCACCCCGGAGAGCCCGGGAACGGTCCGCCGCGTGCCGAGCGGGCACCGAACTGAGGCGGCCCGGGCGGCTCACTTCCGCGTATTGCCGAAGTCCGCGACGAGAGGACGACTCGAATCGGCGGCGTCCGGGACCGCTGGGCGAAACGTCGGGGGGACGACGACGACGAGGTCGGGGCTCGACCAGATCCCGTGCCTCTCGTTGCCGGGGAAATAGACCGGCGTCTCGGCCGTCAACGGATGCTCGAGCGCGAACTTGGTGCAGATGCCGATCCCGAGCATGCAGACGGGGAACTCGGTGGCGCGTTCCATGTCGCCGATCTTCACGGGCTCGGAGAGGCGGACCCCCGCGTAGCGATAGGCCTTCTCCGTCATCTCCACGCAGTAGAGCGCGGAGTCATCGAGCCCGAGCTCATAGTCGAACGGGGGCTGCTCCTTGAACGTCCGATGCAGGTAAGCGAGGATCTTGGGCACCTTCTCCTGCCTGAGTCCTTCCTTCAGCCGCTTGACGCCCAGGCATCCGACGTTATCCAGCAGCCAGATCGAGAGCGGTTGCCGAGCCGGTCCCGTGCCGGTCGTGTCATAGACGAACGGCTGGCCGTCCTCGAGCTCGACGATCCCGGTGTGCGAGAACTTGCTGTTGCTGCAATTCGCGTAGAACTTGCTCATGGGGAACAGGCCGCGGAGGACCCGGGCGTCTCCCATCCGGAAGACGATGTCGCCATCCTTGAGGACCTTGCGGCCCCAGTCGTCCCAGCGCGCCATCTCCGGGGTGATCTTGAGCGCCGAGAGCTTCCCTTCCTTCCGGGCCTTGCAGGCTTCCGGGCCCCAGTAATTCCCACGGAATCCCGCGGGGACGAGCCGATCCGTCGCCTCCCCTTCCGATGGCGATTCGAGGAGGATGGGCATGAACCAGAGCAGCAGACTCAACATGATCGGCTTACCTCTAAAGGGGGTGGATTGAGGGCACTCGATACGTGGCAGGCTCCGGAGACATCTCGTCATCGGCATCGCGCGGGTCCTGGAAGGACCCGGCGCGGTGCCGGCAGAGCCCAGTCCGTTCTCGAGGTCCGTACCGTTCAGGTCCGCGGGGCGGACGCCTTCGCCTGGAGCGCCTCGAGGCTGCGCTCCAGGATTTCATCGGGCGCCCCCGCCGCGTTGATGCGAAGGAGGCGGCCTGACTTCTCGTAGTAATCCGCCAGGGGGCGGGTGCTCTCCTCGTAGGCTTGCATGCGGACGCGGATCGACTCGGGGCGGTCGTCTTCCCGCTGGATGAGCTCGCCGCCGCACATGTCACAGACCCCTTCCTGGTGCGGAGGGCGAGAGGTCGTGTGGAAGACGGCCTTGCACTTCGAGCAGGTTCGGCGGCCCCCCAGCCGGTCCACGATCTCGGCGAGCGGCAGTTCGTAGCTGAGCACGGCATCGAGCCTCACGCCCTGCTGGTCGAGAAGGTCATCGAGCGCCTCGGCCTGGGCCGCGGTCCGCGGAAAGCCGTCCAGAAGGAAGCCGCCGAAGCAGCTCAGGCAATTCGACCGCTCCTGGACCATCGACACGACCAATCCGTCCGAGACGAGCTCCCCACGCCTCATGGCGTCGAGCGCCGTGCGAAGTGCGGGGCTATGGTCGTTGCGGCACTGGGCGGCGCGGAAGACGTCGCCGGTGGAGAGGTGGCAAGTCCCGAGCGTTTTGCAAAGCAACTCCGCCTGGGTCCCCTTTCCGACCCCGGGGGGCCCCAGCAGGACGAGCCGAAATGGTCTGTCGTTGGGGGAGGGAGGCTGCGAGCATTTCGCCTCGCCTCCCTCGAACCACGCCGCGCGATCGGACTGTACGGTCATTCCTCATCCCTCGAGAGATTTCCGCCGGGCTCCCCGGACCCGCCTTGGATCCTTCTCGCCCTTTTTCGGCAAGATGGGGAAACCTGCGAAGTGGGGATCACCCCCAGTGGCACCATTATAGGTTACTCCGTCCCGCACTCAAAAGATCAAGTCACCGTTTCACCCGGATGAAAGAGGAGCAAATCCCAATCCAGGCAGGGCGCAATGACGCGGCTTCTTCTCGGCCTCTTGCGGGTCGCGACACTTGAGACTGGTCGGAGGCCCGATCCGGAGAGCATCACGTGCCGGACCCCTTGGCGGGCTGATTCAAGGGGCGCATTGGGGGCCCCGACCCGCCCGGAGCGACTTCAACCATCGACGGGAGCTGTCGGAGTCTCGAGGATGAGCTGGTAGAGGGCCAGGTCGAGCCACCTGCCGAACTTGAAGCCGGCATGCCGGATCGTGCCCACGTGGGCGAAGCCGAGCTTCTCGTGGAGGCGGATGCTGGCCAGGTTCTCCGCGTCGATGCCGCCGACGATGACGTGCCTCTCGTCTGCTCGCGCGCGGGCGATGATCTCCCGGGTCAGCATCGCCCCCAACCCGTGACCCCGATGGCCCGGGTGGACGTAGACGGAATGCTCCACCGTGTACTTATAGGCGGGCCAAGCGCGAAACGGACCGAAGCTGGCGAAGCCGAGGAGATCCCCTCCGTCCGACTCCACCCCGACCACGGGAAAGCCCTGGAGCTCCTTGGCCTCGAACCAGGTCTCCATCGCCGAGAGCGGGCGGGGCTGGTAATCGTAGATCGCGGTCGTATTCACGATCGCGTCGTTGAGGATCTCCAGGATGGCCTTCCCGTGAGCGTCGAACCGGCATCGGACGATTCGCATGACCTGCCTGCTCCGGGACGGCGGCTCGTCAGTAGGTGCGGCCCAGGACGGCCACGATCGCACGACGAACCTCGAGCGGATCGATGGCGCCGACCTTGCGATAGAGGACCTTGCCGTCGGGCGCCACGATGAGAGTGTACGGCACCGGGCCGGGCCACTCTCGATCCAGCGCCTCGGCGATCGCATCCTTGTCGGAGGATTTGACGATGACGTTCGTGGCGGAGACGTGGTTCTGCCTCAGGATCTTGAGCGCCTCGTCCCGCTTCGCGTGATCGTCCAGGCTGATCGTCACCAGGCGGAAGTCACGTCCCCGATACATCCGATGCATCGTCACGAACTCCGGAAGCTCCGCGACGCAGGGGCCGCACCAGGTGGCCCAGACGTTGATCACGGTCAGCTTCTTGCCATCGCCCCGGGCAAGCTTGCGGATGCCCTCCACGTCGATCGCCTCCAGGGTGACGTCCTCCGCGTCCCACTTCGCCAGGGCCTTTTTCGCCGCGGCCTGCTTCTCGGCCCATTTGGTGGAGCAGCCGATGACGCGAGTCTTCTCCACCGGCACGGGCTGCCCGGCCAGGAGGGCATCGACGGCCTTGAGGACGTCGTGCGACTTGACCTCCTTGACCTCCGAGTCGTCGAACCGGCCGACGTAACGCAGTTTCCGCCCCGCGTCGAACACGTAGACGTGGGGCGTGGCGAGGACGCCGTACGCCGTCGCCGTGGCCTGGGTTTCGCCATCGTAGAGGTACGGGTAGGGAAACTTGTGGTCCTTCGCCCGTATCTTCATCTCCTCGAACGAATCGCTCAGATCGGTGTAGCCAAGCTCGTCCAGTTGCACGGCCTTCGGGTCGTTCGGGGAGATCGCGACGAGGGCCACGCCCCGGTCCTTGTACTTCTCATGGAAGTCGGCCAGCCGCGCCTCATAGGCCTGTGCGGTGGGGCAGTGGTTGCACGTGAAGACGACCACGAGGACCTTCGCCCCGGCATAGTCCTTGAGGGCATGGTCCTTGCCATCGACGCCGGGAAGGCGGAAGTCGGGAGCCGTCGCCCCGATGGCGAGCGTGGCCAGGCCGGGCGGGTCGGCCATCGACGGACCGGCGAGGCAGAGCGAGACGACCAGGGCCAGGCTGGAAACGATGGCGACGCGGCTCATGAGTGAGTTCCCCGGGCGAGTGGACGTCGGACGAATCCTCGTAGTTTGGCCGTCGCGCCGGACGAAGACAAGCCGTCGCCGCGGAGCGGCTCCTGGCGGCCGAGCCGGCTCAGGTCGCCCGGCCGAGGTATTCGCCGGTGCGGGTATCGACCCGGACCACCGCGCCGGGGTCCAGGTGCTCAGGGACCTGCACCACGTGGCCGGTGGAGAGCGTGGCCGGCTTGGTGCGGCCGGTGGCCGAATTGCCCCGGACTCCCGGCGCGGACTCGACGATCGGCAGCTCGACGGTGTCCGGCAGCTCGATGGCGATCACCTCGTCGTCGACGACCAGGGACTCGATCCCTTCCATGTTCTCCGTCATGAACGAGACGAGATCGCCGAGCTCGTCCGCGAGCATCGAGAACTGGGTGAAATCCTCGGCGTCCATGAAATGGAGCTCGTCCGCGTCGCGGTAGAGATACTGGATCGGCCGACGCTCGAAGCTCGACTCGTTCAGCCCCTCGGTGCCGCGATAGGCCTTCTCGATCCGGTTCTTGGTCTTGAGGTTGCGCGCCTTGATCTTGTAGAGGGTGGCCGCGCCCCGCGCCGAGGGGGTCTGGACCTGAATATGCTCGATCATGTGCGGCGCGCCGTCGATCTCGACGACCATCCGCCGCTTGAAGTCCTTGGCCGGCACCACGGTAGGAAACGCTCCCTGGATTCGAGGATCGCCCCGGACCATCGCCGGGAGTCGAGGGGAGTATTCTACTCGCGTCGCCGTCTCGCGGTCAAAAACCTGGGCTCGCCTCGCGATCTCGCCCCACTCCGGTTCAGAAATAGAGCTGGCCGCGGATCCAGAAGAGGTCGTTCGTGCGGCCGTACTGGTCCTTTGACGGGTTCAGCAGGACCGGCGTGCCGTACATCGAGTGCTGCCAGTCGAAGTAGACCTTGATGTACTTCGTGAGATACCAGTTCACCCCCAGGTCCACGAGGTCGATGCTCCGCGTCCACTCGTTGGGGTCGGCGAAGCCGCCGGTGAAGATCGTGTCACCCAGGCTGAGCTGACTGTACCGGACGAAGGGCTCGATGGCGCCCGGTCCCCATTCCCCCTTGATGGGGTCGAATGGCCGCAGGGGCGCGACGACCTCGCGTCGGTTCACGACCTCGCCGGTCAAAAAGTAGGCCAGGGTGAAGTGGTTGCCGCTGACCGGGATCGATTGGAGGGCCGTGAGACCGGGGCGGGTGATGTGATCGCGTCCGCCCTGCCATTCGGCCTCGAACGAGAAGCCCGCCCCGTACCAGGCGAGATGGAGGGCCGTCGCGCTCCGGCCGCCGAAGTTCCTTGCATCCTCGTTGTACTTGAGGAATATCGACGACGCGGCCTGTGCCGCCTCGTCGTTCTCCGAGGTCTGGATCGAGGTCCTCAGGGGGAGCGGGTTCAGCGGGTTGACCTGCTGGCCCAGGAATCCGGACGCCCCCACGTTCAGGTTGCGCAGCAGGGGGAGCTGCTCGGAGTGGAGGAAGGGGCGATAGTTCAGGTAGCCGACCGCATCCCTCGTGGTGTTGTCGTCCGCCAGGCCCGTGAGGTGGCCGTCGAAGCCGCCGGCGGCGTACTCGAGCCGATCGTCGAACAGGAAGCCGTGGGCCATGAGCCCCGCGGATCGCGACAGCCCGAAGTTGAGCGGGAAGAGCGAGCGCTCCGGGGTGATGAAATACTGCTCGAGGTGGTCATACCAATCGTAGCTGTAGGGGACGAGCATCCGCCCGAATCGGACCTGGAATCGCCGGTCCGGGACGATGTTGACGTTGCCGTCGAGGAGGTCCCAGAGCCCCTCGACGCTCCGCTGGATCGAGACCTCATACTCGAAGAGGCGGGTGAGCTGCCCTTCCCAGTAGACGCGGACTCGAGGGATGTACAGCCCGCTTCGAGCGGGGACCTGGTCGCCCGGGACGAAGTTCTTGAAGTCCGTCTGATCGAGGACGCGGACGCGGAGCTGATACTCGTCGTCCCGGGTCTTGAAGGTGAAACCCTCGCCGAGCGCCCCGAAGATGGGGATCTCTTGCTCGCGTTCCGGCAGCGAGTCGAACCCCTGGCCGCTCCCGCGCCGCTTGCCCGTCTGTCCCCGGCTGGCCTCGCGCCCGGCCGATCCTTCACCACGCGTCGCGGACTCGCCGGCCCGCTCGGTCACCGAACTGCCCCACGGCTCGGCCTCTCGCCCCTCTCCCTCCACCTTGCGAGTGAGCTCGTCGTATCGCTCCTCGAGTTTCCGATAACGCTCCTGCGACGCCTCGCGCGCCCGCTCGGAGTCCTCCAGGCGGTTCAGGATCTGCTGATTCAGGGCCTCGAGCTTGCGAAGGCGGACTTCCAGGGCATCGCCGCCGCCCGCGGCCGGCAGGGCCGAGGGGAGATCGTCGGCCTGCGCCCGGTTCGCCGCAACAACCCAGGCCACCGCCAGGGCCGCGAGCGGGATGAAGGCTGTCCAGCGTCCCATCGTCTCCCCTGATTCGATCCACGGACCCGTGCATTGCGGGCCTTCCGAGCTGCCGGATGCGGCCGTCTCGTCCCATGGGATCGACCGGAGCGACACCGAACTTGACCCGGAGCGCTTCGCAATCGAGAGAATCCGCAAAATCGTCAGGCACGGCCGGAGAATTTCATGACCAGGAGGCCGACGATCCCCAGCGCGAGGAGGGCGGCGAAGGCCATCAGGACGCGTTTGACCGCGACGGCGGTCCTGGCGTAGCCCGCATCGATCGCCATGGCCTGCTCGGTCCAGGAGACGAGGTCCTGGTCCTGGACGAGTCGATTGAGCACGCCCGAGGCGAACGCCCGTTCGCCGTCACCGTCGCCGGTGGCGGCGAAGTAGCAGCCGCCGAACATGAGCTTCTCGCCGCGCAGGGTTGGGATCGAATCGCGGACCAGGCGTGCCAGCCGCTCCTTCCGTTCCCGGACCTTGCCCAGGAACTGGAAGAGGGCCTGGTTGCCGCGGAGGACTTCCGCGATCTCGTCGATGCTGCGGTTGGATTCGACGCGGAACAGAGAATAGACCATCGAGCCGAAGAGGCTGCTGGTGACCCACTCGACCGAGCTTTCCACCTTCGCCGGCACCTCGTCCTCGCGCAGGTCCGGGACCAGCGGGAATCGCTGGCCCATCCGACTGTTGAGCTGTGCCGAGGGGAGCCTCGAGGTGAGGTCGGAGAACCCGGGGACGCGTTCCAGGTCGGAGATCAAGACGAGGATCGGGCAGCGGATCCGGAGCGTCTCGAAGCCCTCCTCCAGGTCCTGCCGGCAGGCCGCCGCGATCTCCTCCGGGCGGGATCGTGGATCGGCCGCGGAGATCGGCAGGACGACGAGGACGCCGTTGATCGGGCAGAATCCCAGCCGATCGCGGCGGATCAGGCGGCAGAGGTGGCGGAGCCGGGCCAGGTATTTCTGCCGATCGATGCTCTGGCTGGGCCGGCCCGCGGCCCGGGTGGCGTCGATCTCCTTGCGGGCGTTGGCCAGGAGGTCTTCCAGGCCCCCCGGGCCGAGCCCGGCTCCCATCGTCTTGAACGGGTCGGGCTGATCCTCCATCATCGTCGACAGGACGGCGCCCCCGCCGTCCGCTTGGCCGACGAACGAAGGGTCATGCTGGCCCAGGAGCGAGGCGCCGGGGCAGGAGACCCAGATGCTCTCCCGATCGGCGGTGACGTGGATCGGCTCCAGCTTGTCCGCAGGGACCTGCTTCACGCGGGCCTTGATCCCGCCGGCCTGGAAGAAGGACTCCTCGGTGCCGCTCGTCCACCCCAGGACCAGATAGAGCGGCGTGGCGTCGAGGCGGACCTCGGCGCGGGCCAGGGCTTCCATGGCCTGCGCCCAGGCCCGGTCGATGTCCGGGAACTCGGACGCCTCGGTCTCGACCTCCATGCTGAGGATTCGGTAGAGCCACCAGCCCAGCCAGAGCAGGACGTAGAGGCAGAGGGCGAAGAGCGGCAGCCAGATCCTGGCGAGCTTCGGGTAATTCGGGATCAGGTTGGGGAGCCCGACGGCGGGCAACTGGTTGATCACCCAGAGGATGCCCAGGACGATCCCCACGAGGCAGGCCCGGCCGATCCAGCGGGCCGCGGGGGCAGCCTTCTCCGCGGCCTCCTGGGAGGAGAACATGGGGAAGACCAGGCCCCACAGGTAGCAGATCCACTCCCAGGGCTTGTTGATGAGCTTGAGCATGGTTCTCCTCGCCTCAGCGTCCCAGGAATCCCAGGACCCCCAGGAGGATCATCAGGACGATTAGCAGGACCACGCAGAGGCCCCCGTAGATCGCGACGGCCCTGCCGAGCGCCGCCCGACCCGTGAGCGGCTGCACGTTGGTGCCGGCGCCGAGATCCCTCGGGGCCACGAAGGGGACTTGCCGGGTGACCTGCGGCCGCATCTCCTCCAGGAGGTCCCTCACCTTGGCGGGATTCTCCAGGTACTTGCCCCGGAACCCCAGCGCCGTGCAGAGGAAGAACGTCTCCAGGGCATCGGGGCCCGGGGGCGTCGCGACTCGCGGGGCGTTGGGTCGGCGGAGGGCGATTTCGGCCTGGTCCCAGAACTTCCAGGCGCGGTCCCGGCTGCCGTAGAGGGATAGCTCCAGGATCCGTTCCTTCCAGGTATCCGCCCAGGGGCTGTAGACGATGAAGAGTTCGTCGATCCAGCACGTCAGGGCGTACCGGGCCCCGAGGAAGACGGACCCGTCGCCCGCGTAGTCCGTCAGGCGGCGGACCTCGGTCTCGGAGCGGAGGCGGTCGACGAGCTGCCGCTGTTCCGCCTCCAGGTCGAGTTCCTGGCCCTCATCGAGCCGGTCCTTCAGGTCCAGGGCATAGGTCATGACGGGGAAGACCAGTTCGCTGAGCTGAGGAGTCATGGATCCTTCGTCGCGGTGGTCCGGGGTTGTGGAGGGCTCTGGGCCGCCTTCGCCGAGGCCGAGCGGGGCCGAGCGGCCGGCCCGGTTCAGGGTTTCGCGGAGACTCCCGCTCCGAGCATGAACAGCGCGAAGCGGAACGGCATCTCGGACGACAGCCGGAGGTTGATGGTCTCGTGGCCGTCAATGTTACCGACAATCTTGCTCTCGTTGAACCGGATGGCCAGGGTTAGCGACCGTTCCACGTATTGCCATTCGTTCTGCTGCTGCTCCCGGTTGATCTCGAAGTAGATGAGCCCCTTGTCGCGCGGCAGGGCCTGCGGCAGGGAGGGGGTCGGGACGTGGCTGAATTTCAGGCCCAGGTCCCCCAGGCGATAGATCGTCTCGATGCGGTCGGAGCTCCCCACCTTCATGTCGATCCCGCGGGGGCCCATCAGCTCGACGCAGGCGTCCGCGTCCAGCGGGCTCCGGACGCCGAAATAGAGATGGACCGACTGGTCCAGCCAGCTCCGCTCCAGCGAGACCTGCATCCGCAGCCCGTAGCCCACGAACGGGCGCTCCTGGTAGTCCGGCTCCGGGACGATCGAGAGCAGGTCATCCAGGTAGTTCTTGATCCGGTGGAAGCAGCCGCCGAGGTCGTCGTGATCGTAGCGTGGGATCGCCGGAGTCCGGCGACCCGGGCCGAAGACCGACAGTTGGCCGACCAGGCGGCAAAGCTCGAGGTAGGCCGGCAGCGGATGGATCCCCTCCAGGAAGGCGAGGTTGGTCAGGGTCGCATACGCCTCATTCAGCTCGCGGAGCTGGGAGAAGATCAGCACGTCCCCCGGGGCGGTGCTCTCCAGGCTGAGGCCGCGGGAGACCGCCTGGTTGGCCAGCTTCTCGATCTTGCGTCCGATCCGGTCGTAGATCACCCGCAGGATCTCCACGGACAGCTCGTGCCAGGCGTCGCAGGCCAGGAGCGGCGGGATGTAGCTCGGGTCGAGCTGCGGCGTCGCCTCGGCCCGCTCGGATTTCTCCACCCGGGCGATCGGGATCGCGTCGTAGCCGGAGAGATCCTGGGTGGAAAGGAGCAGCCGGACGTTCAGTCGTCGGATCGCGATCGGCTGGAGATTGGAGCCGACGTTCTCGTCGTCGACCTGCTGCATCCGCGAGTAGTAGCGGAGCCCTTCAGCAGGTTGCTCCGCGGCCACGTTCGGCTGGCCGGACCTCAACATCGGCACCCCGAGGAGGACCGTCACCTTGCGTTCGGCGACGAAGGCGGGCTTCAGGTCCAGGTCGGAGAGGGGGCCTTCCTCCGGCACCTCGACGAGGGTCCCGTCGCGGAGCCGCGCCTTCAGGGACGCGACCGAGAATCGGTGATTGCTGAGCGCCTCGGTGTTCAGAGAGATCGACCGCAGGCCCCAGTTGTGCTGCTGGTTCCACTTGCCGTCGACCTGAATCAGGCCCAGCGCCCGCCGGTGTTCCGCCAGGAAATGATGCGGGCGGAGGAACATCCCTTCGTGCCAGTGAACCTCGCCGCTGGGCATGATCGACTTCGCCTTCGGGTGGCCGAGGGAGCTGCAAATGACCTCGCGGAAGATCATAGCACAAGGCCCGGCGCATTTCTCGCCCCGGGCCTTTTCTCGGCTCGACGTCGTCGGCGGCCGGTCTTCCAGCCCCGAGAGAAGCGGGGCTGTATCACGTCCGCGACCCTAGGCCTGGTACTCGCGATCGCCGAGGAGCCCGGGCTGGGGCGTGGGATACCTCCCGTCCTTGCCCGGATGGATCGGCGCCGCCGAGGCCATGGTCAACGACTCGAGGCCCGGTGCGAACTCCTGGGTGTGGTTGAGGGCCTGGTCCCAGGTGACGACCTGGCCGGTGTGGCAGGCCATCCGGCCCATGATCTGGACCAGGCTCGCCTCGGCGCCGCGGCGGGCCTCATTGTAGGGCCTGTCCTCGCGGATCGCCGCCACCAGGTGGTCCCACTCGAGCTGGTAGGGGTTCGGCTCCGGCTGGGGGAACGCCCAGTTCAGCTCCCCCTTCGCGAAGTTGTGTCCCTTGTAGATGCGGCACTTCGCCGGGGTGTGCATCGAGGTCGAGATCACCGCCGACCCCTTGGTCCCGTGGGCGTAGCTGGCGAATTCCCCGTGGCAGCCGTTCATGTTCCGGGCGTTGAGGAAGAGGTTCGTCCCGTCCGCGAACGTGTACTCCACCGAGTAATGGTCCAGGTTCTGGTCCACCTCGTCGGTCCGGTAATAGCGCCCGGCCAGGCCGTGGGCGCGGACCGGCCACGAGCCCTTCATCCAGCAGCACTCGTCGATGTTGTGGCTCGTGTAGTCGTGGACCAGGCCGCCGCTCGCCCAGAAGAAGCTGAGGTAGTTCTTGACCTGATAGAGCAGCTCGGACATGTCCGGCGGCTTCGGCCCGGTGAAGCCCGCCGGGCCGACTAGGCGGTAGGTCTTGAGGAGCGTGATGTCGCCGATCTGGCCGTCGCGGATCCGCTCGAGCAGGGCCTTGCGCGCGTCGCAGTGCCGGCACATGAGCCCGACGCCGACCTTCAGGTTGCGGGTCGACGAGCGATCCGCGAGCTCGAGCATCTTGCGAGTGCTGGGCCCGTCGACGGTCGTCGGCTTCTCCATGAAGACGTTCAGGCCCCGTTCGATCGCGTGGGCGAAGTGGACCGAGCGGAAGGCGCAGGGGGTGGTGAGGAGGACGATGTCCCCCGGCGAAAGGCATTCCATCGCGTGCTTGTAGGCGTCGAAGCCGATGAAGCGGCGGTCCGGCGGGACGTCCACCTGGTCCCGGCCCCACGTGCCGGCCGGCCGATCGACCGAGCCGCCGTCTCCGCTGGTGTTCGTCAGCGCCTCGTAGCTCATCTTGAGGCGGTTCTCGAACACGTCGGCCATGGCCACCAGCTTGATGGGGCCGCTCCGCGTCGACAGGGCATTGGCGGCCGCGCCCGTCCCCCGGCCGCCGCAGCCGACCAGGGCGATCTTGATCGTGTGGCTCTCCCCGGCGTGAACGGCCGGGATGGCCACGCCGGCCAGGGCCGAGGCGGCCAGGCCCTGGCCGGTCGTCTCCAGGAATCCTCGACGCGACGTACGATCTGCTGGCTTCGGGCCGGTCATGGCGATTCTCCCAGAACCTGTCAATCCTCGCGGCATCGAGGGCCGTCGCCTCAACGGGGCGCCCTCTCGGCCATCTTCCACCCGGCGCAGGTCGCGATCAAGGATCGACCGGGCCGGAGACCAGGCAGACCCGGTTGCCGCCGCGGTCGGGGCATGTAGAATTCGATCGTGACAGAAGCGGCAATCTACGAGCGAGGGACGACGATGCGGATGGAGCAAGCCTGGAACGGGAGTCGTCGTGCCTGGCTCGGCCGCGCGGCCGTGGCCGCATACGGAATGGGGTGGGGGCTCCACCCGTTCTCCCTTGCTCGAGCACAGGAACCGAGGCTGGCCGATGACGAGGCCGCCGTCCGCGAGGCCGCCCGCCATGCCGGGCTGGGGCGGCAGGAGGTCGCGCGGACCGAGCATTTCCTCGCGGTCGGCGACGCCCCCGGCTCATACCTTCGAGCGGCTCTCGAGCGGTGTGAATCGCTCGGCAAGGACTTCCTGACGCACTTCCGGGGGCGAGGCTTCGAGCTCGCCTATCCGTCCAGGCGGCTCACGGTGGTCGGTCTGAAGGACGACGCGTCCTACGGTAAACTGCTGGGCGAAGCACCGGGACGGGACGTCGGGGGTCATTTCGATCTCGACCTCAATCGGCTGGTGATCTTCGATTTCCGGGCCGACGGCGAGCGGAGCCGCCAGGAGGCGGAGCGGATCAATCTCTTCACGCTGGTCCACGAGACGGCGCATCAGCTCTGCTACAACACGGGGCTCCTCGATCGCGACCACGTCCCGCCCCTCTGCATCAGCGAGGGCCTGGCGACCTACGTGGAGCTCTGGCGTCCGAACGTGAAGAACGCGATCGGGGGCGTGAACACGCCTCGCCTGGAGGCCCTGCGGCAGGTCGGCGGCTGGATCGATCTCGACGACCTGCTCCGGGACGATTCGGCCTTCGAGGGCGAGCAACAACAACTCGCCTATGCCGAGAGCTGGCTCCTGATCCACCACCTGATGCGCGCGACGGCACGCAGGGAGCGTCTCCGCGACTACCTGACCCGGATCCGAACCGCACCCGGAACGGACTCGGCCGCGCGGCTGAAGGTCGCCGAGGCCGCCCTGGGGGCGCTTTCTCGCCTGAACAAGGAGGTCAAGGACGAGGCGCGGTCCTACTTCCGGCGCTGAGGCGAGAGCCGGTCGCGGTCAACCGAGGACGGGGTTGAGGCCCATGTTCTTGCGCATCTCGGCTCGCTGCTTCTCGTAGGCCATCAGGAGCTTCCGGTCCTTGAAGTGCTGCCGTTCCTTCTTGGCCTGGGCCTTGACGAAGAACCGCCGCCAGGCCGCGCTGGTGAGCTCGCCGTGGCCTGCGTAGCGACGTCGGATCCGTCCCGCCGGCTTCTCGCCGAAGGCCTCGACGATCTCGTCCTCGAGAGACACGAAGAACTGGACGAAGCCGGGGTCCCCCTGGCGGGCGGAGCGGCCGGCGAGCTGGCGGTCGATCCGGCGGGACTCGTGCCGCTCGGTGCCGATGACGTGCAATCCGCCGAGCGCGGCGACCCCTTCGCCGAGCTTGATGTCGGTCCCTCGGCCGGCCATGTTGGTGGCCACCGTCACCTTGCCGATGTGTCCGGCCTGGGCGACGATGCTGGCCTCGATCTCGTGATTCTTGGCGTTGAGGATCTGATGCTCGACGCCCGCCTCCGCCAGCAGCCGGCTGAGCTTCTCCGATTTCTCGATGGACCGGGTCCCGACCAACGTCGGCACGCCGATCTTGTTCCACTCGATGACCTGGTCGGCCACCGCTCGGAATTTCTCGTCCTCGGTGGAGAAGATCCGATCGGGGAGCCAGACCCGGCGGCAGGGCCGATTGGTGAGGATCTTCATGACGCCCACCTTGTAGATGCGGCGAAGCTCGGCCGCGTCCGAGGTCGCGGTGCCGGTCATGCCGGCGATCTTCTTGTATCGCTTGAAGAAGTCCTGGACGGTGACGCGGGCGGCCGTGATCGTCTCCAGGGTGATCTCCAGCTTCTCCTTCCCCTGGATGGCCTGGTGCAGGCCGTCCTGCCACTGGCGGCCCGGCATCATGCGGCCCGTGAATTCGTCGACGATGACGACCTCGCCGTCGTGGACGACGTAGTCGCGGTCGCGGAGGTAGGCGATCTGGGCGCGGAGGGCTCGCTCGACGTACTCGTAGACCCCGTCCACCGTGAGCGTGACGAAGGCCTGATGAGCGGCCCGCGCCTGCACCTTCCGGCGGCCGGGGGGGGTCAGCTCCGCCTTCCGTTCCACGGGGTCATACTTGTAGTCCTTGACCCGGACGAGGGTCTGGGCGAGCTGGTCGGCGCCGTAGTAGGCCGCGGCCTCCTCCTGCGTCGGCTGATTGTTGGCACCGATGATCAGCGGCGTCCTCGCCTCGTCGATGAGGATGCTGTCGGCCTCGTCCACCACGCAGAAGAAGTGGGTCCGCTGGACCGGCAGCTCGGATTCGGTGTGCCGCCCGCTCCCCAGGAAGACCTCCTCGAACGACTTGCGGTGGGTATCGCCGAGCTGGAGCCGCTTGAGCTCGTCGCGGAGGAAGTCGAAGCCGAGCTCCTTGCTGGTGCCGTAGGTGATGTCGCACTGGTACGCCTGACGGCGCGAGCCGTCGGGCTGATTGGTCTGGATGCAGCCGACGGTCATGCCCAGCCGCTCATAGATCGGCCCCATCCACTCGGCATCGCGGCGGGCCAGGTAGTCGTTCACCGTGACGACGTGCACCCCCTTGCCGGGCAGCGCGTTCAGGAAGGTGGGCATGGTCCCCACCAACGTCTTCCCTTCTCCCGTCTCCAGCTCCGAGATGCAGCGATTGTGGATCGCCACGCCCCCGAGGACCTGGACGTCGAAATGCCGCTGGCCGATCGTCCGCTTGGCCGACTCGCGAACCAGGGCGAACGCCTCCGGCAGCAACAGGTTGAGCGAATCCCCCTGGCGGGCCCTCAGCCGGAGCTCATGCGCCTTCGCCCGGAGCTGATCGTCGGTCATCGGCTCGAAGACGGGCTCAAGGTCGTTCACCTTCTGCACCTGGATGGCGAACCGGCTGAATCGTCCGCTGGACGTCGGCCCCGTGAACTGGGAGACGCGATTCAACCACATCGGGCCAAGGCGGTTCGCCATGGTGCAACCTCTCCCCCCTCAAATCCTCAAATCTGATGGCGCAGGGCGCGGACGGCCGGCTGAAGGCCATCCGGGTGCTCTCCCTCCTAATGGGACGCCCGAAACGTCTATCTTCCCGGATTCGCCGGCGTACTCGCATGGCCGGACGCGGGCGCTGTGCGGATGTGATCCAGATAGGTCGGCGTAAAGGACCAGAAATCCCGATCCGGCAGGGGTTCGTGAACGGGGCCTGTTGCCCATTTTTCCAGAATTGCCCATTTGTCGTCGGCCTTCGCGGCCCCGGGGGGCTCTTCACCGGGCGGCTGGCCCCAGAGGATCAGGGCTCGGTCCGCATTGGCGACGAAGAATCCGCGGTGGTCGAGCGTCGAGCTCGCGGCCGCGATGCACTCCGTCGCGATGACCTTGGTGATCCGGAGCGCGGGGGAGCTGGCCGCGCGGGCGCGAGGCGGTTCCCGAAAGTAGGCGGCCAGCGATGTCGCCTGGCGAATGCAGGATTCGCACCGATCCGATTCGGGCGAAGAGCCGGGTGGCCGGAACGGGAGCCCGGGCTTGGCGGCGGATGGGAGCAAGCCCTGGGCGATCACCTCGATGAGCGGATCCAGCTTGTCGAGATCGATGTCCTCGCGAGGCAGGACGTGGGCATTGCGGTCCAGGATGAGGGCCGGACTGCGCGGGAATGGGAGGGTCGCGATGGGCTGCTTGTAGACGAGGTGCACGATGATCTGATGCGGCGGATACTCGACCCGGATCACGTCTTCGACGAATGGCGAGAGGCGGAACGCGCGGTCGATCCGGCCCCTTTCCAGGTCGAGGAGGGGCAGGATTTCGGGCTCATCGGCGTTCTCTCGGACCTTCCTAAGGAAGGTCTCACGCCCGCCCCGAAACCACGCTGGGGGGGGCTCCGCGAGTGCGATATCGGCGAATTGAATCTGATACTGCGACTGGAGATGAAGCCACGAGACGGCGGAGCGAACGGCCATCGTCACGAGGTAAACGGCCAGCACCGCGGCCATGCCGATCAGGCCGACGGCGAGCACGACTCGAGGGACGTCGAGCTGTCGCTGGGGGCGGACGAAATCGAAGCGTCGAAAACGCCTGGGTTCGGCCTGGTCGTCGACCCCACCCTCGAGCCGCGAGCCGGCGGAAATTCCAGGAGACTCGCGGTAGTCCATCACCGATTTCCTCCATCCCGGTCGCGGCTAGAGCCCGCCCGAGCAAGGCGGCCATGGGCGAGGTGACCGCCGGATCGCCCTGCGTCGAGGGATCGACGCGGGAATGAGACGGATCCCGCGACGCAGCCTGCCGAGATGAATGCGGACGCCGTAGCTTACCACACCTGGATCTGGAGTTCCAATTCGTAGCCGAACTGCTGCCAGACTCGCTGCTGGATCTGGTCGATCAGGCGGAGCACGTCGGCCGCCTTGGCGCCCGGATGGGCCACGATGAAGTTGCCATGGCGGTCGGAGACTTCCGCGCCGCCGCATCGGGTCCCCTTGAGCCCGGCCTGGTCCACGAGCGCCCCCGCAGAGACATCCGGCGCGGGATTCTTGAAGATGCAGCCGGACGACTGGTGCCCGTAAGGCTGGTTCTCCTTCTTGATGATCCAGATCCGACGCATCCGGCGGACGACGGACTCCGGGTCCTCGTGGGTCAGCTCGAACTCGGCGGACAGCAGCACCGGCTCGTCCAGGTTCGAGGAACGGTCCGCGAAGGTGATGTCGTCGCGTTCGCGGACGTGGACCTCGTTGGACGCGTCCAGCACCGTGGCCCGGCGGACGTACTGGCCGATGGAGCCCTGCCGGCTGCCGGCGTTGCCGCGGAGCGCACCGCCGACGGTCCCGGGAATCCCGGTGAGGATCTCGAGGCCGGCGAGTCCCGCCCTGGCGGTCTGCGAGATCAGCGCCGTGAGCGGCACGGCCGTCCCGACCTTGATCACGTTGTCGTCGATGGAAACATCGGAGAAGAACGGGCTCTCGAGCTGGATCACCAGGGCATCCACGCCTTCATCGCGGACGAGGACGTTGGAGCCGCCGCCGAGGATCTTGAACGCGAGGGATTCCTGTCGCGCCCGATCGAGGAGGGCGAGCAGCTCGTCGAGCGACCGGGGGCGGGCGAAGAAGCGGGCAGGGCCCCCGACGCGGAACCAAACCTGCGGAGCCAGCGGGACATCAACCCGGACGAAGTCCTGAAATCCGTCGAAAGGTGGCATCGGCAAGGATTCTCACCTCGCTGGGGGAGATACGCCGCGGGGAGACGAGGATCGGCCGGGCGTGGCCCGAGGACCACGACCGAACGATCCGTTGCCGGGACAGCCCGGCGCCAGGCCCGACACGGACTTCGGCATCCTGATGACCACCGTCGATCGTCCCAGGCGTCGAGGTCTGCCAGACCGACGGTCGGCACATGGTAGCCTCATGCCCGACGACCGTCAAGGCCCACTGATCGGAGCTCGTTTGCGTATCTCATCTCCACGGAAGCACTTCGATCCGATTCACGGGAGACGTCGAGGGAATCAGCGGCCCGGCGTGCCTTCCCTCAGGGAGATGCCGGTCCCAGCTCCAGTGTCTTCCGGGCGTCGAGCTTCCATCCCGCCCAGCCTTCGGATTTCCAGGCCATCGGCAGCGAGAGGGACACGTCCGACCCCACGGCCGGCATCGTGGGATCGGGCAGGCTGCCGGCCTTTCGCTCCAGGCCCTCCTCGGTCTCGATCCGAGCCAGGGTCTCGGCGGTCCCCGCCCCCATGTCCTGCTGCTTCACGGCCACCTCGACCCGCATCCGGTTCGATCCCAATCGCTGCCTCAGCTCGTCACACTGGGTCCGGATCGAGTCGTACCACTTGATCGCCTCCGCCTCCGTCCCGAACAGGGAAACCGCGCGGATGGATTGGAGATCGCCCTGTACGGTGGCCCGGGCCACGCGCGAGGCCGTGTCCTCCAGGCTCTCCGGTCCCTTCCGGGTGGAGTAGTAGATCGCCGCGACGATCGCGGCGAGCAATGCCAGCCCGATGACCAGGCCCTTGGGCGACAGGACGGACCTGCGGGTCTGTTCGAAGAACTGATCCACCTTCTGGGCCGAGTCGGGAACGTGATGGTCGTGCTGAGGCGCCTGGGCCGCGCCAGGGTCGTGCGGCTCGCCGAGGACCGCCCTGCCGCTGGCCGTGACGTGGAAGACCTTCAGGCATTTCCGGCAGATCAGCCGCGTGTTCACCTTATCGGCCGATGCTCTTCCCCCCGCCCCGCACGCCGGACATCGGATCTCGATCATGAGCGTTTCCTCCTCGAAACACGTCCCGTGCCCTTCCCGTGGGTTCGTACTCTCCATCACAAAATTGAGCGAAAAAGTGGCCACGGCCCAGGTTCTCCGGGGCTACATCCTCGAGCCATCAGGCGGATCGTCCGCGGGGAGGATGCACGAGCCACGTCGTTGCACCGTCCGCGGGACCTCGATCGGACGAAAGCAGGGAAGGCTGACGACCCTGGTGCCTTGCCTTCCGACTCTAGCTTACAGCCTCGGAGTCGCCGGGGCATCAGGCCACCCGCCCCCGAGGAAACCTCGCGGGCCAGGCCCCCGCTTGCCTCCTTCGGGACCCTCCGGTGACCGGTGAGGCTCCGCTCAGATCCACTTCTTGAGCCGTGCGTAGGTCCACATCGCCACCGGCGACAGGGCCATGACCGCGATCGTGCCGAGGAAGAGAGCCAGGCGGGGCATGGGGGAATTCAGGGCCAGGGGCTCGGCGAAGAAATTCATGCCGAAGAAACCCGTCAGGAACGACATCGGCATGAACATCACGGTGACCATCGTGAGCGTCTTCATGATGTCGTTGGTGCGGTTCGACATCACCGACAGGTAGGTCTCCAGGGTCCCCGCAATCAGGTCGCGCAGGCTCTCCGAGATGTCGTGGACGCGGACGACGTGATCGTAGACGTCCCGGAAGTACACGCGATTCTCCGGACGCACCTGGTCGTACGGGTCGCGGGCCAGGCGATTGAGGACCTCGCGCTGGGGGCCGAAGATCTTGTGGAGGCGGATCGCCGCCCGCTTCACGCGGAAGATCGTCTTGAGCGTCGCGGGAGTCGGATTGTCGAGCACCCGGTTCTGGATCAGATCGAGCCGGTCGTCGAGCTGCTCGATCGTCTTCAGGGATTCGTCCACGGCGCATTCGAGGAGGCGGGCGAGCAGATGGTCGGCCCCGCGGCGGAGGCGATCGCGGTGGTCGCGGAGGATCGAGGCCCGTTCCTTGTCGAGGAACTCGAGCGGGCCGGAATGATACGTGAGGACGTAGTTCCCCCCCAGGAAGATGTCCAGCTCGTGGAGCCGGAGCACATCCCCCCGGCGCTCCATCGACGTGCTGTGGAAGACCAGGGTGAGATAGTCGCCCCAGTCGTCGACCTTGGGGAGGTTGCATTCGTCGATCGCGTCATCGACCGCCAGCGGATGGAACCCGAAGACCTCGCGCAGGAGCCGCCCCGCGTGATTGTCCTGCCGGTCCTGGGGCGTCGTGCTCTCCAGGTCGACCCAGAGGATCCCGGAAGGATCGGCCAGCGCCTGGGGGATCCGCTCGACCGTCCAGTCGAGGTGCATCTCACCCGAGCCGTCGCGATAGACGAGGCGGATGATGGGCATCTCCGCGACATCGGCCGCGAGCACGGGGCCTCGCGGCTCCGCGTCCGAGGGCTTCGAGTCGGCGGCCGAGCTGGCCGATGGGTTCATGGCCCGGTTCCTGGCGGTTGATTGGCGCGGGATTCCTCGACCTGGGCCTCGTGCGTGGCCTGGGCCCGGATGGCCTCTTCCATGAGCTCGATCTCGATCGGCGTCGAGGCGTGAGCGTCGATCGTTCGCTGGATCCGTGTCGGGAACCTCGAGAAGAGCATGGCGTAGTCGAGCGGGATCGGGGCGCCGACGATCCGGATCGCGACGACGCCCACGGGAACCCGATCCGCATCGAATCGACCGTCGGATCCGATCCGCGTCGACCGGATCAAGCCTCGGGTCCCGCCGGCCGGGAGCATGTCCACGAACCCGCCTCCGACCGGCTTGCCCCCCAGCAGGACTCGGCCGCGGACACGCGTCGTTTCGAATCGTTCCGGCCCCAGCTCCTCGCTGCAGCCCGCGATCAGGATCCCGACGCAGACGAGCCCCGGCAGGGCCCACCGACCGGGTCGATCCGCCGGGCTTTCCATGGTAGCTCCCTCACTCGTTCGAGGAGTGCCGCGAGGCGAGGTCCTGCGCGGCGTCGAGCAGGCGAACCAGGCCGGGATCGACGTGAGGCCCGGGACCGCGGCCGTCGCCTGCCTCTACCTGGCCAATATCGACCAGGCGGCCGGAACGCCTGCCATGCCCCGGGTTCGGTCCGGCGAGGGCCTGCCGAAACAGGAGACGGCCGCCGAGCTGGCCCTCCCCGGACAATGATCCCGACGGGCCCAGCAGGACGAGGTCCCCCCCCCGCTGAAGGAGCCCGGCGCGGGCCCCGGCATCGCCGGCGGCGACGATCAGGCCGCCGATCTGGCCGTATCCGAGGGCGACCCCCGAGCGGCCGAGGATCAGGAGCGTGCCCGAGACCAGCGAGCGTCCTGCACCATCGGCGGCCGAGCCGCGGCAGACGACGGTGACCCCGGGGGCGTCCATCTCCGCGGCCAGCTCCGGGCCGGCGTTGCCCGCCAGCTCCACGACCGCGTGCCAGGGACCCCGGAGGCCGAACAGGAGCAGCCGATGCCCCTCAACGCCGTCGAGGCGGACATACCTCTGGCCGAGCTGGAGTCGACGCACCAGCTCGGCGTTGATCCGGTGGTAATCCCGCAGCTCCGGGACCGAGATCGGTCCCGTATCGACGGCCGGCGGAGGGCCGCCCGGCCCCGGGCTGGCCGTCACCGGGAGGGCCCGGCCGCCTTCGCGGTGGCGGGCCCTGACGCGGGTTCCGGGGGGCTGGCCGGCTCCTCGGCGCCGGCAAGGAAGCCGTCGTCTCCGGGCACCAGATGACCGTTGGCCGGGACGTTCTTGGCGAGGTAGGCCCGGACCGCCGCCACCCTGGCCTGGAGGTCCTTCCGCCGACTTGCGAGCTGGCCGGCGGGCGCCTTGACCAGGTCCACCGCCGACTTCGAGAGCGGCGTGATCAGATCCTGGACCTTCTGGATCTCGGACCGGCTGGAGGCGGCCGCGGGATTGTGCAGCAGCCCGCTGTCCCGCACCCCGGCCTGGCCCTCGAAGGTCTGGAAGATCGGCCCGATCAGGAGCGTCGCCAGGTACTGCGCCTTGGTGGCGTTGAGTGCGGGACCCTTCTCGGAATAGCTGGCCACGATTTCATCGCCGATCGCCGCCGCGACCTGGCCGGTCAGATAGGCAACCAGGGCGTGATTGTAGTCCGTGACCGCGGTCGTGATCTGCATCAAGCCCAGCGCTCGGGCCGCTTCCGAGCGGACGTCGGGCCGGGCCTTCGGGTCCGCGAGGATTCGCGCGACCGTGGAGGCGATCTTGGCCTCCTTGGGGGACTTCGGCTCCGTCCCTTGCCGGAGGTATGTCAGGGCCTCCAGGGCCCGATACTGGACCGGCCAGGGGACCTCCTTGTTCTCGCCAAGGAAGTCCGAGATGACCCGGGCCGCATCGACCGTCTGCTGGTTGTTCAGGCGCGGGGTCTCGTTGTACCTGATGATGTTCGTGATCCCCCGGAACGCCCAGAGCTTCACCCAGACCGTCTGCTTCGGGTTCTTGATCTCGTCCAGGAAGAGCTTGTACGCCTCGGGGCTCCCCGTCTGGCCGAGCACGATCATCGCCTGGACTCGAGGGACCAGGTGGTTCTTCAGGACCGGGGGCAGGAGTTGAATCAGGGCCTTGTTGTATTCCGTGAGGAACTGCGTGCTCTTGTTGGCCCTGGCCACGAACAGGGGCTCTTGCAGGTTTCGAGTCGCGGTCTCGATGGCTCGCGCGTCGGTGCCCGGGGCGCTCGTCGGGGGAGGATCGATGACGAGCTGGATGTTCTTGGTGTCGGTGAGCTGGGCGATCATGCCCCCCACCATCCGGCGGATGAGCGTCGGGTCGACCGGGGCGGCCGGATTCTGGGCCATATCCTTGACGGCCTCGATGTCCCCCGGGGCCGGCGGCCGGTTCCTGATCGGGTTGAAGCTCTTGAGGTCGATGAGCTGGCTGGCCAGGGGATCCTTGAAGATCTCAACCGGTGAGACCTTCTGGGTCTGAGACGGATCGGGGGGGGCTTCCGCGGGCCCATCGCCCTCCTTCGACTTGGCCGCGGGCTGGCCCGGATCGGCGGGCTGAGACCCCGAGTCGCCCTTCGCCTTCTCTTGCGAGCCGGCGGCCGCATTCCCCGCCGCGGCCTTGCCCGGCGTGGCCCCCTTCGTCTGTCCGCCGGGTTGAACCTGCGCGAAGCACCGATCCGCGGCCGCCATCGCCAGCGTCAGCATCAGCGAGAGGCTCATCGCCGTGCCTCCGCGCCAGAACCTCAACGACCGCCGCGGCGGCAACACCTTGACCATGTCGGCAATCCCCGTTGATAGATGCCTCAACCCCGCGCCGATGGATTCCGGCGAGCCGACCACCGACCTGCTAGAGACCTTGCCGATGCGACATCGGCGACCAGGCGAGCCAATCGCTCGGCCGGCCGCCGGGTCGGTATCGAAGACGTCGTCCCCGAGATGATAACGCGACGAAAGGGGGGCTCAGACTCCCGTTGGCTGGATGAATTCGTCCACCCCTCGCGCACCCCGGGTCGTCAACTCATCTTGAGGTAAATTAACCACTTCCAGCAAATTACCATGTTTCAATCTACCCCGCGTTTTCGGCCATGTCAAGTCGGCGGAATGGCACCCGCGGGCGTTGGTGGGCGCCGGTTTCGTCGGCCTCGCCGGCCCGGGGTCCCGGCGCGGGATGCGGCGCCATGAAGCCTCCGGGCCTTAGACGCCGGCCTCGTGGCGCGCGTTCCCCGGGCCCGCCGATCTTTCGCGTTGAGTCGTTTCCTCGACGGTCGGTAAGATGGCTGGTGAATGCCCGTCCCGTAGGCTGGCCCGTCCCGTCGAGGATCGTGCGCCGCAGGAGCTTCGGATTGCCATGATCGAACGGAATTATCTCTTCCCCGGCGTGATCGAGATGAACTACCAGTCTCGACGTCGGATGGGCGTGAATGTCTACCTGATCGACGGGGGGACCGAATACGCCCTGCTCGATGTCGGCTTCCTCGACGAGTTGACGGACGTCCTCGAGCTGATCCGCCAGATGAACTTCAGCCTTTCCGCCTGCAAGCTCATCGTGGCGAGCCATGCGGACGTGGACCATACCCAGGGACTGGCCCGCGCCCGCGAGATCCTCAAGTGCCCGATCGGTGCCCACCCGCTGAGCATCCCGGCGCTCGAGCAGGGGGACGAGATCTTCACGTTCGCCCGGATCGACGCCCAGGGGATCCACATCCCGATGCCCCGGTGCAAGGTCGACAGGCCCATCAACGAGGGTGACACGATCCGGATCGGCGAGCGGACGATGGAGGTCTGGAGCACGCCCGGCCACACCGCCGGCCAGCTCGCCTTGCGGATGGGCAATCTGCTCTTCTCCGGCGACAACATCTTCCGGGACGGCTCCGTGGGGGCGATCGACGCCCATCACGGATCGAGCATCCCCGATTTCATCGCCAGCCTCGAGCGGATCCGGGCGAGCGACGTGGAGTTCCTCCTGCCGTCGCACGGGCCGGTCTTCCGCAAGGACAACGCCCTCATCGACGCCACGATCCGCCGCCTGGAGTCCTACACCCACCTCGCGGATTTCGGCACGTGTGCCGTCGACTGGCCGTTGCTCGACCAGTGGGAAGACGAGCTGGCGAAGGGGACTCGAGACTTCTGAGGCCCGGGGCCTCGATCGCGAGATCCGGCCGGGCGAGCGGCAGACCGCCACGGCCGCCGACCAGGAAGGACACCCCCATGGCGGCATTGCATCGCTCCGAGCCACGAATCCTCGGTCCCCTCCCCGGGCCCCGGGCGACCCGATGGCTGGAACGCGACCGCGCGGTGATGTCGCCGTCCTACACCCGGACCTATCCCCTGGTCGTTCGCCGCGGATCGGGGGCGATGATCGAGGACGTGGACGGCAACCGATTCCTCGACTTCACCGCCGGGATCGCCGTCACGAATGCCGGCCATTCGAACCGCAAGGTCACGGCCGCGATCGCGCGCCAGAGCCGGCGGCTGGTCCACATGTCGGGGACCGACTTCTACTACGTGCCGCAGGTCCTGCTCGCCGAGCGGCTGGCGGAGCGGGCCCCGGGTGACGAGGCCAAGCGCGTCTTCTTCACCAACAGCGGGGCCGAGGCCGTGGAGGCGGCGCTCAAGCTGGCGAGGCGCCACACCGGGCGGAACCGCGCCATGGCCTTCCTGGGGGCCTTCCACGGGCGGACCTACGGCGCGCTCTCGCTCTCGGGCTCGAAGCCGCTCCAGCGCCGCGGGTTCGCCCCCCTCGTCCCGGAGATCCACCACGCGCGTTACGGGGACCTCGAGAGCGTCCGGGCGCTCCTGCGGTCGGTCTGCCCCCCGGAGGAGCTGGCCGCCATCTTCGTGGAGCCGATCCAGGGGGAAGGGGGATACATCGTCCCCCCGCCGGACTTCCTGCCCGGCCTCCGGACTCTCTGCGACGAGCACGGCATCCTGCTGGTCCTGGATGAGGTCCAGAGCGGCTTCGGACGGACCGGGACGCTCTTCGCATCGGAGCACTGGGGCATCGCCGGCGACATCATCTGCCTGGCCAAGGGGATCGCCAATGGCCTGCCGCTGGGGGCCATCGTCGCCAGGTCCTCGGTCATGGACTGGCCGAGCGGGAGCCACGCCTCCACCTTCGGCGGTAATCCGGTGGCCTGTGCCGCCGCCCTGGCATCCCTTTCGCTCATCGAGGACCGCTACCTCGCGAATTGCGTCGAGCGAGGCAAGCAGCTTCGAACCGGGCTGGAGGAGCTCGGCCGCCGCCACCGCCTCATCCGTGAAGTCCGCGGCCTGGGCTTGATGCTCGGCGCCGAGGTCCAGGGATCGTCGGGCGATCCCGATCCGGCTCTCAGGGACCGGATCATCGACCTTGCGTTCCGTCGCGGACTCCTGCTCTTGCCGTGCGGCCAGAGCACGGTCCGCTTCTGTCCACCCCTCTGCCTGACCGCCCGTCAGGTCGAGATCGGCCTGGAACTGCTCGAGCGGGCGATCGAGGATTCCGGGGCTGACGGCGGGACCGGCCCCTCCGCGGCGGCGACCGAGCCGGCGTCGAGGCCCGCTTGATGACGGCGCCGAGCACGACCCCGCACGAACGACCCTCCGGGAGGCGATCCCATGTCCAGAGCGACGATTCGGGACTCGACGACGACGTTCGACTGGCGGCGATGGCCGCAGGCGGCAGAATTCGTGGACGGACTGATCGCCAAGGGCCTGGAAGGGAATCGGTTCGCCGCCGAGCTCTCGGTCCGACTGCCCGGCGAGACCGGGACATCGCTGCCGGTCTGGGTCGACCATCTCGTCGTCTCCGGAGGGCCGGACTTCGAGGCACGGCTGCTGGCGATGGGCTTCGAACGGCAGGCGATCCGGCATCCCTCGGGCGGCGCCGCCTTCGCCCATCGCGGAGGCCTCTTCCCCAGGCTGGTCGTCAGGGTCGGGAAGGACGACGGCGGGAATTCCGGCGCCGTTTCGGAGATCGTCATCAAGGTCGACTCCGCCGCCGACTTCGTCAGGGCCCATGACCTCGGGATCGAGATCCTCGGGCCGCCGATGGGGCCCTATCGGACGGCCACGATCCCCGGCGAGGCGACGGCCTTCACGGCCGCGGAGCGGCGGGCCTATCAGGGATTCGAGGCCTTCCCGGGGGAGCTGGCGCGCGAGGGCCGGATGAGGCCGCAGGCCGCCCGGGACGCGCTGGCGGTGCTCGACCTCTGGCGCGCCCGGAGGCGGCGATTCGACGACGACGCGGAGGGCATCCGTGCGACCCGGGCCACCCTCGAGCGGGCGATCGAGCTCGCCGGGGACAGGGACCTGGCATGCCATCTGATCTTCCAGGCCGAGCGCGAATACTGGCAAGCCCGCAACCGGGCCGCGCGGGTGCAGAAGGAGCGGCAGGATCGGCTGGGACTCGGGTGGGCCAACCACGACCATCACACCTTCCGCTGCTCACGCCGATTCTTCCCGGACATCATGGCCATGTTCGCGCGACTGGGATTCTCGCTCCGCGAGCGATTCCACGCCGGCCAGCACGCCGGCTGGGGCGCCCAGGTGCTCGAGCATTCCACCACCGGGATCGTGATCTTCGCCGACCTGGACCTGGCCCCCGAGGAGGCGACCCAGGACTTCGCGCACCAGGCCCTCCCGGACCTGCCTCGACCGAGCACCGTCGGGCTCTGGGTCGCGCTCCATGGGGAGTCGATCCTCGACGCCGGCATGCACCACCTCGAGGCTCAGTTCGAATTCGATGCCCTCAAGGCTGGGCTGGAGGCCGAGGCGGGCATCCAGACCATGGCACCCTTTTCCGACTTCCCGTTCCTCCGCCAGGCCTTCACGGCGGGCGAGCGCTGGCCGGTCGCGAAGGCCAGGGTCGACCGCGCCCTGCGGCTCGGCTGGATCAACGAGGCAGAACACCTGAAATTCCTCCGGGATGGCGCGATCGGCAGTCATCTCGAAAACCTGCAACGTCGCGAGGGCTACAAGGGGTTCAATCAGCAGGCGGTCAGCGCCATCATTGCGGCAACCGACCCGCGATTGCACTGATCGGCCAGTCCGAGAGACCCGTCGCGGCCCCCGAGAGGGAAAGACTCGAGAGCGCGGAGATTCGATCATGGCGGAGCCCCTGGTACTTCGGTCCGACGACGGTGTCGTGGCCGTCCTGACCCTGAATCGACCGGCGAAGCGGAACGCGCTTTCGCGGTCGATGATGCACGACCTGGAAGACCACCTCGGCCGCACCGCGAGCGAGCCGAGGGTCCGAGCCGTGGTCCTGACTGGGAGCGGTACGGCCTTCTGCTCCGGCATGGACCTGGGGGAGGCGGCCCGTGAGGCGAGCAACGCGGAGGCGGAGGAGCACGCCGTCGTCACGCTTCAAGACTACGCGGACCTGATCCAGAAGGTGCACACGCTCCCCAAGCTGACGATCGCCGCGGTGAACGGCGACGCCCTGGCCGGCGGGGCCGGCCTGATGGCGGCCTGCGACCTTGCCGTCGCCTCCACCACGGCTCGTGTCGGCTATCCGGAGGTGCTCAGGGGGCTCGTCCCCTCGACCGTGATGTACGACCTGACGCGACTGATCGGCGATCGCCGGTCGCGGCACCTGCTCCTCACGGGCGGCCTGATCGTCGCCGACACCGCCCGGGAATGGGGGCTCGTCAACCTCGTGACCGAGCCTCGAAAGTGCTTGCCCGAGGCGATCCTCATGGGCAAGCAGATGATCGAGGCGGCACCCAAGGCCGTGGCGGCGATCAAGCGTCAGCTCGACGAGGTCGGGAATCGCCCCGGGAACCTTCGAGGGGCCGCCGCGGTGAGCGCCGCCATCAGGGTCGGCGACGAGGCCCAGGAGGGGGTTCGGGCCTTCCTCGAGAAGCGGCTCCCGAGGTGGGCTCAAAACCCCTGATCGGTCCAATTTCAGCGATTGGCCTGGGGGCCCGCCGCCGGGGTCGCGGCCAGGCCCCCCTTGGGAGCACGCTGGACCTCGGCGGAGAGGGCATCGACCTCCGCCTTGAGGGCCTGGGCCCTCGCCGTGGCGGCGTCGAGCGGGGCCCGCTTCTCGGCGAGCGTCTTGTCGGCGGCCGCCTTCGCGGCCGTGGCGTTCTCGACGGCCTTCTTCGCGGCGGCCAGCGAATCGGCGGCGGTCTTGGCGGCGGCGGCGGCGTCGGCGAGGGCCTTGTCCGCGGCGGCCTTCTCCTGGGCGATCCTCGCGACCAGCTCCCTGGCGGACTGGTCGCCCAGGGTGGCCGCCCGGGCGCGTAGCTGGGCGGGGGCGACCGCCGCCGGGGCGGCCGCCTTGACCGTGGCGGCCCGGACGACCGCGGCCTGCGCCTCCGCCTGGCGAGTCCCGGCCGCGGAGAGGGCCGCGGCAAGCTCGCCGGCACGGGCGGCCTGCTTCGTCAGCTCGCCAGTCGCCTTGGCCGTTTCCTCCGGCGTCTTCGCGGCCTTCAGCGCGTTGGCGGCGGCCACGATCGCCGGGTCATGGGCCAGCTTGTCCGCCAGGGCCTTCTCGACCGCCAACCGGCTGGAGGCGAGGGCCTCGGCGGCGGCCTTCTCCCCGGCCGCGGCCTCGGCGACGGCCTTTTCCGCGGCGGCCTGTTCCCCGCGGGCGCGGTTGAGCAGCTCCGCGGCGGCCTGCGCCATGGCGTTCGCGTCGTTCCAGGCCGCGTGCTTCGCCTGGGCCGCCTGCTGGGGGGCGGCGACCGCTCCTTGCTGGCTGGCGGCGGACTTCTCGACCACGGCGAGGTCGCCTTGCGCCTTCGCCAGGGCCGCCGCCGCGGCCGCGACGGGCGCCTGGAGCGGCTCCAACTGCTTGGCGAGCGAATCGGCCTCGGCCCGCGCGACGATCGCCGCCTTCTTCGCGAGGTCGAGGCGGACGGCGACGGGCGCGGGGTTGATCGCCAGGTTGGCCAGCTTCTTGCCGTCGGCGACGTTCAGGACGCGGACCTCGCCGGACCAATCGGCGGCGACGACCCTCGATTCGTCCTGGGTGAAGACGGCCTCCAGGGCGAGGTCGTTGAACGGGTCGAACTCGCGTTGCTTGTTCCCGTTCGGGTCCCAGGTTCGCACCCGCTGGTCGCGGCCCGAGGTGACCAGGCGGCCGTCCTTCGCGAATCGGACCGAGGCCACGCCGCCGCCGTGGGCGGCGATGGACTTGATCGCGTTGCCGTTCTCCATCTCCCAGAGCTTGACCGAGCCGTCCTCGCTCGACGAGGCCAGGACGTTGGAATCGAGCCGCCAGGAGACGTCGGTGATCGCCGCGGAATGGCCCCGGAGGTCGAAATACTCGCGGCCCGTCTGGGCCTCCCAGACCACCAGGCCGTTGTTCCGGTCTCCCGTCGCCAGCAGGACGCCGTCGGGGCTGAACTCGACGGCCGTGACCCACTCGGTGTGCTTCTTCATCTCGAAGAGGAGATTGCCGTCGGCCGTGTTGTAGACGCGGACCATCTTGCTGGGCCCGCCCAGGGCGACCATCGAGTGATCGGGGCTGATGTCGGCGGCGAGGACCGCGTCGTATTCCTTGCCGACCTCGAACATCCGCTGGCCCGTCTTGACGTTGAACGCGACGGCCAGGCCGGCCTGGCCGCCGCGGCCGCCTCCGACCAGCAGGATGTCGCCGTTGCGGCTGAACCTCAGCGAATGGATGGTCCCCTCGGGGAAGGGGAGGACCCCCACGAGGAGGAAGTCCGTCGACCGATAGAGGACCACCTGCTTGTGGCCGCCGAGCGCGACCAGCGGGGCCCACGGGCTGGCCGCCATGGCCACGACCGCGGCCTGGCGTGCCTGGGGCGTGGACGGTTCGGTGGAGACGCCCACCGGCATCGCCGGCTCGCCGGCCGGCTTGCCCAGCGAGGCGGGATCGAGCTTGAACTCGGCCTTGGGCTTGGCCTTCACGGCGGCCACGGAGCCGGACGTCTCGAGCGCCCCGCCGGCGATCCACTGGCGAATCAGGTCGATCTCGGCGTCGGGGATCTTGGCCGAATTCGGGGGCATCTTCGGCTCCTCGGTCTGCATGATCACGCCGAGGAGGCTCGAATTATCGGGGTCGCCCGGCTCGATGACCTTGCCGGAGCCGCCCCCCTGCATGGCCGCGCTGAAGCTGTCGAGATTCAGGCCCCCCTTGGCCTTGTCCGGATTGTGGCAGGCCCCGCACCGGCTCCGGAAGATGCCCGAAACTTGGTCCGCGAAGGTGACCTTGGTAGCGGCCTTCGCCTTGTCGTCCGCGGCCGAGGCGGACATCGCCCCGATCGCGGCCGTGAGGATCGCCGTCAGCCCCGCACCGATCAGCTTTCGTCGCATGGGTCGTCTCTTGGCGAGGTAAGGGAAGCCCCCGGGGAGCTGTCCGGCCTGCATTCAGGCCGGGACGCATCCCCGGCGGTCTGTCGTCGTCAATGGTTGAACAGGAATTCGCGGCTGTTGAGCAGCGCCCAGAACGTGTCCTCGAGGGCCACCTTCTGGTTCGGCCCGGCCGCCAGGGCCGGGGTCAGCTTGTCGGTCTCTTCCTTCGAGGGCAGCCGGCCCAGGCTGCGGATGAAGAGGTCCTTCAGGCAGTCCTCCGGGGACTTCTTCTCCGACATCAGTTTGGCGATCACCGGTCCCTGCTTGATCTTGGCGTTCACGGTGTCGCCGTTGATGAGGTGGAGGGCCTGGGAGAGCGTCGGCTCCATCTTCACCTCGCACGAGCAGGGGGTCTCGCGGGTGGCCCGGCCGAAGGTGGTCAGGAAGTAGGTCGAGCTCTGGCCGTCGGCGATCTGGACCGCGCGGGCACCCACCGGCAGGCCCTGGAACTTGTCCTTGGTCTCGGTGACGGCGCTGATCGTGTCCAGCAGGTTCTCCGCCTTGATTCGCCGCACCAGCGCGTGGGCGAAGTTGCGCTCGTCCTGGGCGTTGCTTTCGTTCCGCTGGGTGGCCCGCTGGTAGGCCCTCGAGTTGCAGATGTCGCGGACCAGCGACTTCAGGTCGTACTTGGTGTCGGTGAAGTGCTTGCCCAGGGCCTCGAGCAGCTCCGGATTGGTGGCGGGATTGCTCACTCGGAAGTCATCCACCGGCTCGACGATCCCCACCCCCATGAAATGAGCCCAGACCCGGTTGGCGAACGAGGACGCGAACCAGGGGTTCTGAGGGGAGGCCAGCCACTTCGCCAGCACGACCCGGCGATCCTTGCCGGCCACGTCCGGCGTCTCGCCGCCCAGGAACTTGGGGGGCATCGCCCGGCCGCCGACCGGATGGTTCACCTCGCCCCCCCCGGAGTTGAAGATGATCAGCTCGCGGTAGTCCTCGCCCTGCTTGCGGCCGATCTGCGAGAAGAACGCCGCGAATCCGTAGTAGTCGTCCTGGGTCCAGCGGTCGAATGGGTGATTGTGGCACTGGGCACACTGGATCCGCATCCCCATGAAGACCTGGGCGACGCTCTCCGTCAGCGGCAGCGTTTCCAGGGTCGTCTGGTAGAAATTCGTGGCCGGATTCTTGAACGTCCCCCCGCTGGCCCCGAGCAGCTCCTGGACCATCTGGTCCATGGGCATGTTCTTGGAGACGCGCTCCACCAGCCAGTTGTAGTAGAGGAACATCGACTTGTAGCTGACCGTGATCGTCGACCGGATCTGGAGCAGCTCGGCCCACTTGTTGACCCAGATCTCGGAGAACTCCTTCCGCTCCAGGAGCTCGTCGATCAGCTTCGCCCGCTTGTTCGGGTCCTTCGACGCGAGGAACCGGTTGTACTCGTCCGGGGTCGGCGTCAGGCCGACGATGTCGAGCGTGACCCGGCGGAGGAAGGTCGGGTCGTCGCAGACCGCCGACGGGGCGATCCTCAGCTTGCGGAGCTTGTCGGCCACGAGCTTGTCGATGTAGCTCGCCTCCGGCTCCTTCGGGTACTCGAATTTCAGGGCCTTCGGCAGCACGATGAACTGCGAGCCCACCGTGTACGTCTCGAACCGGGCCATCACGAACGCCTCGCCGCGATCGCCCGCGGTGACCAGGCCGCCCGGCGTGACCGCCGCGGAGGACTCGTTGTTCGTCAGGAAGACGGCCAGGCTCGTCACGTCGCGGTCCGTGCCGTCGGAGTAGCGGGCGCGGGCGGTCATCTGCTGGGTCGCCCCCTTGCCGTCGAGCACGCCCGACGGGGGGTAGATGTCGAGGCCGACCACCTTCGGCAGCTTGCTCACGTCGTCGTTGGGGGCGCCGGCCTCGATCCACTCCAGGACCGTGTTGTAGAGCTCGGTACCGGGCTCGAACTTCTTGCCGCCGGTGTGCTGGACCGCGCCGATCGACTTCTCGAGCAGCGTGCTGTCGGACGGCACGGCCAGGTTGATCCGGCGGCCGACCTGCTCGCGGGTGAGGCGGTGGTAGTCGCCGGCGGGATCGAAGCCGAAGAGGGAGATCCGGAAGCCGTCCTTGCCCCTCGCCGCGCCATGGCAACTGCCGGTGTTGCAGCCGGCCCGCATGAAGACGGGCATCACGTCCAGGCGGAAGCTGAGCGGCAGCCGCGCGGAGGCCTTCGTCACCTTGACCGGGACGCTGGCGGACTTGTCCCCGAAGGCCACGGCCAGCGTCGTCTCGCCGTCCGCGACGGGCGTGAAGGTGGAGCCCTCGCGCTTCATGAGGGCGGGATTAGCCGGGGTCAGGGTCGCCTCGCGCGAGACGTCGCGGGTGATCCCGTCGGCATAGGTCGCCTGCACCACGATCGACTGCCGGTCGCGTTGCGTGCTGAGGTTGATGGCGTCCGGGTAGACGCGGATCGATGCCAGCCCGGCGGTGGGGGCCTTCTCCGGCGCGGGGGGGGCGGCGGGCTTCTGGTCGGCCGCGGGGGCGACCCCGTGCAGGGCCGCCAGGCAGAGGCCGGCGGCGAGCATCCCGGCGGCGATCGGCATTCTCGGATGGCTCATGCGAAGGACCTCTCGTCGGTCGGAAGGAGGGAGGGTCGGCGGCGTCCGTGGGCGGCGTTCACTTGCCTGCGCCACCTTGCGACTTCTGCTTGGTCTCGAGCCGCAGCTTCTCGAGGCGGCTGAGGGGCTTCGCCGCGGCGGGCGCGGGGGCGGGGGTCGGTGCGGCGGCGACCGCGGGGGCCGGGGCCGCCGCTTTCGGAGGCAGCGGGACGTCGATCCGGAGCGTACCGGTCCCGATGTTGTGGACGATCGGTTCGCCGTTCTGGGTCACGACGACCTGGCAGAAGAGGCTGGCGTGGTTGCCGGCGGGCGAGACCTTGTCGGTCTTGAGGCGGAAGACCAGGTCCTTGGAGTCCTTGTTGATGGTCTTGGCGTCGGTCGTGACCTTGTTGGGGAGCCCCAGGAGCGAGACCGTGGCGTCGCCCGGGAAGTCCACGGCCTTGTTGACCTTGATCGCCATGTCCGTCTCCTTCCCCTGCTCGACGCTGGCCGCCTGGAACTCGAGCCCGACGTAGGGCGGGGCGACGGTCAGGTTGGCGAGCTGGGACGAGACCCGGATCGGCCCGCTGGCGACCCCGGAGTCCCCCTGGACCAGGATCTTCCAGGTCCGAAGCTCCGCGCCGCCGTCGGCGTTGAGCGGGATCACGGCCTCATCCTTCCCCTCGGGGATGGTGATCCCGCCCCCCGACCCCACGCCCGGCGGATTCCAGGGGAGGTAGACCGAGATCGCCGCCTTGAAGCCGGGTTTGCGCACGGCCTTGATCTTCAACCCCATCGATCCGCCCCGGACGAGCGGGACCTTGGGCTCGACGATCTCGATCGTGTAGGGGCATTCCTCGACCACGTTCACCGACAGCGACGGGACCGTCCTCGACCAGACGATCACGTTGTTCTGGCCCAGGACCGGGGCGGCCTGGGAGCTGAACGCGGTCGGGACCTTCGTCTTGCCGTCGGCCGGCGAACCTTCGACCACGGCGAGCGATCCGCCGAGCGGTGCGTCGGGCTTGGCGGAGAAGAGGATCGGGACGATCGTCTGGCTGGCCGCCAGGACCGGCAGCTCGACGCTCACGCCGGGCGGCAGGTCGCGCATTGCCAGGGCGAGGTCGCCCCCCAGGTCGGCCCGGCTCCCCAGGATCAGCATCCCCTGGCGGTTGCCGCGGGGGACCGCGGCGGCCATCGGGCCGGTCCCCAGGGTGATGTACTCGATGTTGGTGGTCATCGACAGCTTCGGCTCGACCGGGGTGACCTCCACGCGATAGACGTAGTCCGGCCCCCCCTTCTTGAGCTGGTCCTGGATCGAGAGCCAGTATTCCCCGTCCTCCGGGCAGGCGAAGCGGAAGTAGCTGTCCGGGGCGAGGGCGTCGTCGTCGCCGACCGCCGCGCCGGCCCCCTTCTTGCCGAGGAACATGATGGAATCGAGCGGCGAGCGGACCTGGCGGCCGAAGAGGCGGAAGTCGTAGCTCTGGCCCTTCTTGCCCGCGAAGATGTAATGGTCGATGTCGCCGGCCTTCTCGATGATCCCGTTGACCGCGGCCGGCGGGGTGAAGCGAGTGGCCTTGTCCTGGCTGTCATTGGGCTCCACCTCGAGCGCGTTGGCGAGCGGGCTGAGGCGGAAGAGGTTGGGGTAGGGCGAGATCCCCTTGGCGTCCTGCCGGATGAGGCCGAAGCCGGGGACGGTCGTAGCGGGCAGCGTCACGTCAGTGGTCGCGTCGCCGGCCGGGTCGCCGATCCAGCGGATCGAGACCTTCTCGCCGAGCTTCCCGCCGGGTGGGAAGATGGCGGTGCTGCGGGGGAAGGTCCCCACGTGCAGCCGGTAGAGGCAGGCGTCGTTGCCGGCATAGGCGCTCTCGCGGACCTGGATGATGTACTTGCCATCCTCCGGGACCACGACCGACGCGAATCCATCCTGCCAGATCAGCGCGTCGTCGTCGCTCGAAGCGAGCTCGAAGCGCTTGGCATTGAGGATGGCCACATAGGGGTCGAACGTGGTGATGCCCAGCCGAAGGCCCTCGACCTCGACCGAAAGCCGCTCCCCCTTCTTCGCTTCCACTGCATAGTAGTCGGCGTCCTCGTTGCCGGCGACGCCGTTGACCGTCACGTTGAGCGGGATCGCCTGCGGCTTGTCGAAGTCGTTGTTCGGCTCCGCCTCGGCGATTTCCTTGAGGGCGCCCACGCTGAAGGTGCGAAGCTCGCTGATCCCGGTCGCGGTCCGGAGCCTCAGGTCGTGGAGCCCGACCGGCGCGTCCGGGGCGATCTTGAGGCGGGCCTTGACGCTGTTGTCGTCCAGCTTGGTGATCGAGGCGACGGCGATCCCGGGCTGATACCAGACGAGCTCCTTGGCGTCGCCGAGCCTGGCGCCGGAGAGGACCACGTCGAGCTCCGTCCCGCGCTGGCCGCCGGTCGGTCGTAGCGCGGTCAGGCTGGGCGAGGCGCCCCGGGCGGCGGGGGCCGTCGGGGCGAACGCGAGGAACAGGGCGAGCGGAGCGAGGGCGAGCCGGCGGGCGGGGGGGGTAGGTCGGGGCATGGTGGGATCTCGGCGGTGGGGATGCGGAAGGCGGACTCCTCTCCTCCGTCTCTGTCGTCCTGCGGGCTCGGAGGGCGGGCTTTGCAATCCACGATCAGGCGAGCAGGTCCTTGACCACCTTGCCGCCGTCGACGATCTCGATCGGCCGGTTGCCGGGGGCCATCAGCTCCTTGTCGGCGACGATGCCGAGGAGGCTGTAGACGGTGGTCGCCAGGTCCTCGGGACCGATCGGATCCTTGTCGGGCTCGCTGGCGGTGGCGTTGGACGCGCCGTGGATGTAGCCCTTCTTCACGCCGCCGCCGGCGAGGGCGACGCTGAAGACCTTGGGCCAGTGGTCGCGGCCGGCGTCCTTGTTGACCTTCGGGGTCCGGCCGAATTCGCTCGACACCATGACGAGCGTGCGCTCGAGCAGCCCGTTCCGCTCCAGGTCGCGGATCAGGGCCGCATACGCCTGGTCGAAGGCCGGCAACTGGGTCTTCATGCCGTTGACGATCCCGACGTGGAAGTCCCAGCCGCCATACTCGACGGTGACCATCCGGACGCCGGCGGCGACCAGCCGGCGGGCCATCAGGAGCCGCTGGCCGGCCGCGTTGCGTCCATATTCGTCGCGGATCTTGGCCGGCTCGGCCGCGATGTTGAACGCCTCGCGTGCCTTCTGCGAGCTGATCAGGCTGTAGGCCCGGTCGTAGAAGGTGTCCATGGCGGCGATGTTGTCGCTCTTCTCCTTGCGGGCGAAATGGTCATTGACCGCGTCGAGCACCCGGCGGCGGGTGGAGAATCGATCCTCCTTCACGTCGCCCGGGAGGTTCAGGTCCTGGACCCGGAAGCCGGCGTCGGCGGGATCGGCGCCCAGGCTGAACGGGGAGAACGACGAGCTGAGATAGCCGGTCCCCGCGTAGACGTTGGGCTGGCGGGGGACGCAGACATACGGCGGCAGGTTGTTCCTGGGCCCGAATTCGTGGGAGATGACGCTGCCGAAGCTCGGGTACTGGAGCGCCGGGCTGGGCCGGTAGCCCGTGAACATGTTGTGCGTGCCGCGCTCGTGGGCCGCCTCGCCGTGGGTCATCGACCGGATGATGGTCAGCTTGTCGGCGATCTGGGACGTCTGCGGCAGGGTCTCGCTGAACCGCTCGCCGTCGATCTTGGTCGGGATCGACCCCATGTCCCCGCGATACTCGACCGGGGCGAACGGCTTGGGATCGAAGGTCTCCTGATGGGAGATCCCGCCCGGGAGGAAGATGTGGATCACCGAGTCGGCCTTGGCCGGGATCGGTGCATAGCTCTTCAGGTCGGCTCGGGCCTGGACCCTGAGCAGATCCGCCAGGGTTATGCTCCCCAGGCCGATCGATCCGACGGTCAGGAAGCCGCGGCGGGACAATGGCTGACGGTTGGGCGTCGGCATGTGGGATCTCCTGGGGGGAGAATACTCGGTGGAGGGATTCGACCGGGCAGGGGTTACGGGCGGATGGACCGTGTCGACGCTGATGCACGTGCGGATGGAGAACCCGATGCAAGCTGAGGGCAGTTTATCAGACGATTGCGCTCGAAGGAAGTACCAGACCCTCGGGAACCTCAAAATGCAACGAATCCATCGAACCTGGGGACTCGACGGAGGTTCCGGCATCGGTACGGGTCCTGGGATCCCAGTTGCCCGTCCGGATTCCAAGGTTTGTCAAACACTCGTCCATCGTCCAGATAGTACGGGCCGGATGCAGGGGCCGTTGGCGCCCGATTCCGGAATTCGCAATCGGAATCCGGACGCGGCCCCGGGCCCGATCATCGCGAGTGGGCCGTGAGCTCCGCGGGGACACGGGGGCGGGCGCCCGAGGCGATCGGCGTATCGATCCTCCCGGAGGAGAATTCCTCGAGGGCAATGATGGGGCGGATCGCCTCCTCGATCGGGCCGTCGCTGAATGCATGCTGCATGGCGTCGTCGGCCAGCTCGTTGGCGATGGCGGCCATGATCATCCCCTGATCCAGGGCCAGCACGCCGCCGGAGACGATCCCCGATCCCACGTCCACCGAGTCGAGGAACCCGAACTGGCTGTAGATGGGGAAGCTCGCGGCCAGCTTGCGGAGATTATCCATGGACTCTCGCGGCGCGTAGCGGAGGGCGAGGAACGAGGCATGCGGGGTCACGACGCCGTGCTTCGTGGGCGAGGCGGCGGGGCTCGAGGGGAGTCGCGGGGCGCCGATGTCGAAGGAGAGGTAGCCGAGAGGATCGGTGCCCAGGGCCTTGACCCCATAAACCTCGTAACCGCCCCGCGGGCAATTGGCCGGCGAGAAGCCCCAGAACCCGTAGCGTGCCTCCTCGATCCCGTGCTGGATCTGGGCATTGACGTAGAGCGGGTGGTTGACACCCCAGCTCCTGGGCCCCCAGACGTCCTCC
Organism: Aquisphaera insulae; assembly: GCF_011064615.1. Lineage (GTDB taxonomy): Bacteria > Planctomycetota > Planctomycetia > Isosphaerales > Isosphaeraceae > Aquisphaera > Aquisphaera insulae. The sequence continues at coordinate 92,746 of NZ_JAALJH010000001.1, read as the reverse complement.
GGGACGAACAGCGTCACCATGAGGGCCTCGAACATGCTCCCGCCCCAGCTCGGGACGATCCGGGAGCCTCGGTAGGTGTAGGCCCCCTCGAAGACCTTCACGGACATGTATTCGCGGAACTGGCCGACCGGTTTCTGCGCCTGCTCCCCCAGGCTCGCCGGGAGCGTCCGGTAGAGCCGAAAATAGTGATCCTCCGGCAGGTCCCGGCGGCTGATTCCCAGGTAGCTCGAGATCCTCGCCTCCGAGTTCAGCATCCCGTAATGCCCATAGAAGCTGCGATCGTCGGCCCAGTAGGCCACCCGGAGGAGCCCCGGATGATTGATGGGATCGGCGGCGTTGTAGGGATCGAAGAAGAAGCCGAAGTTCATCGGATCCAGCAGCTTCTGGGCCTTGGGACGGAGCGCCGGCCTGGCATTCGAGACCATGACCAGCGAGGCCGCCAGCCAGCCGTTGTCCACGCACGAGACCAGCGGGCGCCTCGGCGTCGCGTCGTGGATCGAGATCTTGACCGCCCCGCCGGTCCGCGGGTCGATGTCGTTGATGTAGAAGCCATGATGGCGGTCGATCATCGCCAGCGTGTCGAGCGTCCGCTCGGTCCGCGCCAGCGCCTCCTCGCGACTGATCAACTTCAGCCGCTCCGCCGCGATGATGCTCCACAGGTAGGCGCCGATGTTGGTCGGCGATGTCTGCAGGGTCGGCGTCCCCCACCCCGCGCCGTCCCGGTTCAGGCCGTCGGCGGGCAGGCCCGAGGGGAAGGTCATCCGCTCGAACGACCTCCAGGTCGCCACCGCATACTGGCGCAGCTCCGCCCGATCCTCGGCCGTCAGCCGGCTCGGCCGCGGCGAGCCGCCTCGAACCTGACCCGAGGCGGATCCCAAGGCAACGACAATTGTCAGAAGAGCGGAGATTGGACCCGGTGCGCGACGACTCATGACACGGCCTCCGGAGTTGGAGAGGGAGGGAGTCCGCGTTGATCTCCCCATCTTCATCGGCCCCTGAAGCGGAGGTGATCTGTCTAAATTATAACCCGGGAATCTGTCGAGGCCAGTCGGACGATTGATTTCGTGATTCTTATCATCATTGCATGCCAGAAATCCATCGGCCAGGCCCTCCCTCGACGGACTCGGCTCGACCGCGCGGCACTGGCTTATAGGCGCCCGTGCCAGTACATTCAAACCGATCACCAACCGCTTGCGAGGGCCGAAGGAAACTGCCATGCGCTTGCCAACCATTCCGGCGACGGTGATCGGGAGCTGGTCCTTCCCAGGCTGGTACGAACGATTCGTGGCCGAGGTGAAGTCGCACCCCGATCAGTTCGGACCGGTCGACCGTGAGGAGGCCGTTCGCGATGCCGTCCGACTGGCTATCGACGATCAGGTGCAAGCCGGACTCGACCTGATCACCGATGGCGAGATGCAGCGGGTGGATTTCAACCTGGGGTTCTACGAGTATCTCGGCGGGCTCGAGCCGCTGCGGAGGGCCCGCCACTGGGGGGCCCCGGCGCACGACCAGCGCGATCGCTATCGATGCGTCGCGCCGCTGTCGGCACCGGAGGGGCTCGGGACCGTGGCCGAGTATCATCGCCTTCGAGCCATCACCGAGCTCCCGGTCAAGATGCCCGTCCCCGGAGCGTTCACCCTGGCCGGCTGCATCGAGGGCGGGGAGGTCTACTCGAATCGCGAGGCCGTGACCGAGGCCCTGATCCCGATCGTGAACGCGGAGCTTCGGGCCCTGGCCGCGGCGGGGGTGAAGTTCCTCCAGATCGACGAGCCGAGCTTCGCCTGCCACCCCGACGCCGCCGACCGGTTCCTCGACGTGATCGCCCGGACGACCGAGGGGGTCGATGCTTACATCAGTATGCATATGTGTTTCGGGAACTTCCGGGCCCGGGCGGTGGGGCATCGGACCTACGGGCCGCTCTTCCCGCACGTGGGCCGGGCGAAGGTCAACCAGCTCGCGCTCGAGTTCGCCAGCCGCGAGATGGCGGAGATCGAGCTCCTCCGCGGCCTGCCGGACTCGATGGACGTCGCGGTGGGCCTGGTCGACGTGAAGAACACCTGGATCGAGCCGGCGGAGCTCGTCGCCGACCGGATTCGCACGGCCCTGAAATTCGTCCCGGCGGAGCGGCTCTCGGTGACGCCGGACTGCGGCTTCTCCCAGACGGCGCGGCACGTCGCGGCGGCCAAGGCGAAGTCCCTGGTCGAGGGGGCGAAGATCGTCCGCTCCGAGCTGAGCCGCTGAGCCCGACGCTCACGGCCCGGCCGGGTGCGACTCGAGCCGGACGGGGCCGAGCAGGCCGGACGCTCGGGGTGGCTCGCCGGGCCGGTACGGGGTCAACGTCGTCCAGGTCCGTCGCTCTGCCTCGGGCAGTCCCGCGTCGTGGGCCAGCCGGTTGATCCAGAGGTTGGCGACGGTGATCTCCAGGTCGTTGGCGCCTGCGCGGAGGATGCCCGCGGGGATCCGCACTCGCCATGGAAAGCACCAGGCCGGGCCCAGGTCCCGCCCGTTGAGGCGAACCAGGGCTGCACACTCGACGTGGCCGAGATCGACGCCGTCGATCGCAGGCACCTCCGACGGTCCCAGGTCGAACCGCTTGCGGTAGACGGCCCGGCCCGAGTAGGCGCGGATCTCAGGCTCGGGACGCCTCGCCCAGTCATCGAGGCGGTCGAAGACGACCTCCGGCGGCCCGCCCCGATCGCGGTCGAACTCGACCCGCCACGGGCCCTCGAGGGTTCGCCACGGTCGCGGCTCGGTGCGGGCGGGCCGCTTCGGACCGGCGGTGTCCCGGAAGACGAGCCAGCCGCTCTCGAAGGGTCCCAGTTGCAGCGGCACGACGCTGCGGCCGTCCTCCGTCCGCGCCGACGGGCCGGCAAGCCGCCTGGCCTCGAGCGGGTCCCACCACTCGACGTGCGGGCGGAGGGTGCGGAAGCGGCCCAGCGCCGTCACGGCGGCGGAGGTCGGGTTGGCCACGAAGTAGAGGTCGGCCCCGACGTCCCGGCGATGGGTGTAGCGGAGGGGGATATCGGACTCGAAATCTGGGGGCAACCCGAGCTTGCCGACCGCGGCCGACAGTACGTCGTAATCGGGATAGAGCTGCCCGGCCGCGTGCCGCTCGAGGAGCCGCGGCAACTTCCAGATCGGGGCGGCCAGGCGAGCGACCTCCTGGTCGCAGCCGGGGTAGCCCTCGAGGCTCGGGCTGCGCGCGGGGGCCGGGCCGGCGACGACCGTGCCGCCGGCATCCAGCAGCCGCCCGATCGCTCGCACGAGCCGGGGCGTCATGGCCGGGGTCTGAGGCAGCACGAGCACGCGGTATGAAGCCCCGCCGGGGAAGGCGATGCGGCCGTCGTGATCGGTGGCTGCAAGCTCGATCAGGGAGTCCGGATCGCAGCCGTCGAAGTTGTAGCCGCGGCGATCGGGCGGGTCGCCCTGGGTGGCGGAGCCGGGGGCACGGAAGGCCGAGGGGGCCCCTTCAGGCGTGAGGAAGAGGATGTCCGCGACCGGCCGGCCGACCCGGAGCAGGGCCTGGTTGCGGGCCAGGTAGTCGTGGAACCCGCTGACCATGGGCCACCAGGTCTGGGTGCGTTCCCAGTGCACGCCGTAGGGCCCCATCGTCCAGCCGGGCGGACGGACCGGCTCGGGCTGGTGCTGGTATCGGTGGATGACGAGCCGATTGAGCCCGGAGGCCAGCGCCCAGTCGGCCTGGGACTTGAGGGCACCCGGGAAGAGCCGCCAGTCCTCGCCGGGGGCCGCCGTGAAGGCCTCGGCGCCGACAATCGGCCGGCCGTGCACGTGGGCGATCGACACGGCCTCGAAGACCGTGTGCTCGGTCTTGAAGCCGTGGCCCGCGGACCAGAATTCCCCCATCGGCACGTCGGCCGCGGCCCCCAGCTCGAGGTCGCCTGCGGGATTCATGTCGTAGGGCTCCACCGAGAGCTCGAGCCCGGCCCCGTGGGCGCGATCGCGGAGGCGGTTGAGGTGGTTCGCCACGGTCAGCTCCTGGGCGGTACGGCGGAGGTCCCAGAGGAATCGCTCCGATCGCTCGCGATCGCCGACGACGAGGCCGGCGAGGACCGGCAGGTATGGCCTGGGGTCGTATTTCCGCCTGGCGGCGAACTCCTGGAGGAATCGCGGCGAGGCGTTCTGGGAGCCCATTTCCCAGCTATCGAAGTGGAGCGTCGTGAGTCCGGTCCCGGAGCCATCGGCCCGCGGGATGGCCTCGAGCAGCGGGGTAAGGTAGCGGTCGAGGTGAGCATCCAGGCTTTCGGGGGCGAGCTTGTCGGTCTCGAAGCCGAGGCCCGCCGCCGGGGCGGGCCGGGTCGTCTGGCCGGTCAGGGTGCGGCCGAGTCGAAGGATGGTCCACGTCCCGTCGGGAACGTCCCACGCGAGTCGACCGTCGGCCCCGAGGCTCGCGGTGAGATCCAGGACCTTCTCGGGCGCCACGCACGAGGCCGCCGCCACGGCGGGCTCGCGGGAGGGCGCCGGCAGGACCGCCCGGACCCCGGGCTGCGACGAGTAGGGCGCACGGTAGACGAGGGCCTGCTCGTCCAGATCCGCGATCGGGGGCGAGGCGGTGGGTGCCGGCGAGGGGAAGGCCAGGACCGCGACATCCCGGTAGAAGTCCCGCCAGGTCCGGGCAAGCTCTGGAGTCAGGGTCTCGACCCCGAAGAATGGCTTCCGCGGAGCCGGTCGGGGCAAGATCCCGTCGTATCGCGAGGGTCCCTTCACGCGGGTCGCCGTCGCCACGAGATGCTGCATGGCGTGTTCGGGCCGGACCCAGGCCCCGCCGGTGCCGCACCAACCCGGCCCGGTCGGGAGCGCGAGCTGAAGGCCCAGCCGGCGTGCCTCCGCCGCCGCATGGGCGACGAGCCCCACCCATTCGGGCGAGCCGAAGCGGACGGGGCCGCGGGGGAGGCCCAGGTCGGTCTCGAGCAGGATCGCCCCGCCCAGCCCCGCGGCTCGCATGGCCTCGAGATCGGCGGTGATGCCGGCCCGAGAGAAGTTGCCGTCCATCACCATCCAGTAGACCCAGGGCCGCGCGGCGGCGGGCGGCACATCGAAGGCCCGGGAGATCGGATCGAGATCTCCGGAGGTGCCCAGGAGCGGCACCAGCAGGAGCCAGAGAGGAGTCATCGGGCACCGGATTCAGGGCAGGCCGGGGTGACGAGCCTGGCGCGAGGAGCGGCCGGGCTCCCGGCGTCGAGCCCACGGTCTCATCATGGGCCCCGCGCCGACCGGACGAAAGGGCCCACCCGTCGCAATCGAGCGGTCGACGTGCCCATAATGCAGCCGGCGGCGGGCGGCCCGTGGGGTGGGCCGTCGAGACGCCATCAGGGGACCGATGAGACATGATCGAGCCCGTCCGGAGCGGATCGGACCTGGTCGCCGAGATCTTCGAGAGGGCCGTCTCACCTGGCTCGCTGTCGATCTGGTGGCTGGGGCAGAGCGGGTTCGTGATCCGATCCGGGACGAGGATCCTGGTCGTCGATCCCTACCTCTCCGAGCACCTGACGACGAAGTACGAGGGGACGATTCGGCCGCACGTCCGGATGACGCGATCGCCGCTCCGCGGGGCCGATCTTCGGGGCGTGGACCTCGTCCTGGCCTCGCACAAGCACTCCGACCACCTGGACCCCGGGACCATGCCCGAGCTGCTCCGCGCGGGACGGGCCCGGCTCGTGCTGCCCGAGTCCCTCCTGGAGCATGCCGCCGGCATGGGGCTGGGGCGCGACCGGCTATTGCCGACGGATGCCGGACGGACGGTCGAGCAGGCCGGCTTTCGAATCCGGGCCGTGCCTTCCGCCCACGAGGCGATCGACCGGGATGACCGAGGTCGCTGCCTCTACCTTGGGTACGTCATCGAGACTTCGGGATTTCGCCTGTATCATAGCGGGGACAGCCTGGACTACGAGGGGCTGGATCGCGAGCTCGGCGGCGAGCCGTTCGACGTGCTCTTGCTGCCGATCAACGGTCGCGATCCGGCGCGGGGCGTGCCGGGAAACATGACGGCGGCGGAGGCCGTGGACCTGGCCGGCCGGGTCCGGCCCCGCTTCGTCGTGCCTCATCACTACGACATGTTCACATTCAATACCGTTCCGGTTGAATGCTTCGAGGCCGAGGCCCGCCGACTGCCGGCGGGGGTCTCGGCGAAGGTCCTCCGGTGCGGCGAGCGGTGGGAGATTCACTCGTGAGCGTCACGATAGGCATCGACATCGGAACCTCCGGGACCAAGACGATCGCGATCGACGAGACGGGGACCATCCTCGCCTCGGCGTCGGCCGAGTATCCGTGCTCGTACCCCAAGCCCGGATGGTCGGAGCAGTCCCCGGAACTCTGGTGGGACGCCACGGTCCAGACCCTCAAGGGGGTGCTCGCCTCGGGCAAGTTCAGGCCGGCCGATGTGGCCGGGATCGGCCTCAGCGGCCAGATGCACGGCTCGGTCTTCCTCGACGACGCGGGCGCGGTCATCCGCCCCGCGCTCCTCTGGAACGACCAGCGGACTGCGGCCGAATGCCGGGAGATCGAGGAGCGAGCCGGCGGCCGGGAGGCCCTGGTCAAGATGGTCGCCAACATCGCCCTCACGGGCTACACGGCCCCCAAGCTGCTCTGGGTCCGCCGCCACGAGCCGAAGAACTGGGACCGGGTGCGCCAAGTCCTTCTCCCCAAGGACTACATCCGCTACAAGCTCACGGGGACGTACGCCACCGAGGTCAGCGACGCCTCCGGGACCCTGATGCTCGACGTGGCCAACCGCCGCTGGAGCAAGGAGCTGCTGGGCAAGCTCGACCTGGACCCGGCGATCCTCCCCCCTTGCTACGAGAGCTACGAGGTCTCCGGCGAGGTGAACGCGGCGGCGTCCGAGGCGACGGGTCTTGCCGTCGGCACGCCCGTGGTCGGCGGCGGCGGCGACCAGCCGGCCGGCGCGGTGGGCAACGGGATCGTCCGGCAGGGGGTCGTGTCGGCGACCATGGGGACCTCGGGCGTGATCTTCGCCCACGCCGACGAGGTCGGTTTCGACCCCCAGGGACGGCTCCAGCGCGGGTGCCACGCGGTGCCCGGTGCCTATTACACGATGGGCGTGGTCCTCTCGGCCGGCGGCAGCTTCCAGTGGTTCCGCAACGAGCTGGGCAAGGCGGAGGTCGCCATGGCGAAGGAGCAGGGGATCGACCCGTACTACCTCCTGACCGCGGAGGCGGCGCTCGCGGGGCCGGGGGGCGAGGGCCTCTTCTTCCTCCCCTATCTGACGGGCGAGCGGGCGCCTCACTTCGACCCCGACGCGAAGGGGGGCTGGATCGGCCTCACGGTCCGCCATGGCCGGCCGCACATGATCCGCGCCGTGCTCGAGGGGGCCACGTACGCGATGCGGGACAGCCTGGAGCTGATCCGCGAGATGGGGGTCCATGTCACTCAGGTGCGGCTCTCCGGCGGCGGCGCCCGGAACCCGATCTGGCGGCAGATCCAGGCCGACGTCTACGGGGCCGACGCGGTCACGCTCAACTCGACCGAGGGCCCGGCGTTCGGCGTCGCGCTCCTCGCCCAGGTCGGCACCGGCGGCTTCGCCTCGGTCCCGGAAGCCTGCGACGCCACGATCCGGACGGTCGAGACCACGCCCGTCGACCCCAAGGTCAAGGAATTCTACGATCGCGGCTTCAAGATCTACGGGAAGTTGTACACGGATCTGAAGGATACGTTCAAGCAGATGACCGAGCTGGTGGAGAGCCAGGCTTGAACGCCCCGAAGGAGAAGGAGCTTGCCGAATCTCACGCGTCCTCGCCGGGCCGGATCCGCCTTCGCGGGCCGCTCGGCGAGGCCCTGGCCGTCGCCGCGCTCCTGGTCGCCCACGTCGCGCTCGCCGAATCGAGCCTGGTCCGCGAGAACGCCACGGTCGATGAGGTCGTCCACCTCCCCGCCGGGATCACGTACTGGCAGCAGCATACGTTCCGCCTGTATCACCACAATCCTCCCCTCGTCCGGATGGTCGCCGCACTCCCCGCGGTGCTGGCGAGGCCCGTGATGGAGCCCGTCTATCAGCAACAAAGCTGGTCCAACCCCGACCCGTCGCCGACCACGTTCTCGCAGTCGTTCGCCCGGTTCAACTCGGATCGCTACTTCGACCTGTTCACGCTGGCCCGGATGGTCATGCCGGTCTTCGGCGTGATCGGGGGGCTCGTCGTCTTCGCCTGGTCGAGATCGCTCTATGGCACCGGCGGCGGACTCCTGAGCCTGGCGCTCTGGTGCTTCTGCCCGAACATCCTGGCCCACGGCCGGCTGCTCACCACCGACGCCGGATCGACGGCCGTCGGCGTGCTGGCCACCTTTGCCTTCTGGCTGTACCTCCGAAAACCCGGCTGGCGCCGGGCTGTCCTGGCGGGCGTGCTTCTCGGCCTGGCGCAGCTCTGCAAGTTCAGCATGCTGGTCCTCTATCTCGTCTGGCCGTTCCTGGCCGTCGTCTGGCTCGCGCTGGTCGTCCGCGCCGACGAGCGAACGAGGACGATCGGTCGCTACGCGGCTCACGGTTTTCTCGTGGTCCTGCTCAGTCTCCTGACGATCGACGCCGGCTACTTCTTCGAGGGGGTCGGCACGCCGCTCGGCCGCTTCGAGTTCGCCTCATCGAGCCTGACGCGACCGGTGCCCGGAGGCTTGCGGCAACCACCAGCCACCAAGAACCAGCTCTTCGCCATGATGTGGCCGTTCCGCGAGAACCGCTTCCGCGGTACATTCCTCGCCGGCCTGCCCTCGCCCCTGCCGTCGCACTACCTGCTCGGGTTCGACGAGCAACGGGTCGAGACCGAGGGAATCCCGGTCCGGCTTTCCCGTGCCTTCGAGGCCCTGGGCCGTGGGGACCTGGATGCGGCCCGGGCCGAGGCGCTCTCCTCGGACAGGTCAGTCAACGGCTATCCCGTCTACCTGAATGGAGAGCTCCGACGAACCGGCTGGTGGTATTACTACCTGGCGACGCTGGCCTACAAGCTGCCGGAAGGAACATGGCTCCTGATCCTGGGGTCGTTCGCGTTGCTTGCGATCGTAAGCAGGGACCGGGCGAGTTGGGCCGACGAGATCTGCCTGGCGGCCGTCCCGGCGGTCGTCCTCTTCTCGATGAGCTTCCTCACGGATATCAACCTGGGCCTGCGGTACGTGCTCGCGATCCTGCCCTATCTGTACATCGCGGCCGGCAAGGTCGTCCCCTGGGCATGGGGACTCGACGGCCGGCGAGGACATTGGGCCCGGCGCGGGATCCTCGGTTCGCTCCTCCTGACGATCGCCGCGACGGCGACGATCCACCCCTCGTACCTGGCCTACTTCAATGTCCTGTCGGGGGGGCCCGACCGGGTGCCCCCTCGTCTGATCGACAGCAACCTGGACTGGGGACAGGACCTGATCAACCTCCAGGACTGGTATCGCGACAAGGCCGCGGGTCAGCCGATCGGCCTGGCCTACTTCGGGCAGATCAACCCCGCCCTGCTCGAGTCGCGCGGGCCCGTGATGAAGTGGTTCATCCCGCCGGTGCGGCCGGGTGGCTTGAAGACGATGGGCGATCCCGGGGCGCCTCCCTTGCGGGCCACCGGCCCGGCCGCTCAGCTCCGGCCCGGCTATTATGCCCTCAGCGCCACCATCGTCCAGGGCCTGAGCTGGCGGATCTACGACCCGTCCCCCTTCGTGTGGGAGCCGGCCTGGAACGCCGCACAGGATGCCTTCTCTTATTTTCGGATGTTCACGCCGATTGAGAGGATTGGTCATTCAATCTATGTCTACAAGCTGACGGACGAGGACGTGGCACGCGCCGACGAGGAGATCGCTAGGCCAATAACTTCGAATGCCCGGTGACGGGAGCAGTTCGCTCCTTCCGCTCGATCCGATCGTCGACAATTACAGACCGCCTCGAGAGGTCAATCGTCCGAGAACATGACCAGCAAGATGCCCACGCCATAGCCGATGACGGCCAGCACGACCCCCGCGACGATGGTCCTCGTCACCGTCGAGCATGCGAATACGATGGCCTTGCTTCGAGGCGAGTCTACCGAACTCTTTTTTGATCTGAGCATCCTTTTCAGCCCGATGGACAGTCCCGCCACTGCCAGGAAGGAGGAGAGCGTCGCTACGAACACGGGACTCTGGCGATTCCAGGCGATGTCCCTCTCGTAGTCCCTCTCGAACGAGGCCCGCATGGCAGGATCATCCGTAGTTCTAGGTTTATAGGCGTTAACATGATAGACAAATAGATGTGCGATACCGAAGAAACTGGCCCATGCGATGGCGAGTATCGCCAGCAGGGCCATGAACCCCCGCACCATAGAACGCAGCCGTTTCCCAGCCTGGCGGGATTGGTTCGTCACGTTGATCGCCTCCGGCTCCCTCGGGCGCCTTCGATTGGATCGCTTACGGGACCATCCGTGTCGGAGCTTGCTCGTGCGGAATATGTCCCTTGTATACGACACGATTGTCAGCCGCTCATGAATCGATTCGCTCGCATCCATAGACCTGGGCCAGGTCGTCGTCCCGGACCGGACCGAAGTGGACGGTCAGCTCGAATCCGGCGGCCCTCAGGATCTCCGGCAGATCCGCCCCGAACTCGGTGAAGACGAGGTAGCCCACGTCGCCGCCGGGATGGTGGATCGAGGCCGCGAGGTGCTTGATCGACCCGTCGGGTCGCAGCTCGGCTCGCGAGAATGTCCTCGGCTCATCGGGCAGTACGGGGATCGTGAAGATGTGCCGGCCGCCGGGGACGAGGACGCGGCGGATCTCGCCGAGGGCCGCGTCCAGGTCCGGCACATGCTCCAGGGACTCGGAGGTCAGCACCAGGTCGAAGCTCTCATCCCGGTAAGTCAACCGAGTCAGGTCCTCGGATCGAGTCCCCTCGACGATCTCGCCGGGCAAGGCACCGGGATGATAGTCGGATGAGGCGAAGTTCGGTAAGGCCCTGAGGACCTCGTGGATGCCGTCGATCCGGTTGATCTCGGCGACTCGCAGGCGGGCGGCCTCCGGAGATTTCACCCAGCCGGCCAGCGAACGGGCCGGGGCAGGGGGGCTGCCGACGGGAAAGGTCTCGAGGATCACCGAGGCCAGCCGCCGGGCTCGCAGCTTGGCGCCGCAACCGGCGCAGTCGGACGACTCCTTGCGGGCGAGCGCCGCCGCGAGCTCTGGCGTGAGTCCCCAGCGCTCGACCAGCTTCTCGGGGACGACTCGCCGGCGGTAGATCATCGGCCGGACCTTGCCGCAGACGGAGCATAAGGACGTGCTCCCCGACAGGATCGCGGCGGACTGTTCGCGGACGAGCCAGCCCAGGCGATGGGCCTCGTTCCAGATCGGGACCAGGACACGTTTGATCGGGCCCGGCATCGGCAGGCGTCCCATCTCCATCCTCCTCGATGATGACCGGATGGTATCGAAGCGGCCGGCGGAGGGACAGGCCCGACGCTCGCCATTGACCGACCGAGGCCTTCTGATTACAATAAATTGATGCGTCCGCGGCGCCGGTGACTCGGCGATAAGTCCGCCCAATCCAGGATTTTGGGACGAGCCTAGATGGCCTACTCCACGACCGTTACGCGTCACGCCACCCGGGAAGTCGGCCTCGGCGACCATGTCGTCGGCGGATCCAACCCGATCTGGGTCCAGTCGATGACGACGACGAACACCTTCGACGCCGAGGCGACGCTCGCCCAGATCCTCCGGCTCGAGGAGGCGGGCTGCGAGATCGTCCGCGTGACCGTCCCCAAGAAGGAGGACGTCGAGGGCTGCAAGGCAATCCGCGACCACATCAAGATCCCGCTGATCGCCGACATCCACTACGATTACCGAATGGCCCTGGCCTGCCTGGAGGCTCGCACGCCCTCCGGACGCAGGGCGGTGGACAAGATCCGGATCAACCCCGGCAACATCGGCGGCGAGGAGCGGTTCAAGGAGGTCGTGCGCAAGGCCCGCGATGCCGGCGTGCCGATGCGGATCGGCGTCAATTCCGGCAGCCTGGAGAAGGACCTGATCGACAAGTACGGCTTCCCCTGCCCGGAGGCCATGGTCGAGAGCGCCCTGCGGCACATCGAGACCGCGGAGGGCCTCGGCTACAAGCTGATGATCGTCAGCCTGAAGGCCAGCCACGTCCCCACGGCCGTCGAGTGCTACACCCAGTACGCCGCGAAATGCGATTATCCGACTCATGTGGGCATCACCGAGGCCGGTTCCAGGGAATACGGCACGCTCAAGAGCGCCGCGGGGATCGGCTCGATCCTGCTGCGGGGGGTGGGCGACACGATCCGGGTCTCGCTCCTGGGCGATCCGGTGCCGGAGATCGCGGCCGGTTTCGACATCCTCCGCGCCTGCGACCGCCGGGTGACCCAGCCCGAGGTCGTCGCCTGCCCGACGTGCGGCCGGCTCGACATCGACCTCGAGCGGATCGTCGCCGAGGTCGAGGAGAAGATGAAGGGGCTCACGAACCCGCTGCGGATCAGCATCCTCGGCTGCCGGGTGAATGGCTTCGGCGAGGCCAAGGAGGCCGACATCGGCATCGCCGCAGGCGCGGGCAAGGGGATCATCTTCAAGCGCGGGGTTCCCATCCGGCAGGTCAACGAGGCGGAGATGGTCCAGGCCCTCCTCGAGGAGGTCGAGCGGTTCGAGGAAGAGACTCAGCCGCTCGCCTCGTTCGTCGAGAAGGAGAAGCAGCGGCAGGCGAAGAACGTGCTGCCGGTGTTGAACTGACGCCGATCAGGCCGCGGGTGTCTCATCGCCTCCGCCGGCCGATCAGCCAGCCGAGGACGAGCGCGACGGCCAGCCCCGCCAGCCCCAGGAGGAGTCGCCGGCGTCTCCCGCGGCGGCGGATGACGCTTGGCGTCTCCAGGCGAGTCTCGTTCTCCCCCTTGCGACGGACGTAGACGTTCGAGACGTCCCTGTTCCGGTTCGACGGCGCGGGCTCGCTCATCGATCGGTCGACGAGTCCGTAGATCGACTCCGGGTCGAACCGATCCTCGTTTCGAGGAGGGCGGCTGGCCGGTTGCTTGCCCGTCGACGCGGCTCGCGCCCGGCGCTTGCCCTTCGATCCTTCGAGGCCCGCGATGACCTCGGCCATGGATTGGGGACGGACCGCGACGGACTTGCCCATCATCCGGCAGAAGAAGTCATCGAGCGGCACCGGGACATCGTCGCGCTGGTTTCGCAGCGACGGGATGGGTCGCTCGCGATGGCCGAGCATCCGCTCCATGAACGACTTGCCGCCGTATGGGGCACGGCCGGTGAGGAGGTAGTGGAGCGTGCAGCCGAGCGAGTAGACGTCGGATCGGGGGTCGGCCAGGCGGGGGTCGTAGGCCTGCTCCGGGGCCATGTAGTCCACGGTACCGACGATGACTCCGCTGACCGTCAGGTCGGTCTCGGAGCCGTCTCCGGGCGAGCTCTCGATCCCCTGGCTCACGCGGGCCAGGCCCAGGTCCAGGACCTTCACGACGCCGGATCGCTCCAGGAGCAGGTTCGCCGGCTTGATGTCGCGGTGGATGATGCCGCGGTCGTGGGCCTCCTTCAGGCCGCGAGCCGCCTGGATCACGCAGTCGACGGCCCGCCCGACGGTCATCGACCCGCTCTCCCGGACGGCACGGGCGAGGTCCCGGCCGTCCACGTATTCCATGACCAGGAAGAGGAGGCCGCGCGTCTCGCCGGAGTCGAGCGCGGTGACGATGTTGGGATGACTCAGTCGCGCGACGGCCGCGACCTCGCGGCGGAACCGGGCGACGGCCGCGCTGTCCCGGCTGATGGAGGGGGACAGCAGCTTGAGCGCGAGCTCGGCCGTGGTGCGCGGATGACGGACCCGGAAGACCAGCCCCATCCCACCCGCGCCGATCTTGTCGACGACGACGTAGTCCCCGATCACCAGCCCGCGCGTCTTCCCCTGGCGGATCGCGGCGACCTGGTAGGGCGTGAGCTTCCTCAGTCGGACGAGCTCGCTCGCGAGCCGACTCAGCTCCAGCGACGATCCCGGGCCGACCAGTCGATCTCTCAACGCCGCCAGGTCCGCGGCGGGGACGAGGCCCTTCTCGAGGATGATCCGCAGGAACTGGCGCGAATCGTTGATGATCGTCGTCGGCGGGGACATCGCCCGAGCTTCCGACCCCCCTGGAGGGGGCGATTCCGCCTCGTAGCGGAGCGTGTCGGTCTCGTCCAGGGCGTAGTCGGACAGGTCCGCCGGTGGCGAATCGGCGGGATCCCGCTCCGGACGTCCGGGACGGACTGGCTCGGTTGGCCGCATGAATCCCCCGCGACGCGACGCGTGAATGAGGGCCGCGAACAAGTTGCACCAGGCCACGATACGGCAGATTTCGAGCACCCGGCAATCCGGCTCTCGGGATTTCCGGGGCGTCGCAAGTCCCATCGACCGTTCTCCATCAGATTGACCCGTCGATGGGTCACGACCTACCATGCTCGGTCGAGGATTCCCGTCCCCCACCGTCGGTGCGGTCCGTGGAGGCCGTCCCGACGTCGATCCCCGACGATCCCGAGGTCGATCCATGGAGATCCCCGAACAAGCCCGAGCCAAGAACCGGGGCCGCGTGCGACACCCGATCCTCGATGATGCTCGGGTGCAACGCCCGGCGGTTGCGCTCCTCTTGCTGAGCGCCGGCGACCTGTTCATGACCTACCGACTCCTCCAGACGAGCCCGGCCTTCTACGAGTCGAACCCCGTCGCGAAGTGGTTCTTCACGCGGTGGAACATGGCGGGCATGGTCCTGTTCAAGTTCGCGGCCGTCGCCTTCGCGATCGTCGCCTGCGAGATCGTCGAGCGGAAGCGTCCGGGCCTGGGGAAGCTCGTCCTGATCCTGTCCTGCCTGGCGACCGTCTACGCGATCCAGACCGGGGTGAATCTCTACCCCGGGGGATTGCGTGCGCTCGCCGGGCTGGAATGAGGCCCATCCGGACCCTTCGATCCCTCGTCGGCAGGGGTCGAGATGAGGATCCGGGAGGTCTGGGATCTTGACGGCCCCGGCGCGCCCTCCTCGTGAACAAAATCCGAGTCGTGAGCACAATCGGCTCAACTTGCCCAATGTCGACTTCCGATAGGCATGTCTGTTCAGGAGGACGAGCAAGATTCGGGCATGCTCTCATGCCCCGACTTCACATAAGTCTGGTGACGCATGGATGCGGACAGAATCGCACGGAGGCTGGCATCGGGCCGGGGCACCCGGTTCGTCCTGATGCTGGCCGGGGCCTGGGCGATCGGCACGGGTAACGGTCGCGTCGAGGCGGCTTCGCGGAAGTCGACGCTCAGCCCGCAGCAGGCCAGGGCCTTCGCGGCCTGGAACAACTACCTCGCGAAGGGGGAGACGACCTGGGCGTCGAATCGCCCTCCCGACTTCTCGCCGGCGGTCCGGAGCACGATCTGGCAGATCGTGAAATCGGGCACGCAGGGCGAGCAGCTCGCCAACCCGATGATCGAGTACCTGCTCTGGCGGCGGAGCCTCAACGTCAAGCGGTTCGCGACCTATCACCCCAACCTGTCTCCTCAACTGGCCAAACTGCTGAGGTCCCCGACACTCCCCTCCGGGGCACCCGGCCCCTTGCCGATCGATACCCCGGTGCCCCAGGCCGTGACGCCCCCCCCGCAGACGTTGACCCCGCCCTATTCCTCGGATCCGCTCCAGAACCCGGTCGGCCAGGACATCACGCCGGCCTCGGTACCGGAGCCGAATTCGGCCCTGCTGGCCCTCGGGATGGCGGGCGTGGGTCTCTGGTGGCGTCATCGGATGATCGAACGGCAGCAGCGGCAGGGCTGACCGCCACGGGCGGCGAAATCGCCCGACGGCGCGAGGCCTCATCTGGTAAGCTGTTCCCGGAGAGGGGCTCCCGGAACCCGGACACCGCCCACCGTGTCGGATCGGTGCGGGAGCCGGGCTCGTGGGCCCCCGGGGGCCGAGGGCCGTGGCTCGGTCGGATCGCCGCGAGCGGTATCGAGGAACGGAACGAAGACGATGGCGGATGCTTCCCGGTTCTACATCACGACGGCAATCGACTATCCCAACAGCCGGCCGCACATCGGCACCGCGTTCGAGAAGATCGGCGCGGACGTCCAGGCCCGATTCCGCAGGATGGAAGGCGCGTCGGTCCACTTCCTGATGGGCAACGACGAGAACACGATCAAGGTGACCCAGCGCGCCCGCGAGCTCGGCCAGGAGCCCAAGCCCTACGTCGACGACATGGCCCGCCAGTTCCAGGACGTCTGGAAGGCGCTGGACATCTCCAACGACGACTTCATCCAGACCAGCGAGGAGCGGCACCACCGCGGCTGCCAGGCCTTCATGCAGGTCGTCCACGACGCGGGCCACATCTACAAGGGGCTGTACAAGGGGCACTACTGCAACGGCTGCGAGTCCTTCAAGACGGAGAAGGAGGTCGCCGAGGGGAACGGCCGCTGCCCCAACCATCCCAACCAGGAGCTCCTGTTCCTGGAGGAGGAGAATTACTACTTCCGGCTCTCCTCGTTCCGCGAGAAGCTCCTGGCCCACTACGAGTCCCACCCGGAGTTCATCCAGCCCGAGAGCCGCCGCAACGAGATCCTGAGCCTGGTCCGCGAAGAGCTCCGGGACGTGGCCATCTCTCGCAGGGGATTCACCTGGGGCATCCCGGTCCCGTTCGACCCGGATCATACGATCTACGTCTGGTTCGACGCCCTCCTGAACTACGTGACGGCGGTCGGCTACGGCACGGATCCGGGGCGATTCCGATCGTACTGGCCTGCGGATGTTCACGTGATCGGCAAGGACATCACGCGATTCCACTGCGCGCTCTGGCCGGCCATGCTGATGGCGGCCGGGGTCGAGCTGCCCCGCAAGGTCTTCGGGCACGGCTTCGTCTTCCGCAAGAACGAGGCGACCGGCGAGGCGGAGAAGCTGAGCAAGAGCCTCGGGAACGTCGTCGAGCCGATGGAGCTGATCAGCAAGTTCTCGTCGGAGGGCTTCCGGTATTACTTCATGAGCCAGTGCCCCTTCGGAGGGGACGGCGAGTTCTCGTTCGAGCGGTTCGCGGACGTCTACAACAGCGGCCTCGCCAACAACCTGGGGAACCTCTACAGCCGCATCCTGACGATGTGCGCCAAGTACTTCCCGGACGGCCTCGGCGACAATGCCGGCGTCGACCTGGCCGCCTGGCGTGAAGGGCTGGACCTCGCGTCGCTGGTCGGCGAGCTCCGCGAGCGGATGGTCAACTTCGAGTACAACGTGGCCCTCCAGCGGATCTGGCTCGACGTGGTCGACCGGGCCAATCGCTACACCCAGGAGACCGAGCCGTTCAAGGTCGCGAAGACGGACCTCGAGGCGGCCCGGAAGATCCTGATCAACCTGGTGGAGTGGATCCGGGTCGCGGCCATCCTGATCAAGCCGTTCCTGCCCAGGACCGCGGAGACGTTCTACCGGGCGTTCAATTTCGAGGAGGCGACGCCCTGGGAGCAGGTCTCGTTCGCCACCGCCGCGACCCCGGCCCGGCCGCTGGACCTTCGCATCGAGGCCCCGCTGACCGGCGGCAAGCCGGCTCCCCTGTTCCCCAAGATCGACACCAAGAAGCCGGCGTGACCCATGCGAACGACCGGCGCGGGTTCAGGCCCGCGCCGGCTTCACCCCCTTCACGAAGCCCCGGACGCATTCGATCCGGATCGAGCCGTCGTCGAGCAGCGATGGCGTGAAGCCGCGGATCGGCGGGCCGTCGAGGATCATCCGGCGGACCTCCTCCTTGGGAAGCTCGGGCGTGCCGCGGTCGAACCATTCGTCGAAGTCGAGGACGAAGGGCTCCTCCAGGAAGTGGATCCGCTCCAGTCCCGCGCGGGCGAAGACGTCGATGAGCCCCCCGCCGGTCAGGTTTCGGGTGTGGGTGCCGTCCCTGGCCCGCTCGATGGCCTCGTGCCGCGCGGCAAGCTCCGGATCGGGATCGGTCAGGTGGTCGTTGAGGACGAGGACCGCGCCGGGCCGGAGCAGCGCCACCTGGCGGCGGACGAAGGTCATCGGGTCAACGACGTGGTGGAGGACGTATCGCGAGAGCGCCCCGTCGAACGGCGCCAGTCCGTCCAGGAGCGGGTCGTGGAGGGAGACCTGATGGAACTCCGCGGCGCCCGCCGGAGTGCCACAACGGTTGCGTGCCCGATCGATCATCTCGCGTGAAAGGTCGACGCCAACCACGCGATGGCCCGCCTGGACCAGGGCCGAGGCGACCAGCCCCGGCCCGCAGCCGGCGTCCAGGATGCGGCTCCCCGCGGGGAAGCCGCTGATCCGGATCAGGCGCTCGATCGCCAGCGGGTCGGTCTGCACGGGGGCCTTCTCGAAGAGGGACGCCTGGCCGTCGAATGCCTCGGACAGGGCCCTGTCGTGATCGAAGCTCATGCGCGAGATACCTCGAGTCGAAACGCTGCACGGAGGGGAGACGGAGCCGTCGAGCCGCGGACGGTCCTCAGTCCCCGACGGCCTCATCCCTGATCTTCGCATAGGACACCCTGGCCGCGTCGTAGGCTCGCTTGGCCTCGTCCCGATCCGCGGGGCGGATGGCGGTCTCCTTCTGGGCCCAGCACCGATCCACCGCCTTGAGGCACCAGTCCGCGGATGCCTTCGACGCGCGGATGGGCTTGTTACCGACGAGCACGAAGACCGGGTTGGTGTGCGACGACGGCAGGATCCGGAGCGCGATCCAGCTCGAGGCCTTGAGGGGGACGTCGAACGCGACGTCGCGGATCTCTCCGTCGGCGGGGACCTCCTTCCGGGCCACGGCCTTGCCGTTGACGATGACCTCCACGGGGACCGTGCGGGAGTCGCCGATCCGGGCCCGTTCCAGGTCCCAGTAGGGCTTCTCCGAGAGGGGGCGCTTGCGGATGGCCTTCGCCTCGGCGGTCGGGGTCGGGTCGAGGTAGGCGGCGACCTTGGCGCGGACCTTCACGTTGCCGGGAGCCACCAGCTTCAGCTCGCTGCCGTCCTCGCCGACGGCCCGGTCGTCGACGCGGAAATCGATCAGGTGGCTGCGGCCATCGCCGACGTACGACCGGCCGTCCTTGAGCCCCTGGCACCAGCGATCGAAATCGAGCTTCCCGTCGGCGAGCTTCACGTAGACACGCCCGAGCCCGACCCGCTCGCCGTAGATGCAGGGGAAGTCGGTCTCGCCGCTGATCCTCGCCCGGTAGCCGCAGTTGAGCGTGTGATACCAGACGTTCAACTCCCAGGGCGCCGGCGTGTCCACCGTCGAGATAAAGTCGACCGCGTCGTGGACGACGTCCACGACATATTCATTGGCCCCGATCCCGTCGAACGGGGGGAGCTCCAGGGACGGGATCTCGTCGGTGGAGATCCGCAGGCCCCACCCGGAGTGCGAGAAGCCGACGACGCCTCCCTGGGACTTGCCCCATTTCAGGACGGGCAGGTCCCAGCTCGGCCATTGCTCGATCCGGGTCGTCCCCGGATAGTCGTCCTCCTTGAGCCGGAGGAGGCACAGGTGGCCGGCGTGCGAGGACGGGAAGCCCGAGACCTCGATGTCGTAGCGCATGACGTTTTCGGCCGTGGAGAGGGTGTTCGTCTTCCCCTCGAAGAACTGCTTCTGGTAGTACCAGCAAGGGCCCCAGGCCAGGACGCAGCCGACGTCCAGATCCTCGCCGATGATGTGCCGCCACATGTCCTCGGGCTTCACCCCTTCGGAAGGGCTCTCGTAATGGCCGCAGCCGGCCGCGTGGATGTGATGGTCGCCGGAGAACCAGCCCTGCTCCGCGACGTGGATCCAGCGCTCGAGGCGGAATGACTCGGACTGCCCGCTGCCCGGTTTGACCGTGATCGACTTCTTGAGCGTCCGGTATTCGGGCCCTCGAGTGTATTCGACCTCGTAGCGGCCGGGCGGCAGCGTGATGGTCTCGCCGTCCTTGCGGTAGATCTGGGGATGGAAGTAGAAGTCGGGCGCGAGCCGGCGGCCGGCGGAAGGATGGACCCGCCCCTGGCCGTCCCGGATCAGGAACGAGGCCATCGCCGGTCGGCCGTCCACGTCGCGGACCTCCAGCGTCACGGGGACGGCGGGATCGATCGTGAAGAGGATGTCGACGTCGCTCCGGAATCCCAGGTCCTGGGAGCCCTGGCCGACGTTGAAGCTGATCCGGGCCTCGCGGCGGCCGGCGTCACGGCTGTAGACCTCGATGATCCGGTACTCGAGCAGCAGGCCGCTCAGCTCGGGCTTGAGGGGGCGGGACTGGAACATCGCCACGTCCATCCAGCGCTGGAGGATCGCGCCGGGCGCGACCGAGGGCTTCGGCTCGGCGCTCCCCGTCGAGGGCCGGAAGACCGGGGCGGCGTTGGGGCTGCTCGCCGCCAGCTCGGCGGTGACGCCGGCCCCGTTCTGGACCTTGACCAGGAAGGCCGACCAACCGTTCTGCACGAGCCGAGCGGGCGCCGGACCCTGGGTCGATTTCACCCGGCTCTCGGCGTTGATCTCGATGCCGATCAGGCAATGAGCGTCCAGGACCTGCTGGATCGCCCGGACGCTCGCCTCCGGGTCGCTCCCCTCGATCGCCCGGAAGAGCCGCTCCCTGTCCTTCGGCGGGAGCGGCCTGCCGAGCATCTCGAGGGCGTCGGCGACGCGTCGCGCCTGGGCCGAAAGGGGCTGGAATTCGACCCCGGGCACCAGGGGAAGCCGCTCCGCCGACGCGGGCGGCGGCGCGGCGAGGACCAGGGCCAGGGAGAGCAGGAAGGCAGGGAGCGGCGTCCAGGCTGGGCAGTCCATGGTCAAGTCCTCGTCCGATCGAGATGGGGAGTGTCGGCCGCGAACCGGGTCGCGATGAACGGCTCGAATCGGTCCATTGAAGTCCGACGGAAGCAAGAAGGCAAGCAGGGGGTCCTAATCCGCCGTCCGGACTCGATGCAAGACGAAAGTAGACAATTCGATGAATCAACCCGTTGACAGGAGCACTCCCCGCTTCGTATTTCTACGGATGCAGTTCCCCACCAGAGAATCTAATCTCAGCTTCCTGCAGGGCGGGTTCATCGGTGAGCCCCAATCCGACGTCGGTCTACTTCCTCTCAGCCGTACCAGGGAGTCCTCGTATGAGCGCTTCGCGCCGCGCCTTCACACTGATCGAGCTGCTGGTCGTCATTGCCATCATCGCGGTCCTCATCGCCCTGCTGCTGCCCGCGGTCCAGTCCGCCCGCGAGGCGGCCCGGCGCATCCAGTGCGTCAACAACCTGAAGCAACTGGGACTGGCCTTTCACAACTATCTGAACACCCACAACAGCCTCCCCCCGGGGCGGATCTGGGCCCCGAGGCCGACCAAGTCCAGCACCGACTTCCCGACCATCTTCGCCGGCGTTCAGAACACGACCTGGTTCACGCTCATGCTCCCGCTCGTCGAGCAGTCGAACCTCTCGAACTCGTTCAACTTCACCCTGGGGGCGGAGGGGTACTACGGGGCCGGCCTGGCGGCGGCGGCCGGCTTCTTCGCCAACTCCACGGTCAGCGCGACCAAGATCTCCGGATTCCAGTGCCCGAGCGACCGCGAGGAGCAGTTCCAGATCGCGACCTCCTACGCGGGTGGACTGCTCAGCGGACCGATCCTGACCAAGGGGAACTACGCGGTCAGTTGGGGGAACACGGACTGGGGCGCGGCCCACAGTTCGGGCCTGGGGAGCCAGTACATGCGATCCGCCTTCGGTCACGACGGCAACATCTCGATCGCGGCGATCACCGACGGGACGAGCAACACCGTGTTCACCGCGGAGGTCCTCCAGGGGGCGAAGAACGACATCCGCGGCGTCATGTGGTCGATCGTGCCCGGCGGCTCGTCGTTCATGACGCGTTTCACGCCGAACGGGTTGAAGGATTACCTGAACATCGTCAACGGCGGCGATTACCTCAACAACGACCCCGGACTCTTCTGCACCAGCGAGCCGGTCCTGCAGATGCCCTGCTTCCCGGGCGCGGGCGATCACGAGGCCTTCTCCGGATCGCGGAGCCGACACCCTGGCGGCGTCAACGCCGGCATGGGCGACGGCTCCGTCAGGTTCATCAAGAACTCGATCGCCGCCCCGATCTGGATCGGCATCAATACCATCTCCGGCGGCGAGGTCATCAGCGGCGACGCGCTCTGACCCGCGCCCGGACTTCCGGTCCACACCGGCCCGGCCATCGACCCACGATTGGGTGGAATGGCCGGGCCGTCGTCTTCGTGCCCGGCTCTCGGCGTACTGTCCTTGCGACACCGGCGAGATTGGAGTATGTTCCCCGCGCGAAGGGTTGCCGGGCTGGACGGGCGGGGATTCCCCGCCTCGGGCCAACGCTCGGCGCCGGCCATGATGGCCCCGGATGCGGACGGTGGTCCGCCCGCGGGACCAGGGAGGAACCCGTTGAAACGCCGCCAGTTTTGCTTGCTGGGATGGCTGACGGTCGTGGGGCTGGCCCTGTCGCCATTCCTGCTCTGGGTCCTCATCGTCCTGGTGGCCCCCACGAGCTGGGCTCGACGGCATGTCGTCGCCGCCCTCGAGAAGAGGAGCGGCCGGAAGGTGGAGCTCGATGGCCTGAGCGTCTGCCTGGCCGGCAACATCGAGCTCTGCGGGCTCCGGGTGGCCGCACCCGGGCGGAGCGACAAGCCCTGGCTCGACGCCCGGAGCGTCCGGCTCAACGTCAGCCTCTTCCAGCTCCTTTGCGGCAAGTTCAATCCGACCTACCTGGAAGTCGACGACGCGACCCTCCGCGTCCTGCGGAAGTCCGACGGCACCCTCGAAATTGCCGAAACGACCCGGAAGACACCCGGGCCGATCTCCCGCGCCATCCGGGATCCCGAAGCCGCGGGCCCGGCATGCCTCGACGCCCGGCTTCGCGGCCTTCGGCTCGAGGTGATCGACGAGCCGGACGGCACGGCCCTCTCGTTGCAAGATGTCGCCGGAGAAGGGACATGGGTGCGCGATTCGGGGCTCTCGACGAATTTGTTCGGGCACTGGAATGGCGGGACCTTTCAGCTCAGCGCGAAGCTCGATTCTTCGGAGAACACGCCCAGCTTCGAGGGGGAGCTGCGGGCCAATGACGTGATCCTGGATGAGCGGATGAACCTGCTGGCCTACGCGGTCCCCGTCCTGGCGGGGAAGGAGGCACAGGTCCAGGGGAGGATGGCCGTCGATCTCTACCTCCGCGGCCGAGGCTCCAGCGGGCCGGAGATCGCCGCGTCGCTCGTCGGTCATGGTCATGCGGCCATCGACCCGGTGGACCTGGAAGGCACGCCTTTCATGGTCGAGCTCGGCAAGCTCCTCAAGGGGCGGATCGCGGAGAAGACCGGCTCGCTCCGGACCGACTTCATCGTCCAGTCGAACCGGGTCACGACCGAACGGATGGAGCTGTCCGTCGGCAAGCTCCCGGTCCTGATCTCGGGTTGGACCGACTTCTCCGGCAGCCTCGACTACCTGGTCAAGCTGGACGGGGTCGCCGACCGCCTCCCGACCAGGGCCAGACGCCTGATCCAGCGGCTTGACGTGGATCTCGAGGAGCTGGCGACGATCCGGCTGACCGGCGACATGAACCAGGTTCGGGTCAGCCTCAATACCGCCGACGGCTCGGCGACGCCGATCCCGGAGGCCGTCGGCCCGGAGGATCGCGAGCGACTCCGCATGCTCGGGCGGCAAATCCGGGAGAAGGTCCTGAGGTAGAAGATGCCGTCCCGGGGCGGTGCCTCCACGCTTTATCGCCAGGCCTGACTCCATGATCCATCGACCGACGGCCCCCTCCTGGGGTGGTTCTTGGGCTGCGGTCCTTGCCTTTATGAAATCGCGGCGAAAGATGATCTTGGGCGGTCGGGGGTTGCAGGACGGCGGCTCCCCGTGGTTCTCTAGGACAAACCCGTGACCGGTTTCGGGGGAGTCGAAGGGGCGACGGGACGGCCGGCGACCGGTTCGATGCATCTCGATTGGCCTCAACACGCGCCGGGCCTCGCGCATACAATGGAACTGGAGATTTCTCGGACCTAGCTCCCGTGGGGATCGGCAGTCGGACGGGCCGGTGCATGGCCGCTCGCTGAGGAATGTCGGATCGGAGTAGACCGAATGTTTGAACGCTTCACCGATCGTGCTCGCAAGGTGATGCAACTGGCCAACCAAGAGGCCCAGCGCTTCAACCACGAGTACGTCGGAACCGAACATGTCTTGCTCGGGCTGATCAAGGAGGGGAGCGGCGTCGCCGCGAACGTCCTTCGGAATCTGGACGTCGACCTCCGCAAGATCCGCAACGAGGTCGAGAAGATCGTCCAGGCCGGGCCCGAGATGGTCACCATGGGCAAGCTGCCCCAGACCCCTCGAGCCAAGAAGGTCATCGAGTACGCGATCGAGGAAGCCCGCAACCTGAACCACAACTACGTGGGGACCGAACACCTCCTGCTCGGGCTCCTGCGCGAGCAGGAGGGGGTGGCCGCCCAGGTTTTGATGAACCTGAACCTGAAGCTCGAAGAAGTCCGCGAGGAGGTGCTGAACTTGCTCGGTCACGGGATGGACGCTGGCGGCGAATCCGAACGCGGAGCCACGTCAAAAGGAAACAAGTCCAAGACTCCGGCCCTGGACTCTTTCGGGCGCGACCTGACCGATCTGGCTCGGCAAGCTAAGCTGGATCCCGTCATCGGCCGCCAAAACGAAATCGAGCGCGTGATCCAGGTGCTGTCGCGCCGCACCAAGAACAACCCGGTCCTCCTGGGTGAGGCGGGCGTGGGCAAGACGGCGATCGTCGAGGGCCTGGCCCAGATGATCGTCGACGGCAACGTCCCCGAGCTGCTCCGCGACCGGCGGATCGTGGTGCTGGACCTGGCGATGATGGTCGCCGGGACCAAGTACCGCGGCCAGTTCGAGGAGCGGATCAAGGCCGTCATGAACGAGGTCCGGCGTGCCAAGAACACGATCCTCTTCATCGACGAGCTGCACACGCTGGTCGGCGCCGGCGGCGCCGAGGGGGCGATCGACGCCTCCAACGTCCTCAAGCCGGCCCTCGCCCGCGGCGAGGTCCAGTGCATCGGGGCGACGACCCTGGACGAGTACCGCAAGTACATCGAGAAGGACGGCGCCCTCGAGCGGCGATTCCAGACGATCGTCGTCGAGCCCCCCAACAAGACCGAGGCCCTGGAGATCCTCCGCGGCCTCCGCGACCGCTACGAGGCCCACCACCGGGTGCAGATCACCGACGACGCCCTCGAGGCGGCCGTCGAGCTCTCCGACCGGTACATCACCGGCCGCTGCCTCCCCGACAAGGCCATCGACGTGGTCGACGAGTCGGGCGCCCGCGTCCGGCTCAAGGCGATGACCCGGCCGCCCGACCTGAAGGAGCTCGACGAGCAGATCGAGCGCCTCAATCAGGACAAGGAAGAGGCCGTCGCCAACCAGGATTTCGAGCGGGCCGCGTCCCTCCGCGACCAGGCCGACAAGCTCAAGAAGAAGAAGGAGACGATCACCCGCGAGTGGCGGGAACGCTCCAAGGAGGTCGACGGCACCGTGGATGAGGAGGTCATCGCCGAGGTCGTCAGCAAGATGACCGGCATCCCCCTCACCCGGCTCGAGACCGAGGAGACCGCCCGCCTCCTCAAGATGGAGGACGAGGTCAAGAAGAAGGTCATCTCCCAGGGCGAGGCCATCAAGCGGATCAGCGAGGCCGTCCGCCGCAGCCGCGCCGGGCTCAAGGACCCGAAGCGGCCGATCGGCAGCTTCGTCTTCGCCGGCCCGACCGGCGTCGGCAAGACCCACCTGGCCAAGGCCCTCGCCGAGTTCATGTTCGGCGACGCCGATGCCCTGATCCAGATCGACATGTCCGAGTACATGGAGAAGCACAACGTCTCCCGGCTCATCGGCGCCCCTCCCGGCTACGTGGGCTACGAGGAAGGGGGCCAGCTTACGGAGAAGATCCGCCGCCGGCCCTACGCCGTGGTCCTCCTCGACGAGATCGAGAAGGCCCACCCGGACGTCTACAACATGCTCCTCCAGATCATGGAGGAAGGCCGGCTGACCGACAGCTTCGGCCGCAACGTCGACTTCAAGAACACCATCATCATCATGACCACCAACGCCGGCGCCGAGGTGACCAGCGTCAACGCCGGCTTCGGCTTCGAACGGGGCCGCACCCTGGACGACGCCACGACCTACGAGCAGATGAAGGAGCGGCTCAAGGTCGCCATCGAGAAGTACTTCCGCCCCGAGTTCCTGAACCGGCTGGACGACGTCATCGTCTTCCACTCGCTGACCAAGGAAGACCTCAAGCGGATCGTCGACATCGAGCTCTCCAAGATCCGCGGCCGGATGGCCGACCGGGGCCTGGAGCTGGTCCTCACCGACGCGGCCAAGGACTACATCATCGTCAAGGGCTACAACCCCGACTATGGTGCCCGCCCGCTCCGCCGCGCGATCGAGAACATGATCGAGAACCCGCTCGCCGAGGAGCTCCTCCGGGGCGTCTTCACGGGCAAGGACACGATCATCGTCGATGCCGAGGGGGACGAGGAGAACCGCAAGCTCAAGTTCCAGGCCACCAGCAAGGCCGAATCCCAGGGCCCGGCCCTGGCCGGCGTCGGCGGCGAGTCGTCCGCCAAGGGGATCAGCGGCTGACGGCCGGACCTGCTTGCACCTAGTCGACCGCGAGATCAAGATGGGGCCTTCGGGCCCCATCTTCGTTTCCCGGCCGAGTCTCGCGAACCAGGTCTTCGCGGGCGTGTCTGCGGACTCGATGGGCCGCAGCGAACCACCCGGAGGGCCGTGATGGCCGAGCAGGAATCCGTGACCCTCGCCAAGGCAATCTCGATCAAGAATCGGCTGGCCGAGCGGCTCTCCCGGGCCCAAACCATCATCGAGGACTACAACAGCGTCCCCGTCGGCCAGTACGACCCGCAGGGTCGAGAGTCCGTCAACATTCGCGGCGAATACAACCAGTACCGCAAGCTCCAGGACGCCCTCATCGTCATCAAGGCGGTGATCCGGCGCGGCAACGAGCCGATCTATGAAGATGTGCTCCAGCTTGGAGAGCTCAAGAGCCTGATCAAGATGCTCAGCAGCCTGGAGACGCGGAACGGCACGGAGCCGGGCAGCAACGGCACCCAGGTCCGCTACGTCGCGGTCTTCGTGAAGCCCGAAGTCCTCTCGATGATCCGCGAGCTCGAGGTCCAGATCGACGTCATCCAGGATCGGATCAAGGAATTCCAGACCGCGACCCAGGTGGAGATCCCCGCGTGGATCCTCGCCCTGTCGCGGTGAGCGTCCCGCGGGAGCTGATCCCGACCACATCCACTTCGAGGAATCCTCCAACCCATGGCCGACGACCGCCTGATCTCCGCACGATTCCCGCGAGCCTCGGCCTATTCGCCCGACTGGGTCCTGAAGAACGCCGCCACCGGCTCGTCGAACCCGCTCTGGCTCGCCGAATGGCTGGCGGAGGGCATGGACCTGAAGCCCGGCATGCGGATCCTGGACCTCGGGTGCGGTCGCGCCGTCACCTCGATCTTCCTGGCTCGCGAGTTCTCGGTGCAGGTCTGGGCCACCGACCTCTGGTTCTCCGCCTCGGGGAATGCCCGCCGGATCAAGGACGCCGGCCTCGAGGATCGGGTCTTCCCGATCCACGCGGATGCCCGCTCGCTCCCCTTCGCCGGGGAGTTCTTCGACGCCATCTTCAGCGTCGACTCCTACTACTACTACGGCACCGACGACCTCTATCTCAATTACCTCGGCAGCTTCGTCAAGCCGGGCGGTCAGATTGGGATCGCGGGCGCCGGGCTCATCACCGAGATGACCTCCCCCGTGCCGCCGCACCTTGCTGGCTTCTGGACGAACGACCTCTGGTCGCTCCACTCCGCCTCCTGGTGGGGGCACCACTGGGAGAAGTCTGGCATCGTCTCCGTGGAGATCGCCGACAATCTCGAAGACGGCTGGCGTCGCTGGCTGGAGTGGCAGCGGCTGGTGGCCCCCGAGAATCGGCCCGAGATCGAGGCCGTCGAGGCCGACGCCGGGCGTCAGCTCGGCCACGTCCGCGTCGTCGGCAGGCGGAGGGCCGACGCGGCCTTTCAGGACTATTGCTGGCCGGATACGCTGAAGAGCTTCCCCGACTCGTACGAATCCCGGCCGCTCCTCCGCGAATGAGGTCTCGACGGTTCATGACGCTTTTTCCCTGTCTCCCTCCGCGCCTCTTCCGCCTCGTCTCCTTCCTCGCGATCGCGGGGCTCTGCTGTTCGCGGTCGGTCGCCGGAGGTGACCCTCCGCAGGTCGCGACCGCGGCCGAGCTTCGAGGCTCGCTGGTGATCGTCGGCGGCGGGGGAATGCCCGACTCCGTCCGGAGTGCCTTCCTCGAGAGGGCCGGTGGCAAGAAGGGGCGGCTGGTTGTCATCCCGACGGCCAGCGAGGATGCGGATGGCCCTCCCGCCGTCCGCGAGGAGTATCTCGATCCGTGGAAGAAGCACGGCCTCGAGTCGCTCACCCTCCTGCATACCCGGTCCCGCGAATCGGCCAATGCCCCCGGATTCGCCGAGCCGATCGACCGGGCCACCGCGGTCTGGGTCAGCGGGGGCGACCAGTCCCGGGTGACCGACGCCTATCTCGGGACGGCAGTCGAGAAAGCCCTCCGCGCCCTGCTCGACCGGGGCGGGGTCATCGGGGGGACCTCCGCCGGCGCGGCGATCATGTCGCGGGTGATGATCACGGGGGGGCGCGAGAAGGCCACGGTCGGCACGGGATTCGGTTTCCTCCCCGGGGCCGTCGTGGACCAGCACGCACTGCGGCGGAACCGCATACCCCGACTCCTCGGCGTCATGGCCGGCCATCCGTCCCTGTCGGGGATCGCGATCGACGAACGGACGGCCTTCGTCGTGGACCAGTCCCGTTGGCGGGTCGTCGGAGACTCCTACGTCGTCGTTTGCGGCCCTCGCGGCTCCGGCCCCGAATTGACCGTGAACGTCTATCATCACAACGATGAGGGAGTGCTCAAGGACGGCCTGCCCACGCTCACGAAGACGAAGTTCGAGGACGACTGAGGACCAGGTCCCGGGCCGGCGGGGCCACCCGTGGACGGGCCCCGCTCCCGAATCTCGGCGACGTCCTCCGCTCGCCTCCGCGGCTCGCCCCTAGACCGCGACCGGCTCCACCTTCACCCCCTGCACGGTCCCGGTCTGCCGGCCCACCTCGGCGGAAAGCCGCACGACCATGTGGACGAACCGCAGCTTCTCGAGGATGGGAGGGGCCAGGACGAACGGATAGGCGTCCTGGATTCCCATGCATCGGTTAAGGTTGTTCATAATATAGGTCAGGGCGAACCAGCCTTCCATCAGCTCGTCGAAGGTGAAGTCCTGGTAGCCGGCCCCCGCGGCCTTGGGCTTCCAGGTGGGCTCGTCGTCGCGACCCGGCTGGAGCGAGACGCCGGAGCGGATCGCCGAGTCCATGGTGGCCGTCATGTGCAGGTAGTGCGCCCACGACTCCGCCCAGTCTTCCCACGGGTGGGTGCTGGCGTAGGCCGAGATGAACCGCTGCGGCCAGTCGGGCCGCGGGCCGGCCTCGTAGTGCTTATTGAGGGCCTCGGCGTAGTCCTCGCGGTCGTCGCCGAAGAGGCGGCGGAACTCCTCGAGCTGGGCCGAATCCTTGATGAGGAGGTCCCAGTAATAATGCCCGACCTCGTGCCGGAAATGGCCGACGAGCGTGCGATACGGCTCGTGCATGTTGAGCCGGCGCTTCTCCCGCTCGGCGTCATTGGCCTCGGCGATGTTGATCGTGATCACGCCGTCGGCGTGGCCGGTCAGCACCTTCGGCTCGTCCGAGCCCTTCGGCGGATCGGCCAGGAAATCGAAGGCCAATCCCTTCTCGGGCTCCTCCGCCTTGGTGGGCACCGGGAGGCCCAGGTAGAGGAGCGTGTAGAGCAGCCGTCGCTTCGACGCCTCCAGCTTCGCCCAGGCCTCGACCGTGCCCGGCTGGCTCAGGTTGGGGATGACCCGGTCCAGCCGACACGACCGGCAGAACGGCTCGGGATCGTCGGCCGGGATGGCCCAGTTGCAGACATTGTCATTTGTGTAATTCTGGCAGAGTCGGTAGGTCGAGCCCTCGTTGCCCTTCCCGAGCGCCCGCCACTCGGTGCCGCCGGCCGGCTCCAGCGCGACCATCTCGATGCGGTCCGGGAGGAACGCCAGGGTGTGGCCGCAGTTCGTGCAGGCGAAGTTCTCGAAGAAGATGAGATGATCGCATTGTCCGCAGTGGAAGACCTTCATCGCGCGACTCGCGCCCCCGTGTCAAGTTGTTCGTCGGGCCTCTGGGCCGATCCGGAGACGACGACCGCGGCGGATCGCCTCGTCGGATGACCCGTGGATGGGGCAACACCAGTGGCAAATGGCGTTCCGAACCGGCCGTCCGAGGGGATCGCGTCCGGTTCAATCCTCGTAAATCTCGCCGAGACAGGAGTCGATGGCTTCGGGGTGGAGGCGCGAGGTATCCTCGCGAGCGATCCCCGCCGGTTCGAGCTGGGACCCCGGCGACGCGGCACGGAGCCCGGCATTCGGGGCGGGGGCCGGTCGGGTCGCGCGACGCTCGGCCCGGAGCCGGTCCATCATCACGACGAAGGCCGGGACCAGGATGGGGCGGACCAGGAACGTGTCGAGGAGGATCCCCAGGCCGAGGGCGAAGCCGATCTCCCGGAGCGAAGCGAGCTTGCCGGTCAGCATGGCGCCGAAGGTGCCGGCCATAATCAGGCCGCAGGAGCTGATGATGCCCCCCGTGTGGGCCACGGCCAGCCGGGTCCCCTCGGTCACCCCATGCTTCTCTTCCTCCTCGATGACCCGGGCCATCAGGAGGATATTGTAGTCCTCCCCGACCGCGACCAGGATCACGAACAGGAAGAACCCGACGGTCCAGTCCAGGCCGCCCCAGGGCTCGGTGCTGTGGTGGAGCGAGCGGAAGACCAGCTCGGTGACCCCCAGCGAGGCGAGGTAGCCGAGCACGACCGTGAAGATCAGGTAGAGGCAGATCCCCGGGCGGCGGAGGAGCGCGACCAGGATGGCGTACACGCCGAGCGTCACCAGGACGTACATCCGGCGCTGGTCCGCCGTCGTCACGGTGCGCAGGTCGTTGACGGCGGAGGTCGACCCCGCGAGCCCGATCTCGGTCGTGCCCTGGAGCGGCTGGCCCGGCCGGGCCGAGGTCACGAGGGCCTCACGGACCTGCTCGAGCCCCGCCAGGCTGGTCGGGGAGAACGGATCCGACCTGAAGACGATGTCCAGCCGCGTGATGTGGTTGAGGTCGGCCTTGTCGGCCGGCCGGGTGCTCACGTACCGCGAGTCCGCCACGGCCCGGAGGGCCTGGTCGGCCATCCGCTGCACCAGCGTCTTCTCCCCGTCGGGGATCGGCGGCCTTCCCAGAGGCTGGGTGAGCGACCGGACCTCGGCGACGATCGGGATCGCCACCAGCCTACGGGTCACCTCGCGGATCGCCTGCCGTCCTTCCTCGGAGCGGAAGTCCAGCCGTCCGCTGTGGACGAAGGCCGAGGTCGGGCTGAGCTCGCCGACCGCGAAGTACTTCCGGATCACGCTGGCCCCGACGACGCTCGGCCGGTCGGGATTGAGGTCCGCGAGCTGGCTGTAGTTCGCCGTCGTGCGGGCGCCCACGAACGCCAGCGGGAGCAGGGCGACCAGGCAGATCACCAGGATCGTCGCCGGGTAGGTCACCACCAGGTCGGCGACCCGGAACCAGAAGCTGGATCGCCACGAGAGCGACCGCGCCTCCTGCTCGACGTCCCGTCCCGGCTCGTGCCGGGGCGGCTTGAAGGGCCAGAAGATGGCGCCACGGAGCCATTTGAGGAGGATCGGAGCGAGCGTCAGGGCGGCGAGGAGCGCGACGGTGAGGCCGATCGCGATCGCCGGGCCCGTGTATCGGATCTTGGCGAAGCTCGAGAAGAAGAGCATGCCGAGGCCCACGATCACGGTCCCCGCGCTGGCCATGAGCGCCCCGCCCACCTGGGTGATGGCCTCACGCAGGGCGTCCGCCCGCGATCGCCCCCGGGCGAGCTCCTCGCGATACCTCGCGATCAGGAAGAGGCAGTAATCGGTGCCCGCCCCGAAGAGGACGACCACGAGGAAGACCTTGGTGATCGTGATCACCCGGAAGGAGAGCCATGGGACCTCCGTCAGGAGGGCGATCACCTTCATGGAGACGACGACCGAGAGCGCGATGGTCAGGAGGGGGATCATCGCCAGCAGCGGCGACCGATAGACGATCAGGAGGATGATCACGACCAGCGCGATCGTCATCGCGGTGGTGCTGTCGATGCTCGAGTTGGCGGCCGTGTTGATGTCGTGGCCGACGACCGCCGACCCCGAGACGACGCGCCGAAGCCCCTGGGGCAGGGGAGGCGAGCCGTCCAGATACTTGAGGATCTCGTCGACGGCGATCCGGGTCTTCCGCGACAGGTAGGTCCCCCGGAGCGAGACGATGGACAGCACCGCCTGCCCCGGATGGTCCGGGGACTTGCCGATCAGGCGAGGGCCGATCACGGGAGTGCGATGGGTGTCGATCTTCTTGACGCCCAGCTCCGGCTTCTCCTGGCTGAACTCGTGGAACTTCGCCACCCGCTCCTCGACGACGGCGAGGTCCGAGGGAGTTAGGGGACCATCCGCCCGTTCGTGGACCAGCACGACCTGGGAGCTGGCCGAGTCGAGCGGGAATCCCCGCTCGAGGAGCTCCTGGCCGATGACGCTCGGATAGTCGCGGGGGAAAAATCGGACATCGTCGTCCTGCGTGATCCTGTCCCAGAGGGGCGCGTACCAGTAGAGGAGAGAGGCAATCACCCCCCAGGCGATGAGCACGAACCAGGAGTGTCGCTGGACGAGCCGGGCGAGGATCGAAAACATGGGTACGCATTCTTCCCGAAGTTGGCGACGCGGCCGGGGGATGTCCGCCGCTTCGATCCCGCCGCGGCTCCGAACGCTCCGTGCCCCGAACTCGACGGATTCGCTCGACTTGACAAGCCCGAACATAGTGTTTCCCGCACCGGGTGTCAAAGCGGAAGCCGGCTCGGCCCGCCCGGCCCGGTCGCCCGGGCCCGCCCGGGCCACCTTCCACGCGTGATGCCGGAAAACCGCATCGCATCGATGCGTGTAGTCAGGTTTCCCCGCGGACTTGTCGGGGCGCATATTATGAGGTAGTAAAGCGATAGGTGCCTTGTCGAAAGGGCGCCTCCAATCCGGAAGTCGTGGAGGCTGATCATTCCGTGCGTGACAAACTGGCCCGTAAATTCCGAGAGAGCTGGACTGGCCGGCTGTCGCATTACCGGCAGCATCGCAACGATGAGCACCTCGCCGCGCTCTTCGAGGAGACGGTGCTGTACGTCGGCCTGCATCTGGAGGGTGACCTCTGCAAGTCCGACCTCTGGGGCGAGGTCCGCCTGGATCACACCGCGGCGATCCTCCTGTTCCTGGTCGACAAGGGCGTCGTGGAACGGTCCATCCGCCACGGCCGCCGCGTCTTCGAGGCTCTGCCGCACGCCGAGTCCTGGATCTCACAACAGCCCGCCCTTCGCCGGTTCCAGAAGGAGCTCCTCGAGCTCGTCTCGGCCGTCCGCCACGAGCTGACTCGGCGCTCGCATGCCCGCCGGTCCCGTCACGAGCCCCGGGCCTGAGCGAATCCCCGGATCGAATCGGGCGATCGACACGGCGATGAACGTTGGCCCGGCTATTCCCTTCGCGGCAGCTTGCGATAATCGAGGCCGCGGCCGACCGGTGTGTCCAGCCAAAGGGTGAGCAGGTCCCGGTTCTTCTGCAGCTCCCGCTCGCGGGGAGGCCGGTCCTGGGTTCGCTCGCTTCGCTCGCCTGCCGGGCCGCCTGATGCGACCCAGCGCCGGAACTCCTCGTTCGTCTCCGGGTCCTTGTCCTGCCGGAGCTCATGCTCCGCCCCAGGCGGCTTCGGATCCCTCACGTCGGCCGGCAGCGGCTCGTCCTCGTCCTCCGCGATCACGATCGGGGCGGGCTCCCAGCGGTCGGCCTCGACGAAGGCCGCCGCTTCGGGCTCGGGCTCGATGTCCGATGTCTCCCCATGACCCAGCTCCTCCTCACTCAGCAGCGAGGCGTCGAGCTCCGGTCCCCTCGCCCACGTGGGGGAGGGGACCGGAGGGCTTGCCCCGCTTGAAAAATCCGCCCGTTCGGGCTCGGGTTCGGGCTCGAGATTGGGCTCGACCGGATCGCGCGGGGCCAGGCCGGCGCCGCCGCGTTCCTTCCGGAGCTTGCGGAGCATCTCCAGGGTCTGCATCAGCTCGCGGCTTCGCGCGGCGACCGTGCGGCGATGGCGGTCCAGGTCGCGCTCGGCGGCGAAGGCCGCGGCGTCGTCATCAATCTCGTCATCGTCGTCGCCGAGCATGGCGGCGAGGCGGTCCATGCGGGCCTCGGCGTCGGCCAGGAGCAGCGACATGGCCTCCTCCTTCGTGGCCGGGGGCGCGGCGAAGGTCCACCACTGGCGCTGCTGCTCGTAGGTGCCGAACTCCTCGGCGCGGAGGCCGCGGAGGTAGTGGGCGTAGATCTCCCGGCTACAGCCGTCGAAGGCGACCTCGGCCGCGGCCATCACGGCGTTCAGGTCGAGGTCCCAGAACAGGTCGGTGACCTTGCGGCCGTGGAGCCGGATGAACCGATAGAAATCACCGACCAGCGGCTGCTTGCCGGCGACGAAGTAGGCCCGGATGGACCGCCACTGCTCGAGGAGCCAGCGGCAGCCCTCGCGTGTCTCCTCCAGGCCGGCGAGGCAGGAGGCCGGGTCATCTTGCCAGTCGGGGTCGCGGGTCTCGTGGGGCGAGAGCGGATGGAAGAGCTGGACGCCCAGGTCGCGGACGCGCCGGCTGCGGGCCTCGCTGGAATCGGTGCGGTCGATCCGAGGGCAGCGCCGCGCGCGGACGGTGTTGGCCAGGTGGGCAGACTCGGCCCGGTCGGAGCGTTCGAGCATCCAGGTGAGCCGGGCGGCGCGGACGAGGAGCGATCTCTCCAGGGCGTCGGCGGGCCGGCCGTCGCGGATGAAGTCGGCGACCAGGCGTGCGAGGTCCCTCGGATCCTCCTGGGGCAGGACCGGCATGGAGAGGATCTTCGATCGCTTGCCGTGAATCAGTCCGTTGAGCCGCGAGACCATCTTGCCGGCCTCGGTCTTCGGCCCGGTGCTCTTCCTGGCGTTGCGGCGGTTGGCCTCGATTCGGGCGTCGCTGATCATGGTGCCGGCCCTCGCAGGGGTGCAGTAGCGCGGGTGCGCGCGAGGACGGCGCCGTCGCGACGTCGTGCGGCGTCTTCGTCCTGCTCGCGGCTTCTACCTCAATACAATCCCGAAATCTCGCGGGCGAGTTTCACCAAAATGAGAGATCTGAGGAGGAGAATCAGGAAAGGCTCCATCCAACCCTCACCCGGTCGCCGGCTCGCGGATCGCAAAGGCGACGCCGGAGTCGGCCGCAGTCTCCATTCATCCCGCCCCCGCCAGCGTCCCGCAGGCGGCCTGGATGTCCTTGCCGCCGGAGTAGCGGCGGACGATTGGCTGGCCGACGTGGCGGGTGAGGGCATCGCGGAATGCCTTCAACTCGACGGCGTCCGGGGGATGGTACATGCCGGTCGGATCCGTGACCTCGATCAGGTCGACGCGGACCGGCGTGTCGCCGATCAGGGCGCCGAGCGCGCGGGCGTCCTCCTCGGCCATGTTCTGGCCGGAGATGCAGACGTAGGCGAGCGTGACCCGTTCGCGGCGGGCGAGCGCGTGCCGCCGCGCGGCAGCCATGACCTCGGCCACGGGCGTCCGCGCGGCGACCGGGACCAGGCGTTCGCGCTGGGCGTCGGTGGCAGCCCCGAGGGAGATGGCCAGCCGGTAGTTGTGGCCTTCGCGGGTGAACCGGTCGATCTCCGGCACGAGCCCCACCGTGCTGATGGTGATCGCCTTCGCCCCGATCGAAGCCCCCCACGAGCAGCGGAGGAGGTCGGCCGCGACCAGGACGTTCTCGTAGTTGAGGAACGGCTCGCCCATCCCCATGAAGACGACGCCGGTCGGCCGCCGGCCCGAGGCCCTCGCCATCTCCCGGGCCTGGAGGAACTGGTCGAGGATCTCCCAGGTCTTCAGGTTCCGCCGCCGGGTCATCCGGGCGGTCGCGCAGAAGCGACAGCCCATCGCACAGCCGACCTGGGAGGAGACGCAGATGCTGACCGCCCCGGGCTTGTGCAGGGGGATGATCACGGTCTCGAGGATGAGGTCATCCGCCGTCCGGAAGCTCAGCTTCTGGAAACCGTCCCTGGGGGAGACGATCGACCGCTCCAGCCGGAGCCGCTCGAGCGGGCCGACGGCCTCCATCAGCCGCCTGGGGATCTGGAGCGAGCTCATCCAGACCTGGGGGTCGAAGATCCCCCGGGCGAGGACCGCGGAGCTGAGCCGCCGACTGATCGGCGGGCCGACGCCGAGCGCCTCTGCCTCCCGCCGGAAGGCGTCCGGGGAGAGGTCTCGCGGGTCGATCACAGCGGCGGCCTCCCTGGCGGCTCGAGGAATCAAATCCGGGAAACGCTTGATACTTCAACCAGCGTAACGAAGACCCTAATAGACGGGAATGTCGCCGCGGTCGTCCATTCGGCCCGCTTCGATCCGTTCAAACTTTTTGACCGATCCAGCCAACCTTCCGCGAGGTCGCATCGTAGGAAGATGGAACCTGCCGAACACCGCCGGCCGGCCCCGTCAGTCAACTCTGAAGTGCCGTCCGTCGATGAGGTTATGACGTGTTCGCCGGAGCACGAAGGGTCCGCTCTCGACGATCCGGGATACCCGGATCATGGGTGAGGAACTTGATTTCCGCATGGACCGATTCGCGTTATGATGCCGGCGGACGGAAGATGGACTTCCAATCGAGGAGACGATCGAAGCATGAAGAAGAATCCTGTCGCGTGGGCCGCCCTGGTTGTCTCGTCCGCGGCCCTGGTGAGTTCCTCGGGTGCCTTGCGGCAGATGCCGGCGGCCCCCAACGTCCCGGCCGAGGGGCAGAAGACGGCGACGGCGCTCTCGCAGGCCTATGCGGCGGTGGCCGATTTCGTCCGGCCGTCGGTGGTCCAGATCACGGTGACGAAGAAGGCGGGCAAGATCCCGAACCTGCGGAACTTCCCGTTCCCCGGCCCCAACGGTCGCCGGCCCAACCCGAACAGCCCGAACAATCCCAAGGACCTCGAGGAGCTCCTCAAGCGGTTCTTCGGGCCCGATGGGCTGGTCGAGCCCCAGCAGTTTGGCCGCGAGGCGCACGGGACCGGCTCGGGCTTCGTCTACGACAATTCCGGGCACATCGTGACCAACAACCACGTCGTGAGCGACGCGGAGAAGATCACCGTCACCTTCCACGACGGCGTCGAGGCCCCGGCCACGGTGGTCGGCACCGATGACAAGTCGGACGTCGCCGTGATCAAGGTGGACGCGACGAACTACCCGGCCCTCCCGAAGGGGGACAGCACCAAGGTCAAGGTCGGCGAGCTGGTGATGGCGATCGGGTCTCCGTTCGAGCTCAGCCAGAGCGTCACGACCGGGATCATCTCCGCGACCGAGCGGAATGACGTCAAGATCAACGCCTACGAGTCGTTCCTCCAGACCGATGCGTCGATCAACCCGGGCAATTCCGGCGGCCCGCTCGTGAACATGAGCGGCGAGGTGATCGGCGTCAACTCGGCCATCGTCACCGGCGGCCGCGGCAACGACGGCATCGGCTTCGCGATCCCGATGGACATGGCCTCCAGCGTGGCCGATCAGCTCATCAAGCAGCAGGACCACAAGGTCCATCGCGGCGCGATCGGCATCGTGCTCGCTCCGCTGACGCCGAGCCTGGCCCGCCAGCTCGGGATCGACGCGGGGACCAAGGGGATCCTGGTCAGCGAGATCATCGCCGGTAGCCCGGCGGAGAAGGCCGGCCTCAAGCAGGGCGACGTGATCGTGGGGCTGGCGGGCGAGAAGATCGTCAGCCTGCCGACGTTCCGGCTCAAGGTCGCGGGCAGCCCCGTGGGCAAGTCCTTCGACCTGGAATACTATCGCGACGGCAAGCGGCAGACGGCGACCCTCACCCCGGCCCCCTTCGAGAGCGTGGCCTTCGAAAGGGAGAAGGAGCAGGGCCAGAAGGACGGCTCGCCGTCCGCCGGCCAGCCGAAGAGCTCCGCGATCGGCGACCTGGGCCTCGAGGTCCAGCCTTTGACCCCCGACCTCGCCAAGTCGCTGGACCTGCCGGCCGGCTCCACCGGCCTGCTGGTCAGCGAGGTGAAGGAAGGGAGCGCGGCGGAGGCCGAGGGGATCAAGGAGGGCGACCTGATCACCAAGGTCGTCAAGGATCGCAAGATCCAGCCGCTGGGGAGCGTGAAGGAGTTCCAGGAGCTGGCCTCGAAGGCCGATGAGGTCTCCTTCTACGTCCAGACCGGCAAGGATCCGGGCCGCTTCGTCACCCTGGCGAAGGCCAAGAAGTGAACAAACCCGTCCGGCGGCAGCCGGTCGAGTCCTGAAACGAAGAAGGGCGGCCGGGAGTGATCCCGGCCGCCCTTCTTCTCTATGAATATCCAGTTGCCCCGTGTCCGTGGGGCCAATCTCGTTGTAGTTGCGAAGTCGGTGGGGCCGTCTGGTGGTAAAGGGAGTATCGACGCGTCCGGGCCCGAAGTTTCCTCAAAAGTTGCGTGAAGGCAATCGCCCCGGATCCGGCCCCCCTCCGCGTGCCGTCGGCAGCGATTGCGCGGGAAACGTTCAAGATTCAAGTTCCCACGGCGGGCGCGTGAAGTATCATGAAGGGACCTGGAGGACGCGAGGACGGCGGCGCGACGGTCGCCCCGTCTCCACGGAGAACCTGGGGAACGGATCGACACTCGCGCCGGCACGGGTCGCGGCGAGCGGCCGGCCGATCCGCCCCGCGGCAGAGGACGACGCTGGCGATGCTGGACCCCACGACGAACCCGGGCTCCGAGGAGCATGAATCGACCGAACACTACGACCTCGAGGTGGCGCCCCGGGTCCGCAATCTCCCCGCCTACCTGTTCGGCAAGATCAACGAGCTGAAGTACCGCAAGCGGCGCGACGACGTCGACGTCATCGACCTGGGCATGGGCAACCCGACCGATCCTCCCTCGGAGGCCGTGGTCGACAAGCTCTGCGAGGCCGCTCGCGATTCCCGGAACCACCGCTACAGCGTGGCGACCGGCGTCTACAACCTGAGGCGCGAGGTCGCCGTCCGATACGAGAAGCGGTTCGGCGTCTCGCTCGACCCCGACCAGGAGGTCGTCGCCACGATCGGGTCCAAGGAGGGGTTCAGCCACATGTGCCTGGCCCTGCTCGGCCCCGGCGACACGGCGCTCGTCCCCGCGCCGAGCTTCCCGATCCACGTCCACGCGATCGCCCTGGCCTCCGCCAACGTGATCTCGCTGGACGTCCGCGACTCGCAATCGTTCCTCAAGAACATCGCCCGGGTCTGCGAGAGCCTCTTCCCCCGGCCCAAGATCCTGGTCCTGAACTATCCCCACAACCCGTCCTCGACCGTGGTCGACGAGGGGTTCTTCGAGGAGATCGTGGCCCTGGCGAAGAAGTACCGCTTCTTCGTGATCCACGACTTCGCCTACGGCGACATCGGCTTCGAGGGCTATCAGCCGCCGAGCTTCCTCTCCGTCAAGGGGGCCAAGAGCGTCGGCTGCGAGTTCACGACCATGTCCAAGGGCTACAACATGGCCGGCTGGCGGGTCGGCTTCGCAGCCGGCAACCGCGACATGCTCGGCGCCCTCAAGGCGATCAAGGGCTACTACGACTACGGCATCTTCCAGGCGGTCCAGGTCGCGGCCATCGTCGCCCTCCGCCACGGCGAGGAGGACCGGCTGGCGCAGGTCAAGGAATACCAGGAGCGCCGCGACGTCCTGGTCCGGGGCCTCCGCCGCCTGGGCTGGGACCCGATCGTGCCTCGGGCGGGTATGTTCGTATGGACACCCTTGCCGGAGCCCTGGAAATCCCAGACGGGATCGATGGACTTCGCCATGAAGCTGCTCGAGGACGCCAACGTCGTCGTCAGCCCCGGCCGGGGCTTCGGCGAGACGGGCGAGGGATTCCTCCGCCTGGCCCTGGTCGAGAATTCCCACCGGCTCCGCCAGGCCGTCCGGCAGATCGGTCGATGCCTCAAGGGGGAGCAGGCCGTCCATTGATCCTCGACGGCCACCGCGCGGGGGAGCGTGATGTTCGATTGCGCCTATTGCGAACGGCCGCTCCTCTGCGGCGACTGCGGGGTGCCCTTCGTGCCTGCCACGCCGGAGGAGTATGAGGCGCTCTTCCGGCGTGACGTCCCGGTCGCCTGCCGGGGTTGTCGCAAGGTCCTCGTCTGTCGGTGGTGCCGGACGCCTTACGACGGCCGCGAGGGGGATTCGGACGATCCGGACGACGACTCGGATCCCCCCGAGGCCGGAGACTGAGCGCGGCCCAGGACGGGTTTCAGGATGCCTGCGGCTTGCCCGAGGAGTGCTGCGGGCTCCCCTCGTGATGGCCCGGCGCGTTGGCCGAATTCACGCCGCGAGCCACGGGGCCGTCGATCCGCCCGAAGATCATCCGCCCGGCGCTCGTCTGGAGCACGCTGGTGACCGTCAGGCGGACGATCTCGCCGATGTGGAAGGAGCCCTGCTCGGCCACCACCATCGTGCCGTCGTCCAGGTAGCCGACCCCCTGGCCCTGCTCCTCGCCGCGCTTCATGAGCTTGACCTGGATCGCCTCTCCCGGGAGGACGATCGGCTTCATGGCGTTGGCCAGATCGTTGAGGTTGATGACCTCGACGCCCTGGATCTTGGCGATCTTGTTGAGGTTGTAGTCGTTGGTCACGACCTTGCCGCCGAGGTGCTTGGCCAGGATGACGAGCTTCTGGTCGACCTCGCGGACGCCGGCGAGCTCGGGCACCTCGGCGTCGTGGATCCGGACCTCGATGCCCGGCGACTTCTGGAGCTTGTTGAGGATGTCCAGCCCCCGGCGGCCCCGGTTGCGGCGGAGCTTGTCCGAGCTATCGGCGATGTTCTGGAGCTCCTGGAGGACGAACCGGGGGACCACCATCGGCTGGTCGAGGACCCTGGTCTCGGCGACGTCGGCGATCCGGCCGTCGATCACCACGGAGGTGTCCAGGACCAGGGGCCGCGCGCCCTTCACCTCCTTGGAGAACTCGACGTAGGGGATGATGAACCGGAAATCGTCCTTGGTCTGGAGGAGGGTCGAGACACAGATGTAGCACATCAGGATCATGAGGACGCTCGAGAAGGCCATGTGGACCTTCTGGTGGAGGTAGAGCTGCACCGCCGGCTGGATCGCGTCGTTCACCAGGTTGCTCAGGAACACCCCGACGATCACGCCGAAGTAGAGAGCGGAGATCGTCTGGATTCGCTTCCGGGGCGTCAGCGTGTCCGCCACGACGATGGCGATGGCGGCGATCATGACCCCGACGAAGACGAGATACGGGTTCGCCAGCTCGTTCTCGCCGACGATCTTCGCCATGCGGACGCCCAGGCCGGCGACCACGAGGATGAAGGTGGCCCGGATCAGGATCAGGAGCATGAGAGGGATGCCTCGCACTATTGAGTCAACCCGCAACCCGCATGAGCCATCCGTGCGGTGGGGGCCATCGGATCAGGAGTAGGAAAGCGAATCCTGGCCTAGTTCCTCGGCCAGTCTGTCATAAAACGCGTACAGGCTCTCGACGATTACTTTCGCATCTCCGAGAACCGGCATGAAATTGGTATCCCCGTCCCAGCGCGGCACGATGTGCCAGTGAAGATGCCCGGGTAGGCCGGCCCCGGCACTCTTGCCGAGGTTCAGCCCGATATTATAACCCTGAGGGCGGAGCATCCGATCGAGGATTCTGATCAACCCGCGGATCGTCTCGATCGGCGCGGTCAAATCCGGGCCGCTCAGCTCGTCCAGCCGGCCCCGGTGGACCCGCGGCGCGACCAGGAGATGGCCGTTGTTGTAGGGGTATCGATTGAGGACAACGATGGCGTGGTCGGCGCGATGGACGAGGAGGTTTGCCCGATCGTCCGACTCCTCGACCGCGCGACAAAGAAAGCACGAATCCTCGGAAGGTCCTCGTGCCGAGGAGTCGTGGATGTATTGGGCACGCCAGGGTGCCCAGATGCGATCATGCACGATCCAAGCTCTCCGAACCGAGCGGCCGATCCCGAGTTCCTTCGTTGACGGAATGTAGAAGGAAGAACTCGGGATGCGGAACAGTGACCCATCCAGGATACCAATCCGCCCTCGCCCGGCGTGGGGGTTCACGCATTTTTTGAGAGAGTGCATGTACCTGGGAGGGTAGGTCGAGCGTGGGGGGAGGACGACTCGCTACTCATTACGCAGCGGCGGCCCGGAGATGACGGCGAATTTCAGAGCAGGGACCGCTCCCAGAAGGGATAGCACTTGATCCAGGCGCGGCCGATGATCTGGTCGCGGCCGACGATCAGGATCGGAGAGCTGTCCGTCGATTCGTTGCCCGAGGCTTCCTGGCTGACGAGGAGATGGCCCCTGGGGATCGAGAATCGCCAGCCCTCGGGATAGTAGGGGAGCATCCCCGGGTGGGCGGGGACGTCCAGGCCGTCGATCTTCCAGCGACGTCCCGTCCACTCCACCTCCTGCCCCTCGGTGGCGAGGACGCGGCCGGCCCGGTCCGGCTGCTGCGGGGAGTGGCGAAACCAGACCCATTCCCCGCGGCAAGGGGTCGCCGTTCGGTATGCCAGGAGGTTGACGAGGTAGCGCGCCCCGAGATCGGAGGAGCGGGCCGGGTAGGCGACGAGGAAGAGCGAGACGGCGATGGGGAGATACACCGCGGCGGCGAGGCTGAGCGCGGAGGCCGAGACGGCGACCAGCGGCCGGAAGACCGGGAAGGCCAGTTGGCGGAGGACGTCGATCGACGATGCGAGGTGGGTCAGGAAGGCGAGGCCGAGGAACGCCCAGCCCAGGACGGTGCCCCAGCAGAAGACGCTCATCATCAGGGTGGCCAGGAACGAGCCGAGGAGCACGAGCCCGCGGTCTCGCTGGGACCATCTCCACTGGGCGACGCCCGGCAACAGGTCGGCGAGGATGGCGTGGCGATTCGAGGCTCGGCTCGGAGGAGGCCCGCCGGGGGAGCGGAACGGGGCGGCCATCGGGCGGTCTCCTCGGGGCGGGACGAGGGGGGAGGGAGCGTCCTCCCGTGGTCGCCGTCCGGATCGGAATCCGGACGGGGTGGCGGCACGAGAGCCCGGCATCAATCTTCAACGAATTCTAATCGGGTTCGATCCGAAAGTCTCTCAGCTTCCTGCCAGAATCGGACGCGGAAGGAGCTACTTGGGGCAAATAGGCGACACTCCCCTCGCCTCCGGCCGCGCCGGGTTCGATCCGCCCGCCCGATTTCCGGGGAAGCGGTTCGAGGGGAGGGATCGGCGGTGCGGTCTTGACGCGGAAGTGCACGGGGGTATGATAGTTTACCCTTAGCTCTAGCCTTCCCGTACTCTTCCGATGCGCCACACCAAGATGGATTAGCGTGCCTGATCGACGATCCTGGTGTGCCTCATCTCCGATTCCCGGCATGCCTCGCAACCCGTGCTGGAACTGCGGGTTGGTCCTCCCCGGGTTCTCTTCTCTCTCGCGTGGCTCGTGGCCCGGGTGAAGGGCGTTCCACCCCTCACTCGCGGCTGAGTAGACCTGGACCATGGAAAACCTGAGAAACGTCCGCAATATCGGCATCTCCGCCCACATCGACTCGGGCAAGACCACGCTGACGGAGCGCATGCTCTATTACACGGGCCGCACCCACGTGATCAAGGAAGTCAAGGGTGAAGGCGCCGTGATGGACCACATGGAGCTCGAGAAGGAGCGAGGGATCACGATCACCTCGGCCGCCACGACCGTCCACTGGGAAGACAAGAAGGTCAACATCATCGACACCCCGGGCCACGTCGACTTCACGGTCGAGGTGGAGCGGTCGCTCCGGGTGCTGGACGGGGCCGTGCTGGTCCTCTGCGCCGTGGCCGGCGTCCAGAGCCAGTCGATCACGGTCGACCGCCAGATGAAGCGGTACGCGGTCCCCCGGATCGCCTTCATCAACAAGATGGACCGGACGGGAGCCAATCCGGCCAACGTCATCAGCCAGCTCGAGAGCAAACTCGGCCTGACCACGATCCCGCTCCAGATCCCGATCGGGGCCGAGTCGAACTTCGCCGGCATCATCGACCTCATCGAGCGGAAGGCGATGTACTTCGACGGCGACAACGGCGAGAACATCCGCCTCGAGGAGATCCCGGCCGAAATGGTCGAGGCGGCCGATCGCGCCCGCCAGGGGATGCTCGAGGCCCTCTCGATGGTCTCCGACCAGATCATGGAGCTGCTCCTCGAGGAGGCCGAGGTCCCGATCGACCTGATCCACAAGACGATCCGCGAGGGGACGATCGCCCAGCAGATCTGCCCCGTGATGGTCGGGTCCGCCTACCGCAACAAGG
This sequence comes from Aquisphaera insulae, assembly GCF_011064615.1. Taxonomy (GTDB): domain Bacteria; phylum Planctomycetota; class Planctomycetia; order Isosphaerales; family Isosphaeraceae; genus Aquisphaera; species Aquisphaera insulae. Next base: position 48,363 of record NZ_JAALJH010000001.1, on the reverse strand, counting down.
GGGTCCAGCCGCTCCTCGACGCGGTCAATCGCTACCTCCCCAGCCCGCTCGACCGCGAGGTCTTCGCCAAGGACAACAACAACGGCATGGCCGAGGTCCCCCTCGCCTCCGACCCCGACGCGCCCCTCGTCGCCATGGCGTTCAAGCTCGTCGAGGAGTCGTTCGGCCAGGTCACCTACATGCGGATCTACCAGGGGACCCTCAAGAAGGGGACCTTCTACTTCAACAGCCGGCAGCGGAAGCGGGCCAGGATCAGCCGGATCCTCCGCGTCCACGCCGACCAGAAGGAAGACATCGATTCGGCCGGCGCCGGCGACATCGTCGCCGTCATGGGCGTCGAGTGCGCCACCGGCGACACCTACTGCGAGGAGGACTCGAACCTCTCGCTCGAGAGCATCTACGCCGCCGAGCCGGTCATCGACCTCTCGATCCAGCCGGCCAAGCGGGCCGACTACGACAAGCTCTCCAAGGCCCTCAATCGCTTCATGCGTGAGGACCCGACGTTCCGCGTCCACGTCGACCCCGAGACCAGCGAGACGATCATCTCGGGCATGGGCGAGCTCCACCTGGAGATCTACGTCGAGCGGATCCGTCGCGAGTACAAGGTCGAGTGCAGCGTCGGCGCCCCCAAGGTGAGCTACCGCGAGGCACCGACCCGCGAGACGGCCTTCAATTACAAGCACCGCAAGCAGACCGGCGGCTCCGGCCAGTACGCCCACGTCGTGGGCGCCCTGATCCCGCTGCCGTCCGACGCCTCCGAGCCGTTCGTCTTCGAGAACAAGGTCACCGGCGGCCGGATCCCGACCGAGTACATCCCCTCGGTCGAGAAGGGCTTCCGCGAGTCGCTCCGCAAGGGCCCCGTGGCCGGCTACGAGGTCATCGGCGTCCACATGCGGCTCGATGACGGCTCCTACCACGACGTCGACTCCTCCACGATGGCCTTCGAAATCTGCGCCCGGGACTGCTTCCGCGAGACCTTCCGCAAGGCCGATCCGGTCCTCCTGGAGCCGATCATGAAGGTCGAGGTCGAGATCCCGACCGAGTTCCAGGGGCCCGTCACCGGCGCCATCTCCTCCAAGCGGGGCGTCATCCTGGGCACCGAGAGCCGGTCCGGATACACCGTCATCACCTCGGAGGTCCCCCTCTCGGAGATGTTCGGCTACTCCAACGACCTGCGGTCCTCCACCCAGGGCAAGGGCTCCTTCAGCATGGAGTTCCTCAAGTACCAGAAGCTCCCCTCCCGGTTCCAGGAGGAGATCGTCAAGAAGGTCCAGGCCGAGGCCAAGGCGACGGCCAAGGCGTGAGCCGACGACCCATGCGAGGCCGATTCACTCGGGGGCCGACCGGATTTCCGGTCGGCCCTTTCGCATGAAGTCGGCCCCGGACCTCACCGGGCCGCATGATGTACCGACCGGCGATGCCACGCCCACCGAACCGTCCGAGTCACGGGCTCCTCGACGCCGCGGTCGGCAATGGCTGGGTCGGCCCCAACGACGGGGTGACCTTCCTCCGGAATAAGAACGCCCGGGGATCGGGGCCGATCAGGTCGGCTGGGCCTTCCGGACGTCTCTCCTGGAGGTCACTCGGGCGCTGGCCTGGATCCTGCTCGAGTTGCCATCCGCGACCTTCGGCCCGTCCGCGGGGGGCCATCACCTCGATCCTCGCCGTCCACCCGCTCCGCGTTGCGGGAGATCGCCGGGCGGTCGACCGATCCCCCGGTTGCTTGCCCTGAGTCCAACGCGCATACCGGGTTCAGGCACGAGGCCGGTGGATCCTTGACTTGCCCCGCCGGGGACGTTAAGTTGGTACTTTATAAGGGATTACGATCTGATCATGCCCCGATCCAGGGGCAGTCGTTCGGGGTGTGCGCGAAGACGCCGCCGCCTCGACCTTTGTGACCCGTTCCAGGAGCCTGCCAGTACGATGTCTACGCATCCGAAATATGTCTATTCCTTTGGTGGTGGCAAGGCCGACGGCCGCGCCGACATGAAAGAGCTGCTTGGCGGCAAGGGTGCCAATCTCGCGGAGATGAGCTCGATCGGGATCCCGGTCCCGCCCGGATTCACGATCACGACGGAAGTTTGCCACGACTACTACGAGGCCGGTCGGAAGCTCCCGGAGTCGGTGAAGCCGGAGGTCGAGGCGGCGCTCAAGAAGGTGGAGGAGCAGGTCGGCAAGAAGTTCGGCGACGCCTCCGATCCGCTGCTGGTGAGCGTCCGTTCTGGTGCGGCGCTGTCGATGCCCGGCATGATGAACACGATCCTCAACCTCGGCCTGACGGACGCGGCGGTCGAGGGCTTCGGCAAGAAGACCAACAACCTGCGGCTCGCCCTGGATAGCTATCGCCGGCTGATCGACATGTTCGGCTCCACGGCCATGGGGGTTGAGCACGAGCTGTTCGAGCACGAGCTGACCGGGCTGAAGAAGGAGAAGAAGGTCAAGGAGGATACGGAGCTGACCGCGGACGACCTCAAGGAGCTGGTCAAGCGGTACAAGGCGGTCTATCAGAAGGCGGTCGGCGAGCCGTTCCCGCAGGATCCCAAGGACCAGCTCTGGAAGGCCATCATGGCCGTCTTCAATAGCTGGATGGGGAACAAGGCGGTCGAGTACCGGCGGATCGAGCGGATCACCGGGCTGAAGGGGACCGCGGTCAACGTCCAGGCGATGGTCTTCGGCAATACCGGCGACAACTCCGGCACCGGCGTCGCGTTCACCCGCGACCCGAACAACGGAGAGAACACGTTCTACGGCGATTACCTGATCAACGCCCAGGGCGAGGACGTGGTGGCGGGCATCCGCACGCCGGAGCCGATCAGCCGGCTCCACGAGGAGATGCCCAAGGTCTATGACCAGCTCATGGACATCCGCCAGAAGCTCGAGAAGCACTACAAGGAGATGCAGGACATCGAGTTCACCGTCCAGGACGGGACGCTCTACATGCTCCAGACCCGGACCGGCAAGCGGACCGGGACCTCGGCCGTCCGGATCGCGGTCGAGCTCGTGAAGGAGGGCCTGATCGACGAGAAGACGGCCGTCCAGAGGGTCAACCCGGAGAGCCTGAACCACCTGCTCCTGCCCCAGCTCGACCCCAAGAGCAAGAACAAGCCGGTCGCCCAGGGCATCGCCGCCAGCCCCGGCGCCGCCTCCGGCAAGATCATCCTCACGGCCGAGGCCGCCGTGGAGTTCGCCGAGAAGCACCCCGACGAGCCGATCATGCTCGTCCGCAAGGAGACGAGCCCGGAGGACGTCGCCGGCATGCACCTGGCGAAGGGCATCCTGACGTCGACCGGCGGCAAGGCCAGCCACGCGGCGGTCGTCGCCCGCGGCTGGGGCAAGCCCTGCGTCGTCGGCTGCGAGGCGATCAAGATCGACGAGAAGGCGGGCACCGTCACGATCGCCGGCAAGACGCTGAAGGTGGGCGACTACATCACCATCAACGGCACGACAGGCGACGTCATGATCGGCCAGGTCGAGACGATCGACCCGTCGGTCTCCGGCGACTTCGCCGTCCTGATGGGCTGGGCCGACAAGGCGCGGAAGCTCAAGGTCCGGACCAACGCCGACACCCCGGCCGACGCCGCCAAGGCCCGCGAGTTCGGCGCCGAGGGGATCGGCCTCTGTCGGACCGAGCACATGTTCTTCGGCGACGAGCGGATCGTCGCCATGCGGAAGATGATCCTCGCCGACGACACCAAGGGCCGCGAGGCCGCCCTGGCGGCACTCGAGCCGTTCCAGAAGAAGGACTTCGTCGGCATCTTCGAGGCGATGGACGGCCTCCCGGTCACCATCCGCCTCCTCGACCCGCCGCTCCACGAGTTCCTGCCGCACGACGCCAAGGGGCAGGAGACGGTCGCCAAGGAGCTGGGGATCCCGGTGCAGAAGGTCAAGGACCGCGTGGAGCAGCTCCACGAGTTCAACCCGATGCTCGGCTTCCGCGGCTGCCGGCTGCCGATCGTCTACCCCGAGATCGGCGACATGCAGGTCCGCGCGATCATCTCGGCGGCCATCGACGTCAAGAAGGCGGGCAAGAGCGTCCTGCCCGAGATCATGATCCCGCTCATCGGCACCGTGGCCGAGCTCAAGATCCTCAAGGAGCGGGCCATCAAGCTCGCCGACGAGCTGATCAAGGCATCCGGCCAGAAGGTCGAGTACCTGGTCGGCACGATGATCGAGATCCCGCGTGCCGCCCTGGTGGCCGACAAGGTCGCCGAGGAGGCCCAGTTCTTCTCGTTCGGCACCAACGACCTGACCCAGATGACGTTCGGCTTCAGCCGCGACGACATCAAGTCGTTCATGGGCACCTACCTCAAGGAGAAGATCCTCCCCGTCGACCCGTTCCAGTCGATCGACGTCGAGGGCGTGGGCCAGCTCATTGAGTGGGGCGTCAAGAGGGGCCGCGAGGGCCGCAAGGCGAAGCACAACGAGCACCTCAAGGTCGGCATCTGCGGCGAGCACGGCGGCGATCCCGACAGCGTGGTGTTCTGCCACAAGGTCGGCATGGACTACGTCTCTTGCTCCCCGTTCCGCGTCCCCATCGCCCGGCTCGCGGCGGCCCAGGCGTCGCTCGCCGAGGGGGGCAAGATCGCCCGCGACAAGTGACGGCCCGGCGGCAATCCGCCTGAAGTCTTGCCGTGCCCGTTAGAATGAAGAGGCCGCCCGGGACCATACCGGGCGGCCTTTTTCGTCTCCGACACGGTGCCCACCCGGAGGGATGAATGCCGCCAGAGGGATCGCCGATCGACGCCCCCGGTGCCCGCAACGAGCTTGCCGATCCGCCACCAAGCGCCCCCCCGTCCGACGGACTCCAGCGGCCCGAGGTCTTCCTGCTGCTGATCCTCGCCGCGGTCCAGTTCATCAGCATCGTCGACTTCATGGTCGTGATGCCCCTGGCCGCGCAGCTCGAGCGCCGCCTCCACCTGAATACCAGCCAGTTCGGCCTGATCGTCTCCGCCTACACGCTGAGCGCCGGATTCGCCGCCGTCCTCGCCTCGGCCATCCTGGACCGCTACGACCGCAAGCGGGCCTTCCTGGTCCTCTTCGCCGGCTTCCTGCTGGGCACCCTCTGCTGCGGACTGTCCGGCAGCTACGCGACGCTCATGCTGGCCCGGATCGTGACGGGCGCCTTCGGCGGGATCCTCGGCGGCATGGCGCTGGCCATCGTCGGCGACGTCTTCCCGGACTCGCGGCGAGGGCGCGCCACCGGGGTCCTGATGTCGGCCTTCGCCCTGGCCTCGGTGCTGGGCGTTCCGATCTGCCTCGACCTCGGCAATCGGTTCGGCTGGCAATTCCCGTTCCTGGCCCTGGCCGCGCTCGGGGTGCCGATCCTGGCGCTGGCCGCCCGACAACTGCCATCGATGCGAGGGCACATGGCGGGGCAGGGGCGTCCCGATCCGCTCCGCCAGATCCTCGAGACGTTCAACGAGCCGAATCACGTCCGGGCCTTCGCGTTCACCTTCACGCTGATGGTCGGCGCCTTCCTGGTCATCCCCTACATGAGCCTCTACCTGGTGAAGAACGTGGGCATCACGGAGTCGCAGCTCACGTGGGTCTACTTCACCGGGGGCGTCCTCTCGCTCTTCGGGGCGCCCATCTCCGGCCGGCTGGCGGACCGCCTGGGCAAGCCGCTCGTGTATCGCGCCATGGGCCTGGCCGTCGCCGTCATGATGCTCCTGATCACGAACATGCCGAGGGTGTCGCTGGCGCTGGCCGCGGGCTGTGCGGGGCTCTTCATGTTCTTCAACTCCGGCCGGATGGTGGCCGGCATGGCGATCGTGACGGGGAGCGTGGAGCCGCGCCGGCGTGGTGGGTTCATGAGCGCCAACTCGGCCGTCCAGCACCTGGGGGCCGGGATCGGGGCCTGGCTCGGCGGCCTGATCACCGGCCCGGGGCCGAATGAGTCGATCACGCGGTACAATCTCGTCGGGCTCCTCGGCATCCTGGCGACGATGATGACCCTCTGGCTGGTGGGGAGGATCACGGTCCTGGCCGACTTCTCGCCCGGGCCGGTGATCGCCGGGACGGATCGAGCGGCCGGCTCCCCCGCAGTTCGGCGGGATGGCCGCGAATATTCGGCTCCCGGGAGCGAATGAAAGGTAAAGTCCCTCGAGCCGGCCGCCCCGCTTGCCCGCGCCCCCCACGCTCCCTTCATGAAAGGTACGATCGATGAACGAGGGGATTCTGATCCCGATCTTCGCCCTGCTGGTTCCGATCGTCGTGGCCCCCACGGGGATCATCATGAAGTATCGGCAGAGGAAGCGCGAGATGCTGCATCGGGAGCGGATCCGGGCCATCGAGCTGGGCATGCCGGTCCCCCCCGGCGACCACGGCCTGGGCCTGTCGATCCCGGTCATCGGAGGATGCGTCCCGATCGCCGCGATCCTCGGCGCCCTGCTGCTCTCCATGTTCCTGTTTCGAGCGGAATCGGATGCGATCCCCATGGTCGCGATCGTCTGGGCCTTCGCCACGGCGATCAGCGTCGCCGCGCTGGTGACGGCCCTGATCCTGGGCTACCTGGCCGCCCGGTCAAGCCGCCCCGTCGAGCAGCCCGCCTCGTTCAAGTCCGTCTACGATCCCGACGCCTACGACGTCGTGAGCAGCCGCGGCTGAGCCCCAGGGGACGCCGAAGGGCAGTGCACCCGCGAGCCCCGAGCCGGCGATGACGGCCATCAGGGGCTCGAGCGGGACGTGGAACCGCGCGGAGACGATCGTCAGGGCGTGGAAGGCGGCCACCAGCCCGGTGGTCGCCAGCAGGGGCAGCAGCCGACGTCGGACATCTCGACCGCAGGCGGCCAGCCCGGCCAGGGACAGGGCCAGCAGGCCGCACTGGCTGGCGCGGTAGACCATGGAACGGGCCTTGGGATTGGTCTCGTCGAAGAGCCAGAAGTAGCGGAGTCGACGGAGACAGAGCTGCGGGTATCGCCACGGTTGCCGGCGGAGGTCGGCGAGTGCCCTCCGCAGGAGGATCCGCGAGCGCTCCGGCTCGGTCACGCGACCGAGCAGGCTGCGATCCTCGTTGGTGAGGGCGATGTCGTCGATGTAGCCCGCCTCATGGCGGGCCTTCCAGAGGGTGCGGTTCCAGGCCGCGAGGCCGGTCTCCCCGGTCTTCCCTCCCAGGGTCGTCTCCACCGAGGCACGCACGACCTTGTCCGTCCCCTCGCTGATCGCGCAGTTCCCCTGCCAGAAGGCATAGCCGAATGTGCTCTTGATCGCGACGAACTCACCGTGGACGAGGGCGTTGCGGGCGATCCAGGGCGAGACCCCGGCCGCGGCGACGCCCAGCATCAGGGCCGAGAGCCGGAGGGCCGGGGCCCGCTCGCGGCCGAGGAAGACCGCAACGAGCATGCCCGCGGCGACCAGGCCGAGGATCGGATCGGTTAGCGCCGTGAGCGCCAGCAGGCTCCCCGCGGTGACGGCATCGCGGGGACGGCCGGTTTCCGCCAGCCGGAGCGCGGAGGCGAGCGCCCAGGTCACGAGCGTGGCGCCGAGCAGGGCGACCTGGACGTGGGTCGCGGCATACACGAGGGTGGGATGGAGCGCGGCGAGGAGCCCCGCTGCCAGCACGGCCCGGGGATGATCGCCGGCGATCCGGCGGGCGAGGACCATCACGCCGAGCGTGAGCACCCCGCCGAGCACGGCCTGGCCCAGCTCGAGGATCAGGAGCGATCGGGGAGTCTCAACCCCGCCGATGAGGTACGCCACGGCCACGATCGAGGGATAGACTGGCGCCTGCTGCGACGTGGGGCCGTCGGCGCCGAGGAAGCGGGTCGAAAAGCCGCGACCGGCGATCAGGTTGGCCGCGATTTCCCCGTGTTCATAGGTGCTCCGCGGGACGAGATGGCTCTGGAGGAGCAGGACGCCCGCAGCTCGAACGAAGACAGCCAGGAGGACGATCGCCGTCCACAAGGGCCCGATTCGGCTCGCCATGTTCCGCGTCTCCCTCCGCGTCCCTTCCCCGACCTTCCCGACCGATTCCGGATTCTGCGAGGAACCGACCGGAACGTCAACGCGAGGATGGGCGACTCGACGGGCGGGTTGGCCTTGCCCGGATCCGGTCCCAGGCTAGAATCCCCCGCGAGGCCATCGAGGCGATCCCGCGCCTCGACGGCTCCTCGTTCCGGCCGCCAGGAAGGCTGTAGCCGGGTGTAAGAGGCGATGAATCTCGGGCGAGGAACGCTCGCGTGAAGCAACCGTTCCGGTTCAAATTCGGCCTGGCTGCCGGTCTCGCGACGCTCGTCGCGGCGGTGGTCGGTGTCGCCCTCAATCGCGACATCTGGCTCGAGAAGCGTGTGAAGGTCGTCGTCCCCGGCCGGCTGGTCCGCGGTGCCTGGCAGACGCCCGGGCCGCTCGGACGGATCATCGAGCGGGAGAAGATTCGAACGGTCGTGAGCCTGACGGCGATCAACTCGACCGATCGGAAGTTCGTCGGACAGGAGCAGGTGCTCCGCGACCGGGGCGTCCGCTGGCTGATCATCCCGATGCGAGGATCGCGGGCGACGCCGGAGCAGATGGCCCTGGCGGCCGACCTGCTCGCCGACCCGGACGCGCAGCCGGTCTTCTTCCATTGCGTGGCGGGACACCACCGGACCAGCCTCGCCCACGCGGCGTACCTGATCCGCCATCAGGGATTCTCCGCGGAAGCGGCCTGGCGAGAGATCTCGACGCTGCCGTGGAGCCGGCCGGACTCGGTCGTGGATCGCAACGATCGGTTCCTGATCGAGGAATTCGCGAGGATGCAGTCCACGCTCGCACCCTCGCGCGAGCATGGCGTCTGGGAGATGGGGCATGATAGCTGGTCGCAGGCGGCTCCGAAGGATCCTCGCGGTTCTCACGACGGTCTTGCTGGCCCCGGCGGCGTGGATCGCGTGGAACCAGGCGACGCACAACTTCGCGGTGGTCCGGCCGGATCGGCTGTTCCGGTCGGGACAGATGCCGCCGAACGCGCTGGCGCGGACGCTTCGTGAGCAGCACATCCGCACGGTGCTGAACCTCCGAGGGTCGAACCCTCGCGAGCGTTGGTATCGGGATGAGCTCCGGGCGACGCTCGACGCGGGGGCCACGCAGGTCGACATTCCCCTTTCGTCCTGCGTCTGGATGTCGCGGATCCAGCTCCGGACGCTGGTGAAGATCCTCGAGTCCAGCGAGTACCCGCTGATCGTCCATTGCGCCTGGGGCTCGGAACGGACCGGTCTCACGGCCGCGATCTCCGAGCTGCTCCGCCCGGGAGGGACGATCGACTCCGCGCGGGCCCAGCTCGCGATCCGATACCTGTACGTGCCCCTCGGCGACGGCAAGATCATGGGGGAACTCGTCGAGCAGTATGCCGGCTGGGTCCGGGAGCGAGGGCTCTCGCACGACCCGTCGGTCTTCCGCCGATGGGTGGAGTCGGGGTATCTTCCGGGGAAACCGAGCCGCGAGGCGTGGCCCTATGACCCGACCCCCCTCTCGGTGGTGACGCGGCCCGGGCCGGCCGATCGGTCGATCGCGACCGGCCCGCCTGGCTCGTCGCCCGGCCGGGCGGAACGGCGCTGAGGTGTGGGTATCGGGGGAGCCGGAGAGGCAGGAGATCGTCGGAGCATGAGCGACATCATCGAGCACGCCACCGAGATTCGCGTCCGGTACGCCGAGACCGATCGCATGGGGCTGCTCCACCACGCGAACTACTTCGTCTACTTCGAGATGGGCCGGACCGAGCTGCTGCGGGCTCGGGGGCTGACCTACAAGGAGGTGGAGGACGCCGGCCACTTCCTGGTGATCATCGAGATCGCCTGCAAGTTCAAGCGACCCGCCCACTACGATGATCTGCTCACCCTCAGGACGACGGCGGCCCGGGTGACCCACGTGAAGATCGTCCACGAGTACAGGCTCTATCGAGGCGAGACGCTGCTCGCCGAGGGGCACTCGGTCCTCGCCTGCGTCGATCGCGCGGGCAAGCCGCAGGCGCTGCCGGAACTGCTCCGGTGATCGGGGACGACTGACGGCGCCCCCGGGGGATCTCAGCCCTCGTCCTTGATCGGTTGTCCGAAGATCGATTCGGCCTCGGCGATGATGTCGTGGAGGAGCGCCTCGGCCTCGGCCTCGGGGATGCCCATCAGCTTTCGGGCCTGGTCCAGGCGGTGGTGCTCCTCGGCGGTGAAGACGCGGTTCGCGACCGCCTTCCTGACCAGCAGCGAGAGGGCCTCGAGCTGACGATCGTGGATCCAGGCCGGCTCCAGGTGGAGCGCCTGGGCGTCGTTCATGAGGTCGGCCCAGCGGGGCTGAGAGGCCGGCAGCTCGTCGACGATCCGCTGGAGCCGCTTCTGCCACTGGGACCGATCGTAATCGAGCGCGTCATGACCTGCCGCCCCGTCCGCCGTCGAGTCCTCGTCCTCGAGCCCCCACAGGTCGCGGATCCGCCGCCTGGCGTCCTCGTCGGCCTCCGTCCGCGCCTCGTGCGTCAGGACGCGCTTCAGGGCGTTGAAGAAACCCATGGTCGACCTCCTTCGAGTGTGTACGGTCCTTGAGCAGGTTGAGCGGCGCCCGCCCGCCTCAATGCGGCTTCGGCGAGGCCGGCGGGGTCACGGAAAAGTGATCGAACACCGCGCGAGCGACCTCGGCGCAGAGGAGGTTGCCGGCGTTGTCCGGGACCCACCGACGATCCTCATTCTCGCAGGTGAGCACGCACACGGCCACGGTCCCCCCCGGGCATTCGATGAGACCGGCGCAGGTCCGGGCGTCGTCCACGCTGCCGGTCTTGAACGCCAGCTTGGTGCCGTAGGGTAGTCCCCTGGGGAACTTGTCCCGGTCGTCACAGGTCCGCAGATGCTCCAGCATCCGGTCGCTCGCGGCCGGGCTCACCAGGCGATGTTCATGGAGCGCCTGGCAGAGTCGCACCATCTCGTCGGCGGTTGTGCTCCCCAGGCCGTATTTCTTCGATCGTTCCGGGAAGACCGAGGTGTCGCGGCGGAAGACCTTCGAGTGGATCTTCGTGTTCGGGTAGCCGAGCGATTCCATGGTGGCGGCCGTCGCCCCGATCCCGATCGCGTCCAGCACCAGGTTCGTGGCCGTGTTGTCCGAGAACATGATCATGAGCCGGACCGCATCCTTGAGGGCGATCCGATCCCCGGCCGAGAAGTGGTCGGTGAGGACCCCGGATCCCGGGACCTTGTCCTCGACGCGGAGCGCGACCCGGGCATCCAGGTCGATCTTCCCCTGGGACGCCTGGCGGTAGGCCTCGACCATCACCGGGAACTTGATCAGGCTCGCCGTGGGCATGACCTCGCCGCCCCGATGGTGGAATTCCTCACCCGTCTTGAGGTTCTTCACCGCGATCGCCACCTTGCCCTTGTAGGCGCGGATCAGGGGGTCGAGCCGGCCCGCCAGCGTGGCCGCCGGTCGCGTGGCGCCGGCGGGATCGTCCGCCAGGGCCGGCAGCGATCGGGCCGCCGCGATCAGGAGGAACGCCGCGAGCCGCTGGACTCGCAGCCGCGAAGGTGTCGAGGCGCGGAAACGGAAGGACATGGGCTTGCTCCGGGATTTCTCGTCGTCGCTCGTCGCGCAGGCGGCCCGGAAATTGTCCCAGGTTCCGACGCCCCGGCCAATCCAAAGCCTGCGAATCCGGTCTCCGGCGGGTATCATGGCTCGACCTCGTGACGTTCACGGGCTCCCTCTCCTTGGTGAAGCAAAATGAGGAGTCCTCCGTGAATCCTGTTCATCGAATGAACGCGCCAACCGGCACGCGTCGAATCCTGCTTGCGCTCTGCTCCCTGATCGCCCTCTGCGGCCCCTCGAGAGGGGACGAACCCGCGGCCGCGACGCTTGCGAAGCCCGGCAAGCGGCTCGAGCGGACCGGGGACGAGATCATGGTCTGCGGGCAGCTCTACCACACGACGACCCCGGTCATCCTCTGGTCGGACCCGGGGGGCTACGACGCCTATCGCCTCGAGCCGAGGTTCAAGCCTCTCCAGGCGACGGCTCCCCCCGCGAAGAAGGAAGACACGCAGCCTCCGCTCCGCAGCACGTTCGGCCTGAGGAGGCGTCATCTTTCCTCCGAGGAGCTGGAGCGTGTCCGCGGCGGGGGCTGGGACCTGCCGACGCTGCAGAAGGCCGTGGACCAGTTCGTCATCCACTACGACGTCTGCGGGACGAGCCGGCGCTGCTTCGAGGTCCTCCACGACCTCCGCGGTCTGAGCGTCCATTTCATGCTCGACGCCGACGGCACGATCTATCAGACTCTGGACCTGAAGGAGCAGGCCTGGCACGCGACGATCGCCAACTCGCGGTCGATCGGCATCGAGATCGCGAACATCGGGGCCTACCCGCCGGCCCATTCGAAGACCCTGGAGCAATGGTACCGGGCGGGCGACGACGGCAAGACGATCCTGACGATCCCCGGGGAGGCCGAGCGGAACTCGCTCCGGGATCGAGGCGCCCTGCTGCGGCCGGCCCGGAACGAGCGGGTCGAGGGGGTGATCCAGGGCCAGACGCTCGCGCAGTACGACCTGACGGAGCCGCAGTACCAGGCCCTCATCCGTCTCACCGCGACCCTCTGCACGATCTTTCCGCAGATCCGCTGCGACTATCCGAAGGATGCCTCGGGGAAGCTCATCCCGGCCAAGCTGCCCCCCGAGCCGCTCGAGAACTACCACGGGATCCTCGGGCACTATCACGTCCAGACGAACAAGACGGATCCCGGCCCGGCCTTCCAGTGGGACCGGGTGGTCGAGGGGGCTCGGGGCCTCATGACCCCGGGAGCGCCGTGATCAGGGGCCCGGCGTGATCACCGCGACCGCGGACGCGGCGCCGGAATCGGGCCCGACCGGAGACGGCACGGGTGCCGGCAGATCCTTCGGGTTGGCGACGACGCGGTCGCCCTGCTTCAGGCCCGAGACGACCTCGACATAATCGGGGTCGCTGGCGCCCAGCTCGATCCGCTGCCATTCCCAGGGGCGGTCGCGGCCGGGCGAGCCCTGCTGGTGGACGGCGGCGAAATGGCGGTCGCCGATCTTCCTGACCGCCGTGAGCGGGATCCTCGTCACGTTCGGGTGCACGTCCGACTTGAAGAAGACCTCGGCCGTCAGCCCGGGGCGGAGGTCGTCGAAGTCCGCGTCGATCTTCACGTTCGCGAAGTAGATCCGGACGTCCGAGAAGGGGCCGTTCACGGGCGTGGAGATGGCGGTGACGGTCTCCACGACCCCGCGGATCGTCCGGTCGGGGAAGGCATCGAGGCGAATGAGCGCCGACTGGCCCGTCTTGATGAGGCCGATCTTGGTCTCGTTGATCCGGACCTTGACCCGCATGTTCCTGGGGTCGGGGAGCTCGAAGATGGGCTGGTCTTCGCGGACGGTGACGCCCTGCTCGATCTGGGCCTCCACGCGCCCCCACGAGTTCACCACCGGCTTGTAGACGATCTGGCCGTCCATCGGGGCTCGCAGGACGCAATTGTCGATGCACTTCTGGAGCCGTGCCAGTCGCTGCTTCTCCAGCTCGAGGGCCGCTTCCTGGGTGCTCTTGTCGGCGTCGATGGCCTTGAGCTTGGCCTCGAGCTGCTTCAGGTTCTTGGGGCCGGTGTACCTCTCGAGCCGCTCGAGCATGCCCTGGGCCTCCTCGAGGGCGATCCCCGCCTGCTGGTCGGAGAGTTCATCGGCCCGGAGCTGCGAGGAAGCGCGCATGCCCTTCTTGGTCACCTCTCGCGACCACGCGAGGTTCCGCGCGGCCTGATCCTTGGTGATCTCGCAGGTCTTGATGTACTGGCGGAGGAGCTGCAGGTCCTGCGGGAAGATGCCGTCGCGATATTCCCGGAGCGTGATCTCGGTCACGTCGTGGATGGACCGGGCCTGGTCCACCCAGGCCTTCGCCTGGGCATAGCGGATGAGCTGGGCCTTGAGCTCGTCCTGGAAGGTGGAGCTGTCGAGCTCGCAGACGACCTCTCCCTTGCGCACCTTGGAGCCGTCGGGGAGGATGCTCACGATCCGGGTGGATCCCGGCTTCTCCTCGTCCATCATCCCGCCGCCGCCCCCGCCGCGTCCGCCGCGTCCGCCGCGTCCGCCGCCCCCGCCGCCGCCACCGCCCGACGAGGATGACTGGACACCCTTCGCGGCCGTGGTGGTCGTGCTCTTGGATGCGCCCCGAAGGGGCGTGTGCGGGGTGACCATGTACGAGAAGCTGCGGATCGTCGGCTTGGCCGATGCAGTCGTGGCCGCGCCCGATGAATCCCCGCCCGAGCCCCCGGAAGACGATGCTCCCCCGCCCGAGCCGCCGGAAGAGGAGCCGCCAGAGGAGGAGCTGCCGCTCTTCCCCGCGGTCGACGCCCCCGAGCTCTTGCTGCTGGACCCGCTAGCCTTCGACTTGGCCTTGGACGACGCCGTGGTCGTGGCGGCGGCCGCCGTGCCCCCCGACGTGCCGCTCCCGCTCGTCCCGGAAGCGGCGGTCGTCCCGCTCGTCCCCGAGGCGGACCCGCTCGTGGACTTGGCGGCGCCGGTCGTCGAGCTCGACGAGCCGCCGACCATGCCGAGGAGGGCCTCCACCTCGCACTTGACCACCGTGTTGGAGGCGCTCTCGAGCGCACCGTTCTCGACGATGTACTCCACGACGTCCCCCTGATCGATCTCGACCAGCGGGAGGGCCGCGTCCGGCGACTCGGCCCTGAGCATCGCCGGCCGATAGCCGGAGTACCAGGCCCACCCCAGGCCGCCGGCCCCGGCGAGCCCGGCGAGCATCACGAGCCTTCCCATCGTCCGGCTCCGCGGAGCGGGTCGTTCCAGCACGATCGGTACCTGGGTCGTAATCGGTTCGCGCATCGTCTTTTGGACCGGGATAGGGGGGATGGATCGGGTCCGAGCCCGGGTGGAATCGAGCCCGGGCACGGGGTCCGTGGGCTCGACCTCAGCTCGGAATGGCCGGAGTGATTGCGGGCGTTGGGCGGCCCGGCTGCTCGACTGATCCTATTATCGACAGCTCGGGCCCGCGGTCAACGTTCCGTTACCGGCTCTCCTCCAGTAAGAAGCGACGACGGGGTCGGGCCAGGACCTTCATTCCGGCCGGCCGCATCAATCTCCGGTTCAACCTCTGCGCTGAAATGCATGCATGCGTCTGTCCGCGGTCGTCTTTCCCCCACGGCCGCCCCGTGACAGCCGCCCACGACCTTTTCTACCGATCGGTGTGGTTGGGAGGGTTCGGCCTCGGACTTGAGTCTATTTTCAGAAACGGGAGCTATGTTTTCGATGACGGCCTGAATAACCTCGTCGTCAGATCTTTTCGTTGCGGTTGGTTTTTGCCGCGCAAACGTCTCGGCCTCATGCCGATGGCGGTGCTCGGCGTTGCATCACCCGGGAGTATCACCTGGTCGGGCGAGAGGAGCGAAGGGAGTTCCCGGCGCATGCCGGAGTGCTGACAGGGATGGGACCTAGCAGAAGGTCGGTCGACGGACAGTCCTGGACTCGTCCGATTCGACCGGCCCATGGCCACCCCTCGTCGCGCCCCAGGCTAGTCGGAGAGTCTCATGATCCGGCCCGCGATCGGGATGCTCGGAGAGCGCCCCGTCGAAACGCCCAGGGATGTGGCCTCGGTCTGGAGCAGGGGGAAAGTTCGGCTCGGCGACCGGCGCGGGCCCGCCCGCACCCCGGCCTTCGATTCGCTCGAAGGCCGCCAGCTCATGGCCGTGGCCGGATACGACTACGTGCTTTCCGGCTACAAGTGGTCCAATCCGGGCCGGATCACGTACAGCATCGCCCCCGACGGTGTCTACTGGGATCACGGCCTGAACAACCTGTCCGCGGTCTTCAACGCCAAATTCGGCGCGGGAACCTGGCAGCGGGAGCTGGCGAGGGCGCTCGCAACCTGGGAATCGGTGGCGAACATCAACATCGTCCCGGTCGCCGACGGTTCCTATGACGACGACGCGCTCGGCTATTCCCAGGGGGATTCCCGCTTCGGCGACATCCGTTTCGGGGGATACTCCTTCGCCAACACGGCGACCACGCTGGCCCAGACCTACTTCCCGCCCCCCAACGGATCCACGGCGGCCGGGGATGTCGAGGTCAACACGTCGATGAACTTCCAGATCGGCACCCAGTACGACCTGTACAGCGTCCTGCTCCACGAGACCGGGCACTCACTCGGACTGGATCACGCCAAGAACCCCGCCTCGGTGATGTATGCGAAGTACGGGGGGGAGCGGGCCGGGCTCGCCGACGGCGACATCGCGGGGATTCAGGCGATCTATGGGGCGCGGACGAGTGATGCCTACCAGGCGCAGGGGACCGGCCTCGGATTCAGCTCCGCGATCGACGTCTCCGCCGGGCTGGCCGCGGCCAACAGCGCCTCGCTCGGGAGCCTGTCGCTGGCGAGCATCGGGGCCTCGGAGTATTTCGCGTTCACCGCGCCGAGTTACGCCACCGGGACGATCCAGGTGACCGCCGCCGCGGCGAACGTCAGCATGCTGAGCCCGCGCGTGAGCATTTACGACGCGTCGGGCCATCTCCTGGCCACCGCGGGCGATCCCTCCGCCTGGAGCGACAACGTGACCGCGATCGCCGCGGGCGTGGTCCCGGGGCAGAAATACTACGCGGTCGTCACGGGCGCGACGCAGGACGTCTTCAGCGTCGGCACCTACAACCTCACGGTCGCCCTGCCGAACAGCACCAAGCCCACGACGGCTCCGCTGACGACCGGAAACCCCACGAGCCCCTCGACGGGGACAACCACGACGACGACCACGGGCTCGATTCTCCCCGATCGACTCGAGCCGAACGGATCGCCGGCCTCGGCCACGAGCCTGGGGCGGACCACCCGCATCAATGTCACGGGGTTGACCCTGACCAGCGGCGACCTGGACTACTTCTCATTCCGGATCGGCTCCAACGGTCGATACGTCGTGGGAGCCGCGGGCGAGCTGATCCAGGTCTACAATGCGAAGGGCCGGCGGATCGCGACCGGCGTGAGCAGCGTAACCCTGCCCCTCTCGCGGGCGGGGACCCTCTTCCAGGTGAGCGTCTCCTCACCCACCGGGACGCCGGTCGCCAATTACTCACTCTCGATCGGCGCGGCCACCCCCTTCGCCGCCAAGCGTCCGCTGACGCGTCCGAAGCACCTGGAGATCGCCTCGCCCGATCCGTCGGCGGCCGGTGCCAGGTCGACGGTCGTTCGTTCTCGCGAGCCGGACGCGGCGACGGCCGTACGCTCGGCGTGGTCCTCGATCCTCCTGGGCCGCAGGCTCGGGACGCCTCTCGGCCGGCTCACCGCCCCGAAATGGAAGCGGTCGCCGCTCGTCGACTGAGGTGGATCCCCGGGCTCCCCGTCGAGGATTTGAAGCGGCTGCCCCTCTCATGGTAGTTTGAGCGGAACAACTTCAGCCGCCCGCATGAAAACTCCTTCATCCAGCCCGGGTTCGGGCGAGGAGCACCGTTGCGGGCACACGCTCGAATTTCCACCAGAGGAGCGACGCCGTGGCCGACTACACCTTGCCCCCGCTGCCATACGACTTCGGGGCCCTCGAGCCTCACATCGACGCGAAGACGATGGAGATCCACCACGACAAGCACCACGCGGCCTACGTGAACAACCTCAACGCCGCGCTCAAGGATCATCCCGATCTCCAGGGAAAGACGATTGAGGCCCTCATCGCCGATCTCAATGCGGTCCCCGAGGCCATCCGGACGGCCGTCCGGAACAACGGCGGCGGGCACGCGAACCACTCGCTCTTCTGGCAGCTCATGAAGGCGGGGGGCGGCGGCGAGCCGACCGGCGCCATCGCCACCGCGATCGAGGCCGAGCTCGGCGGCTTCGCCGCGTTCAAGGAGGCGTTCAACAAGGCCGCCGCGACCCGCTTCGGGTCGGGCTGGGCCTGGCTGATCGTGGGCAAGGACGGGAAGCTCTCCGTCACCTCCACCCCCAACCAGGACAGCCCGATCATGGAGGGCAATACGCCGGTCCTGGGGCTCGACGTCTGGGAGCACGCCTACTACCTCAAGTACCAGAACCGTCGCCCGGATTACGTGGGCGCGTGGTGGAACACGGTGAACTGGGACGAGGTGAACCGCCGGTACGCCGCCGCGAAGGGCTGATCCCGGCTTGACCGAACCGTCGGGTTCCCTAAGATCCGGACGTCGCGGCGCCTCGTCGTTCGCGGGCGTCCGGATTTCATTTCTCTATCAAACCGGATCATGCCATGGATGGGCGGATCACTCTCAGGCGGGCCGGGGGCCTTGTCCTCCTGGCAGGCGGGGTCATGCTGAGCGGCGCGGGGTGCCGGGCCACCAAGAGCGAGGTGCCCGCGGGGAAGCCGTACCAGACGATGGGAGGCGCTCCCCCCTCGGTCGGCTTCAGCTCCGAGCCGCATCCCGCCTCCAACGCCGGGCTCAGCAATCTGTACGCCAATCGCGGGCCGAGCTCCGCGGCCCAGGACGGATCGCCCGCATCCCAGCGAGACACGATGTACGGCACGCCGACCCCCGGCACCGAGCGGATGGGGGCTCCCACCGATCACCGCTACGGGGCGCCCGGCACGTCCGGACTCTCGACGGGTGAGGGAGGCACGTCGTCGCTGGCGAACTCGCTGATGAGGTCACAGCCCTCGGCCTCGGAGACGCTCAGCAAGGATCCCAGCTCGTCCTCGACGATCCCGGGCAGCGACGGCGGGCCCGGCGGGGCCTATCCGTGAGCCACGCATGACCGAGCGACGCTTCGTACTCTTCGAGGATGAGCACTGCCTGGCGGTCTGGAAGCGTCCCGGCCAGTTCACCCAGGGGGACTGGGCACCGCCCGGCGAGAAGACGCTCGAGCAGGAGGTCCGTGACTACCTGGCGCCGGAGGATCCCGCCTCGGCGTATGTCGGGATCGTCCATCGCCTGGATCGCCCCGTTTCGGGCGTCCTGCTCTGGGCCAAGACCTCCCGCGCGGCCCGGCGGCTCTCCGGTCAGTTCGAGCGCCGGACCGTCGAGAAGGAATACTGGGCGATCGTCGAATCTTCGACCGCCCCGGACCAGGGGACCTGGACCGACTGGCTGACGCGGGCCGGCGTGGAAGGGATTGTCCGCGCCATGCCGGAAGGGACTGCGGGGGCCCGCGAGGCCATCACGGACTACCGGCGCGGGGTCCCGAGCTCCATCCCGGACGGCCTGGCGTGGCTCCGCCTCTGGCCGAAGACCGGTCGGACGCACCAGCTCCGGGTGCAGTCCGCTCTCCGCGGGATGCCCATCGTGGGCGATTCCCATTACGGGGCGTCGCGGCCCTTTCTCGAGGGGATTGCGCTCCACGCGCGGGCGTTGCGGGTCTCTCACCCGTCGCTGCACGCGCCGCTGGTCCTGACGGCACCGCTGCCGGAGTCGTGGGGGGACGTGGGCGTTCAGATCAAGGATGCGGAAACTCGGTTGTGAATCTCAGGAAGTTGCCGACCCGTGGATGGTTGAGCCCCTCCCGAACCCGCGGATGAAAGGGTTGGTATTGTCTGCCCCACACCCGGCATGCGGACGTGGCGGTTTCTGTTGCGCCCGACGCGGCCCGCGATGCCGTTGGGAACCAGGCCCCGGCGCGATCGCCAGCCTGCGCCTGGCTCGGCAGGAGCCTCGCCCTCCCATTCGGAGAAGAGCCGCTCCCAGCCCGGGAGGGCGAGGCTCCTGCCGAGCCAGGCGCAGGCCGAGGCTTGCCGACAGGCCTCGTTCCCGCGCGACAAATCCTGGACAAGACGCCCGGGTCGTCCGGGCCAACTTTTCATCGCGCCCGGGCGAGGCTTCGGCCGAGCACGGCGCGAGCTGCCGTACGCGCCCGGGCGGTGTTCCCGGCCGCATCACGGGCCTCGGAAGGCGCTACCAACCTTCTCACGTAGGGAGGAGGGGACCGGAGGACCGAGACAGGCGGGGTCTGACCGGGCTCAACCGATGCCGATCTCGACGATCTTGAGCTTGAGGGTGCCGCTGGGGATGGGGACTTCGACCTGGTCGCCGACCTTCTTACCCACGAGGCCCTGGCCGATCGGGCTGGTGAGGAGGATCTTGTTCTGATCGTAGTCCTCGTCGCCGGGGCCGACGAGGATGAAGTCCTCCTCCTCGTCGAGGTCGAGGTCCAGGACCTTGACCTTGGAGCCGAAGACGACGCGGTCGGTGGGGAGGGTCGTCTTGTCCACGATGAAGGCGCGGCCGAGCTTCTCCTGGAGGTCGTTGATCTTGGCCTGGAGCATGCCCTGGGCCTCGACGGCGGCGTCGAACTCCGCGTTCTCGGAGAGGTCGCCGTAGCCCCGGGCCTGGGCGATCTGCTCCGCGATGCGGGGCATGTCGTCGTTCTTCATCCTGTTGAGCAGGGCTAGTTGCTTCTCGTAGCCTTCCTTCGACATCGGTATACGATCGCTGGACATCCCGATCTGCTCCCCACCTCGACACTGAGTTGATGCACGAGCCTGTTTTGCAGACCGCGGCGGGCCGTTGCGGGAGATCTCGCCCCCGGGTGGTCGATGCCGCTTGCTCGATCGGCGCGTGAAATGGCGGGCCGATCACGTCCGACGGGGCCTCACGACACGCGGAGGACCTGTTTACAGGCGCCGGCGCACTCGGGAAATGAAGTCATCAAGAAATCTCCGACCGCAGGATGCCTCGTCTCGGGACGGGGCCGCGAGGTCGAAGAAAAAAACGCGACGTCGGGGACCCCGAGGTCGCGCTCTTCCTTTATCTCGCGGACTCAAGCCTAGTCTCCCCGTTTGGGCCACGCAAGCCCAATCGGGGGAGGGCCCAGCGATCGAAACGGGCCCGGCCGAAAAGCGGTTGCCGGGTCGCCGCGGGGCCATCCCTGGCATGCCTGCCGGCGATGACCCGGAACATGATGATGGGTCGAAACGCTCACTCGTGACGGAGGGCCTCGATCGGGTCCATCTTGGATGCCCGGTTGGCCGGATAGAGGCCGAAGAGGATGCCGATGCCGACCGAGATGCAGAAGGCCAGGAGGACCGACTGCAAGGTCACGAACGCCTTCTGGTCGGGGATGAAGAAGACGATGAGCCTGGGGATGGCGATGCCCAGGGTGACGCCCAGGATGCCGCCGACGCCGGAGAGCACCATGGTCTCGATCAGGAACTGGACGGTGATGTCCCGCTGCTTGGCGCCCAGGGCCCGGCGGATGCCGATCTCGCGGGTCCGCTCGGTGACGGTCGCCAGCATGATGTTCATGATGCCGATGCCGCCGACGAGCAGCGAGATGGCCGCGATGGTGCCGAGGATGATGCTGAACTGGCGGGCGGTCTGCTGGGCGGCCAGGAGCAGGTCGTAGGGGACGGTCTTCTCGACATCCTTGCGGGGGTGCCAGGGGGCGTAGGCGGCCTCGATGATCGGCACGGTCGGCTGGACCTGGTCGATCGAGCCGACCTGTATGGTGATCTGGGAGAGCTGCGTCTCCTCGGCCTCCATCGAGCCGGATCGGTTGTTGACGATCTTCTCGCCGAATCGGACCTTGCAGGTGTTGAGGGGGATGTAGACGTCCTTGTTGAAGTCCTGGGCCGCCAGGCTGCCGGAGGTGCCGGCGGTGCTCTGCCGCTCCTTGGTGACGCCGACCACCGTGTAGTAGTCCGAGCCGAGCTTCACGGAGAGGCCGATCGGGTCTTCATAGGGGAAGAGGGTCTTGGCGGTGGTGGCGGCGAGCACGGCGTAGTTCTGGAACCGCTCGTTGTCCGCCGCGGTGAGGAATCGGCCGCGGTCCATCTCCAGGAGGCTGAACTCGGCGTAGTCCTCCGTCGTCCCCACGACCCGGCCGTCGAGGAAATACTGGTAGCGGCGGATCTGCTTGCGGATCTCGCGGATCGGAAGGACCTTCTTGATCGTGGGGACGGTCTCGATGATCCGGTCGTAGTCGGAGTACTTGATGCCGTAGTTGAGGATCCGCGACGGCCGGCCGCCGGTGGCCTGGGCCTCGTCGCTGGGCTTCACGGACCGGATGATGATGTTAGTGGCCCCGAGCGAGCGGATCCGCTCCAGGGCGTCCCGGCCGGCCCCCTCCGCGATCGCCAGCATGGAGATCACGGCGGCGACGCCGAAGACCGTCCCCAGCACGGTCAACCCCGACCGGAGCTTGTGCAGGAGCAGGCTCTTCATTCCCAGCCGCAAGGCCCGCCAGATGCGCCCCATTTTCGCGTCGTCCTCTCCGAAGATAGATCCGCCGAATGGCTCGTCGGGGCCGGCGGGGATGCCGGCCCTCCTCGATGCGGGGGGCGGGCCGTGCCGCCCGTCCCGGGTCTACTCCACTTCCCACTCGAGCCCGGCCGGCTCTCCCGATCCGTCGGCGAGTGCGCCCTGGGCCTGGAGCATCCGGGGGCTGGGTCCGTCCTCGATGATGTGGCCGTCCTGCATCCGGATGATCCGCTTCGCGTGCTCCGCGATGTCCTGCTCGTGGGTGACCATGATGATCGTCTTGCCGGCGTCGTTGAGCCGGCCGAGCATGGCCATGATCTCGTGGCTGGTCGCGGTGTCCAGGTTACCCGTCGCCTCGTCGGCGAGGATGATGTAGGGGTCGTTGACGAGCGAGCGGGCGATCGCCACCCGCTGCTGCTGGCCGCCGGACAACTGGGTGGGCCGGTGGTCGATGCGTTCCCCGAGCCCGACGAGCTTGGCGAGCTCGACGGAGCGTTCGTGGGCCTCGTGGCTGATCTCCCCGCTCCCCTGATACGTCAGCGGGAGCTGGATGTTCTCCAGCACCGTGTACTGCTGGATCAGGTTATACGACTGGAAGATGAAGCCGAGATAGCGGCTGCGGACCTCGGAGAGCTCGTCGTCGTCGAGGCCGGAGACGTCCCGGCCGCCCAGGAGGTACTGGCCGCTGGTGGGTCGGTCCAGGCATCCGAGCAGGTTGAGCATGGTGCTCTTGCCGGATCCGGAGGCTCCCATGATGGCGATGTATTCGCCGGGATAGAAGTTCACCGACACGCCCCGGAGGGCGTGCACGATGACCGCCGGGACGGTATTCCGGCCGCCGAAGAGCCCACCCGACTTGTGGTGGCCCATCATGTACGTCTTCTTGACGTCGACGAGCGCGACGATGGGGTCCTCGCGGCCGTTCCCGTTTCCGCTGAAATCCACGACTAGTTTCCTCCACCGCCGCCCGGAGGGCCGCCGAATCCGCCGCCGCCGCCGCCGCCCGGAGGGCCGCCGGGCCCGCCGCCGCCGCCGGGGCGGAAGTTCTTCATCTGCTCGAGCTCTTCGTCGGTGAAGCCGGCCTTCTTGAAGATCTCGGCCTTCTCTTCCTCGGTGCCGGTCTTGAGCTTGGCCTTGTCCTCGGCGGCGATGTTCTTGAACTTCTCGAAGAACGCCCCGCCGCCCGGCCCGCCGCGGCCCCGCGCCCCCTTGCCCTTGGCCTTGGCGGGGTCGCCTCCCTTGGCGGCGAGCTCGCCCTTGCCGGGCGCCCCGCCGGGGCCTGCCTTGCCGGGTGCCCCGCCGGGCGGGCCGGCCTCGCCCTCCTTGCCCTTGGCCATCGGGCCCCAGTCCTTCTTGCTGGCGCCTCGGCCGGATCCGGCCATCTCACGCCGCTGCTCCTCGGACAGGAGCACGGTCGGGTTGAGGGCCACCACGTTCCCGGCGGTGATCCCCTTGGTGATCTCGATGAACTTGTCGTTGGTCGCGCCGAGCTCGACCTCCCGCCGATCGAAGCCGTTCGGCGTCCTGACCATCACGTGGTCCTTGCCGCCATATTCCAGGATCGCCTGGACGGGGACGCTGAGGACGTTCTCCTTGCGGTCGACGAGGATCGTGACCTCGGCGTTCATGCCCGGCCGCAGGCCCGGCAGCGGGTTCTCGATCCTCACCTTGGTCGTGTAGACCTTGATGTCCGAGCTGAAGAAGCTGGACGGGTCGGGCAGGGGGGCCACCTCCTGGACGGTCCCCTCCAGCTCCGTGTCCGCGAAGGCGTCGACCCGGATCTTGGCCTTCATGCCCATCGCGATCTTGTCGATCTGCGACTCGTGGACCTTGGCGTTCACCTGCATCCGCTGGATGTCGGGCAAGCTGAAGATCTTCTGGCGCTCGCGGACCGTCGCCCCCTCCTCGATCTGGGGCTGGGTGCTGCCGAAGTTCTTCATCGGGTCGTTGGCGTAGACGACGATGCCGTCCCCGGGGGCGAACAGCTTGCAGTTGGCGATTTGGGTCTCGAGCTTGGCCTCCTTCTCCTTCTCGATCTGGAGGGTCTGCTTCTTGGCCAGCTCGTCGGAGAGGGCCTTCTCGACCTCGGAGTTCAGCTCCTTGATCG
Organism: Aquisphaera insulae; assembly: GCF_011064615.1. GTDB lineage: Bacteria > Planctomycetota > Planctomycetia > Isosphaerales > Isosphaeraceae > Aquisphaera > Aquisphaera insulae. Next base: position 24,174 of record NZ_JAALJH010000001.1, on the reverse strand, counting down.
TCTTCTGCTTGGTGTACTGCTCGAGGACGTTCCGCTTGTTCTCGGCCTGCTCGAGCGAGAACTTGGCCTTCTGATAGGTCAGCTCCTCGGACACCTTGGAGGCCTTCGAGACATAGCCCTTCTCATACATCCGGTTGGACCAGTCCACCCGGTCCTCGGAGCGCTTCAGGTCGGACTCGGCCAGCTTGATCTCGCCCTCGATCGTCGCCTTGTCCTGGAGGTAGATCCCCTCCACGTATTCCTTGACGGCGATCTGGGCCACCTCGCGGGTGAGCTTGGAATTCTGGTAGGACGCCTCCGCGCTCTGGGTCGAGATCTTCTGGTTGGTGAGCGAGTCCTTGAGCGTGGCGCTGTCGAGCTCGCAGACCAGCTCCCCCTTCTTGACCTTGGAGCCCTCGGGGAGGATCGAGATGATCGTCGTCGATCCTTCCACCTTGCAGAGGACGTCCTGGTTCTTGGAGCTCTCGAGCGCCCCCTTGTCCCCCACGGTGATCGGCAGGACGGCCGCCTTGACCTCGTAGGGGACGACGTCGACCTCGGCCGGCTTGAAGAAGCTGCGGATCGGCTTGCTCAGGCCGGGGACGCTCCAGAAAGCGACCCCGGCCACGGCGAGCAGTCCCACCAGCCCGACGACGAAGACCTTACCGGCCGCCCGCTTGCGCCGGCTGGGCCGCTTCAGAGGGGGCACGTCGCTGGACGCCGGTGCCGGCGTTTTGCCCGAGGCTGGGTCCCCGGTATTCTGAAGGGAAAAGTTCACTGAATGCCTCCCATTCGTCATAAGGCAAGGTGCCGATGTCGCGATACACCGTCAGGCGGGCGGCCTGGTAGGCCTGGAATGCGTTGATGAGCGACTGCTCGCTCTGGATCACGCTCCGATGGAAGCCGACCAGATTGTTGGTCTGGGTCGCGGCGTTCGCCGCCAGGCCGACGCCACCCGAGGTTCCCCCCTGCGGCGGGGCGATGATCTGCTCGAACGCCTGATCCTTCAACTGGACGTTGAGGATGAGGTTGCGCTTCGTGATCTCGTAATTGATGTACTGCACCTGCATGCCGCGGATGTCGCTACGCAACTGGTACTTGATGAAGTCCTCCTGGGACATCAGAGTGCGCCGGGCCTGCTCGTAGGCGATGATGGCCGCGCGGAAGGTATTCCGCTCCGCGACCCGGACCAGGGGCAGCTCCGCCCTGAGCACCAGACTGAACTGCTTGGCCTGGTCAACGAAGGCGAACGGGTTCGTCGTGTTCGTCGGCGTGAATAGCTGGTTGGTGATGGAGACATCCAGGTAGCCCTTGAGGGCATTGGCACGCACCCGGATCTGCCGCCATGCATCGTAGAGCGCGGCGCGGTTGTTCATCAAGTCCAGGCGGTACTCGGCCGCGATCCGGACGGCCGCCTGGAGGGTCGCCTCCAGCTCGTCCTCGTTGTCGTAAGTGGTGCTCCCCTTGTAGATGCCCAGGACCGAACGGCCGTCGAGCACGATGTCCTCGAGCTCGGGGATCTTGTTCACGATCTTGGGGATGTCATCGAGCTTGCGATTGGCCGCACGCTGCCAGTCGTCGATGTCATTGTAGACGTTCAGATACGGCTGGACGAGGCTCAGGTCCGGGACCAGCGGCGTATCCGGCGGCATGCCGAGCTGCTGCTTGAACTGGTCGATCTGGTTCCGCAGGACGAGGATATCGGAGATCAGCGTCGACCGGGCCCCCAGGACGTTGGACCGGATCTGGTCAACCTGGAGCTTGGTGAGGCCGGACGACTCGCCCTCAATGAGCTCCTCGTAGAGGGCCGCGAGCTGCTCGAAGTAGGCGAGATTCCGGCGGTCGATGATCACATTGGCGAAATTGACCGCGACCGGGATGAAGCCCAGGGTCGGGTCGCTGTTGCCGCCGCCGGAGAAGCCCTGGGCCGCGACGCCGGTGCCGAAGTTGGCGATCGTGCCGCCGGTCAGCGACACGACGATGAACTCCTGGCGGAACTTGGCGAAGGCGCGAGTCTGGTAGAGCAGGCTACGCTCGGCCTGGGTGAGCGACTCCAGCACCACGGCCCGGCCGGCCCCCCTCAGGAAGGGCTGGATGAACGTGAGCGGCAACGAGGAGGAGACCTGGGGCTGAATCGGGTTCTTGCCGACGAAGTTGAACACGACCTGGTTGGCAAACCCCATCAGGAGCTGGCCGCCGCTGCTGAACAGCTTGCCGACGCCGGCCACCTCGCCCAAGGTCAGGGCCGACACCTGCCCGCCCGGGGACCTTCGCGTCGAGTAAAGGAACTGGTTCGCCGGCACGATGCCGGGGAACCCCGCCCCGATCGGCGCGGTACGCGGCGACAGGCCCGCGTAGAATTGCGGCTCGAACTGGAATCGCTGGAGCGTCACCGTCAGGGCACTGGCGTAGAGGTTCTCGAGCTGGGACTGATACACGCGTGAGTTGATGAGCGCAAGCGTGAAGGCTTGCTGCATCGTCACCACGTAGGGGCGGGCGTTTCTGGGAAGGCCCGCGACCTGGGCGACGTTGAGCGGCGGGACCCTGGGCACGAGGATGCCGGCGAGCTCCGCGGCCTGCTCCTGGTTGAAGGCGCCGGAGCCGGGCGGGGCGATGCGCTCGAGTTCTCTGCGCGTCTCCTCGGACATTTCTCGCTCGGCGTCCCGCGATTCGAGGGGGATACGTGGCCCGGGGGGCAAGGGCTGCTGGACGCCGTCGCCGGGGGGCTGGCGGCGTGCGGTCCTCTGCACGGCGGAATCCTTCAGCCCCGATTTCCGCTTCGAACCGGTCGCGACCAGGGTTTCGATGGGTTTGGGGGGCGGAATGGATGACGGCTTACGGGCAGCCTGGGTAGTCGCTGTCTGTATAGGCGTTGAACCCGAGGGCTTGGTCCTGGAATTCGGGACGGAATTCGAGGCCGATGGTCCGGCCGGCTTCGGGCCGGGTGCGGTGCCGCCTCGACCGGGCGTGTATCCGCCGGCGGCCGGATCGGGGCCAGGCCCGGAGGTCCCGGGTGCCGGGTTGTCCGGCGTGCCGGTCCCCGGCGCGAATGGAGAGGCGGTATCCGGGGGCTGGATGGAGCGGCCCACGTTCGGGGTCGGCGAGCCGGCGGCCTCGTCGGGGGGACGGGGGCCCGGCGGCTCCTTGAAGTTGGGGTCATTGGCCTCGCGCTCGGACCGCCACTTCTCCAGAAGCTCGAGGTATCCCGTGCCCTCGGCCGGGACCAGGAGCCGATTGTCGGGCGCCTGGGGGACCGGGGAGAGGGCCTCGGTCGCGGGGTCGTCGGGCGGGGCGGGGGGGAACTCGGGATCGTAGGGGGAGGCGAACCGGGACATGGCCGGCGGCTCGACCGAGAAGACGTCGAGCCTCCAGCGGGGGTCGCGGCTCTTCTCGAAGACCGCCTCGGACACGTCCTGGTTCGCCCACTCCCGGTAGAATTCCCGGGTGCAGCCCGCCTGGGACCCCGCAGCCAGGATGGTGAAGATGGCTCCCCGCCGCAGACCTCGCCGGAGAGCACCCGGGGATAGATGACCAATCCTGAACATGGACTTCACCTCGTCACCAAGCGGCCCAGGGCCGCGAACAGGCTGAGATAAGTGCCGGGCTCGCGCCACCGGCTCGTCCGCCCCCGTCGAGCGCGCCCTCCACGACGCTCACGGGACCCGGGCGTGTCGGATCGTTGGCGCTGCCGACGTCGGCGGTCTGCCGACTCACGGGTTGTATCGGAAATGCGGTCTATCCCAGTTGAGACGAAAGCACGGCGGACGGGCGTGGTGCCGGCGGGTGCAGTTCGGGTTTTCCTTAGAGTGCGGGCCGTCCCCGGGCCGAAATTGGTCACATGACAGGGAAGCCCTGGCGGCGAAGATGCGCCGAATCGTCGGAGGACGGGCTCGCGAGACGAGTCCCGGCGATCGGACATCCAGGGACCTGCCGCGGCCGGCTCGATCGTCGTCGCCGGTGGCGGACGCCGGATTCTGACTTGTGGAGAAGGGAGTCTCCGATGCGGTTTGGTCATCGCGGGTCTGAATCGTCGGCCGGTCGGCCGCACAAGCGGGCCACCTTCCGGCCCAATCCGGACGGGCTCGAGGATCGCTACCTGATGGCGGTGCTCAAGCTCGGGGCCGGCACTCCCTTCAACCTCGCCGGCCAGGCGACCACCGCCCCCAACGGCCCCCAGACCCTGGGCGGCCAGCTCCCGTTCATCGCCGACTCGAGCGGCCTCAATCAGACCCAGAGCAATCAGACGACCGACCCGGGCCTGGGCATCATGCAGGTCGGCAACGTCCAGGCGGGCGGGGCCGGCTACTCGACGGCGGGCCTCGGCGACATGAACGGCGACGGCAGCAATGACTACGTCATCGGCGCGCCGACGGTCACCCGGAGCGGGACCACCATCTCGGCCTCGAACGGGATCGGCAACACCGCCTACCTCGTCTTCGGCGACCGCTCCGCGTCGTTCCCGTCCACCCAGAGTTGGCTGTCGGCGACGCCCGAGCAGCGGACCGGCGTCCTCTCGAACCTGGGCGGCACCCTCAACTACAACCCGTTCACGAATCGCAACTCCCCCTACGCGTACAACTTCGACGGCGTCTCCTTCATCACCAGCCAGTCCACGAATTCCGGGCTGGGCACGTTCGTCGCCGCGGCGGGCAACGGCGGGTTCTTCATCGGGGCGCCGAACTACACCGGCGGCGGCCGGCTCTATTACGTCGCCGCGACCTCGAACTTCAACCAGTCGACCCTGCGGTCCGCCCCCATCGACCTCGACCAGCCCCAGAATTACTCCGGCCTGACGATCATCACCTTCGAGGATACGGCGAATCCGTCGGCGGGCCTGGGGACCTCGGCGGCCCTGGTCAACAACCTCTTCGGCGACAGCAACGACTACGTCGTCATCGGCGAGCCGAATGCCTCGCTCAACGGCAAGACGGGCAACGGCGGCGCGTTCATCTTCCAGCTCTCGTCGCTGCCGAGCTCGATCGGCACGAACAACGTCGTCCAGGTCCAGGCCGGCTCCCAGCTCACCATCTCGGGCGCCAACAGCGGCGACCAGGCCGGCTACTCGGTGGCCGGGGCGGGCAACGTCAACGGCCTGACCCAGCCGGTCAACTCGCTCCTGATCGGTGCGCCGGGCTTCAACAGCAACGCCGGTGCGGCCTACCTGGTCTACGGCGGGACGACCATGTCGAACGGGCTGCTCGGCGGCATCCTCGACCTGAGCCGGCTCCAGATCACGCCGAATACGACCACGGATCCGACGCCGCCGCAGGGGGCCGTCTTCGTCGGCGGCGGAACCGACCGGGCCGGGACCACGGTCAGCAGCGCCGGCAGCTTCAACAATGGCGTCGACCAGCTCAGCGATTTCATGATCGGCTCGCCCGGTGCCAATGGCACGTCCGGCCGCGTCAGCGTCTTCTACGGCGTCGCCACGGGGGCCGTCAACTCGTCGGGCCAGTACACGGCCGGCCTGATCGCCAACTCGACCAATCCGATCCAGCTCGCCAGCCCGACGACCGCCCTGAACCTGACCGGGATCTCGCCGCTGGCCGCCTCGTTCGTGGGGGCGACCACGGGGGCCCGGGTCGGCAACTCGGTCTCCTACATCAACACCCAGTCGAGCTCGACATCGAGCCGAATCCTGATCGGTGCGCCGGGCGACACCACCCAGAGCGGGTCCGGCAGCGCGTATGAGCTTCAGGGGGCCTCGACGAACACCTTCCAGGGGTTGGGCCAGGTCCTCACCAGCTCGATCGCCCGCCAGTACACGCTCACCTTCCCCACCACGTTCCAGAGCTCGGACGCCATCAACTTCGGCATCTCGGTCTCGGCCTTCGCCAACGGCAGCGGCGACTTCATCGCCGGTGCCCCGGGGTACACCGGGACGCTGAACACGAGCACGTCCAACCCGCCGACCCCGCTCGTCGGTGCGGCGGCCATCGTCCTCGATGCCCTCCAGCCGGCCAACTCGCTGCCGATCCTGGGCGGGTCCGGCGGCGGCGGAGGCGGCGGCGGTGGTGGTGGCGGCGGGGGGACCTTCACCGGCTTTGCGGGCGTGACGCCGCCGGGTGTCGTCAACCTGACCTACACGATCCCGGACCTCGGCAACAACTTCGTCCCGACCGTCTCCTCGCTCTCCACGCTCAATTACTCGCCGATCCCCCTGCGGGTGGCCCTCCAGCAGTACCAGGTGCCGGACGGCTTCAAGCAGCGGTTCTACGCGTACTATCACCCGGGCGCCAAGGTGAACGGCCGGGGGCAGGCCCAGAGCCACAACACCTACAAGCGATCGGGCGCCTTCACCCTGGGCAGCAAGGTCGCCACCCGCGGCCGGTTCCACCCGGGCAAGACGTACCAGTGGACCCACACGGCGCACGGCACGACCGCCCGGATCGTCCCCACGCAGTCGGTCAACACGCGCTACACGAGCAAGGGGAATCCGCTGGGCAAGGTCTGATCGCGCCAGCTCGGCACCGACCTCGGTCGCGACGGCCCGCGCGGTCCGGCAACACGCCGGGCCGGGCGGGCCGTTCGCCGTCTCGGGGTCATCGGTCGCGGTTGTCGACCATCTTCGAGAGTTTGCTCGCCATCCGCTCGAGCGCGGGGCTGCGGTCGTAGCGATCGAGGTGGACGTTCAGCAGGCTGAATGATCCGGTGTTGGCCCAGGCCGCGGCCAGGGACTCGTCGAGCTGGCGGACGTTGCGGACCTCCAGGCCCATCCCGGCCCCGAGTACCTCCGGGATTCGATGGTATTCCCAGTTGTGGATGTCGTTGAACGGCCCTTCCAGGAGGAACCGCTCGGTGGTGTAGCCGTGGTTGTTGAGCACGACGACGATCGGATTGAGGCCGTGGCGGGCGATGGTCGCCAGCTCCATCCCCGTCATCTGGAAGGCCCCGTCGCCCACGATCACGAGGATCCGCGGGCCCGCCGATGCCATGCTGGCGCCGACGGCCGCCGGCACGCCGAACCCCATCGAGGTGTAATAGGCCGGGCTGAGGAACTCGGTGTGGCGATGGATCTCCAGGTCCGCGGCGCCGAAGAGGGAATCGCCGATGTCCGCGATGACGGTGATCTCGGTGTGGGCCTTGAGCAGGGCGTTGAGCCGGCCGAACAGCAGCGACGACGTCACCGGCGATTCCGGCGAGGCGACCGCGGCCTCGAACGGATTGCCGCGCGGCGGGACGGGCGTCCCGGCGACGACGAGCTTGCGCCGGATCAGCCCGTCCAGGAAGTCGTCGAGCCGCACGTCCCGATAATGGTGGTGGCGAATCCTCAGGTCCTCGCTCGTGACGTCGATGGACTTCGAGGGGTCGAGCTTGGCGGTGAAGATGCCGAGGTTGATGTCGGTGAGGAAGCAGCCGAGCATCAGCAAGCAGTCGGCGTTCTCGACCAGGTCGGTGACCTCGGGACGCCCCATCGCCCCCTCGTAGACTCCGGCGAAGAGGGGATGTGCCTCCGAGATCACGCTCTTCCCCAGGATCGTGGTGGCGATCGGCATCCCGGTGGATTCCGCCAGCTCCAGCAGGCGATCCTGGAGCCGGAATCGGTGGATCTCGACGTCCGCCAGGATCATCGGCCGCTTCGCCGACGTCAGCAGGGCCGCGGCCTCGTCGAGGGCCTCGCGGAGCGCGGCCGGGTCGCTGGGGGGGAGGCCGGCGTGGGGGTGGTGCGGGGCCGCTTGCCGCGCATGGGTCTGGTCCCTGGGCAGCTCCAGGTAGACCGGACGCTTGAATCGGAGCGCGGCCTCGAGCACGCGGTCGATGTCCCTGAAGGCGGTCTCCGGATGGTCGAGGACGGCCGACGCCGCCGTGATCTGACGGAAGACCTTGAACTGGGTGTCGAAGTTCTTCACCTTGTGATGCAGCATGGGGTTGTGCGCCCGCTCGTTCATCCCCGGCGAGCCGCTCAGGACGATGACCGGGGACTTCTCCGCGTAGGCCCCGGCGATGCTGTTGCAGGTGCTCAGGCCGCCGACGCAGTAGGTCACGCAGACGCACCCCAGGCCGTGGATTCGCGCGTAGGCGTCCGCCGCAAAGCCCGCGTTGTCCTCCCGGGTCATGCCGACGACCTGGATCGGGCTCTCGTCCAGCAGCCGGTAGAGCCCGAGCACGTAGTCCCCCGGGATCCCGAAGACGTGCTTCACCCCCAACGCCTGGAGCCGTTCGACGAGGTATCCGCCGACCGTCCGAACGTCGGGCGTGGCCGGGGAGGGGGCCGCGGTCGGTCCCGAGTCATGCCCATGAGGCGCCGAAGGTTTCTTCATCGAGATCTCCTGCCGGCTCGACCGGCGGTTACTCGCGGGCGCGGCCGTTCAGCAGTCGTGAAAGGTCGTGGAACAGGGATTCGAGGACGACGGGGAGGAGGAGGTTCCGCCTCAGGTGATAGGCCGCGCCCAGGCAGCGATCCATGAGGGCGAAGACATCCTCCGGCTCGAGCCGTGCCGCCAGCTCGGAGGCGGCGCGGCGGTCCTCGGCGTCGGGGCTGGGGGGCTCCAGCCCGGCGGTCTGCCAGAGCACCCCCCGGAACAGGCGGCCGAGCTCGCCGATCAGGAGCGCGGCCCGGCGTCGATGGTCGGCCGACTCCTTGCCGGCCTGGCGGACGAAGGCCAGGAACCGCTGCGCCTGCAGGGACGGATCGAAGCCCCGGTCGGCGGCCAGGTCGTCGATCAGCGCGCGGCGGAACCGCTCGAGCTCGGGGTCGGCCAGGCCGATCGCCCGGCTCAGGCTCCCCTCGCCGAGGGCGGAGAGCCGGGCGGCGTCGGCGGGGTCGCTGGCCACGCCCTGCGACTCGAGCAGGTCGGCGACCAGCGGATCGGGGAGCGAGCGGAAGCGGACCACCTGGCACCTCGAGACGATCGTGTCGAGCTGGAGCTCCGCGGAGGTGCCGATCAGGATCAGGACCGCGCCGGGGGGGGGCTCTTCCAGGGTCTTGAGGAAGGCATTGGCCGCCTCGTCGCTCATGGAGTCGACGTCGTCGACGATGGCGACCTTGCGCCGGCTCCGGGCCGGCTTCAGGCCGAATTCCGCGCAAAGGTCCCGGATCACCTGGATCGGCAGCTCCGAGCGGTCCGCCGGCCGGCCGAACTCGAGCAGGTCCGGGTGGGTCGCGGCCTCGGCCTGGAGGCAGCCCGGGCACTCGCCGCAGGGGTCGAGGTCCTGCTCGCGATTCGTCTCGCAGAGCAGGGCCCGGGCGAGGACCCTCGCGAGGGTCCGCTTGCCGACGCCCTCGGGCCCGACGAACAGGAAGGCGTGCGCGAGCCGGCCGGCGCGAGCCGCGGCGCGAAGCATGGTCACGATCGAGTCATGGCCGCGGACCGATTGCCAGGACACGTCCCACCTCGTTCTGAATCCGACCGAAGACCGAATCGGCGTCCGCATTGGCGTCCACGACGATCGTGCGGGCCGGGTAGGCGGACGGGTCGCGACCCACGTGGAGGAACCCCTCGCGGACCCGATTGCGATACGCGTCCGGCCGGTCCTCGATCCGGTCCCGGCCCGGCCCGACCCGCGCCCGGGCGGCGTCGAGCGGGACGTCCAGGACCAGCGTCAGGTCGGGGAGGAGACCGTCCGTGGCGTCGCGCCCGAGCCGGGCGACCAGGTCGAGCGGGAGCCCGCCGGCATGGCCCTGGTAGACGAGGCTCGAGAGCAAGAAACGGTCGGTGACCACCACGCGGCCCGCCTCGAGCGACGGCCGGATCACCTCGTCCACGAGCTGGGCGCGGCTCGCCATGTAGATGAAGACCTCGGCCCGGACGCTCAGATGGACGGAGGCCCGATCGAGGACGATCTGGCGGAGCCGCTCGCCGACGGCCGTGCTGCCGGGGTCGTGGCAGGCCACGACGTCGAGGCCGGTTTCCCGGAGCCAGCTCACCAGGCGAGCCGCCTGGGTCGTCTTGCCCCCCCCGTCCGGCCCTTCGAGCGCGATCAGGAGGCCGGGATGCGGGTGGGGGCGGAACGGGGCTTGATCCGTGTGCTGGTCGGGCATCGTGGGCTGGCTCCTCTGGCCACCATCCTAATCCTCCGCGGCCGGCGAGGACACGCCCCGTCCCGCCGTCGGCCGGTCGGTCAGGTGGGGGGGCCGGCCGCCCCCTCGCGGAGCCAGGCGTTCGCCTCCGCGAAGACCTGGCGGATCTTGGTGTGGTAGAGCAACTGATTGATCTGGTCGAAGCTCCCCCACTGGAACCACCGGCCCTGCGCGTCCTCGACGTGCTCCTCCGATCGGGTCGGGTCGGCGGCGAGATCGACCTCGACCAGGTAGTAGGTCACCGTCTTGACCACCTTGCGGCCGCGGCGGATGTAGGTGTAGGAGAGGCTCCGCTCGAAATCGTCGATGAACCTCCAGCCCGTGAGGCCGGTCTCCTCCTGGAACTCCCGCGAGGCGGTCTGGCGCGTGGTCTCTCCCTGCTCGACGCCTCCCTTGGGGAACTCCCACTTGGCCCGGGGATTGCGCACCGTGGCCGAGTGGAGGACCAGGTAGACGAGCCCCCTGTCCGGCTCCCGTCGGAAGGGTATCACTCCGGCAGATCGCTCGTGGAACGTGGTCATGTGGCGGGCGGACCTGAGCGCGGAGGGATGCTGCCCGGATCGCGGCCACGCCCCCGACCCTCGCCGTCCGGATCGCCGAGATCGTCGCCGCCCTCCTCGCCCAGGACCGCGAGCCGTCCGAGTAAGGTACCCGGGAGGACCTGATCATCCTCGCGCGCTCGGATCTCCACCAGGCGGCCGGTCGCCGGCGCGGGGACATCGAAGGACGCGGGGCCGGCCAGTACCTCGACCAGCCGCTCCCCCTCCCAGACCGTCTCCCCACGCGCGACAAACCAGTAGCTGACGACGATCGGTGTGTCCGGACCGGTCCCCAGGTCGGGGACGATCACTGCCGCCATTCGCATGGCGAGTCCCGTCACGTCTGTTGCCTAACCGTCTATCTCGAAACGGCATGCGGACCGTTGCCGATTCGCACGCCGCTCACTTATCCCTAGCTTATCTTGGCCCATCCTCTTTGGCCAGAGCGATTTGAATTGGTTAGTACCGGCTGATCGGCCGGGGCGCCTTGCCCGCGATCGAGGCGCCGTCGCGTCGCGGCACCAGCTCCAGCACGACGTAGGCATCGCGCAGCCAGCCCTCTCCCGGCTTGCCGGGCTGGATCTCGTACGAATCGCGGCGGCGGACCTCGAAACTCCGTAGCAGCGCGGCGTACCACGCGTCGAACCCCGGCTCCCCCTCCGGCAGCTCGTCGAAGGCGACCAGGCGGAGGGGCCGATCGGCCGAGTATCGCGAGGGATCAAGGTCCACGGGGAGCCGGTCCCGATGACGCTCGGAGAACATCCGCTGATGGAAGAGGTAGACCGCGGACATCCCCACCCGCCAGAGGTCCGGCCGGGCCGATAGCCCCAGGTCGGTCTTCACGCAGGCCGATTCGCCCCGGGGCGACTGGCCGGACCAGACCCAGCGTGCGAACTCCCGGGTCCTCGCGTCCTCGATCACCCGGTACGGCCTGGCCAGGTCGCGGACGAGCAGCCCGACGCCGAGGATCGCGAGCGCCGCCGTGCAGCCCGCGATCGCCGCGAACTGCCGGCGTGGTATCCGGATGCGAGCGATCAGGTCCGCCAGCCCCAGGCCGGCCAGGAGGCAGATCGACGGGGCGAGATAGAGCATGACCCGCTGCGCCCCGCCGAACGGATAACGGCCCAGGAACGCCGCGGCGAGTCCCAGGGCGGACGGGGCCAGCAGGACCCCGAGCGCGGCCCGGTCTCCCCGCCTCGCCAGGCAAAGGGCACCCGCGATCAGGCAGAGCAGGGTCGCCGTGCTGCCGCCGTGCCGGTCGCCCGCCGGGTAGGCCATCATCACGCCGGACGTCACGTCGACGAGCCAAACCGGGACCATCCAGGGTCGGTCCAGCGGAGGGAAGGCGTCCGCCCAGCAGCCGGTCCGGTACTGGTCGCGCATGGCCGCCGCCTGGAACTGGGTGCACGCGAAGTAGACCGAAAGGAAGGCGGCCGCGACCACCAGGTTGGTCGTCAGCCAGCCCAGTCGGACCGACCGCTCCGGCGACCGGAGGACCAGGGGGGCCGTGGCGATCGCAATCCCCCCCAGCACGAAGATGACCGGATACGAGACGGCGATCAGGACCGGCGAGGCCGCGGCCATGATCCACCACCACCGACTCCGGCCGGGTTCCTTGATGGCGTGGAGGGCCAGGCTCACGACGATCAGCGCGGCCAGCAGGTCGCCCGCATAGGGCTTGATCTCGGCCCCGTGCCGGATCGGGAAGATCGCCGTGGCGAAGACGGCGACCGCGATCAGCCGCGCCTTCCCCGTGAGAAGCTGCCCCGAGAGATGGCCGAAGACGACCATGCCGGCGACGCTGCAGATCGTCGGGAAGAGTCGGAGCGACCATTCCGAGTATCCCAGCCAGTCCACCGCGGTCCGCTCGATGACCAGGAAGAGCCAGGGGGCGATCTGCCCGTATTCGAGCGGCCGGAAGAGGTCCACATAGCTGCGATCCCAGAGGCTCGCCGCCAGGAACGCCTCGTCGTGCCAGATCGGATAGACGACCAGATAGCGAGTCAGCCGAATCAGGATCCCCAGGACCAGGAAGACCCCCGTCGCGATCGCCACCCATCGCCCCGTCCCGGGCCTCCCTTCCGGATTATCCATGCGCGGTCTGACTCCCCATCGCATCGGCCAGGACGCCCCCGCGAGTCCGTCCGAGGGGGCTCGGCCGGGACTATATCAGAAAGCCGCGAGGCGGCCATGCCACTCCCGTTCGGACTTTTCCCGGGAGAGTTGAAACCTGGCGTTGCGTCACAGGGTCTTACTCGGGAGAGTTGAAACCCGGCGAGCGTTCGGCTCGCCCCCATACCCCGAGGTTCCGGAATGAGAACGATCCGAGGAGCGACGTCGGCTTCCCCATCACGACGATCCGGCGGCGCCGTGCTCGCCTGGGTCCTCTCGGCATGCACCCTGATCGGGGTATCACGGCCCGTCGCCGCGGACGGACAGCCCCGCCCCGCGCTCCCCGCGGACCGCGGCGTCGGCCAGCGGATGGGGAATTTCAAGCTCCGCGACGTGGTCAACGACCGCCAGGTCTCGCTCTACGGCTTTGCCGGCAAGAAGGCGGCCGTGCTCGTCTTCCTGGGGGCCGAATGCCCGCTCGCCGAGCTGTACGCGCCTCGGCTCAAGGAGTTGAATTCCGCCTACCGGTCCCGCGGCGTCGTCTTCCTGGCGATCAACTCCAACGCGGGCGATTCCGCCGCCGCGATGGCCGCCCAGGCCCGCAAGCACGCCCTCGATTTCCCCATGCTCCGGGACGAGCGGAACGTCGTGGCCGACCTGGCCATGGCGGAGCGGACCCCCGAGGTGGTCGTCCTGGACGGCCGCGCCGTGATCCGGTATCGGGGCGCGATCGATGACCAGTACGGCGTGGGGACGCGCAAGCCCGAGCCCGCTCACCGCTACCTGGCGGACGCCCTGGACTCGATCCTGGCGGGGAAGCCCGTCGCGCTGGCCTCGACCGCCGCGCCGGGCTGCCTCATCGACCGGGCCTTACCGGCGGAAGCCCGGTCCTCGGCCCCGCGGATCCGACCGGCGGCCCCGGCGATCCTGGCCGGGATCAAGGAGACAGCGGGCGAGACGACCGCCGACGTGGGGGCTGTCACGTATGCCCAGGCCGGGCGGATCCTGCAGGAGCGATGCGAGTCCTGCCATCGCCCCGGCCAGGTCGGTCCGTTCCCGCTCCGGACCTATGACGACGCGAGGAAGCACGCCGCGATGATCGGCGAGGTGGTGGACAACCGGCGGATGCCCCCCTGGCATGCCGACCCTCGCCACGGCAAGTTCTCGAACGACCGCAGCCTGACGCCCCGCGAACGCGCGACCCTGTTGGCCTGGGTCGAGCAGGGGACGCCCCTGGGCGACCCGAAGGACGCCCCGCCCCCGCGCGAGTTCCCCGACGGCTGGACCATCGGCAAGCCCGATCTGGTCATCGAGATGCCCCAGGACTACCTCGTGCCCGCCCAGGGCGTCCTCGAATACGTCCGGATCCGCGTGCCGACTCATTTCCAGGAAGACCGCTGGGTGCAGGCCGCCGAGGCCCGGCCCGGCGAACGCTCGGCCGTCCATCACATCATCGCCTACGTCGTCCCGCCGAAGGATGCGAAGCGGGACCGGCACGAGGAGTCGCACCTCGTCGCCTACGCCCCCGGCGACCTGCCCAGCATCTACCCCGCGGGGACGGCCAAGCGGATCCCGGCCGGATCCGACCTCCTCTTCGAGCTCCACTACACCCCCAACGGCCAGCCACACACCGACCGCTCGAAGGTCGGGCTCGTCTTCGCGAAGGAGCCGGTCGTACGCGAGGCGCGCACCGTCGGCATCGCCGAGACGGGGTTCCTGATCCCGGCGGGGAAGGACGACGTCCCCGTCGCCTCGACCCTGACCCTGGACCGGGAAACGCGGCTGCTCAACTTCATGCCCCACATGCACCTGCGAGGGAAGGATTTCCGGTACACGGTCACGCGACCCGGTCAGCCCCCGGAGGTCGTCCTCTCGGTCCCGGCCTACGATTTCGGCTGGCAGAGCATCTACACGCTCGCCAACCCGATGGCCCTCCCCGCCGGGACCCGCATCGATTGCCTGGCCCACTTCGATAATTCCGCGGGCAACCCGAACAACCCGGACCCCACCCGGCTCGTCCGCTGGGGCGATCAGACGACCGACGAGATGATGATCGGCTACATCGACGTCGACTTCCCCCGCGATCGGGGAGCGAAGGCCGACGCCCGGCCCTCACTCTGAGTCCACGGCACCAGGTCTCATCATGCGATACCCTCGCCTCTTCCTCATCGTCCCGGCCGTCCTGTTCGTCGGCCCGATCCTGGGCCAGCCGCCTGAGCCGTCCCGTGACGTCCCGCCGGCGCTGGCCCCGCTCGAGTTCCTGGTCGGTTCGTGGAAGGGGCAGGGGGTGCCCAGGGACAATCCCTCCCAGCGTTTCCGCGGGTGGACCGAGACCCACACCTGGGCCTGGGCCTTCGAGAAGGGGAAGCCCGTGGGGCTGACCGTCTCCATCAAGGCCGGCAAGGTCCTCGCCCAGGGCCGGTTGACCTACGACGCACCCTCGCGCCGCTATCGGCTCGAGGGCAAGGAGCCCGGCGATCGGGGCAAGGCCGTCGTCTTCACGGGGACGCTCGATGCCACCGGCAAGGTCCTGAACCTGGAGCGGGCCGAGCCGTCCGGCGGCGGGACGCAGCGGCTCTCGATCCGGCCCAATGCGAACTTCGTCCGCTACGTCATGACGATCGACCGGAAGCCGGCGGGGTCGACCGCGTTCGCCCCGAAATCCGAGGTCGGCCTGACCCGCGAGGGCGAGTCCCTCGCCGCCGGAGCCTCGGCCGTCGAGCGTCCCCGCTGCATCGTCACGGGCGGGGCCGCCGCGATGTCGGTCTCGTACCAGGGCCAGTCCTACCCCGTCTGCTGCACCGGCTGCATCGACGAGTTCAAGGAGAACCCCGAGAAGTACCTCAAGAAGCTGGCCTCCCGGAAGGCCGAGCCCGCGAAGGGGGCCGCGGCCGCGAAGCCCTCCGGCGTGAGCCGGTTCGAGGACGCCTTCTCGGGCGACTCCGACGACGCCCCCGCGCCGGCGACGGACGGCAAGGACGCGAAGAAGCCGCCCAGGTAATCAACGCTTGGGAGGCGGGATCGCCGGCGAGATCTCCTCGCCTTCGCCCGCCGGACGGGCCGGGGCTTTGCGCGAGATCCGGATGTCCAGGCCGATGGTGGTCGTCGCGATCTCCCAGTCGTCGCGATCCCAGCCGACGATGATCCCGGAGGCCTCCAGCCGGTCGAACATCTGCTCGACGTAGGCCGGCACGCGGTCCTCGTACTCGCTCGCCAGGTCGAGCTTGCGGCCGATCAGGTTGAGCAGGCCGCGGATCGATCGCGGCCCCTTCTCGGCGATCGCCGCCCGCCCCTCCGGGGAGGCCGGATCGGGGCCCTCCATGGTGAGCTCGAGCGAGCGGATCAGGCGGCCGAGCTGGCCGAACCAGGTGTCGCCGTAGCCGAAGTATTCGCGGTGGACGATCGTCACGGCCCCTCGCCGGACGATGGCCGCCTGGTAGACGGCTTCCAGGTAGTTCTCGCCGTAATCGGTCTGGAAGGCGATGTTGACGGCCTTCGCCAGGTGCTGGAGCGCGGCGTCGTCGCCGACCTTCTTGGGGTCGACCTCGAGCGCCAGGTCGCGGAGCCCGCCGGCCCGGCGGGCGGTGACCGTGCCGGGCTCGCCGACGATGGCCACGCCGACCGGGACGTCCGCGTTGGGGGCCTGCGGCGTGGATTCTGGCGTGGACATGCGAGCGATCCTCGATGGCCGCAAGGGGATGCGGGAACGTCGCGACGACGGGCCGATGATCGCCTGTCCGCCATCGGCGGTCAAGCGCGCGGCCCCTCGGGTCAGATCCGCTCCTCGATGAGCACGGGCATGCGAGGGGAGCGGGTCATGATCTGGTAATAGTGGCTGGCCGGCTCGCAGATCATGTAGACGACGGCGACCCCGCGCTCGTCGGGGACGAGGATCCCGCGGATCCCCTGGCGGATCTTGTACCAGACCCCGCGGTCGTAGCCGAGCGAGGCGGGGATGTCCACGTAGACGCCGTCGAGGTTCCGCCAGTAGCCCTCGTCGATGGTGGACTGCCAGGTCCAGCCGGTGGCGGGGAGGAACCGGCTCTGCCCCCGGCCGTTGCCCCAGCGGACGACCAGGAGCCGGCCGTCGCGCCAGACGGGCAGCCGCGGCCGGCGGTCGCGATAGTAAAATCGCACCTCGCGCTCGCCCCCACGCTCGTGGACGCGGCGTTCCAGCCCGTATCGTGCCGACAGCTCCGTGGGCAGCTCACTCCATGGCAGGGCAATTCCGACGCACATTGTTATCGTTGTCGCGGCGATCCCGGATCAGAAGCAGATTTTCCCTCGGATGTCGCAGATGTCATATTCATTGGCCACGTCGCGGTAGATCTCCGGCAGGCGGAGGGTGGCGGCGCTGCGGAGGCTGAAGCGGCCCATCCGGTTGTTCACCTGCTCCTTGACCCGGGCGACGGCCTCCGCACGGGCCCGCGCCGCGGGGTCCTCGAACAGCCCCGGCGGGCACTGGCCGCGGGGGGCGAGGTCCTCCGCGATCAGGTGCATGTGGCTGGCCTGGACCCCCGGCATCCACGCCTTGCGGAGGCACGGCCGGGCCGCGTCGAGCAGGAGGTCGAAGCGGTCCGTGGCCACCGGCATCGTCCGCTGGCCGACCCCCGAGTGCCCGGTCTTGTAGTTGAGGGCCACCGTGATTCGCCCCGCGGTCACGCCGTGGAACCGCATCTCCTCGATCAGCCGCTCCAGGTTGCGGACCAGCCAGGCATAGAGCACCCCCGGCGCGGCCGTCGACTCGCCGAACGAGCCCCCGCGCGACAGCACCTTGTGGGCCGGGCGCTTGGCGTGGATCGCCTGCACGGGATCCCCATTGAGCTCCCACCAGAGGGTCTCTCCCGCCGCCGTCAGCAGCGACCGCACGAGCCTCCGGTCCGCCCGGGCCAGGTCCAGGCAGCTCGCGATCCCCCAGGGGGACAGCCGTGCCGCCCGCCGCCCCGCGATCCCGGTGATCTCCGTCACCGGCAGCCCCCTGAGCAGCTCCTCCTCCTGATCGGCCCCGATCACCGCCCTGGCCCCGAACGGCTTGGCCGAATCCGAGATCAGCTTCGCCAGCGTCCGCGTCCGGGCGATCCCCACCGTCACCGGCACCCCCAGCCGCTCCCGGATCCGGTCCCGCATCTCCTCCGCCAGCGACTGGAGCGTCTGCCCGCGATCGGCCAGGGCCAGGAAGAAGAACTCGTCGATCGAGTAGTACTCCACCCGCGGCGACAGGTCCCGCACCGCGTCCAGCATCAGCCGGCTGAGGACCTCGTACCAGCGGAAGTCCCGCTTCACGTAGATCCCCTCCGGGCACTTCTCCATCGCGTCCCAGATCGGCTCCCCGGTCTTCACCCCCTTCGCCTTCATCTCATAACTCTTGGCGATGACGCACGCCCCCTGGTTCCCCAGCACCCCCACCGGCTTCCCCTCCAGGAAGCCATCCCGCACCCGCTCCGCCGACACGTAGAAACAGTCGGCGTCCAGATGCCCGATCGCCCTGGCGGATGCTCGCGTCGTCATGAACAGAAATGTAGTATGAACTCCTGGACAGGTCAAGGGAGATGTCGCCACGGAGAGAAGAGGGGAGGAATTTAGCCACGGATGAACACAGATCAACACAGATAGAGAGGGAGGGAGGGAAGGAGGGAGGGAGGGAGGGAAATTCAGGTTGGGCGAGCCCGGAATCCGGCGGCCAGCCCGGCGACTGGGTCGGGCCTCGGCATCTCCGCAAGCCCACCCTGACCGTCCTTCCCTTTCCCTTCCCCGTCCCTCCCCAATTCATCTCTTATCTGTGTTTATCAGTGTTGATCTGTGGCTAAATTCCTCCCCCCCTCTTCATCGGTGGCTAGCGTTCAGGCGAAGATGGAGCGGGCCACGTTGCCGGCGACGTCGGTGAGGCGGAAGTCGCGGCCGGCGTAGCGGTAGGTGAGGCGTTCGTGGTCCAGGCCCATCAGGGCGAGGATCGTGGCGTGGAGGTCGTTGATGTGCATCCGGCCCTCGACGGCGTGCTGGCCGAACTCGTCGGTGGCGCCGAAGGAGAAGCCCGGCTTGACGCCGGCGCCGGCCAGCCACATCGGGTAGCCGGTGATGTTGTGGTCGCGGCCGTCGGGCCCCTGGGCGGTCGGCAGGCGGCCGAACTCGCTGCCGAAGAGGACGAGAGTCTCGTCGAGGAGCCCGCGCTGGTCCAGGTCGGCGAGCAGGGCGGCCGTCGGCTGGTCGGTGGCGGCCGTGTTGCGGATCAGGCCCGCGTGCAGGTCGTTGTGCTGGTCCCAGCCCGGATGGCAGATCTCGACGAACCGCACCCCGGCCTCGCTCAGCCGCCGGGCCATGATGCACTGCCTGGCGAAGCTCCCGGCGGGGCCGGGCTTGACGCCGTAGGCGTCGAGGACCGCCTGCGGCTCGCTGGCGATGTCCAGCAGCTCCGGGACCTTGCCCTGCATCCGGAAGGCCAGCTCGTACGACGAGATGATCCCCTCGAGCTCGTCGGGCGCCGAGGGAGTCGCGGCGAGGTCGCGGTTCATGGCCTGCACCAGGTCGATCTGCTTCCGCTGGAGGCTCGACGGGGACTGCGCCTTCAGGTTGGGCAGGTAGCCCAGGTCGTTGATCCGCGTCCCCTGGAAGTGGGCCGGCAGGAAGGCGCTGCCGTAATTGAGCGCACCGCCGAAGTTGGGCGGCGGGTTGATCGTCACGTAGCCCGGCAGGTCCTGGTTCTCGGTCCCCAGCCCGTAGAGCAGCCACGAGCCCATCGAGGGCCTCGTGAGCTGGACGAGCTTGGCCCCGGTGTGGATCTGGATGACCGCCTCGGGGTGGGCCGGGGTGTCGGTGTAGAGCCCGCGCAGGAAGCAGAACTTGTCCACGTGGGCGGCCAGGTGCGGGTAGAGCTCGGAGACCCAGGTCCCGGTCTCGCCGTGCTGGCGGAAGCGGAACTTCGAGGCCGTGAGCGTGCCGCCCCCCGGGCCGACCTTGCCGTCGCTCTGCTGGAGCCTGGGCTTGTACTCCCAGGTGTCCATCTGGGAGATGGCCCCCTGCATGAACAGGAAGATGATCCGTTTGGCCTTCGCCGGGAAGTGGGGTGGCCGGGGCGCGAGGGGGCGGTCGGCCGGGGTGGCGGGCTTTCCCGGAGTCCCCGCGGCGCGGGCCGCGGGGGCGGCCTGGTCGAGCAGGCCCGCCAGGGCGAGGCTGCCGAAGCCGGCGCCGGCGGACCGGAGGGCCTGGCGGCGGGTGAGGAGGGACCCGGGAAGATGCGGAGAATCGTTTGGCATCGTCGTTCTCGTATGGATTGATTGATCAAGAGCGAGGGGCCGGAGCGTCATCGCAGGTATCGGAACTCGGCCGAGCCGAGGAGGGCCTGGCAGAAGCTCGACCAGGCGGCCGATTCCGGATTGGAGGCGCGGATGACCTCCTCGCGGACGGGTTCGTCGGACTGGTCGGCCTCGTCGGGGTTCACCGGGGCGGCGGCGGCCTTGGGCTTCGGCCGCGTCTGAGGCTCGGGGGCCTTGGCGGCGACCGCGGTGGAGGGGCTCCAGTCGATCGCCGCGCGGGCATCGCGGGCGAACTCGGCGATGTAGGCCGAGGCCCGGCGGAGCTCATTGGCCGAGGCCGGCCTGCCGACGGTGCGGCGATAGGCCAGGTCGATCCGGGCCGCCTCGTCGAGGTCCGACCGGGCCAGGAGCTGGTCGGCCAGCTCGATCGACCGCCTGCGGACGAACGGGTCGTTGAGGAAGTAGAGGCTCTGCGACGGGACGGTCGTCGTCTCGCGACGGCCCGTGACCATGCCCTGCTCGGCGGGGTCGAAGACCTCGAGCGAGCCGGGCGTGATCCCCCGGAGCGACGGGAGGTAGACGCTCCGCAACCGGCTCGCGCCGGCGATCTCCAGGAGCTTGCGAGCCTCCGGGCCGTTGTTGCGGATCTCGATCACCTTCATCGAGGAAGAGGGGGACGAGTCCCCGACGGGCCGGACCGGATCGAGGCGGCCGGCCGCGACCAGGGTGGCGTCGCGGATCTCCTCGGCGTCGAGCCGCCGCGGGGCGTGCCTCCAGACCAGCCGATTCGACGGGTCGGCGGCCAGTCGATCCGGGGTCGCGGACGAATCGAGCTGGTAGGCCCGGGTCAGGATGAGCCGTCGGACCAGCCGCTTGACCGACCAGCCGTCCCGGGTGAACTCGCGGGCGAGATGGTCCAGCAGCTCCGGATGGGACGGCAGGTCGCCCGTCACGCCGAAGTTGTCGACCGTGCGCACCAGGCCCTGCCCGAAGAGATGCTGCCAGGCGCGGTTGACGAAGACCCGGGAGGTCAGCGGATTGTCCGGGCTGGTCAGCCAGCTCGCGAGCTCCGCGCGGCCGCTCTGTTTCGCCGGGATCGCCGGCTGGCCCGGCAGGTTGAGGACCGACAGGAACCCGCGGGGGACGGTCGGGCCGAGCCGTTCGGCCTCGCCCCGGATCCGGACCTGGGTGTCGCCGACGGCCTTGCCGTCGCGGACGCCCAGGGCGACCGGGCCGAGCGCGGCCGGGTCCGTGAGCTGGAGGAGATCGGCCTGGAGCTTGACCATCTTCTGGCGGGCCGCGGCCCGCTTCGGCCGGCCGTTGGGGCCGAGCTCGGCCCCCGCGGGGGAGTCCCGAAGCTTCTCGAACTCGGCCTTCGCGGCGGCGACCTTCTTCTTCGCCTCCTCGACCTTGGCCGAGTCGGCCTTCGAGGCGGGGGCGGAGTCCAGCGGGATCAGCATGGCCGTGTCGTAGTAGTCGAGCCCGCCGCCCCCCATCTTGTTCCGGACGCCGGCGCACAGGTCGGTGCTCTGGAAGATGCCGGCCAGGGCGTAATAATCGGCCTGGGGGATGGGGTCGAACTTGTGATCATGGCAGCGGGCACAGCTCGCCGTCAGCCCGAGCACGGCGCGGCTGACGGTGTCGATCTGCTCGTCCACGTTGTCCATGACGAAGCGGACCTTGAACCGCTGATTGACGTCCTTGACGCCGAGCGCGAGGAACCCGGTGGCCACCAGGTGTTCGCGACGCTCGCGGTCGTCGGCCGCCGGCAGGAGGTCACCGGCGATCTGCTGGCGGAGGAAGCGATCGAAGGGGACGTCGCGGTTGAAGGCGTCGATGACGTAGTCGCGATATCTCCAGGCATGGGGGAACGGGACGTTCCGCGAGGAGCCGGTCGACTCGCCGTACCGGGCGACGTCCAGCCAGTGCCGCCCCCACCGCTCGCCGAAGGCCGGCGAGGCCAGGAGCCGGTCGACCACGCGCTCGAAGGCCCCGGCGGAGTCGTCGCGGAGGAAGGCCTCGACGTCGGCAACCTCGGGCGGCAGGCCCGTCAGGTCGAAGGTGGCCCGCCGGATCAGCGCGACGCGGTCGGCATCGCCCACCGGCGAGAGGCCCTTCGCCTCGAGGCCGGCCAGGACGAAGCGATCGACGTCCGACCTCGGCCAGGAGGCGTCGCGTACCGGCGGCGGGCCGCCGCCGCGGACCGGCTGCCAGGCCCAGTGGCTCTTGCGGAGGGCCGCGTACTTCTCCTCCCACTGGCCACGGGCCGGGGCGCTCGCGGCGACCTCGGCGGGCCAGGCGGCGCCGTCCTCGATCCATCGCGCCAGATCGGCGATCTCCGCGTCGGTCAGCTTCGACTTCGGGGGCATCTTGGGGGCATCGTCGGCGTGCCGGACCGCCTGGAGGAGCAGGCTCTCGTCGGGCTTCCCGGGGACGACGGCCGACCCGCTGTTGCCCCCCTGGACGAGGCCGTTGCGGTCATCGACCCGCAGGCCCCCCTTGGAATTCGTTTCGGCCGAATGACAGGTATGGCACTGGCTCACGAGGATCGGCCGGATCTTCTTCTCGAAGAACTCGACCTTCTTCTCGGGGCTCGCCGACGCGGGAGCGACCTCGGCCCGCGCGGAAGGCGGGCCGAGGGGGACGATCGCGAGGATGGCCGGCAGCCATCTCGTAGAAGGCTTCATCGGGGACTTGCTCCTGACAGTTCGTTCCGGACGGCTTCGCCGCGGGTCAATAAGAATCGGAGGAGATCACCTCGCCCTGCCTGATCGATCCGAGCGCCCAGAGCGTCGGGCGGCTCACGCTGTCCTTGAGGAAGCGGACCGATCCGTCGAGGAGGACCACGTTGGCCCCGCCGGGGTGATGGCTGCTCAGGCCGTAGATCCCGACGCTCTCGATCGTGCCGTTGTTGCTGGTGCTGCAATACGGGTAGGGCGAGTTCGGCGGCAGCACGAGGTTCCCCTGGCTATAGCCGACCAGGCCGAACGCCCAGGATTCGCCCAGGGTCACGGACTTGCCATATCGTCCGCCCCCGGCCCGCCACTGGGCGGAGCAGGCCTCGATCCACGCGGGCAGGCTCGCGACGAGCTTCGGATTGGGCAGGTTGAGCGTCCCGTTGTTCCTCGCGGTCCCGGCGGGGAAGGTGCCCGTGAAGACGATGTCCTGGATCGACTGCGTCCCAGACTGGCCGCTCCCGATCCGCCATTCGCCGAAGCCGATGGTGTTGCTGGTGCCGTCGGTGATCTCGCTGAGCCTGGTGATGTGACCGAGCGTACCGATGTAGGGGAAAGGGCCATTCGGCGGCCCGCCCGTCTGCTGCATCGCGAATTCCAGGCTCGAGCCCATCGAGGCGAAGTAGTTGTTGCCGACCGCGCGGGTCGTCGCCAGGACCGTATGCGTCCCCTGGATGAGCCACGCGGGCTGCACGTCCGATGGGCAGATGAACGTGCTCAAATACGTTGACGTCACAGTGACGTTGATCAGATCGCCGATCGGATCGTTGAAGATGCTGACGTTGAAATTCAGGGCGTTGAAGAGGTTCTGCTGCTCAACGTAGTTGAGCATCCGGGCGTGTGCACTGGGGCCGTGGTTGTTGTAGAAGGTGCTCGAACGGATGTCCCCGTTCTCGAAATAAGGCAGCGCACCCGGCGGGAAGCAGGCGTTGGTGCTCTCGTAGTTGAGGAGCCCGAGGCCGATCTGCTTGAGGTTGTTGGTGCAGTGGATGCGCCGGGCCGCCTCGCGGGCCGACTGCACCGCGGGCAGGAGGAGGGCGATGAGGACCGCGATGATCGCGATCACGACCAGGAGCTCGATCAGCGTGAAGGCCGGGCGGCGTGCCGACCCGACGTGATTCCCTTCGGCGCGGACCGAGAGCGACCGGCCTCCTTGCGTGAGGCTGTTCATGTTCGTCTCCACGAGTCTCGAGCGAGCCTCCGAGTCGTTCGGTCGGCCCGTCGCGTAAAGGTAGGTCGAGACGCCTCTCGTGGACGAGTGGGCGGAAGGGAGCACCGATCAACCGACGTGAAGAAATCTCACTGTCGATCGGTATTCAGGCCATCCCGGACGGATTGCCTCTTCGCAACAACGCGTTCGGATCGCCACGATGGTGGGACAAATCCCCGTGCTATGAGCCCCATTCTTCACGCGCGTTAGCTCAAGGTCAAGAGGAATTCCCGCATAGTCTGTAGGAATAATCAAAGTTGAGCTTTGGGGGTGGCTGGGATGGAAGGGGAATGGGCCTTCATGGAGGCCCTTGAAGCGCGATTTCGGT